>CP018627.1:10807329-11409772 GCA_002021875.1 Streptomyces hygroscopicus
CGGCGGCCCGTCCCGGGCGTTCGCGGACATCGGATCCCACTGGTGCGACCTCGTGGAGTGGGTCGCCGGAGTCCGCTTCACCGAACTCACCGCGAGGCTCGGCACCACCGTTCCCACCCGGCCCGCCGGCACGGGCGCGAGCTTCGCGACCAGGGGTGGGGGCCCAAGGGCGCGGGTGCGCACCGAGGATGTGGCGACCGTACTGCTGCGCACCGACGGCGGCGCCCTGGCCACGCTCACGGTTTCCCAGGTGTCGGCCGGCCGCAAGAACCGGCTGTGGTTCGAGCTGGACGGCGCGCTCGGCAGCGCGGTCTTCGACCAGGAGAATCCCGAGACCGTATGGCTCGGCGCGCCGGACGGAGCGCGGGTGCTGTTCCGGGACCCGGACCAGGGATCGGCCGAGCAGCGACGGCTCTCACGGCTCCCCGCCGGCCACGCCCAGGGCTACGCCGAATGCTTCAACTCCTTTGTCGCCGACGCCTATGCGGCGATCCGCGGGGATGCACCCGAGGGATTGCCCACCGGAGCGGACGGTGTCCGCTCGGCACGGATCGTCGAGGCCGTGCTGACCTCCTCCGCGTCATTGACCTGGACCGATGTCGACCCCACAGCCATAGCCCTGGAGGCCACCGCATGAAACTCGGCATGCTCACCGCCTGTCTGCCCCAGCTCTCCCTGGCGGAGATCGCCGCATGGGCCAGCGAGGCGGGCTACCAGGCCCTGGAGGTCGCGGCCTGGCCACGCACCGGAGGCCGGGACTTCGAGGCCGCCCACCTGCCCGTGGCCGGTTTCGGCGAACGCGACGCCGAGGAGATCCGGGGGCTGCTCGAGCGCCACCGCCTCGACCTCTCGGCCCTGGCGTACTACGAGAACAACCTCCACCCCGACCCTGCGCGCCGCGCGGAGATCCACGCCCATCTCAAGGCGGTCATCGACACCGCGGCGGCCCTCGACGTCCCGTACGTGGGCACCTTCGTGGGCCGCGACTGGACCCGGCCGGTGGCGCCCAATCTGGAAGAGGCCGAGATGGTCTTCCCCGAACTCGTCGAGTACGCGGGGGAGAGGGACGTCCGCCTCATCATCGAGAACTGTGTGATGGAGGGCTGGCACCCGGACGGCTATCCGGGCAACCTCGCCTATTCGCCCGAGCTGTGGGAGTGGATGTTCTCCCTCGGGCTGTATCTGAACTGGGATCCGTCGCATCTGACGTGGATCGGTGTCGATCCGGTGCGGACCATCGCGCCTTACGCGGACCGGATCGTGCACGCCCAGGCCAAGGACCTCCAGATCCTCCCCGGAAAGGTGGACCGCTACGGGTTCTTCGGCAAGGCGGTCCGGCGGGAGGACCCGTGGGACACCGGCTGGTGGCGCTACCGCGTGCCCGGCCGGGGCCAGGTCGACTGGAGCGCCGTCGTGGACGCCCTCTACGAGCACGGATTCACCGGGACCCTCTCGGTCGAGCACGAGGACCCGGTGTGGGGCGGCACCGAGGAGAAGGTCAAGACCGGCCTGGAGATCGCCCACCGCACCCTGCGCCCGCTGATCGTCGCCTGACGACCGCTTGCCGCTTGGGGCTACCCGCATGGGCCCGTCCAGCCCTCGCCGGACGGGCCCACGGCGTCAGACGCCGGTCTTGGCTGTCGTGGCGCGCGACCGGGTGCGCGGGACGGCGGCCGCACGGGCGCGCAGCCGTTGCAGCGGGGTGGGCGGCAGTGCCCGCGCGGCCCCCCGCGCGTAGTACCGCTCGACGTAGAACTGTCCCACGCTCAGCACGGTGGTGACCGCGATGTACCAGAGGGTGGCCACCATGAGCAGCGGGATGACCTGGTAGGTCTGGTTGTAGACCAGCTGCACCGAGTACAGCAGGTCGTGCACGGCCAGCACGCTGACGATGCTGGTGCCCTTGAGCGTGCCGATCAGCATGTTTCCGGCGGTCGGCACGATGGAACGCATCGCCTGCGGAATGACGATCCGGCGCAGTGTGCGCCATTTGCCGAGCCCGAGTGCCTGGGCGGCCTCGGTCTGGCCGGAGTCCACGGACAGGATGCCGCCGCGTATCACCTCGGCGGCGTAGGCGGCCTCGTGCAGGGTCAGGCCGATGACGGCGGTGAGAGTGGGGCCGAGCAGGTTGACCGTCTTGACGGTGACGAACTGCGGGCCGAAGGGGACGCCGAGGCCGAGTGTCGGGTACAGGGCGCCGATGTTGAACCAGAACAGCAGCTGCACCAGCAGCGGCGTGGAGCGGAAGATCCACACATAGCCCCAACCGAGTATGGACAGCACGGGGTTGGTGGACAGCCGCATCACCGCCAGCGGGATGCCGAGCAGGAAACCGAGCACCATCACCGCGCCGGTCAGCCACAGGGTCAGCAGCAGTCCGTCCAGCACGGCGCTGGTGGTGAAGTACCGGCCCACCACGTCCCACTGGAAAGCGTCATTGCGCACAACGGAGTTGACCACCATCGCGAAGACCAGGAGCGCGGCGGCGGCGGTCAGCCGGCGGCCGATGCGTCGGCGCGGCACGATCCGCGGCAGGTCGCCGGGACCGGGGACGCCCGTCTCGGGGCGCTTGTCGACGGGAACGGGTACCGCGTCGGGAGCGGTGGTATGGGAAGGCGTGGCCATCGGGAGGCTCTCCGGGTGAGGGGGCACGGGTGTCGGTGACAGCCCGGTGGCACGCGCACACGGGCACCCGAGAAGGCGGTACGCGGGTACGGTGCGGCCGGGCTCGGCGTCATCACGCTCACCGCGTCCCTCAACGCGGCCGGACGGGCCCGCCGCGCGCGGCGGGCCCGTCCGTCATCGATCGTAAGTACCCAGTGCATGCATCTGTCAAGAACACGTGGGAACCGGTGAACACGTGGGAACCGGTCAATGCCGGTCCGGTATGCGGGCGGTGGTTGACGAGAAGCGTTGGGTACTGCCTAATTGCTCCCATGAATACCGAGCAGCGCCTGGTCACCCGTGGCCACATCGACTTCGGCCGGGTGTGGTCGGCCGCTTGTTGCGCCTGACTCGGCAGCGGGCTGTCTGACCGGCCCTTCCCTCCCTCGGTGACCCCGTCGCGGGCCGAGCTCTCTCGTCGTATCGCCGCTGAACGCGGGCACTGAGCCGCGTTCGGACACGGCCCCGCGAGCGCCCGGACACACGCTGCCGCCACCCCTTCTCCCGACGCCCCGGTGTCGTCACGCCTGCTCCAGCCACTGGGCATTTCCCCGATGCCGTCACGTACGGCCATGCGAAACGTACGGCCATGCGAAGGGCCGTTCCGGCCTGTCCGTGTGCTCCCCCTGTCCTCCCGAAAGGCCATTCCCATGCCCGTGGAATTCCTCGGCATCGCCGCGACCCATGACGGTTCCGAGACCACCGCACGCTCCGGTGGCGCATTCGACAAGGAGTACACACTCCGGCTTGCCAGGGCCCACGAGGACCATGGCTGGGACCGGGTGCTGTTCGCCTACGGGTCCGGATCGCCCGACCCCGCGCCGGCCGCCGCGTACATCGCGAGCAGGCTGGACAGGCTCCAGATCCTGCTCGCCCACCGGCCCAACGTCTCGTATCCGACCTTCGCCGCCAAGACCTTCGCCACTCTCGACCAGATCAGCGAGGGGCGGCTGACCGTGCACTTCATCACCGGCGGCAACGACCACGAGCAGGGCCGTGAGGGCGACACGCTCACCAAGGACCAGCGCTACGCCCGCACCCGCGAGTACATCCAGATCGTCAGGAAGATCTGGACCACTCACGAGCCCTTCGACCACGAGGGCGAGCACTACCGCTTCCATGACTTCGTCAGTGACGTGTTCCCGGCCCAACAGCCCCGCCCGGACATCTCGTTCGGCGGATCGTCCCCCGCCGCGTACGCCGCGGGAGGCGCCGAGGCCGACATCTACTGCCTGTGGGGCGAGCCCCTGGAGAAGACCGCCGAGCAGATCGAGGCGGTGAAGGCCGCCGCGAAGGCAGCGGGCCGTACCGACGTCCCGCGCATCCAGGTGGCGTTCCGTCCGATCATCGCCCCGACCGAGGAACTGGCCTGGGAGAAGGCCCGCCGTACGGTGGGCGCGATCGAGGCCCGCAAGGCGAGCGGCGAGTCGGTCACCAGGCGCCACACCGGGCAGGCACACCCGCAGAACTCCGGCTCACAGCGGCTGATCGCCATCGCCGAGGCGGGGGAGCGCTACGACCGCGCGCTGTGGACCCCGACCGCCGCGGCGACCGGCGGGGCGGGCAACTCCAACGCCCTGGTCGGCACCCCCGAGACGGTCGCCCAGGCCCTCCTCGACTACTACGACCTCGGCGTCGACATCCTCTCCGCCCGCGGCTACGACCTGCTGGGCGATGCCATCGACTTCGGCCGGCACGTGATCCCGGTCGTCCGTGAGGAGGTCGCCAAGCGTGATGCCGAGCGTGCGGCGCGTGGCGCGCGGCCCCTGGCCGCCGTGCGCCGATGACCTCCGTCGCACGACCACACAGATATTCCCATCGCCGCCACCACGGCGCAGAACGGAAAGGCCCCCAGCTGTGAACCACCCCGGGACCAGAACTCGGCCGCGCATCGCCGCGCTGACGCTGCTGTCACTCCTGGCGCTGACCGCCTGCGGTGGCTCCGGTGGCACGGACGGCACGACGCCGGCGGGAGCCCAGGCCTCTCCCGCGCCGACCGACGACCCGGTCGCCGCCGTACGGAAGGTGGACTCCGTCGCCGCCCTGCTGCCCGACGACGTCGCCAGGTCCGGCACCCTGAGGATAGGCAGCTCGATCGGGTTCCCGCCGGGCGCGTACTACCCGAACGGCTCGGACAAGAAGCCCGCGGGCCAGGACATCGACATCGCCGACGCGGTGGCCAAGGTGCTCGGCGTCAGGCTGGAACGCCAGGACGCCTCCTTCGAGACGATCCTGCCCGCCCTCGGCAGCGGCAAGTTCGACGTGGGCACCGGCAACTTCGGCGTGACCGCCGAGCGTCTGAAGACCATCGACTTCGTCACCTATATCAACGACGGCCAGGGCTTCGCGGTCAAGAAGGGCGGCACGGCGCTCAGCCGGAAGGTCACCGATCTGACCGAGCTGTGCGGGCTGACCATCGGCACCGGGGCCGGCACCACCTTCGAGGCGACCCTCACCCGGCAGAAGGGGGTGTGCGCCAAGGCCGGGAAGAAGCCGTACGACGTGAAGGTCTACGCGGAAAACGGAGCCGTCCTCACGGCCCTGCAGCAAGGCCGCATCGACGTCGTCATGTCCACCATCAACGGACTGCGGTACCAAGCGGCCCAGTCCGCCGCCCATACCTCCTTCCTCGGCGAGTACCACCGCCTCGACGTCGGTTTCGCCTTCAAGAAGGGCTCTCCGCTCACCCGCGCCTTCCAGGCCGCCGTCAACGAGTTGATCGAGAACGGCACATACGCCCGGATCCTCAAGAAGTGGGGCACCAGCGCCTCCGCGATCGACGCGTCGCGGATCAACCCGCCCGAACACACCCAAGGGTGAGCAAGGACCCGACGATGGGACCCTCACGGATCCTCCGTCGCCACACCGCCACCGCCACCGCCACCGCCTCGTCCGGAGTCGGGCGCGCGGTGGGCCACTAGCCGCGCGTTGCCGGCGCTGCTATAACCAAGGGCGTCTTGAATCGTTTTACTCCCTGGCGGTGGCAATCGGGCGATGCCCATGGCGAGAGGTGCTCGACGTGCTCCGACGCAGCGGTTCCGCACCGGCCCAAGGCGTTCTCGCACTCCTTGGCGCCGCCGTGCTCCTGGCCACGGCGCTGGTCACCGGCAACCCGGCTGCCGCCGTGGACAGCGGACTCCATGTCCGTGGCGCCACCGTCGATGGCCGGGCCGATCCGCTCGGAGTCGACGCCGCTCGCCCTCTGCTGGGATGGAAGCTGCACACCGAGTCGCGCGACGTCGTGCAGTCGGCCTACCGGATCCTGGTCTCCACGTCCGCCGAGCAGTTGGCGCACAACCACGGCAACGTCTGGGACAGCGGCAGACGGCGCTCCGACGAGTCCGTGGGGGTGCCCTACGGCGGTCGGCGGCTCGCGCCCCGCACCCGCTACTACTGGAAGGTTCGCGTCTGGGACGGTCAGGGCAGGGCGTCGACGTGGAGTGCCCCCTCCTCGTGGGAGACGGCGCTGCGCGCCCCCGAGGACTGGGCGGGTGCGCGATGGATCGGCCCGTCTGATCCGAAGGCCGGGGCTCCTCTGCTGCGCAAGGAGTTCTCCCTGGACAAGA
The DNA here is from genome assembly GCA_002021875.1 of Streptomyces hygroscopicus. NCBI lineage: Bacteria > Bacillati > Actinomycetota > Actinomycetes > Kitasatosporales > Streptomycetaceae > Streptomyces > Streptomyces hygroscopicus. Next base: position 10,813,560 of record CP018627.1, read on the forward strand.
AGGTGGCCGGCGCGCGTGTTTACGTGGCCGGTCTCGGCTTCCACGAGCTGCGCCTCAACGGTGCGAAGGTCGGCGACCGTGTCCTCGCACCGGCGAACACGCCCTACGACCGGCGGGTGCTGTACGACACGTACGACGTGACCAAGGAACTGCGCAAGGGCGGCAACACCGTGGGGCTGTGGCTGGGCCACGGCTACGGGGAGAACTTCAGCCGGTACGGCTTCCGTTGGAACGGCCGGCGGCAGGCTGTCATGCTGCTCGACGTCACCTTCACCGACGGTACTCGGCGTCGCCTCACCACCGACCCGTCCTGGACGTGGTCCATCGGGCCGATCACCGCGGACGACCTGTACGACGGTGAGTCCTACGACGCCCGGAAGGAACAGGACGGCTGGGACGAGCCGGGCTTCGACGACCGTTCCTGGGACAACGTGTCGATGGTCGACGCGCCGCGGGGCTCACCGCGGTCCGACACCATGCCGCCGCTGCGAGTGACGGACACCCTGAGGCCGCGGAAGGTGACCGAGATCCGACCGGGCACCTACGTCTACGACTTCGGCCAGAACATCGCCGGCTGGGCGCGCCTGAGTGCCAAGGGCGAGACCGGTACGCGCATCACCATGCGTACGGCCGAGGAGCTCAACGCCGACGGCACACTGGACACCGCCACCAATCGGGACGCCGCGGCGACCGACACCTTCACCCTCGCGGGGACGGGCCGCCGCGAGACCTATGAACCGCGCTTCACCTATCACGGCTTCCGCTACCTGGAGGTCGCCGGATCTCCCGGGACGGCGGACCTCGGGGACGTGCGCGCACGCGTCGTCCACGCGGATGTGGCTTCCACCGGCGCCTTCACCTCCTCCAGCGAGGATCTCAACCGCATCTGGAAGAACAACCGCTGGAGCATTCTCAACAACTCCATGAGCACGCCCACCGATACGCCGGTGCGCGACGAGCGCACCCCTCCCGCGATGGACGTCCAGGCCTACCGGGACGCGGCGACGCGCGAATTCGGCATGGATGGCTTCTACGCGAAGTATCTGCAGGACCTGCCGCCGGGCACCGCGCTGCCCTCCGACGACGTCAAGGCGCAGTACCCCGACATGGCAGGCGGTCAGGTCACCCTGGCCTGGACGCTGTACGAGCAGTACCGCGACCGGGACGTGCTGGAGACGGCCTATCCGGACATGAAGCGGTTCGTGGACCGCAATGCCACCGAGGTCCCCGGCCTCATCTGGCCCGCGGACAAGGGCTTCGGCGACTGGTGCCCGCCCGATCACGGGCCGCAGGCCAACGACGGCATGGGCAGCCCCACCGCCGGGGACTGCACCAGCGAGGTCTCCCTGGTCAACACCGCCCTCTCCTACCAGCAGGCTCGGGCCGCGGCGAAGGCCGCGGGAGTCCTCGGGCACCGGCGGGACGCGCGCCACTTCGAGTCCCTGGCAGGCCGCATCAAGAACGCGTTCAACACGCACTTCCTCAACGAAGCCGGTGACACGTACGGCAGCGGACGCCAGGTGACCAGCATCCTCCCGCTGGCGTTCGGGCTGGTGCCCGCCGACAAGGTCGCCGATGTCGGCGACCAGCTCGCCCGGACCATCGTCGAGCACGACGCCCGGCACCTGGACACCGGCATCTTCGGCACCCGCTACCTGGTCGACGCGCTGGCCCGCACCGGGCGGACCGACTTGGCGATGACCATGCTCCACCAACGCACGTATCCCGGCTTCGGCTTCCAGCTCGCCAAGGGGGCCACCACCACCTGGGAACAGTGGCTCTACCGCTCCTCGATGGAAACCCACGACCACGCGATGTTCGCCGGTATCAACACCTCGCTGTACACCGTTCTGTCGGGGATCCGGCCCACCGAGCCCGGGTACCGTACGATCGCGGTCGAGCCACGGATCCCCGGCTCCCTCGACCAGGTGTCCGCCTCACAGGAGACCGTGCGTGGTCGCGTCGCCGCCGGTTGGAAGAAGACGGGGGACACCCTGCGACTGACCGTCACCATCCCGGCCAACAGCCGCGCGGTGGTGCGGGTGCCTCTGACGCACCGTGATGACCGGGTCCAGGCCCCGACCGACGTGCGGAAGATCCGGGCGACCGGCGAAGCGGTCTCGTACCGGGTCGGCTCCGGAACGTGGACGTTCACCGTTCACGCCCGGTGACGAAATGATCAACCAGCTCATTGACCTGGTCGTTGCGTGCCAGGAAGCGGAAGGTGTTCCCCGTCGCCTGGAACAGGAAGTACCACGCGTCCTGCCCCTCGGTTCGGGTGCTGTCGGTGGTGAAGCGGAGGGTTTTGGCGAGTCCCGTACAGCTTGTTCCTGGAGGGCCCGAGCCGCGGCGGCGTATTTCCGCGCGCCGGGCGAGAACGTCATCGAGGCCCGGTCCGCATCTCCAGCACCACCTTTCCCCAGGGGTGGCCGGTCTCGACCGCCCGGAGGGCGGACGGGGCCTCGGCGAAGGGGAAGATCTCCCGGACGTGGGGGCGGAGCCCACCGTCCTGGACTCGGCGGGCGAGCTCGCCGAGGGTCTGCGCCCGGTTGCCGCGGGACAGCGGCCGGGCGCCGAAGCGGGCCGCGGTGTCCGGACCGGCGACGGTAAGGACACGGCAGTCAGGGGACATCAGGGCGGAGACCGTGTCCAGGGCGTCGCCGCCCACCAGGTCCAGCACGGCGTCGGCCCCATTCGGAAGCGCGGCGGCCAGCCGGTCCGCGGTGTCATCGCTGTCGTACGGAACGGGTGTGGCACCCAGGGACGCCACGAAATCCCGCTTCGCGCGAGACGCGGTTCCAACCACCGACACCCCCTCCGACGTGGCGAGTTGGGCCGCCGCCACTCCCACCCCGCCACCGACGCCCAGGATCAGCAGGGTCTCCCCGGCGGTCATGTCGAGCCCGCGCACGGAGTCGTACGCGGTCCCCGCCGCCACGGGGAGGGCCGCCGCATCGGTGAAGGACAGCCCCTCCGGTTTCGGGATCGTGAAGTCGGCGGTCAGGACGGCATGGGTCGCGTAGCCGCCGCAGCCGCGCGCACTGCTGCCGAACACCGCGTCCCCGACGGCGAATCCCTCCACTCCCGGGCCGAGTTCCACCACCACCCCGGCCGCCTCGCGCCCGAACACCGCCGGGAGGTCGAGCGGAAGGAACGACCGGTGCATTCCCTCGCGCACCTTCCAGTCGACCGGATTGACGCCTGCGGCGTGGACCTCGATCAGCAGTTCCCCCGGCCCGGGGGAGGGGAGCGGAAGGTCCAGGAAGCGCTCCACGTCCGCGCCGCCGTATGCCGTGAATCCGTAGGCATCCGTCACGGTCGTCATTCCGCCCCCACGGACTTGAGGTTCCGGCGCCGCTCCCGGCGTTCCCGCTGGCGTGCCGGGTCCGGTACGGGGGCGGCGAGCATGAGCCGCCGCGTATAGGGGTCCCGCGGGCCGCTGGTCACGGCCGTGGCCTCCCCCGTCTCCACGATCCGGCCGCCGTACATCACGGCCACGCGATGGCTGACACACCGCACCACCGACAGATCGTGGGTGATGAACAGATAGGCCACGCCGGTGCGCTCCTGGATCTCCACGAACAGTTCCAGGACCCGCGCCTGGGTGGACAGGTCCAGCGCGCTGACCGGTTCGTCGCACACGATCAGCCGCGGGTCGCGGCACAGGGCCCGGGCGATCGCGACGCGCTGGCGCTGCCCGCCGGAGAACTCCCGTGGCAGCCGGTGCGCGGCGTCGGCCGGCAGCCGCACCTGGTCGAGCAGCCCGCGGACCCGCTCCTCGGCCGCGGCGCGGGAGGTGCCCGAGACCAGCAGGGGCTCGGCGAGGATGTCGCCCACGGTCATCGCCGGGTTCAGCGAGGTGTAGGGGTCCTGGAAGACGACCTGGATCTCGGCGCTGAGCGCACGCCGCTCGCGCGCGCTCAGCCGTGAGATCACCTGGCCCGCATAGCGGATCTCGCCCTCGGCCACCGGGGCGAGTCCGAGCACCGCACGCCCGAGCGTCGTCTTGCCCGAGCCGGATTCGCCGACCAGCCCCACCGTCTCACCGGGCCGGATGTCCAGGGAGACGCCGTGCAGGGCCCGGAACGGCTGCCCGCGCCGGCTCTTGGCGGCGTACTCCACCACCACGCCGTCGACTTCGAGCATGTTGCCCGGCACCGGTGCCGGTGTATGTGTCGCTGTCGTACTCATACCGTCTCCTGGAGGGGGCCGCTCGTCGCGGGAGTTCGCAGGGGAGCGCGGGGCGGGGCGTCCTCCAGCGTCGAGTCCAGCAGCATGCGGGTGTACTCGTGCCGCGGCTCGGCGAACAGCTTCTCGGCCGGGGCGGTCTCGACGACCTGGCCGGTGCGCATGACGACCACGCGGTCGCAGATGTCCGCGACCACCCCGAAGTTGTGCGTCACCAGGATCAGCCCCATCTCCCGCTCCCGCTGCAACTCCCTCAGCAAATCCAGGACTTCGGCCTGGACGGTGACATCCAGCGCCGTGGTGGGCTCGTCCGCGATCAGCAGTTCGGGGTCGCAGGAGACGGCGCCCGCGATGAGGACCCGCTGGGCCATGCCGCCGGAGATCTGGTGCGGATAGGCGTGGTAGACGCGCTCCGGCTCGGCGATGCCGACCCGTTCCAGCAGGGCCAGGGCCTTCTCCCGCGCCTCCCGCGCGGTCAGCTTCAGATGCGCCCGCATCGGGTCGGTGAGCTGGGTGCCGATGCGGAAGGCCGGATCGAGGTTGGACATCGGCTCCTGGGGGACGTAGGCGATGCGGCAGCCCCGCAGCGCGTTCCGCTCCTTGCGGCCGAGCCCCCGCAGATCGCGGCCGTCGAAGCTGAGCCGGTCGGCCTCGCTCCGGCCTTCCGGGGGCAGCAGCCCGAGGATGGCGAACGCCGTCTGACTCTTGCCGGAACCCGACTCGCCCACCAGACCGACCACCTCACCGCGGCGCACGGTGAGCGACACCCCGTCCACCACGGTGCGCTCGCCGTCGCGAGTGGCGTAGGTGACCCGCAGGTCCTCGACGGCGAGGAGGCTGTCGTCGTCGGCCGGACCGGGGGTGTTCGCCGGGGCCGCCGCGGGACGCGGGCGCCGCCGGGCCGCCGGGCCGGGCGTGTCCAGGAGCGCGTCGCGCAGGGCGTTGGCGAGCAGGCCGAGCGTCGCCACGGTGATCACGATCGCCAGGCCCGGGGCCACCAGCAAGGTGGGCTTGGTGTACAGGTTGGCGAACGCCTCGTTGAGCATCGCGCCCCAGCTGGCCTGCCCGGCCGAGCCGAGGCCGAGGAATTCGATGCCCGCCTGGATGACGACGGCCACGCCGAACATCTGCGCCGACTGGATGATGGTGGGTGCCTGCACCACCGGCAGGATGTGCCGCCGCACGATACGGGTGTCGCCGAGTCCGCTGACGCGGGCGGCGTCGACGTACAGCTCCTCGCGCACCGAGGTGACGGAGGCCCGCACGAGGCGGAAGACGCCGGGGGCGAGGATGAGGCCGAGTACCGCCATCGTCGAGTTGGTGTCGGGGCCGATCGCGGCGATGGAGACCAGCAGCACCATGATGGCGGGCGCGGCCATGACGAGACTCGCCACCCAGCTCACGACGGCGTCGAGCCGGCCCCGGTAGTAGCCGGCGAGCAGCCCGGCCGGAACACCGATCAGCAGGGCGACCGCCACGGCGATGAACCCGCCCAGCAGGCTGACCCGGCCGCCGTGGAGCAGCCGCGCGAGCACATCCCGTCCGACGCTGTCGGCGCCGAGGAGGTGACCGCCGCCGGGCGGGGCGAAGGCGTCGTCCAGGGTGGAGCGGGTGAGACTGGCCGAGGTGAGCAGGGGCGCGAACACACTGGCCGCGACGATGAGGGCCAGCAGGACCAGGCACACCACCGCCACCCGGTTGTGCAGCAGACGTCTCAGCGGACGGCCGCGTCGGCGGGCGGTGCCCGGGGCGGAGTCGGGTGTGCCGCGGGTGTCGCGGCGTGTGGATTGCGTCATCGGACACGAACCTTCGGATTGAGCCAGCCGTAGGCGAGGTCCACCAGCAGGTTGACCGCCACGACGATGAGGACGAGGTAGACCACGACGCCCATGACCAGCGGCGTGTCGCCGTTGACGGTCGCCGTCACCGCGGCGGAGCCCACTCCGGGAAGTCCGAAGACCTTCTCGATGACGACGGCGCCGCCGACCAGGGAGATGAACTGCAGGGAGAGCACGGTCAGCGCCGGGGGCGCCGCGTTGCGCAGCACGTGCCGGAAGAGCACCCGCCGCTCGCTCATCCCCCGGCTGCGCAGGGTGCGCACGAAGTCCTGGCGCAGTACGTCGATGACCGAGCCGCGCACCTGCTGGGCGGTGGCGGCGATGGCGCCGATGGCGAGTGAGACGGCGGGGAGGGTGATGGACTGGAGCCAGCCGGAGGGGGAGTCGGCCAGCGGTACGTATCCGGTCGCCGGGAGCCAGCGCAGTTGGACGGCGAGGGTGGCGGAGAGCATCAGCGCCATCAGGAAGCTCGGTACCGCGTAGCCGACGATCGCGGTCGCCTGCACCACACGGTCGAGCCATCCGCGCCGTACGGCGGCGGCGACACCGAGCACCACACTGAGGACGGTGGCCAGCAGGAGTCCGCCGACCACGATGGACAGGGACACCGGTGCCTTGAGCACCAGGCTTTCGGAGACGGAGTCACCGCCGAACCAGGAGGTCCCGAAGTCGCCCCGGACCGCGTGGGCCAGCCACTGTCCGTACTGCGCGATCCACGGCCGGTCCAGGCCCAACTCGTGTTCTTTCGCGGCGATTTGTGCGGGCGTCGCCATATTGCCGGCGATGTTGCGCGCGGCGTCGGTCCCGGTGAGGCTCATCATCGCGAACGCCGTCGTCGCGAGCACATAGAGGAGCACCAGGCCGGCTGCGACGCGGCGCACGAGAAAGGTCAGCATCGCGTTCTTTCCTTCTGCGTCGGCGGATGCGGGAGCTGTCGCGGACGGGGCGGGGCGGTGTGCGGTCCGCTCCGCCGTCGCGTCAGCCGGCGGGAGCCATGTCGTAGATCGGTACCGCCGAGACGAACGCCCGGGGCGTCACCTTGATCTTCTTGGAGTTGCCCTGGACGGCGTCCAGCACATCCCAGGGCGCGTTGAAGGCGTGGTCCTGCAGATAGGCGTTGATCTCGCGGAACGTGGCGGTCTGCGCCGCGCCCCGGGCCTTCTGCGCCTTGTCGATCATGGAGTTGAGCTTGGGGTCGAAGTCCTTGGCGGGGTTCCAGGCGGCGCCCTTGGCCAGCTCGGACTGGATGAAGTCCCAGGGCTGGCCGGACTGCAGCTTGAACCACGACATCGCGTACTGGCCGGATTGGAGGGCCGTGAACAGCCGGGTGAACGGGATCTTGTCCACCTTGACCTTGATGCCGATGTCCTCCAGGGCCTGCGTCATGACCACCTGCTGGCCCGGCGCGACGGAGGAGACATCGGGCATGGTGACGGTGAAACCGTCCGGATAGCCCGCCTCGGCGAGCAGCTTCCTGGCCTTGGCCGGGTCGTAGGCGTAGTTGCTCTCGAGGGATGTGTCGTACCAGGTGCTGCCGGCGGTCGCCATCTGCGAGGTGGCCGTGGCGTAGCCGAGGTTGAGCTTCTTGACGATCGACTCCCGGTCGAAGGCGTAGTTCAGTGCCTGGCGCACCTTCACCTTGCCCAGGGCCGGCACGATCCTCCCGGTGCGGTCCCAGATGTACAGGCCCTCGACGCTGTCGGCGTGTCCCTGCACCGCAAGACCCCGGCTCTTGGCGTGCTGAGCGGTCTGCGGGGTGATCCGGGCCCAGTCGACCTGCCCGCCGAGCAGGGCGTTGAGGCGCGCGGTGGGGTCGCTGATGTTCTTGATGACGATCTTGTCGAAGGGATATGCCTTCCTGTTCCAGTAGTCCGGGTTGCGGGTGAAGGCATACGTGCTGCCGTTGGTCGTGGCGCCCTTGTCCAGGATGTAGGGGCCCGAGCCGACCGGACCGCCCTTCGCCGCCAGGTCCTTGGGACTGGCGATCATTCCTGAGGGGTCGCCGAGGTTCACCACGAGCTGGGGGTCGGGCGCCGACAGGTGAATGGCCACGGTCCGGGGGTCCACGGCCGCCACCGAGTCGATGGCGCGCAGTTTGCCGGCGGCCTCATTGGTGCCTTCCCTGTTGTGGAGCAGGCTCTTCCGCACCGCGGTCGCGTCCAGCGCCGTACCGTCGGTGAACCGCACGTCCTTCCTGAGCTTCATGGTCAGCACGGTGCGGGCGCTGTCGTAGGACCAGGAGGTCGCCAGGTTCGGCCGGGGACGGGCCTTGGAGTCCAGCCGGACCAGCGAGTCGAAGACGGGCTCGTAGTACTGGATGTTGTCGCCCAGGGCCGCGGACGCCAGGTCCCAGCCGGTGTGGGCGTTGCCGATGGACAGCGTCAGCGTGTCGTCTCCGGTGGTGGACGCCGTGGTGCCGGCGCCACCGCCGCACGCCGGCACGGCCACGAGGGCGAGGGCCGCCCCTGCCATGACCATTCTTCGCATGTCGTCCTTCTGTTCTCGGGTGCCGCGCTCAGTGCTGTCGCTTGGCCCACTCGCCGCAGAGCCGGACGCTCTCCTCGGGGGTGGCCTGGGCGCCGCGGTCGACCTCGATCACCAGCCAGCCGTCGAAGGCGGCGGGCAGCGCGGCCAGGGTGGCGGGGATGTCGACCGAGGCGTGGCCGGGCTCGGCCCACAGACCGGCCAGCACGGTCTGCTGGTAGGTCCATGCCTCGGCGCGGCCTCGTTCGGCGATGTCGGCGTGGAAGTCCTTGATGTGCAGGGCGGCGACCCGGTCGGCGTAGTCGCGGATGAGGCCGATGACATCGGCACCGGCCCAGCCGAGGTGGCCGATGTCCGGGCCGAAGGAGAGGACGTCCGCGTCCACGCCGTCGAGGATGAAGCGGGTCTCCTCCTCGGTCTCCGCCCAGGTGCCGATGTGCGGGTGGAACGCGGCGGCGACGCCGTTGGCCTTGGTGGTCTCGCCCATGCGGGCGAACACCTCGCGCACCCGCTCCAGCCGCTCGGGAGTCGCCTCGGCGCCCACGGCCGGGCGGTGCACTCGGGGGGCCTGCTTGTTCATCCCGGTGGCCACGAAGACGGTGGACAGGCCCAGTTCGGCCATCTGGGTGCTGACGCGGTCGGTCTTGTCGAGCAGTTCGCGCAGGCTGCTCTCGTCCTCGGGGAGGGGGCCCGAGATATAGCCCGGGGCGGGCGCCAGGCCGTGCTCGCCGAGCAGCCGGCCGTATTCCGTGGCGGACATCTCGGCGGGCACGTCCGCATGGACGGCGCCGATACCGGCCTCGCGGATGACCTTGAGACGCTCGGGCAGGGCCGGTGCCAGAGCGGGGTCGATCCAGCCGTCTTCGGTGGCGATCCACTGCAGGGGGTTGATCGCGATCCGGTCGTGGCGCATGGTCATGCGGGTCCTTTCTCGGGGTTCGGGTGTGGTGGGGCGGGCGGGTGTCAGGCGCTGAAGAGGGCCTGGGGGCGCTCACATGAACTGGTCAGCGTCACGGACCGGCCCTGCTGGGCGGAGCCCTCCAACGAGCAGAGCGCCTCGAGGACATGGAAGGCGAACGCGGCGTTGGCGCGGTGCGGCCCGCCCTCGACGGCGTCGGCGAGGTCGCGGACGCCGAGCCCGCGGCGGGCCTGCTCGCGGGTTCCGACGGCGCCGAAGAGTTCCAGGGCCGGTTCCAGGACGGTCCATTCACCGTCACCGTGCCGCCGGACCCGCACATCACCGTCGAAGTGGTTCGGGTTGGCCAGCGACAGGGTGCCCTCGCTGCCGTAGATCTCGATGTACGGCAGGTCGCTGTCCCAGACGTCGAAACTCATCTGGGTCGTGGCGATGACGCCGGAGGCGAAGGTGAGCACGGCGCCGGTGTGGGTGGGGATGGTGACGTCGATGGTGTCGACGGTCCGTCCGGGTGCGGTGACCGTGCGCTGGGGCACGCCTATGCGGCCGGCCGCGGAGATGGTGGAGACGGGGCCGAGGCAGTTGACGAGGATGGCCACGTAGTACGGACCCATGTCCATCACGGGGCCGCCTCCCGGCTGGAACAGGAAGGCCGGGTTGGGGTGCCAGGTCTCGGCCTTGCTGTGCCCGATGAAGGCGGTGGCGCCGATGGGCGTGCCGATCGAGCCCGAGTCGATCGCCTTGCGCGCGGTCTGAGCGGCGCTGCCGAGGAAGGTGTCCGGCGCCGATCCGAGGACGCGCCCGGTGCGGGCGGCCGCCGCGAGGACGGCTTCGCCGTCGGTGACCGTGGTGGCCAACGGCTTCTCGACATAGACGTGTTTGCCCGCTTCCAGGGCCATGATGACGGTGCGGGCGTGGTGGACCGGCGGCGTCAGGTTGATGACGATGTCCACCGAGTCGTCGGCGTACAGCTCCGAGTCGTCACCCCAGGCCGGGATGGCATGGTCGGCGGCCGCCCGCTTCGCTCGTGCCACATCGACGTCGCCCACCCGCACGATCTCCAGCTCCGGGTAGCGGGCGAGGCCGGTCACATACCGGCCGAAGATGTTGCCGCTGCCCAGGATGCCGATGCGATGGGTCTGTTTGGCCATGGCCGGGGTTCCTCTCCCAGGGAGTGATGCGTGGAGTGTTCAGGTATGCGAGTGATCGACACTTTTATGTGGAGTGTCGGTGTCTCGCCGGGTTGGCGAGTATTCAAGGGCCCCGGCGGGGCCGGGACGAGATGAACAGTCCGCTCAGTGGAACGCGGGCCGATGTGTTTTCCGCGGTGCTCAACGTGTGTTGTGGCGGGTCACACTTGAGAAAAGGGCAGGCCAGGGCGGTGTGCGCGGGTCGCGTACGGCCGCGGCACGGGTGCCACGGCGGCGGGCCGCGCCTCGTGGAGCGGTCCACCGCCGTTGACTTCGGGAACTGGGGTTGCTAGAGGACGGCCCTCTTCTGGCGGTTGAGTGGGGCGTGTTCGTCTCGCCCAACACCTTCGTTTAGTTCGGTTACCTCGAACAAGAGGCAGTTGTTAATTTTTCTTGCGAACTAATAACGACTTAAAGGAAGGCTGGTCGCCGGTGATCCACGACGGCTAGGTTGAGGAAATGCGTGAAGATGACGGTCGTTCCGCCGACCGGGCACTGCTGCCCGCGGTCCCCGTCGGACTGCGCAGAGTGCTGGACCTCGTGGTGGCCGGTGAGGCGACGAACCGTGCCGAGATCGCGCGGCGCAGTGGTCTGGCCCGCTCCACCGTCGGCCAGCAGGTGGACCAACTCCTCGGCCGCGACATCCTGCAGGAGCTGGAGTCCGGCGAATCGGTGCGCGGGCGGCCCCCGCGGCTGCTGACGCTGAGCCCGCGGGCGGGAACCATCGCCGTCGCCGACGTCGACAACCTGGAGACGCGGATCGCGGTGGCCGATCTCGGCGGACGCATCCTCGCGCGGGACACGGTGCTCGTGCGGATCGACGCGGGGCCGGAAACGGTCCTGGAGCTGGTGTGCGACCGGCTGTTCGCGCTGCTGGAGCGGTCCGGGTGCGATCCGGACCGGGTCCGCCAGGTGGTGATGGGGCTGCCCGCTCCGGTGGACCCGTGGCGTGGCTCCCCGCTCAGGCCCAATGGCATGCCCGGCTGGGACGGCTTCCCGGTCGCCGAACGGCTGCGGACCCGGTTCCGCGCCCCCGCCCAGGTCGACAACGACGCGAACCTCATGGCCCTCGGTGAGGCCGTGCACGCCCGGGCCGAAACCCCGGTGCTCTGCCTCAAGATCGCCACCGGGATCGGAGCGGGGCTCGCCACCGCGGAGGGCCGGATCTACCGCGGCGCGGACGGCGCGGCCGGCGATGTCGGCCACATCCGGTCCCTCGGCGGCGGCACCGCCCTGTGCACCTGCGGCAATGTCGGCTGTGTGCGCGCCGTCGCCTCGCACCGCGCCGTACTGCGGAACCTGGGCATCCCCGAGTCCACCGAGGAGGACCCGCTGCACGGGGTCCACGAGCTCGCGGAGCGCGTCGCGAACAACGACCCGCCCGCCGTCCGGGCCCTGCGCCAGGCGGCCACCGAGATCGGCGAACTCGCCGCCATGCTCGTCTACATGTTCAACCCCCGCACCCTCGTGCTCGGCGGGCCGCTCAGCGAACTGCGCGACGACCTGCTCTCCGGGGTGCGGGCCGTGGTGTACCAGCGCGCCCTGCCGCTGGCCACGCGGAAGCTGACGATCACTACGACGCAGCTCGGCGCCGCCTCGGCCCTGCATGGTGCGGTGGCCCTCGCCACCGGGGACGTCTTCAGCGAACGGGGGATAGCCCGGCTGCTCGTCGACTGAGGGCTACGGGCTTGGGGCCACGGCCCGAGGGCCACGGCCCGAGGACTGCGAACTGGGGGCTACGGCTCGGTGCGGTATGCCTCGATCACCGAGAGACGAGTCGTGACGGCCTCCGATGCGGTCCGCAGCGCCGCGAGCGTACGGGGCACGTTCTGGCGTGCCGTGGGGGCGACGACCGACAGCGCGCCCAGGTAGGCGCCGTCCCGCGGCCCGCGCACGGGCACGGCCACGGCGGAATAGCCGAGCCGGTGTTCCTCGCAGTCGGTGGCGTAGCCCTGCTCCTGGATACGGACGAGTTCCCCCGGGAGCCGGTCGGCGGTGAGGGTGCGGGCGGTCATCCGGCGCATACGCGGGGCCAGCCGCGCCAGCGGGTACTGCTCGGGCAGCAGGGCCAGGGTGAGCTTTCCCGGGGCCGTGCTGTGCAGTTGGAGCAGCCGTCCGCCGATCGAGGCACCGGCCCGGTTGCGGTGGCGGCCCGCGTTGTCGATGCACAGCAGGTCGCTGCCGTTCGGCACGGACAGGCTCACCGGGCTGTCGAGGTCCTGCGCGAGGTTCTCCAGGGCCGGCCGTGCGGCGTGCCGCAGGGTGCGCTGCCGGGGCGCGCGCAGCCCGATCGCGTACAGCAGCAGGCCGAGCCGGTAGTCCGAGCCGTCCCGCTCCAGCATTTCGCAGGCGACGAGATCCTGGCACAGCCGGTGCACCGTGGCCTTGGCGACCCCGGTGCGCGCCGTCAGCTCCGTGAGGCTGAGGGCGAGGTCGCCGTCGCCGAAGGCGGACAGGATGAGCCCGACCTTGCCGAGGACGGACCTGGGGGACCGCCCGTCCGGCCCGGCTTCCTCGCCGTTGCCACGAGGTACCGCTGCAGTCGTCACGACATGCCCTCCTCGCCCGCTGGTGTGCCTCGGCCAAGGACACCATTAGTTCTGAGGATGGACAATATAGAGATTTTTTTGCCTGGTAGGAATGGTGTGAGTGGTCAAAATCCGGCGGGGGCCGGCGGCTGGAGCGCCACGTCCGGTGCGCTCACCGGCCCCCCACCAGGGCGGTGTCGGCGCCCAGCGGGCCGACCGCCCCGGCGCCACCGGGGGTGCCCAGCGGGGCGTCCCGGCCGGGCAGGACCTCCTCGAAGAACCGCCGGTTGTCCGCGCGGTGCTCGGGATCCGCCTTCCGGTCCACGGTGATCGCCTGCTCCGGGCAGGCGACCTCGCAGGCGCCGCAGTCGATGCACTCCACCGGGTTGATGTAGAGCTTGCGCTCGCCCTCGTAGATGCAGTCGACCGGGCACTCCTCCATGCAGGACCGATCCATGATGTCAACGCAGGACGCGCCGATGACGTAGGCCATGTCAGTTCTCCTTCTCGGTGGAATGCCCGGGGAACAGCGCCGCCTCCGGGTCGATGACCGTGGCGGCGTTGTTGACGGCCGTGGCGGCCTCGCCGAAGCCGACGGAGATCAGGCGCACCTTGCCCGGGTAGTCGGTGATGTCGCCGGCCGCGAAGACGCGGGGGAGGTTGGTGGCCATGTGGGTGTCCACGGCGATCCGGCGTGCCTCCAGGGTGAGGCCCCAGTCCCGCAGCGGGCCGAGGTCGGCGATGAAGCCGAGGGCCGCCACCACGGTCTGCGCGGGGAGGCGCGTGGTGTCCTTCGCCACGCGGTGGCGGATCTCGACCTCCTCCAGCAGCGCGCCGCCGTACAGGCCGCTGACCTCGGAGTCGGTGAGGATCTCGATGCCGAGTGCCCGGACCTTCTCCACCGACGCGCGGTGGGCGCGGAACCGCGCGGTGCGGTGCACCAGCCGGACCGAGCGCGCCATGGGGGCCAGCAGGGCCGCCCAGTCGAAGGCGCTGTCGCCACCGCCGACGACCACCACGTCATGGCCGGCGTGGGCGGTGGGGTCGGGCACGAAGTACACCTGGCCGCGGCCGAGGAAATCCTCCCCGGCCGGCAGCGGGCGGGGAGTGAAGGTCCCCACGCCGCCGGTGATCACCACCGCCCCGGCCCGTACGGTCGTCCCCCGGTCGCTGCGGACCACGGGCAGACCGTCGTCGTAGGACAGCTCCGTCGCGCGGTGGCCGAGGAGGTAGCGGGTGCCGTGTGTCTCCGCCTGGGCGACCAGGTTGTCGACCAGGTCGCGACCGCGGACCGAGGCGAATCCGGCGATGTCGAAGATCGGTTTCTCCGGGTACATCGCGCTGATCTGGCCGCCGCGCTGGGGCAGCACATCCATCACGGCGACACGCAGCCCGCGGAAGCCCGCGCAGTAGGCGCCGTACAGGCCCGACGGGCCGGCGCCGATGATCAGGATGTCCGTCTCGACCACCGCCGCGTCCGCCGCGGCGACCGGCTCAACGTTGAGAACGCTCATGGAAAAGGAGCGTAGGCAGGTCCGGATCACGGTCCAATGGAATCGGTCCGCCTGCCGGGACACGGCGCGGGACCCGTGGTGCCGGGACACCGTGGCCCGGACACGCGGGAGCGGTGGAACCCAAGGCGCCCCGTCAGCCTTGGGTTCCACCGCTCCCGCACCCGGTCGAGCCGGGTCGTCACCCGGCGAGCGTCACCTCCACCGTCCCCGTGACGCACTCGGAGCCGTCGGCCTTGAGGATGCGCGCGTCCAGACGGACCCGCGCGCCCTCGACCGAGGACACCGTCGCGGCCCAGGTCAGCTGCTCACCGGCCACCGCCGTGGCCACGTTGCGCCACGCCACCGACTCCAGCCGGGCGCCCGGCCCGGCCCACTCCAGGGCGTTGCGGCTGAGCGTCTCGCCGTGCAGCGTCGACTGCACGACGGTGTCGGGAAACCCCTCCGACGCCGCGAACGCGGCGTCGTAATGGATCCGGTGCGCGTTCCACGACACGGCGCTGAAGCGGAAGAGCTGCACACTGGTGTGGGCGTACCGGCGCGGCGGACACTCTGTCCCGGCAGCGGGCGCCGTCATCGGTCACCTCCGGTGGCGTCGAGCACCACGATCGTCTCGTCCACGGACGTCAGCTCGCTCCCGTCGGGGGACAAGAACCGGGTCCGCACGCCCAGGAGGACGAACTCACCGGACCGTCCGTGTTTGTGCCGCGCGGAGACGACCGCACGGGTCGCCGTGATCCGTGTGCCGGCCACCGGGGGCCGGACCAGGCGCACCGACTGGCCGCCGTGCACCTGGCGCACCGCGAGACCCTCGGTGCACGGCGACTCACGCTGGGCGAGACCATCCGGCCGCAGTTCGTCCTCCGGCGGGCCGTCCTCCCAGCTCATGGTGGCCGCGAGGAACAGGTCGGGCGCCTCGACGGGCCGGCCGTCCGCTTCCAGGGCGCGGGCCCGGCGGATGTACTCGCCGTCGTTGAGGGCGGCGGCGTAACGGCAGAAGTCCTTGACCGTCGGGGTGCCGCAGTCCTCGTCCCGCCACTGGCCGATCAGCTCCCGCGCCCGCGCCAGTACCTCTTCCAGCGCGGGGGAGGACACGGCGGGCGCCGTCACAGCGCCGACCTCAGCGAGCGGCTGATGCCAAGACCCGCCGTACGCAGCGCGCTGGCGTGGGCGATCGCGTCCACCCGGTAGGTCGGCGCCGTGATCGACAGGGCCCCGGCGAGGGCGTTCTGCCGGCCGAAGACCGGGACCGCCATGCTCATGTAGCCGAGCCGGACCTCCTCCGCCTCCGTGGCGATGCCCTGCTCGCGGACCCGGTCCAGCTGGGTGCGCAGCCGGCCCGGCGAGGTGATGGTGTGGCGGGTGAACGGCTTGAGGCCGCTCCTGACCACCTCGCCGAACAGGCTGCCGGGGGAGTGGGCGAGGATCGCCTTGCCGGTCGCCGTGCAGTACAGCGGAAGCCGCCCCGCCACCCGCGACTCCTCGCTCAGCCCCCGGTGGGGGAGGATCTTCTCCAGGTACACCACGTCCAGCCCATCATGGATGGCGAAGTGGATGGTCTCCCGTGTGGCCAGCAGCAGATCCTCCATATACGGCTGGGCCACCTCCCGCAGGATGCGCTGCCGGTGCACCCGCTGCCCGATCTCGAACAGGCGCAGTCCGAGCCGGTAGTTGCAGCCCGCCCGCTCCAGCAGCCCCCATGCGACCAGCTCCTGGGACAGCCGGTGGACGGTCGCCTTCGCCACTCCCGAACGGCGCACCAGATCGGCGAGCGAGAGCGAGTCGTCGTCGGCGGTGAACGCCTCCAGGATGGACCGGACCTTGCCGAGGACGGAGTTCATCGGGTCGGGACAGGTTCTGACGGCTTGGTCGATGGGGACTACGGTCATGGCAGGAACCTCACGATCAGGTGGCCGAGGACGCGGCGAGGAACTCCAGGCTGAGCGGGTTGTACAGATCGGCCTTCTCGTGCTGCGGCCAGTGGCCGCACTCGTTGAACACCTCGAGCCGCGCCCCGGGGATCGCGGCCGCGATGGCCTCGGCCTCCGGCACGTCGCCGAGCGGGTTCTTGTTGCCCCACACCACCAGGGTCGGCGCCTTGATCCGGCCCATGCGGTCGGGCCGCAGCAGATTGCGCTCGCGGGCCTCCGGCTCCTGGAGCGCGAGCAGATTGTGCAGGTTCCGCTGGAAGTCGGGGTGGTGGTAGATGTCGTAGCGGATCTGGGTCAGCTCCTCGCCCAGGTCCTCGTCCCAGTGGGCCCACAGCAGCCGCAGCCGCTCCCGGGTGAAGGAGATGTCGTCCTTGAGGGCCGCGTCGCTGGTGGACGTCTTCAGCCGCTCCATCACCGCCGGGTTGATCTTCGTGCCGCCCATGCACAGCAGCTGGAGGGAGGCGACCCGGTCCGGGTGTTCGCTCGCGGCCCACGACCCCACCCAGCCGCCCAGCGACTCGCCGACCAGATGGGCGCGCTCGGCGCCGACGGCGTCCAGGTAGGCCATCAGGTGCTCGACGTACAGGGGGATCTCGGCCGGGCGGTCGGGCTTGCCCGTGTAGCCGTGGCCCAGCATGTCGATGGAGTGGCAGCGGTAGCGCTCGGCGTGCGCCGGGATGTTCCGTACGAACGCCTCGAGGTGGCCGGTCGTCCCGTGCAGGAACACCACATGCTCGCCGTCCTCGGGGCCGGCCTGCAGGGCGCGGGTCTTGAAGTCGCCGGTCTCGACGTAGGTGTGCCGGTAGTCGATGCCCGACAGCTCGTTCCAGATGCTCATGACTGCCTTTCGCTGGTCTGCGCGGGGGTCTGTGCGGGGGCCTGTGCGGGATCGAGGACGGCGACCCCCATGCCGGTGAGCCACTCGGGCATCGGTTCATAGGCCAGGCGCCGGCCCGGGATGTGATCGAGCAGCGCGGACATCAGCAGCCAGGTGCGCAGCTCCTGGGCGCCGTTGCCGGCCACCTTCTCCAGTTCCGCGGTGGTGTACTCGGTGATGCGGTGCGCCTGTCCCCGCTCCATCCAGGACAGGATTTCCTCGTCGAACTCCGGGTTGAGCGACGCCTCGGCGGCCCGGATGATCTCGCGGCGGCGCACGTCGTAGTCCTGCCAGTTCTCCCGGCCGTTGAGCCAGGCGCCGACCATGAACTCCTCGTCCTCGCCGTTCGGATCGCGCCAGTCCGGCCAGGGCAGCCGGTGGGACAGCCCGCCGGAGCCGATGACCGCCACCCGGCGGTCGCCGGGGAACGCCAGGACCGCCTCCCGGATCGCCCGGCCAAGCTGCTCGCAGCGCTCCAGGGTGGGCAGCGGCGGCGCGAAGACGTTCACCACGAGCGGTACCAGGTCGACGTCGAGCCCGTCGAGCAGATACTGGACGGCGTGCGACTGGCCGTGGTCGATCTGCAGCCGGGCGGAGAACGCCACGTCGAAACCGGACCGCTCCACGAGCGAACCCGCGAGGTACAGGGCCAGCTCCCGGTCCACCGGCTGCGGGCCCTTCGGGGTGCCGGACTCGCCGCTGGCGATGCACTCGTCCACCCCGATGGTGAAGCTGGGGATCAGATCGAGCCAGAACCCCCGGAAGTGGTTGGAGCCGATGAGGATCACCGTGTCGGGACGGGCCGCGGCCAGCGCGTCCCGCGCCTGGCCGAGCGCGTCCCGGAACCGCTCGGCGCGGTCCTTGTGGTACGTCTCCTCCCAGTGGGTGTTCATCAGCGTGCTGTGCGACGCTCCGACCCCCAGGACGATCTCGGTCATGCCCCTGCTCCTTCCAGCTCCTCGCGGGACCGGGTGACGGTGTCCACGGCCGTGCGGATCAGATGGCGGGTGAGCTTCTCCATGGCCCGCAGCGACACCGTGTTCATGCCGCGGGCGAAGTCGATCTCGAACGGCGCCTCCGCCACCTTGGGCATGCCGACCCGCACCGTGGGGATGCCACGGCCGCGCAGGATGTTGGCGTCGGTGGCGCCGCTGTTCCCGGGGATCACCTCGTGCTCGCGCCCCTCCAGCGCCTCCCAGGCGGCCGTGGCGCTGCGGTGGATCCACGATTCGCGCGGGGTGCGGGTGCCGGGGATCGCCAGCACCATCTCCGCCCGGACGTCGAGCCCGGGCGAGGCGGCCCGCAGCGCGGCCAGCGCGTCCATGAACTCGCGCTTGGCCCCCATCGGTGTGATGTCGGGGCTGATCCGCAGGTCCACCATGAGGGTGCACACGGCGGGGGTCACCGCCGCCATCCGCGGCCAGCCGCCGCGGATGGCGGAGACGATGCCCTGCGGCGCCACCGTGCCCGAGGTGTGCCGCTCGGCGTACCCCTCGAACCACTTCTCCAGGTACGCGGACACTTCCCCGGCACGGGCGATGGCGTTGTCGTACGGGAGCCGGTGGCGGGAGCCCGCGTAGGTGTGGGTGCCGCCGACCGTCACCTCGAACCAGACCAGCCCGACCTCGTCCCACGAGACGGTCCAGCCGGGCTTGGCGATGACCGCGTAGTCGGTCCACACGCCCTGCTCCAGCAGGAACGAACACCCGGCGCCCTGGCCGGTGTTGAGGCGCGTGCCCACGGGCCGGGCGTTGGTGGGCATCCCGCCCGCGCCGAACGCCGCGACCAGGTCACCGGTGAGCGGGACACCGGCCAGCGAGATCGCCTCGATGGCCATCATCACGCACGCCGCGTGGCCCTTGGGGTTGGAGGCGCCGAGCCCGGTGACCAGGTCGTCGTACACCGTGGCCGCGGGCCGCATGTCCTCGCGCAGCTCCGGGCCGATCCACGGTACGTCCTCGCTCTCCTCGCCCACCGTCAGCGTGTCGATGGGGGCGTACAGCATGAGGTCGGGGCCGGTGCCGTCACCGGTCAGCCGCCCCCAGGCGTTGGCCTGGCGGTCGTCGAGGGGCTGGACGGCCGAGTGGCAGCCGGCGTCGCGCAGGGTGCCGGCGATATGGGTGGCCAGCGGGCCCTCGTCGCCGGTCGGGCTGGGAATGTTCACCAGGCCCGTGATCAGCTCGCGGAGCCGGTCGGTGCTGATGTGGCGGGCGGCGTCGAGGGCCCAGGCGCGCCGCCGGTCATCCAGTCCCGCCAGGCCGTCGGCGGTCACTGGTTGATCCTGTGGACCTGCGTCATCGTGGTCCGCGCGATGCGCTTTGTGGCCAGCGGGATCCCGACGGCGATCGCGGCGCCCAGCAGCAGGGTGAACAGTTTACGGAACATGTCATGCCTTCTCTTCGGGTGCGGATGCGCCACAGGCCGCGGTCAGCTTCTTGCCGTACTCCTCCTCGCTCAGGTTCCGCCAGGCGGTGAGCGAGATATCGGGCCGGTAGAGCTTCTCCGGCGGCGCGTCCGTGACATCGACCATCCACGCGTCCTGGCCGGAGAACTGGCCGTGGAACAGCCAGCGGATCGCCCCGAGGTACTTGGCGTAGAAGCGCAGGGTGTCCCAGCCCTCGGTGAAGTTGACCATCACGCCGACATAGCGGTGGTTGTCCTCGTCGACCGGGACGTAGAACTCGTAGTGGATGAACTTGGGGTAGGCGATGCGCAGCACGCCCGGCATCGACAGGGAGGCGAACCCGGGGAAGTCCTGCGCCTCGATGGTCGGATCGACGCTGTCGGCCTTGCCGGTGTTGCCGATGTTGAAGGTCTCCTTGGGCGGCTGCATCTTCCACCACCGCTTGTTGGACCAGCGGCCCACCCCCGGGAACTCGGCGTCCCAGTGGACCTCGTCCTGGACCCGGAAGATCCACCGGCCGCGCGGCACGATCCGGGTGATGTTCCAGGTCGGCATGGGCTTGAACAGCCGCCACAGGGCCGTGCGGTGCAGATACTTGGCGTGGCCCTCGTCGAAGCCGTTCTCACAGGCGAACCGCCAGTTGCCACCGCGCGGCTCGATCCGTCCGCCCATCACGAACGCGTTGGAGACGAGCTCCTCCGGAAGCTGGGAGTCGATCGAGTGCGGCTCCTCGTCGGCGATCGGGATGTACACCCACACCATGCCGAGGCGCTCCTCGACCGGGTAGGTGCGCACGCCCAGCTTGCCGGTCAGCCGGCACCCGGGGCCGTCGGTGATGACGGCGGACAGCCGTCCGGTGGGCAGATCGAAGGTCCAGCCGTGGTACGGGCAGCTGACCGTGCCCGGGAACTGCTGGTTGCCCTCGGACAGCGGCACACCGCGGTGCGGGCACCGGTTGTGCAGGGCGTACGCCGTGCCGTTGTCGCGGATCAGCGCGATCCGCTCGCCGCAGATGGTGAACGGCAGCGGCTTCCCCGTGACCTGGCTGGACCAGGTGACCGGATACCAGTAGCCGCGGAAGCCCGCTGCCGCACCGTCGTAATGGGGCCAGGACGACCAGTCCTGGCGACCGGGCTCGGCGGGTTTCCTGCGGCGGCTCCGGACGGGGGTGGCCGTGTCGGGAGAGTCCTCGACCGTCATCGTGCGTGTCCTCCTGCTGCCGGTTTTCGGTGGACCCGAGCATCCGGCGCGGCGCGGATCCGCCCAAGGGATCCGGTCCGCTGAGCAGACCGCTCCCTACCCGACGGAGGGCGAGACGGTGGCCGCCGCGGCGCGTCCCGCTGAGCGGACCCGTCCCGGTGCGCGGACAGCGGGGTGCGGTCTAGCGTGCGCGGGGTCCGCCACCACCGAACACGGCCGTGAGCCCGTGGATACGGAGCGAAAACGTGAGCCACCCGACGTCACAATCCCTGGTGCTGGAGGAGTTCGGCACCCTGCCGCGGCTCGTCGAGCGGCCGGTCCCCGAGCCGCGGCCCGGCCACACCCTGGTGCGGATGAAGTCGGCCGCCGTCAGCCACCTCGATCTGAACGTCGTCGACGGCAAGTTCGGCATCCTCCCCGACCTGCCGTCGATTCCCGGCACCGCCGGCAGCGGCACCGTCATCACCTCCGACGTCCACCCCGAGGGGAGCCTCGTCCTCCTCCGCGGCAAGGCCCTCGGAATGCGCCGCGACGGCGCCTGGAGCGAGCACGCGCTGGTCCCGGACGCCGCCGTGGAAGCCGTACCCGAGGGCACCGACCCCGCTCTGGCCTGCTGCTACTTCTCCCCGGCGGGGACCGCGTGGGCCTCGGTGCACGCCGTGGCGGGCGTCCAGCCCGGGGAGCGGGTCCTGGTGACCGGGGCGGCCGGTGCGGTGGGCGCGCTCACCGTGCAGGTCGCGGCCCGGGCCGGAGCCGAGGTGATCGGCGTGGTGAGCCGCCCCGCCAAGCTGCCGCATGTCCCGGCCCCCGCCAAGGTGGTGCTCGCCGCCGACCTGTCCCCCGACGCGGTCGGCGGCCCGGTGGACGCCGTCATCGACACCGTGGGCGGGCCGGTCCTGCGCGACTCCCTGCCGCTGGTGCGCCCCCGCGGCCGGGTCGCCCTCGTCGGCTACACCGCGGGCCGTGAGTTCACCGTGGACCTGGCGGATTTCCTCCTCGCCGATGTGTCGCTGCTGCCCGTGAACCTGATGTCCCGGGGGAAGGAGGTCGCCGCCGACACCAAGCGGATGCTGGGCGACCTCACCTCCGGGGAGCTCACCCTGCCCATCGAGCACCATCGCGTCGACGGCCTGGCGGAAGCCGTGGCCCGCCTGCGGTCCGGGGAGGCGATCGGCAACGTGGTCCTCGATCTCGCCTGAGCGATGATCTCGCCCGGGCGATCTCATCCCGACGCGGGGCGCGGTCAGCCCATCAGGACCACGGCCGTGCCCCGGCAGCACACCACATCACCCTGCCCACCGTGCTCGACCAGCTCCAGGGTGACCCGCCCCGTCTCTGGATCGACCTCGCCGACCGTGCCGCTCACCACGAGCCGCTCCCCGGCGAGGGCCGGGGCCCGGTTCTGCCATCCGACCTCCAGAACCTGTCCGCCCGGACCCGCGAAGCTCATGGCGGCCCGGTGCATCAGACAGCCGTGCAGCTGCGCCATGACGACCGGCCCGTCCAGCCCCTCGGAACGCGCGAACCCGGTGTCGTAGTGGATGCGATGGGTATTGCGGGTGACCGCCCCGAACCGCAGCAGGGTGACGGCATCCGGGGTGAACTCCACCGGTGGTACGGGCTGCCCCGGGTGAACGCTCATCGGACGATGAACCTCTCCCGCACCCGGACGAGCGTGCCCCGCTCCGCCGTGTACGTCTTCTCGACGGTCAGCAGCAGGAACGGTGTTCCGCTGCCCTTGCGTTCGACCTCCGTGAGGACCCGGCGGACCTGGATCCGGTCGCCCGCCCTCACCTCGCCGGTGAACCGGACCTCCTGGCCCCCCGCCATGAGCCGCACGTCCAGGCCGTCGGTGCCCGGGACCTCGTCGCGGTACATGCCGTCCGGCCGGCACTCGTCCTGGCCGGCGCCTCCCGCGCCGCGCAACAGGCTCACCAGGTACATCGGGTGGACGGTGAAGTCCGGGCGGCCGGGATCGACCAGATGCGGGCCGGTCTCCCCGGCCGAGCGCGCGAACTCCGCCGCGTCCTCGGCCCGTACGACACCCAGGTCCCGGTGTTCCGGGCGGCCGATCGCCGCCCGGGCCCGTTCCTCGGCAACTTCCCACGCGGACATGTGCTGCCTTTCTGCGGACGACTACCGCGGACACGTCTTTCGCGGACCACGATGGACCGGGAGGCTAGCCACCGCCCGGAGGCGGTCACCACGAGACCGGCCCGCTCAGCGGACCGGACCGCTTGGGCGGAGATCACCGGCACCACACCATCGGGGCATGGACCTCATGAACATCCAGAAGCCGCCGGAGGGCGCCCACGCGGAAGCGGACGGCGCCACGTACCACTACATCGAGCTGGGCACGTCGGGCGGCAGCCCCACGGTCTTCCTCCACGGCGGCGGCCCCGGGTGCACGGGCTGGTCCGACTTCGGACAGGTGGCACCGCTGTTCGCCCAGGACCGCCACTGCTTCCTCGTGGACATCCTGCAGTACGGCAAGTCGGCCAAGCCCGTCATCGAAGGCCCCATGTGGGACTATCACGCCGCCAAGACGGTGGCCCTGCTCGACACCCTGGGCATCGAGCGCGCCGACTTCGTGTGCAATTCCTGGGGCGGAACCATCGCGCTGAACCTGGCCGCGAAGTACCCCGAGCGGGTCCGGTCGCTGACGATCACCGGCAGCATGCCCGTGTTCCACGGCCCGCTGGCCCCGCTGCCCGAGGGCGGCCGGCGCGGCCGCAACGCCCGTGACGTGTACTACGGCGGCACCGGCCCCTCCTGGGAGAAGATGCGGGACCTGATCGCCCGCCTGGAGTGGTACGACGCCGGTGCCATCCCCGACGACACCGTCACCCTGCGCTACGAGCAGAGCCTCGACCCGGAGGAGACCGCCCTCGCCGGTGCCTCCGACAACCCCCGCGGCGACTGGCAGGACCTCACCGCGGAGCTCGGCGCCATCCAGGCCCCCGCCCTCTTCATCTGGGGCATGTACGACGCGTTCCTCACCCCCGACTATCCGCTGATGCTCGCCCGCATGGTCCCCAAGGGCAATCTGCACATCATGGACCAGGTCTCCCACCACCTTCAGGAGGAGCGGCCGCACGATTACTACACGGCGGTCACCGGCTTCCTGAACCAGCAGCACGCCTGAGCATCCCGCGGAGGAGATGTGAGCAACCCGGCCGTACGCGTCGTCGAACTGTCCAGCCCCTTCACCCGGTTCGCGGGCCGGCTCCTGGTCGGCCTCGGATATGAGGTCGTCCTGGTCGAGCCCGAGGAGGGGGATCCGGCCCGGCGGGAACTGAACGGCGACGCGTTTGTCCACTGGCACGCCGGTAAACGGTCCGTGACCCCCGCGTCCCCGGAGGAGCTGCGGCGCCTGGTGAAGGGAGCCGACGTCCTCCTCGACGGGACTCCGGACGGTGCGCCGGAGGCCGTCGCGGGCCTGGACCACCTCGTCCATGTCCGCGTCACCCCCTTCGGGACCGTGGGCCCCCGCAGTCACTGGCAGGGCACCGATCTGGTGGTCGCCGCGCTCGGCGGCATGCTCGCGCAGGTCGGCGACCCGGACGGCCCGCCGCTGCGCCTTCCGGAGAACCAGGCGGAGCAGCTCGCCGGGGTGCACGCCGCGATCGCCGCGCTCCTCGGCCTGCGGGCGCGGCGCACGGGGCCGGGCCAGCTCGCCGACGTGTCCGCCCAGGCGTGCGCGGCCGCCGCCCTGGAGGCCGGCACCCTCGCCTATCTGCACGAGGATCGGGTGCCGGGACGCCCCGGCCGGGTGCATCCGCTGGTGCCGCACGGACTGTTCCGGGCCGCCGACGGCTATCTGGGCGGTGGCCTCGGCGGCAGCCCCCGCATGTGGGACGCGCTCCTCGTCTGGCTGCGCGAGGAGGGCGCCGAGGCCGACCTCGCCGAGCCGCGCTGGCAGGACCCGGTGGAGCGCAAGAAGTACCAGGAGCACGTCTTCGAGGTGGTGCAGGACTTCGCGGGCCGGTGGCCGAAGGCCGAATTCGCCGAGCTCGCCCAGTCCAGGAAGCTGCCCTGGGCGTCCGTCGACCTGCCGCACGAGATGCCCGGCAATCCGCAGCTCGCCGCCCGTGACTTCTTCCTCCGCGCCGGGGGCCGCACCGACCTGGGCTTCCCCTTCGCGTTCCCGGACGGCCACCGGATCACGGAGCTGGACGTCCCGGAACGGGGCGCGGACCAGCGGCTGCTGCAGGAGCACCGGCCGACGCCGCGGGTGCCCGCGGCGTCCGCGGAACCCGCGCGGCCCGCCCTGCACGGCGTCCGCGTCCTGGACCTGACCTGGGTGCTCGCCGGGCCCTATTGCACCAAGGTGCTCGCCGACCACGGGGCCGATGTCATCAAGGTCGAGTCGCTGGGCCGTCCCGACCCCACCCGGTTCGCGCCCTTCATGCATCTGTCCCGCGGCCCGCACACCGATCCGAACACCAACGGCTACTTCAACGAGGTCAACCGCAACAAGCGCAGCCTGGCCCTGGACACCCGCACCGAGGACGGCATCGCCGTACTGCGCGGCCTCATCGCCTCCTGCGACGTCCTGGTGGAGAACTTCAGCGCCACCGTCATGACCAAACTCGGCCTCGGCTACGACACCCTCCGCGAGATCAACCCCCGCCTGGTGTACGTCAGCATGTCCGGCATGGGACACAGCGGCCCGCGCAGCGGCTGGGTGTCGTACGCGGACACCGTGTCGGCCTCCTCGGGGCTCACCGGCCTGACCGGATGGGGCCCGGACGACGTGGTCGGGGTGATCTACGGCCACGGCGACATCGTCGCCGGTCTGCAGGCCGCGCTCGCCACCACCGCCGCCCTGGAACACCGGGAGCAGACCGGGCGCGGACAGCACATCGACCTGTCCCAGCTCGAGGCGATCGCCTCCCATATGGGCACCAGCCTGCTCAACCCCGTCGAGCCCGCCGGGAACACCGATCCGCGATGGAGCCCGCAGGGCGTGTACCGCTGTCTCGGCGCCGACCGCTGGCTGGCCGTCAGCGTCCGCGACGACACCGAATGGGCCCGGCTGTGCACGGTGATCGGGCACCCGGACCTCGCCACCGACGAACGCACCCGCACCTCGGCCGACCGCGCACACCACACCGACCTGGTCGACGACGCCCTCGCCACCTGGGCCAGGACCCTGCCGGCCGACGCCGCCGCCGAACTCCTCCAGGAGCAGGGCATACCCGCGGGCGCGGTGCAGGACGGCCGCGACCTCGTCGAGCAGGACCCGCAGCTGCGGGCCAGGGGCTTCTACGTCCGCGCGGAACACCCGGTGGCGGGCGCCTTCCTGCACGAGGGGCCGCCCATCCGGCTCACCCGCACACCGGGCGGCGTCCGCACGGCGGCACCCGTGCTCGGCGCCGACACCGACGATGTGCTGCGCGATGTCGCGGGGCTGCCACCGGAGCGGATCCGCGAACTGCGCGAGCGCGAGGTGCTGCGGTGACCTCCCTGACGATTCCCGGGCTGCTCCACACCGCGGCCCGGGACCACGGGGACCGCCCCT
Source organism: Streptomyces hygroscopicus (assembly GCA_002021875.1). Taxonomy (NCBI): domain Bacteria; kingdom Bacillati; phylum Actinomycetota; class Actinomycetes; order Kitasatosporales; family Streptomycetaceae; genus Streptomyces; species Streptomyces hygroscopicus. The sequence goes on from CP018627.1 coordinate 10,840,151, forward strand.
TCCTGCGGATCGGGGACACCGTCCGCACCTACCGCCAGGCGCGAGAGGCCGCCGCCACCATGGCGGGGGCCCTCGCGGCCCGCGGCTGCCGCCCGGGCGACCGCATCGCGGCGATGACGGGCAACCGGGTCGAACTCGTCGACCTGTTCCTCGGCGCCGCCTGGCTCGGCGCCGAACTGGTCCCGCTGAACACGGCGCTGCGCGGCAGCGGGCTGCGGAATGTCCTGGACCAGGCCCGCCCCACCCATCTGCTCGCGGAGGACGAGACGGCGGAGCGCCTGCGGGCGGCCGGGTACCGGGGGACGCTGTGGCTCGCGGGAGCGGACGACGTGCCCCGGCCGGGCCACGGCCCCGCCCTGCCGGCGGCCCCCGTCCGCCCCGGCGACACCGCGTGCGTCCTCTTCACCTCCGGGACCACCGGAACCTCCCGCGGGGTCCGCTGCCCCCACGCCCAGTTCGTCTGGTGGGGGCGCAACGTCTCCGGCGCGCTGCGCCTCACCGCGGACGACGTCCTCTACACCTGCCTCCCGCTGTTCCACACCAACGCCCTGAACGCGCTGGCACAGGCGATGACCGTGGGGGCGGCGTACACCCTCGCCCCCCGCTTCTCGGCCTCCCGGTACTGGACCGAGGCGGCCGGGGCCGGGGCCACCGTGGTCTACCTGCTGGGCGCCATGGTGCCGATGCTGCTGGCCCAGCCGCCGGGCCCGCACGACCGTGCACACCGGGCCGTACGCGGACTCTCCCCGGCGACACCGGCCCACGCCTGGCAGCCGTTCCGCGAGCGGTTCGGCGTCACCCTGATCGACGGATTCGGCTCCACCGAGACCAACCTCGTCATCGGCACGACGCCCGATCAACAGCGGCCCGGCTACATCGGCACCCTGCGCGACGGCTTCGACGCCCGCGTCGTCGACGAACTGCTCACCCCCGTCCCCGACGGCACCCCCGGCGAGCTCCTGGTGCGCAGCCACCGGCCGTACGCCTTCGCCACCGGCTACCTGGGCGAGCCGGCGGAGCCCGCGGACGCGTGGCGGCGCACGGGGGACCGGGTGGTGCGCGAACCCGACGGCTGGTTCCGGTTCGTGGACCGCATCAAGGACGTCATCCGCCGCCGCGGGGAGAACATCTCCTCCTGCGAGGTCGAGACGGTCGTCCGTAGCCATCCCTCGGTGGCCGACGCCGCCGTCTTCCCCGTGCCGTCCGAGCTGGCGGAGGACGAGGTGATGGTCGCCGTGCTGCCCCGCGCGGGCAGCACCCTCGACCCGGCCGACCTGATCCGCCACTGCGAGCTCGAGCTGCCCCCGTTCGCCGCCCCCCGCTACGTGGACATCCTGCGCGAGCTGCCGCTCACCGAGACCGGCAAGGTGCGCAAGGCGGCGCTGCGGCGGCGTGGTGTCACGGAGACGACATGGGACCGGGCTACGACCGAGGCCGGTCCACCCATGCGGTGACGACGTCGGCGAACTCCCCGGGCAACTGCTCGGGCGCCGGCACGTGGCCGCCGGGCAGGACCGCGGTCTCGCAGCCGAGCGCCGCCGCGAACTTCTCCAGCGCGGGCAGCGAGTAGTGGTCCTCCGGCGCGCACACGGCGAGCACCGGGGCCGTGATGTGCGCCAGCCGCTCCTCCATCCGGTACCGGTACACCGCCTGGTGCCCCTCCTCCACCCGGTCCAGCACGCTCAGCGCGTCGATCACATAGCGGGTCAGAGCGGCCTCCTCGCCCGCCCGGTAGAAGCCGCGGCGCCGGTTCCACAGCTCCACCAGATGCGAGCCGTCCGGCTTCGGATCGACATGGTCGACCGGGGGGCGCCCGGGAGCCGCCTGACGCTTGGCCTCGTCGACGAAGGCGGTGGCCGAGAGCAGCAGACTGCTGACGCGGTCGCCCAGCCGGGCGGCCACCTCCACCGCGACCACACCGCCCGTGTGATGGCCCACCAGGTGGAACGTCTCCAGCCCGAGCCCATCGGCCAGCGCCTCCACCCCGTCGGCGAACCGCTCGATCGAGTGCGGCCCCTCGGGCTTGGCCGAGGCGCCGAACCCCACGGTGTCCATGGCGATGGCCCGGTGTGCCCGGCCCACCAGGGGCAGCGCATCGGCGTACTCGGTCCAGGAACGCGGCGTCTGATGCAGCAGCAGCACCGCCTCGCCGGACCCGCACTCCGCGTAGTGCAACTGCCCGAAGGGGCTGGGCACATAGCCCCGCCGCACCGTGTTCGCCATCGCTGTGAGCCGCCTTCCCATTGACACGAACCGCCCGCCCACTCTCGTCGCCGCCGAGCGGGCCGGACCAGGCGAACGGTCCGCTGTCCGGACCCCTCCCGGCCCGGCAGGCGGGAGAGCGCCGGACAGGGCCTAGCGGCGCCGTGCGCGGCGGCCCGAGCGGGCGGGGGCCTGGGCGGGCGTCCCCGAGTCCCGCCACCGGCCCGGGACCTCGGCCATGACGAGGCCGAGGACCAGCCAGAAGAGCATGGCGATCCGGTCCAGGTTGGCCGGGTGGTCCACCGTGGCCGCGAGGAAGAACCCCGTCAGGGCGGCGAGCCCGACGACTCCGGCCACGGACTTCTCCCGGGCGGCGCGGACCGCCGTGGCGACGGCGATCACGGTCACCAGCACCATGCCGAGCAGACCGGCCACGCCCGCTTCGGCCAGCCAGTTCAGCCACATGTTGTGGGCGTGGACGAACGTCCTGCCGCCGGGTACGACGGCGGAAACCGCGTCCCCGGCCCGCCCCAGCCCGACACCGAGCGGCTGGTCCACGGCGAGGTCGACGGCCGCCTTCCACGCCTGGCCGCGGACGCCGAGCGCGTCCCCGGCCCGCGACACCACCCACAGCGCCACCGTCACGGCCACCAGCCCGGCCAGCCCCACGACCGTCAGCGTCCGGACCCCCCACCGGCCGAGGCGGGGGGCGAGCCAGTACGCGCCGCCGAGCACCAGCAGACCCGCCGCCGCCGCGACACAGCCCGCCCGGGAGAAGGTGGTCAGCACCGCGCCGTAGCCGATGAGCCCCACGCTCACGACCGCGACGCGGGCCGTGCGCTCGGCGACCGTCACTGCGGCCAGCAGGGCGATCGGGGTGAGCAGCACCAGGAACGCGGCGAGCAGGTTGGGGTTGGCGAAGGTGCCGGTGGCGCGGATCATCGACCCGGGGCCGCCGCTGTCGCAGTCGACGTCGGTGAAGAGACCGGTACGGCAGAAGCCGGTCGGCACCTCGTTGGTCACCTGGGCGAACGCCGCGGTGGCCGCGGCCGACACGGCGGCCAGCGCGAGCAGCGCGACCGCCCGCCAGGACTCGGGCTGCGCCCGCCGCACCCCGACCAGCAGGTAGAAGGTGGCGAGGGCGGTCATCAGGGCGCGCAGCGGCGCGTCGGGGTGGCCGCCGACGTAGGTGGTGGCGATGGCGCTGAGGAGGAGCAGCGCGATGGCGGGGTCGAGCCGGGTGCGGAACGTGGCGAGCCGCGGCGCCGTCACCGCCGTCGCGACCAGCCCCGCCAGCACGGCAAGGCGCACCGGTGTGATGACGCCGACCAGAGGGGCGTCCGGGAAGAAGTCGGTGGCCGCGTCGAGCATGACGATGGCCGTAGCCACCAGCGGAACGGCCTGGACTGTCACGCGCACAGGTGCCATGGCGCCCCAGCGTGTCCGGCCGCAGGTACCGGCAGATGGCACGCACACGAACAGCGGAAAGCGCCTTCACGTCCGGTGTGCCCCCGACCGGTCCCGACCCGTCCCTACAGGTCCGATGCCCACACGGACCGGGACCGGGCGCCCGCGCATCAGGTGGCCGCGGCACTCCCGGGAGCCGGGGTGGCGAAGGGGCGCAGCGGGACGATGCCCACGCTGTGGCCGCTTCGGTCCAGCAGCCGGCCCATGTGCTTGACGGTGCGCAGCACCACCGAACGGTCGTCGATGGTCAGTTGCGGCAGCCGCCTCGACAGATGCGCCTCGAAGGCGTGCACCTCGCCGGCCGCGCGCAGCCAGACGTCGATCACGAGGTTGTGCGGGCCCGCCGTGATCGCACACGACCGGACCTCCCGCACCCCGGCCAGCGCCCGGCTGGTCTCCTCCAGCCGTTCGGCCGGTACGGACGCGAAGTACACCGCGGCCATCGGCCACCCGGACATGGGCCGGGCGAGGTCGCAGCGCAGGCGCACCCGTGAGCCGAGCAGCCCCCGCAGCCTCCGGCGGACCGTGGTCAGGGGCGCCCCGGCGCGCTCCGCCAGGTCGCTGATCGCCATGCGGCCGTCGACGCTCAGCAGCTCCAGGAGCCGCACATCCAGGGGGTCCCAGCCGGTCGCCCCCGGCGGGAGCGGCTCGACCGGCGGGAGCGCCGCCTCGAGCCGGGCACACTGCGCGGCGTCCAGGGCGCGAAGCCGCCACCTGCTGCCCTCGGAGGGCAGGGCCGTCGTCACATGCGTACGTGTCGCCCGCACCCCTGGCGCGCCCCGGAAGAGGACCGTGCTGAGCTGGGCGAGGTCACCCAGGTCCGCAGCCTGCAGCGCGATCACCAGATCCCGGCTTCCCGCCGTGAGCTTGACGTTGGCCACCGAGGGTTCGGCCGCCAGGGTCTCGGCCACCTCCTCCCCGACCCCGGGCTCGGTGTCGACCTCGACGATGCCGGTCACCACGATCCGGGAGTCGGAGAGCTGGGGATAGGCGGTCACCCAGGCAAGCCCCGCCTCCTGGAGCCGCTGCCAGCGTCGCGCGGCCGTCACCGGGTTCACCGCGAGGACTTCACCGACAAGTGTCCACGGGGCTCTGGGATGGATCTGCAGCGCGTGCACGAGGCCACGATCCAACTCGTCGAGGTCATGCGCGGCGTAATCCTGCGTTTGCATGGGCGGCGCTTTTCTGCGTATCGCATGTGAATCTCGATGGAATGCTGCATGATAACACCCGAAACACGCGATGGATCGACACTCCTCCCCACCAGTTCCCCCAACGAGGAGTGAGATCTCGCTCATGACGGATGCCACCACGTCCGAGACCACCAGGACCGCTCTGCGCGTGGAGAACGCCACGTTGATCGACGGTACTGGGGCGACCCCGATCGCGGACGCCGTCGTCATCGCCGACGCCGAAGGAACGATCACCTACGCGGGCCCGGCGGCGACCGCGCCCCCGGCCTCCGGCGACGCTTTCACCGGTCGTGTCATCGACGCGGGCGGCCGCACCGTGCTGCCGGGTTTCTTCGACTGCCACACCCACCTCGCCTATGCCCATGCGACACCGCCCGCCCGCCGCGGTGAACTCGACCCGGTCCTGGTCACCTACGACACCGCCACCCGGCTGCGGCAGACCCTCGACGCGGGCGTCACCACCGTCCGGGACCTGGGCGGCCTGGCCACCGGGTACCGCACCGCCGTCGAGACCGGGCGGATCACGGGCCCCCGGGTGCACACCGCCGTACGGATCATCAGCCACACCGGTGGCCACGCCGATGTGCGCCTGCCCGACGGCACCGACCTCAGCGGCGGTGAGATGTCCGAGCTGGCCGACACCGTGGACGAGGCGCGCCTGGCCGTGCGCAAGGTGCTGCGCGCGGGTGCCGACCTGGTCAAGATCTGTGCCACCGGTGGCATGGGAAGCCCGTATGACCAGCCGGACGACGAGGGGCTCCTGGAGGAGGAGATCCGCGCCGTGGTCGACGAGTGCCGGCGCCACGGCGGCAAGCCGGTGGCCGCGCACGCCCAGGGGAACGCGGGCATCCTCAACGCCATCCGCGGCGGGGTCACCAGCATCGAGCACGGCTACGGCCTGGACGACCGGGCCCGGGAGATGGCGGGGGAGCGCGGCGTCTTCGTCGTCCCGACCCTCTCCACCGTCTACGCGGGCATCGACAAGGCCACCATGGAGCCCTATCACTACGAGAAGAAGGTGCGCTGGTCCGGCATCACCAAGGAGAACATCTCCCGCGCCATCGAGCAGGGAACCCGGATCGCGCTCGGCACCGACGCCGCCGTCTGCCCGCACGGACAGAACCTGATGGAGCTCAGCTACCTCGTCGACCTGGGCATGGACCCGATGGACGCCATCGTGGCCGGCACCCGGACCGCCGCCGAACTCCTCGGCGTCGCCGACCGGCTCGGCACGCTGGCCCCCGGCCGCGTCGCCGACCTCATCGTCTGCGAGGGAGACCCGCTCGCGGACATCGGTGTCCTCGGCGATCCCGCCAACGTCGTGTGCGTCGTGCAGGACGGCCATGTCCGCAAGGACACCACGGGCCTTCTGCCGTCGGCCACGCCAGCCGGAAGGCGGCCCTGATGCCGGCGGTGACCGGACTGCCCGCCCCCGAGGGCACCTCCCCGGACAAGGAGCGGCGCGGCGGCCTCGACCGTGTCCTCTCCTTCATCGAACGGGCCGGCAACGCCCTGCCCAACCCCATCGTCCTGTTCGCCGGGCTCTTCGTGCTGCTGGCCGTCCTCTCCACCGTCCTCGCCCTCATCGGCGTCTCCGTGACCGTCCCCGGCACCGATGACACCAGGGACATCGGCGGGCTGCTCACCGGTGAGGGGCTGCGCTGGCTGCTGGAGAACCTGATCCCCAACTTCGCCACGTTCCCGCCGATCGGCGCCGTCCTGGTGCTGATGATGGTGGTCGGACTCGCGGAGAAGACCGGCCTGCTGGAGACCGCGATGCGGGCCTCACTGGCCCGGGTGCCGCGCGCCGTGCTGCCGTACGCGGTGGCGGTCATCGCCAGCCAGGCGCACATGATGAGCGACGTCGGCGCCATCGTGCTGCCCCCGCTGGCGGCCCTGGTGTTCAAGAGCGCCGGACGCCATCCGGTGGCGGGCCTCATCGGCGGCTTCGCCTGTGTCACCGCGGGCTACGCGGCCGGATTCACCATCGGCTCGCTCGACGCCCTGTACGTGGGCATCACCCAGCAGGCGGCCTCGGTGCTCCCGGCCGCCGAGGGCCTGCATATCCACGTGCTCATCAACTACTTCTTCACCGCCGCCAGCAGTGTCGTCCTGGGACTGCTCGGCGGATTCCTCATCAGCCGCGTCCTCGAACCACGCCTTGCCCCCTACCAGGCGGCCGAGAGTGGCGAGACCCCGCGGGAGGACCTGACGCTCACCCCGGTGCAGCGCAAGGGGCTCGCGTACACCTGCGTGGTCGTCGGCCTGTACCTGGCGGCGGTCCTCGCGCTCTGGCTGCCGCCGGGCGCCCCGCTGCGCGGAGAGGGCGGCGCCTTCGTGCCCTCGCCCGTGCTCAGCGGTGTCGTCCCGGTCCTCTTCGGTGCCTTCCTGCTCGCCGGGCTCACCTACGGCTTCACGGTCAAGAAGCTCACCGGCACCGAGGATGTGGTCACCGCGATGACCGACTCGGTGAAGAACATGTCCGGCTACATCGTGATGATGTTCTTCGCGGCACAGGTCATCGCGGTCTTCACCTGGTCCAACCTCGGGGTGCTGCTGGCGGTGAAGGCCGCCGCGCTGTTCAACGCCATCGGTGTGACCGGCTTTTGGGCGATCATCGCCTTCGTTCTGCTGGCCTCCTGCCTCAACCTGGTGATCCTCTCCGGATCCGCCCTGTGGTCCCTGGTCGGTCCCGTGTTCATCCCGGCGTTCATGCTGATGGGCATGAGTCCGGCGCTCAGCCAGGCGGCCTTCCGTATCGGTGACTCGGCGACCGGCGCCATCACCCCGATGAACCCGTATCTCCTCCTCATCCTGGCGATGGTCCGTGAATACGAACCGGAAGCCCGCCTGGGGACCCTCATCTCCCGGCTCGCCATCTTCGTGGTGCCGTTCCTGATCGTGTGGCTGGCGATCCTCGGCATCTTCTACGGCCTGGACCTGCCGCTCGGTCCCGGAGCGCATATCGGCGTCAAGTGACGCTCCCCGATGGCACGGTGGTTCCGTCCCCACGGCCGTGGGGACGGAACCACCGTGCCATCGGGGTGTTGCCGCCTATCGCTGTTCCGTCTCCCAGATCGCCCTGGTGACCGGGGCGGGGCGGGGGAGCGGCCGTCCGTCCAGGTAGAGGTCGACCCTTTCGTTGTAGAAGGCGACCAGCCCCGCGATGGGGGACACCTGCCGGGTCGGGAAGTCGTAGGCCCAGGCGAGGTCCGGGTAGGTGGCCGTGTCGGTGCGGACAGACCAGTAGCCGCTCGTCGTCCCTTTGTACGGACAGCTGGTGACGGTGTCGGTGGGCTCCATGCGCGTCCAGTCGAGATACACCCGGTCCAGGTAGTAGCGCGTCGGAAGTCCCGTCTCCACCACCATCACCGAGTTCGGGGCGTCGGCGAGCACGGTGCCGTCCAGTTCGACGCGGACGCCGCGGCCCGACCGGAGTGCGTCGACGCGGGTGTAGGGGCTCCTGGGGTGGACGAACACCTGCTCGTCCTCCTCGAACCAGGCGTCGATGGCCTCCCACCGGAAGGTGACATGGCCGACGATGCCGGAGGGCGCGTCCTCGGCCCACTCCCATGCCGCGCCCGGGCGGGTGAGCGTGCCCAGTTGGAGGGTCTGGCGGCGCGCTCCGCCGACCTTCAGCGTCAGGCTCCGGTCCTCGTCGACCAGCGCCCCCTCGACGATGTCGTCGCGGGGCACGCAGTACTGCGGATAGCCCGGCCAGAGCCACACATAGCGCGCCCGCACGGTGTCGAAGACGAGGCGACCGCCGACGTAGCCGCGGATGCGGCGCGGTACGGGCTCCACCTGCCCGACCGGAACGATCATCGCGGGATAGTCCGGCGGGTACTCCGTCATGCCTCTTCCAGTGCCTCTCCGAACTCGCGCAGCGCCTTGCCGTGCTGGCTGTGGGCCAGCCCGTGCCCGACGGCTATGGCCGCCGCCACCGGCCATTCGATGACCTCGACCGCGGCGAGCAGGCCGACGCCCGCGAGAAAGCAGAGCTGTTCCTCCGACGGAAGTTCCACCCGTCGCCCCCCGAAGTGGACGGTCACCGAATGACGCGCGCAGACGCGGTCGGCCGCGGCGCGCGGCCCGTGGGATCCTCTCCTCGCGGCCCGAGCCGGTGCCCGGGAGTCTGCGCTGGTGGGAGGTGGTGTCTTGGTCGCTCTGGGCATTGCCTCGATCCGTTCATCGGCCTGTGACGGACATCCGCGCGATGACACTTCCACCCTAATCCCACCTCCACGGCTCATGCCCGATGGCAGCTACTTGCCATGATTTCGGCCGGTCCGGCGAGAAGCACGCGGTTGCGTCCACGGTCGGTGTATGCGGTCAGAGTGGCTCGCTCCGGTTGCGGCCAGGGGCTCGCCGAAGCATCGGTGGCGGCCTTATTGCTAGTTTCATATTCCGGTTCGTCCTTTCCAATGGAGCGAAAAATCCATTGGCAGGTAAATGCCGCACCGTGATGAGAATCAAGGGGAAACAATGGAAAGCACGGTCCTCACTCGGCAACATGTTGCCAAGATCGTCCAGGGAAAGGGATTGGACCTTTTCATGGACCGGATGATCGACCGGCTCGATGAGGCGTTCCGTGCGGAAAGCCGATGGGGCATCACCCCGGCGCGGGACGGATTCCTGCGCGGTCCTCGGAACACGGCCGTCCTCGAATGGATGCCGCACCATCAGCCCGGCGACTCGATCACCATCAAGACCGTGGCGTACACCCCCACGAATCCGTCCACCCATCAGCTCCCCACCATCATCGGCACGATGGCCCGCTACGACGACGTGACCGGCCGTCTGCTGGCCGTCGGCGACGGGATCCTGCCCACCGCCGTCCGCACCGGCGCCGCGTCCGCCATCGCCAGCCGTCTGCTCGCCCACCCCGACAGCCGGGTCCTCGGCCTGGTGGGCGCCGGTGCCCAGGCGGTGACCCAGGCCCATGCCCTCAGCCGGGTCTTCCGGCTGGACCGGATCCTCGTCCACGACATCGAGCCCGCCCACGCCGAGTCCTTCGCCGAGCGCGTGGAATTCCTCGGCATCGACGTGGAGGTGGCATCCGTCACGGAGATCGAGGCGGCATCGGACATCATCTGCACCGTCACCTCGGTCGGGGTCGGGGACGGCCCGGTACTCCACGGTGAGCGGTTGCGTCCGCACGCCCACATCAACGCCATAGGCGCCGACCTGATCGGCAAGTACGAGGTGCCGCTGTCCGTGCTGAAGTCCGCCTTCGTCACCCCCGACCACCGGGGGCAGGCGCTGCGCGAGGGTGAGTGCCAGCAGCTCGACCAGAGCGAGCTGGGCCCGGAGCTGCCCGCGCTGTGCGCCGACCCGGCGCTCGCCGCGGGGCGGCGGGAGGAGCTGACCGTCTTCGACTCGACCGGATTCGCCCTGGAGGATCACGTCGCCTTCGACGTGCTCCTCGAACTCGCCGAGGAGGCCGGTATCGGCGACCGGGTGCAGCTGGAACACCTGCCGGAGGACGCGCTCAACCCGTACTCCTTCCAGTGACGGCACCGGGCTGTGCCCGCCCGGACGTGGGGCCCCGGACAGCCCGGTGGCGTCTCGGACGCCGAGAGGATCTCGACGACGTGTGGGAACACGTCGTCGAGCACCTCGGTTCCATGCCCTCGCCCGTCGCGCACCTCAGGACTCCAGATACCGCAGGACCGCCAGGATCCGCCGGCTGTAGCCGGCGGTATGCGACAGGTCGGGCTTGTCGAAAATCGTGTCGAGGTTCTTCTCCACCGAGCTCAGCGAGATATGCAGTTTCTGCGCGATGGCCGTGTTGGTGTGGCCCTGCGCCAGCGTCTCCAGAACATCGGCGCCCTGCGGCCCGCTACTTCCCCCGCGCCGGACGTCACGGTCAAAACCTGCCGCGACGCATTTCCGAACGGCGCGGGTTCGAGATAACCCAGAGCCGGTTGGTCAGGGGCTCTCCTCGCCTTGGGCGACTTCGACTTCGTGGTGGAAGGTGAGCACACCGGCCGTCGCGGCGCCTGCCGACAGGAGTGCGCAGACGGCGAGGAGCAGCGCGGTCCAGCGCCTGGCCGGGGCCGGCCGTCCCACGGGCGCCAGGAGCGCGGCGACGCGCTGGGGGACCGGGCCGGCGGTCGCCCCGGAGGCGAAGTCCGGGCGGGCGGAACGGGAGGCGTGGCCGGCCAGCGCGGCGCGGGCGATGGCCCTGGCCGTGAGGTGCCGGTCGCCGACGGCGCCGGCGGCGGCCTCGTCGGCGGCGCGTTCGGCGGCGAACCGGATGTCGGTGCGCAGCCCGCGCAGGGCGGGGTGGCAGTGGGCGGCGATTTCGGCGGCGGCGAGGAAATAGTGGTGGCCGCCTCGGTTGTGGGCGCGTTCGTGGGCGAAGAGGGCCTCGCGCTCGGCCGGGCCGAGGCTGCGCAGCATGCCGGTGGTGACGACGATGCGCTGCGGGCGGCCGGGCAGCGCGTAGGCGTCCGGGTGAGGCGAGTCGATGACGCACAGGTCACCCACGGCAGGGCGGGCTTCGGCCTGGGTGCGGGCAGCGCGGAAGGCGCCGACCTGGCGAACGGCCGAACGCCCAAGGGCCCAGGCGCCGACGGCGAGTGCGCCGGTGGCCAGCGAGGCCGCAGGCAGAATGAGCAGGTCGGAGGGCGTCCGCAGAGGGTGGACAAGCTCGCCGAGCGTCGCGAAGAGAGGAACCCTGAGCAGCCCGGTCAGCACGAGAGCGCCCAGGGCGGCCACGCACGCACCGGCCAGCACCAGAGCGGAGGCGGTCAGCGCCCACAGCGCGGTGACCGGGTCCAGGCGGGCAAGGGCGCGCCGGGCCGACGGCGGTGCCGCGAAGGGCAGCAGCAGGGGGACCAGCAGCGAGGTGATCACTGCTCGTCCCCATCCAGCAGCCGCCGCAGCACCTGCTCGTCGTCGGCACTGAGCTGGGCGACGAACCGAGCCAGAACCGTCGCCCGGTCGGTGTCCCGCGCCAGCTCCCCGTGCATGCGCCGGGCAGTGAGCCCGGGGGCGTCCTGGACGGCGAAGTAGGCGTAGCCGCGGCCCTGCCGCTCCCGACCGACGAAGCCCTTGTCGTGCAGGCGGGACAGGATCGTCGTCACCGTTGTACGTGCCAGGCCGACACCGAGCTCGCGCTGCACACGGGCCGGGGTGAGCGGTGCGTCAACGGCCCACAGGGCCGCCATGACGGCGGCTTCCAACTCGCCCGCCGGACGCCGTTCGTCCTTCTCGTCGGTCATGGGAACGTTCCTCACCCAGCCATCGCCTACAGTTCAGCAGGACGTCTACAGAATTGTAGTCAATGGGTGTGGCGTCTCGGCCGTACCCGTCCATCCATCCAGTATGAGAGGGCTCGCGCCGATGGCCGCACCCCTTTCGCCGAAGCATGGCGGCTCGCGGTGAACATCCTCAGTGCCCAGTCCCCGCTGTCCACCTTCGGCGTACTGGGGGTCGGCGTGGCGCTGTTCGCCGAGACGGGCCTGCTGATCGGCTTCTTCCTGCCAGGTGACTCGCTGCTGTTCACGGCCGGACTGCTGTGCCGGGACCGCCGACCAGGGTGTGCGGCTTTCCCTCGGCCCGCTCCTGGTCGCCGCCCGCCTGGCCCGCTCGGCCGGTGGCGAGGTGTCCTATGACAGCGGGCACACGTCCGGGGCGAGGTTCATGGTCAGCCTGCCGACCGGCTGACCCGGTGGCCCCTCCCTCGCGATCGGCGGTCCGCACGCAGATGGAACTGCTGCGGACCACTCACGCCGCCCGCCCGCCGAGGCGCTCCGGCTCGATGACGTCCTTCCGTGTCACCGCCAGATACGCGACCAGGCCGAGGATGACCGCGAGGAACAGCACGCTGGTGACCACGGTGCCAAGGCCCAGGCCGCCGGCCCCGGTCGGCTGGGAGAGGTAGTCGCCCACCGATGCGCCGAGCGGGCGGGTGAGGACGTACGCGATCCAGAAGCTCCACACCGCGTTCAGGTCGAGTGTGAAGCGCGCCACCGCGACGGCCACGATCACCAGGGCGAACAGCACCGCGGACAGCCAGTAGCCCAAGTCCATGCGCTCGGCCACCAGGTCGCCCGCCGCGGTACCCAGCGCGAAGGTGAACAACACCGCGAGCCAGTAGAACGACTCGCGGCTCAGGGAGTCGACGCTGTGGATGGACAGGGTCCGCTCGCGGCGATACCAGACGGTGAACACGATCGCGAGGACGACCGCGAACACCGTGGTGCTCGTCGTCAGCGGTACGCCCATGTTGTCCGTGAGGTTGTCGCTGATTAGAGTGCCGACGATGCTGATCAGAGCCACGGCGAGCCAGTACACGCCCGGCCGGTACGCGGCGGTGCGGAACTGGACGACCAGTACAACCGCCAGCACCACGCTCATCAGCAGCGACACACCGGTCAGACCCAAGCCCAGCTTCTCGTTCAACATGTCGGCCGCGGTCTCGCCCACCGTGGTGCACAGCACCTTGATCACCCAGAAGTACACGGTGACTTCGGGCACCTTGTTCCAGCGGAGGCGGTGACCGGACGAGGCAGCGGCAGGGCCGCGGGCCGTGGAGGTCTCAGGAGTCTCGGATGTCATGAGGCCCGACCGTGCCATCGAATATCTGAACACATCCTGACTGCCGTACGGCGCCTCGACGGGCTCGAGGCCAGACGGTCAGGAGCCGGTGGCCGAGTCCGGTGAAAGGCGCCGCGAGGCCACGTGCCTCCGCCAAGGTGAGGGTGGAGGCCGGCGCGCGGTTCGCAGGAGGTCCGCCCGGGTGGTGCCGGAGTTGTGGCCCTGGGCCCGGCGCGGAGGATCAGCCGGACGGGGGAACGGCCGGCAGGCGGACCACCAGGCGCGCCCCGCCGAGGCCGCCGTCGTCCGGCGTGGGGTCCTGGTCGGCGCGGGCGGTGCCGCCGTGCGCGGTGACGACCTTACCGACGATGGCGAGGCCGAGGCCCGAACCGCCGGCCTCGCGGGACCGCGCCTCGTCGAGCCGGGTGAAGCGCTCGAAGACCCGCAGCCGGTCCGCGGCCGGGATGCCCGATCCGTCGTCGCTGACGGTGAGTTCAACGATGTCCCCGCGTTCGCCCAGGGCCACCCGTACCTGCTGGTCGGCGTGGCGGCGGGCGTTGTCCAGCAGATTGCGTACGACGCAGCGCAGCGCCTCGGTGTCGCCCCGCACCCGCCCGCCCGAGACCCGTCGGGCGTCGATGTCCGCCCCGGCCAGGGAGCGCTGCCTGCGGACCTCGGCCAGCACCACCTCGTCCAGGTCGATGATGCGCGCGACCTGGGACCGCGACCGGGCGGGGTCCTCGCTGCGGGCCAGGGCCAGCAGCCCCTCGACCAGGTCGTGCAGCCGTACCGTGTCCTCCAGCAGGGCGGCGGCCATCCGCGGATCCCGGTCGGGGTCGGGGTAGCTGGACATGACCTCGAGCTGGGCCCGCAGGGCCGTCAGCGGGCTGCGCAGTTCGTGCGCGGCGTCGGCGACGAAGCGGCGCTGTGCGATGGAGGCGTCGTCGAGGCGGGCGAGCATGTCGTTGAGGGTGGCGCCGAGCGCGTGGACCTCGTCCTGGCAGGCGGGCAGGTCCAGGCGGCGGTGCAGATCGGTCGCGGTGATGTCGGCTGCCTGGCGGCGCAGGGTTTCCACCGGGCGCAGTGTGCGGCCGGCGGTGAGCGAGATCGTCCATGCCACCAGCGCGGTCAGCGCGGGCACTCCGATCACCAGGCCGGTGGTCAGGCTGGACAGGGTGTGCTCGGCCTGGGCCAGGGACACCCCCACGACGATCGTGGAGGGCCGGCCGTCGATACGGATCGGCCGGGCGAGCACACGGAAGTCACCTCCGTCACCGACGCCGAGGCCACGGAGGGTGGTGGGATGCCCCGCGAGCACCCGCCGGGGGAGGGGGGTCGGAAAGCCGCTGGGACTGCCCCGGCGCGTGTCGAAGTCGGAGCTGGCGCGCACCTTCCCGTGGCTGTCGAGCACCTCGACGACATCGTCGTCCCCGCCGCTGGAAGGGATGAGGGAACCCAGCCGGTCGTGCCGGATGAGGGACGTGACGTCGGACAGCCGCTGGCGGCCGGTGCTGTCCCGGTCCTGCCACATGGAGTGCTGGAGACCGAGCAGCAGGCCGAGACTGGCCGCGACCATCGCGATCGCGACGACCATCGTGGCCCACAGGGTGACCCGGGTCCGCAGACTCAGCCTCCGGGTCAGCCGCCGCAGCCGGCCGAATGCCGGACGCCCGACGGGAAGGCGCCGGGACATTCAGCCGCCCTTTGGGTCCAGCCGGTAGCCGATGCCGCGCACCGTCTCGATGGCGGACCGGCCGAAGGGGATGTCGATCTTGCGCCGGAGGTAGCCGACGTAGACCTCGACGATGTTGGGGTCGCCCTCGAACCAGGCGTCCCAGACCTGCGCGAGCAGATCCGTCTTGCTCACCACCGTATCGGGGTGGCGCAGCATGAACTCCAGCAGTCCGAACTCGCGCGGCGTCAGATCCAGATGCTCGTCGCCCCGGCCGCACCGGTGGGCGGCCGGATCCAGCCAGAGATCACCCGCATGGAGTACCGGCGACCGCTGCGGTGCGCTGCGGCGCAGCAGCGCGCGGACCCGGGCCAGCAGCACCACGAACGAGAACGGCTTCGTCAGATAGTCGTCCGCGCCGAGGTCCAGCGCGTCCGCTTCGTCGTACTCCCCGTCCTTGGCCGTGAGAATCAGAACGGGGGTGGTGATGCCCGCCGCGCGCAGGGTCCGGCAGACGTCATAGCCGTTGCGGCCCGGCAGCATCAGGTCCAGCACGATCACGGCGTAGTCGTTGCGCCTGATCAGACTGAGAGCCTTCTCGCCGTCTCCGGCGATGTCGACGGCGAACCCCTCGGAGCGCAGTCCGCGCTCCACGGCGGCGGCGATGTTCTGCTCGTCCTCGACAACCAGCACGCGCACGCGACATCACCTCTAACCGACGGGGCGCCCGGAAGGCTGATCCTCGATTGCGAGTCTAGAGGCCGCACCGCAGGTCGGCCGCGCGTCTCTCAGCGGGCTCTCAGGGTCTCCTCAGCGCTCACTCAGCGCTCTCAGGGTGTGCACAGGCCGTATCCGCCACAGTGGGAAGTGCCTGCTTCACGCAGGCGTCAAGTCCAACGGACCTGCACGATCCGACGAAAGGCGCCCATCGTGGCACCGACTTCCGCGCCGCGGCGTACGGACGAACCTCCGTCCTCCACCGCCGGTACCGCGCCGAAGCCCGCCCCGCGCATCTCCGAGCCCCGCGTCCCCCGCCCAGCTCCCACCGGCATCTGGGCTCTGATCATCGCCGGGGGGTACGCCGCGGGCCTCGCGGCGGACGCCTTCGGCGTTCCCGCCCCCTATCTGCTGGCCTCACTGCTGGTCGGCGCCGTCCTGGCGTTGTGCGGAGTGGTCCGCGACCGGCTCCCGGCACCGGCCAACCGGGCCTCGCAGGCACTGGTCGGCGCCCTCATGGGCAGCTACCTCACCCCGTCCGCCCTCGTCTCCGCCGCGCCCGTCGCGCTGCCGCTGACCGTGGTCACCGCGGCCACCATCGCGCTGAGCGTCACGGTCGCCTGGTTCCTGGCCCGCGGTGGCCGTATCAGTCGGCCCAGCGCCGTTCTCGGCATGGTGCCCGGCGGTTCGGCCGCGATCGTCACTTGCGCCGATGAGCTGAAGGCCGATGTGCGGCTCGTCGCCTTCACCCAGTACCTGCGCGTCGGTCTCGTCGCCACCACTGCCCCACTGGTTGCCCACTGGATGATCTCCGCGTCCTCGGCGGCAGGCGGTCACCCGAGCGCGGGCGGTGGCGCCGGATCCGGCCTGCTCCACGTCGTGGCCGGGTCGGACCAGCTCACCGGCCTGTTCACCCTCGCCGTCATCGCCGTCGTCGGCTCCTGGGCCGGTCGGCGGCTGCGGGTGCCCACGCCACTGTTGATCGGCCCGATGCTGGTCGCCCTGGCCGCGACGCTCAGCAGCGTCGTGCCCGGCTTCGCTCCGGTCGGGGTGCTTCAGAACGCGGTCTTCGTCCTCGTCGGCCTCGACGTGGGCGTGCGGTTCACCCGCCGGACGATCCTCAGCGTGCGACGTCTCCTGCCCTCGGTCCTGATCTGCATGGCGGTCGTCTGTCTCGGCTGCGCCGGGCTGGCGTGGGTTTTCGCCGGAGTGACGGGCACTCCGGTCATGGACGCCTACCTCGCCACGACCCCCGGGGGAATCAACGCGGTCCTCGCCACCGCGGTCTCCTCCCACGCGGACGTCGCGCTGGTCTCGACCGTGCAGAGCCTGCGGCTCTTGGCGGTCATCCTGGTCACGCCGGTGATCGCCCGCCTACTGGCGTCGCGGTGGTCACAGCCGTGACCACGGTGCTCGCCCGCCGGTCATTGGCGCGGATCGGCAAGGTGTTGGGAACGACCTCTGTCCTGCGAGCGTCTACAGTAACGTAGACCGTCTACCCGCCTGTAGTCGGACGTGGGGTCATGCGTCCGGTCGTCCGTAAGAAGTCGTCCGTAAGAAGTCGTCCGTGAGAAAGGGCTCATGCCGATGACCACACCCGCATGGCTGTCATCGCAGTTGGCCGTCAACGTACTCGACGCGCGGTCGCTGCTGAGCGCTTTCGGCGTGCTGGGCGTCGGCGTGGTGATGTTCGCCGAGACGGGGCTGCTCATCGGCTTCTTCCTGCCGGGTGACTCCCTGCTGTTCACCGCGGGCCTGCTCTGCGTGGGCAGCGGCGGACACGGCGTGCGGTTGTCGCTGGGGCCGCTGCTGGTCGCCGCGGCGGTGGGCGCGCTGGCCGGCTCACAGTGCGGCTATCTGATCGGCCGCAGGGCAGGTGGCGCGCTGCTTGCCCGTGGCCGCTCCGCCCGGCTGCACGAGGGGATGCGGCGGGCGGAGGATCTGCTGGGGCGATACGGGTATGCGAAGGCGATCGTCCTGGCGAGATTCGTGCCGGTGGTCCGGACCGTGCTGAACCCCCTGGCGGGGGCCCTGCGCGTACCGATTCGGGTCTTCACCGTATGGCAGGTCATCGGCGGGCTGGTGTGGAGCGTCGGGCTGACGCTGGCGGGGTACGCCCTGGGCTCCTCGATCCCGAATGTGGACCGCTATCTGCTGCCCTTGGTCGCGCTGATCGTGGCGGTGTCGCTGATTCCGCTCGGCGCGGAGCTGTACCGGAGTCGCAGGCACGCGAAAGCGGAGGAGGCCGGTAGATGATCCTGTCCTCCGACGGAGCGGTGGCTTCGTGAACCGCAGGGACGCCACCGGACTGGCCGGAAGCGCCGCTCTGGGCGCGTGGACGGCGCTGGGGGTGCTGACCGCGGTCGTCGTGGTCGGCGCCGGTGCTCCGCTGTGGCTGGACAACGGCCTCCTCGGATGGTCCGTCGGGCACCGCCCGGATGCGATGCGGACCCTCGCCCGCGGACTGACCGACACCGGGACCGGTGCCATCCCGTACATACTCGTCACGCTGGCCGGCTTCCTGGCGGCACGAGCCGTGCGGCACCGGCTGCTCGCCGCCGCGTTCTGCCTCGCCTGTCTCGGCGTGGGGCAGGCACTCCGGTACGGCGTGATGGAACTTGTCCACCGCTCCCGCCCTCCGCGGGGCGACTGGGCGGCGCATGCGAGCGGCTGGGCGTTCCCCTCGGGGCACGCCACCACGGGTGCGCTGACCGCCGGGCTGCTGATGGTCGCGCTGACCCTGCGCGCCCCGCGCGGAGCGACATCGTTCAGGGTCGTCATCGGCTGTTGGGGCGTGCTGGTCGGGCTGACCCGCGTCTATCTCGGGGTGCACTGGTGCACGGACGTTATCGGTGGCTGGCTGTTCGCCGTCGGCTGGCTGGGGGCGTGCCTCTGTGCAGCGGGCCGGTGGCTGCCCGCCCTCTTCCTCACCGACACCGCCTCCCTCCCCGCCAATATGGCCACCACCGCCGAGAGACCGCCGGAGGACCATGCGCCGCAAGATCCTGATCGTCGAGGATGATCACGCCCTGCGTGATGTGCTCCGTCGCGGTCTGTACGACGAAGACTTCGATCCCGTCCCGGCCACCGACGGCGCCACCGCCCTACGCCTGGTCACCGCCGACATCTCGGCGGTCGTCCTGGACATCGGCCTGCCCGACGCGGACGGACGGGACGTATGCCAGGCCATGCGCGCGGGCGGGTTCCACGCCCCGGTCGTCTTCCTGACGGCACGGCACCACCTCACCGACCGACTGTCCGGCTTCTCGGCCGGGGGCGATGACTACCTGCCGAAACCGTTCCATCTCGCCGAGCTCGCCGCCCGGCTGCGGGCGGCGCTCAAACGGGCCACACCCCCGCCGACCGCCACAGCCGGGGATCTGGTCCTGGACGCGGTCCGGCACAGCGCGACCGTGCACGGTACCCGGGTCGCCCTGTCCCCGACGGAGTTCCGGCTGCTGGCCACGCTCGTCGCCGCGGACGGGGACCTGGTGCGCCGCCGTGACCTGGTCAGGGCGGGCTGGCCCGAAGGCGGACAGGTCAGTGACAACACCCTGGATCAGTATCTGACCAGGCTGCGCCGCAAACTACGCGAGACGGGCAGCGGCCTGACCATCGCCACCGCGCGCGGGATCGGGCACCGCCTGTCATGAGATCGGTCTGGCGCCGGCCGGTGCTTCGCGCTCTGGCTCCCCGTACCTTGCGCGGACGGCTCTCGCTCGTCGCGGTGACCACCGCCGCGCTGCTGATCACGGCGCTGACCGTCGTGTTCAACACCGCGGTGGAACGACACCTGCGGCACCAGGCGGACGACGAGCTGCGGGCCCGGGCGACCGCCGTCGCCGCGACCGTCAACACCAGCGGCCCACAGGTGCGCGTCCTGGAGACCGCCAACGATCAGCTGCTGGACAGGAACGTGTGGATCTACGCAGGCAAGCACCTGCTGGAAAAGCCCCCCGCCACCTCGGCGAGCAGCCCTCTCACCCGGACCACCGGCCGGCTCGCCGCGCGGGGCGCACCTGACTGCGCGACCGTCCACTCCGAGGGCCGACGGTCCGTCCGCCTGTGCGCCAGGCCCGTGCCCGGTGGTGATGCCACCGCCACCGTCGTCACGGCCCTCGACCTCACCCCGTACCAGAGCTCCGCGGACACCCTGCTGCTGGGATCACTGATCCTGGACGCGGTCATGCTTGTCTGCGCCTACGTACTGACACGTCTCGCGGTCGGCCGGGCACTGAGCCCGGTGCGGACGATGACCGACCAGGCCACCCAGTGGAGTGCCGTGGCCTCCGGCGAACGCTTCAGCACCGGGGGAGGCCCGGCCGAACTGGCCCGTCTGGGCACCTCGCTGGACGCGTTGCTGGACCGCATACGTGCCGTGCTGCGTCATGAGCAGCAACTGACGGGCGAGCTGTCCCACGAGCTGCGGACCCCACTCACCTGGATCATCGCCGAACTCGACTGGTGGCGATCCCGTCCCCGCTCAGCCGCGGAGACCCGTGCCACCCACGAGGCGATCGACGAGGCCGCCCAGTCCATGCGAAGCATCTGCGACACGCTCCTCCGCGACGCCCGCGAGAACGCGGCCGACGCCTCGACGGCTTCCGGCATGGCCGATGTCGTATCCGTTCTGCGCCGCATGGCCCAACGCCTCGGCGCACCGGCCCAGGTGAAGGCCGTGGTGGCGGCCGACGACGCGGGACTCGAGGCGGGAGTGACACCGGCCTTCCTCGAACGCGTCATCAGCCCGCTGCTCGCCAACGCCGTCCGCTACGCCCGTTCCACCGTCACCGTGACCGGGCGGCGCACGCCCGGCGGCGTGGCGATCGACATCACCGACGACGGACCGGGAGTACCCGAGGCGTTCGTCGGTGAACTCTTCCAACCGGGTCGGCGAGCCGATCCCGGCGACGGTCACCACGGAGCGGGCCTCGGGCTGCCGCTCGCGCGCCGTCTGGCCCGCTCCGCGGGCGGCGAGGTGTCCTACGACGCCGGGCACGCGCCCGGGGCGCGCTTCACCGTCACTCTGCCCGCTGGGTGACTTGCTCCCGCTCCGCGCTCCGCGGGCCGGGTGCCCGGCGCTCCTGCACGTGGGCGTAGGTCATCAGCCCGAACAGGACTGCCAGCAGGACAGCGGATGAGCCCGCCGTACCCAGGTCGAGGCCGCCCTTGGCGACCGGCTTGGTGAGGAAGTCGCCCGCGGTGGCGCCGAGCGGCCGGGTGAGGACGAAGGCGATCCAGAACAGCAGCACGTTCGGCACCACGGGGACCTTCATCAACGCGACGAGGACGGCCAGCACCCCGATGACCAGGAGCGCGCCCCCCGCGTAGCCCAGGCCGGAGCTGTCGGACAGGAAGTCTCCCATCGATGTGCCGAGCGTGTTGGAGACGAGGATGGCCGACCAGAACAGCGCCTCACCCCGGAAGGTGACGATGTCGCGGATCTGGAACGTCATCCCGCTCACCTTCCACGCCAGGAAGATCGCCAGCAGGATCGAGACCAGGATCGCCGCGCCGGCCGGGTAGCCCAGGCCGAGGCCCTGCGGGCCCCAGCCGAGCGATGCGGCGCCGCCCGAGAGGTACTTGGCGCTGGCGTCACGGTTCATGAAGTCGGACATGGTGGTGCCGGCCATGCTGGTCGACAGGATCACGGTCCAGTAGAGGAAGGGGTTGTAGCGGCGGGATCTGAGCTGGACGACGAGGGTCACCACGAAGATCAAGAACAGCGCGATCGTGGTGAGGAAGTAGCCGAGCTTCAGGGTCTGGGCGAAGAGGTCTCCGGCCGTCTCACCCAGGGTCGTCGCGGCGATCTTCATGATCCAGAAGGCCAGGGTGGCCTCGGGCAGCTTCTTCATCACCGACGTGCTCGTACTCGCGACGTCGAGGTCGGTGAGGACTCCGGCTTCCCCCATGTCATGTGCTCCCGTCTGATCGGGGGTAACGGCGCCCGCGCCGAAGGGGCCGAGCGCCTCGTGGCATGGGCCGCTCGCGGACGGCGGCGCTGTTACGACCCTGCCTGCCGCGGCCTGAACGCATCCTGAACGCTGAAACGGGTGGCGGCCCCGCTGACACGACGACGGGACCCGCCGCGGCCGCCGGTCAGTGGGGAGGCGTGTAGGCCGTGAGCCCGGTGTGCGGCAGGGGGTGGGGGGTCCAGGTGTGGGCGTAGCGGGGCGGGCCGGAGCGGGTCCTGGCGAGGGCGGCGGCGGGTTCGCGGGCGGCGCGGTGCAGCAGGGCGTGTGCTGTGGTGTTGCGGTTGTTGCCGCGGACATTGGCGGAGGCGCAGCCGGCGTCGTAGCCGATGGGTGGGGCGTGTGTGCCGCTGACCAGGCAGGGCGACGTGAGTCCGAGGCGGCGCAGGTCGTGGGCGGCGGTGCGGTAGCGGTCGGCGGTGGCGCGGGCGGCAGCCGTGTTGCGGTCGAGGACCTCGTACTGCGCGGACAGGTGCAGGGCGAGCAGCACGGCCGCCAGCCCGGCGGTCAGGGCGCGGGCGCGGGTCGGGCGGATGGCCTGCGCGCAGTGTCCGGCCAGGGTGGCGAGCGGAAGGGAGAGCAGGGCGTAGACGGGCAGCAGGAAGCGCGGCGCGGAGTAGTCGATGAGCAGCAGGTAGGGGATGCTCATCGCGGTGGCGCAGGCGATGGGGAGCAAGATGACCGCGTCGCGCCGGGTGCGCCAGGCTACGACGCAGGCGGTGAGGGCGAGGGCGGGCAGGGCCAGCCACCACAGGGTGAGTTCGGGGTGGGCGAGTGGGACGTGGCAGGGGCGACAGAGCAGGGGGCCGTTGAGGCTGCGCCAGGCCATGCCGCCCGCCCAGTGTGTGCCCATGCCGCCCTCGGTGGTGCTGGAGAGGTGCAGCCGGGCGCCGACCCCGCCCCAGCGCGCGTACGCCTCGGCGATCCACTCGGCGCCGCCTGCGGCGAACCCGCCGGCCACGGCGAGCGCGGGCGCCGGGCGCCGCCGGGCCGGGACGATCGCGCACGCCGCGAGCAGGGGCAGGGCGAGCCAGATGCCGTCGGAGAAGCGGAAGCAGGTGGCGGCCGCGACCATGGCGCCCAGACCGAGCGGGGCCCGCCACCCCATATGGGGGTGTGCGGCACGCAGGAACCAGCCGACGGCCGCCACCGCGGACAGGGCCACCCACAGGTTGGGCATGGCCTGCGGCCCGTAGAGCATGGTGGTCCACAGGCCGGCGAACAGCAGCGCGGCCAGGGCGGTCCGCCCGGGGCCGAGCAGCGGCTGCCAGACGCGGTAGGCCGCGTACAGGGCGGCGGCGGACAACAGCGCCAGGACGACCCGGAGCACGGTGCCACCACCGGAGTCGGTGACGGCAAGGACGGGGGCCGCCAGAAGGCTGATGCCGCGTGAGCGCGGGGCGCTGAAGTACGCCGCCGGGCGGTGCGGGTCGACCTGGGAGAGGTACACCGTTTCGTCCCAGCCCAGCCCCAGATGCGGGACCACGAGGGCGAGTTGGGCCGCCGCATAGGCGAGTGCGACCAGCGCCGGCCACGGTATCCGGCGTGGCGGCCGGATGACCGCACTCACCACGGTCATGCGGAGAGCACCCCGGTACCCAGCAGGCCGAGGAGCAGCAGGCCGACGGCGACGCGGTAGATGACGAACGCGTTGAAGGAATGCCTGGCGACGAACTTCAGCAGCCAGGCGATCGAGGCGTAGGCGACCACGAAGGACACGGCGGTGCCCACCACGAGGGGGGCGGTGCCGACCCCGGCGCCGACGGCGTCCTTCAGTTCGTACAGGCCCGCGCCGGTCAGCGCCGGGATGCCGAGGAAGAAGGACAGGCGGGTGGCGGCCACCCGGTCCAGGTCGAGGATGAGCGCGGTGGACATGGTGGCGCCGGAGCGGGAGAAGCCGGGGAAGAGCAGCGCGAGAATCTGCGAACAGCCCACCAGCATGGCGTCCTTGAAGCCCGTGTCGTCCTCACCGCGTTTGTGGCGGCCCATCTGGTCGGCCACCCACATCACAGCGGACCCGGCGACGAGGGAGCCGGCGACCACCCACAGGGATGCGAGCGGGCCCTCGATGAGGGGTTTCGCGGCCAGGCCCACGATCACGATGGGGATGGTGGCGTAGATGACCCACCAGGCGAACTTGTAGTCGTGGTGGTACCGCTGTTCGCGGTGGGCGAGTCCGCGGCTCCAGGCGGAGACGATCCGCACGATGTCCTTGAAGAAGTACACGAGCACCGCGGCGATCGCGCCGACCTGGATGACGGCGGTGAAGCCGACCACGGAGGTGTCGTCGACCGGGATGCCCATCAGCCCTTCGGTGATCTTCAGGTGGCCGGTGGAGGAGACGGGGAGGAACTCCGTGATGCCTTCGACGATGCCGAGGATGGCCGCCTGGCCGATGCTGATGGCACTCATCTGGATCCGTTTCTGTGGTGGCTGGGGCGAGCCGTGTCCGCGGGGGACCGGCGCGGCGCGGTACGGCCGTGGGGAGGGGACCGCGGTACGAGCGCGGGGAGTGGCGGGGGTCAGCGGCGCAGGCGGCGCAGGGCCCGGCCCGCGCGCCCGCGCCAGCGGGCCTTGCGGCGCTGCCAGGCGCGGGCGGAACGCGTGGCGGCGAGGTCGCCGAACAGTTCCTCGTAGGCGCGCGCGACATGGGCCGGATCGAAGCGGCGGGCCGCGGCGCGGGCGGCCTTGCCCATGCGGTGGCGGTCGGGCTCGTCGGCGATCAGGTCGCACAGCGCGACGGCCAGCGCCTGCCGGTCGCCCATGGGGACCAAGCGGCCGTCGACACCGTCGTTGATGATCTCTGCCGGGCCGAGCGGGCAGTCGGTGGCGACCACCGGTGTGCCACAGCGCATCGCCTCGACCAGCGTCATGCCGAAGGACTCCGCATCGGAGGCGGAGGCGACGATCGACGCCTTCGCGAACTCGGCCTCGATCGGGGACACCGCGCCCATCAGCGCCGCCCGGCCCCCCAGGCCCTGCTCCTCGATCAGCCCCTGGAGCCGCTCCTTGTCCGCGCCCGAGCCATAGACGCGCAGCGACCAGTCCGGGTGCTTGGCGGCGACGTCGGTGAACGCCTCGATGAGCAGGTCGAACCGCTTGGCGCGCACCAGCCGTCCGGCCGCGGCGATGATGTGGGCGCCGCCGTCGGCGGGCGGCGGGCCCGGGTCGGGCACGCTGTTGGGTATGGCCAGGATCCGCCCGCCCGGCAGCCGCATCCTCGCCCGGTAGACGGCCGCGTCGGCTTCGGTCGTGGTGACCACGGCATCCAGGTCGCGGTACTGGCGGGCGAGCTGGGCGCGCAGCCTCTTGGTGTGCGTGTCGTGGGTGAGGTGTTCCTGGGCGATGCGCAGTGCCCGGGGCGGTGCGAAGCGGGCCAGGTACACATTGATGCCCGGCCGCGTGCCGATGATCACGTCCGCGTCGCAGCTCCGCAGGTACTCGCGCGCCCGCCGGTCGGTGAGGCGGCTGTACTGCCTGTACCGCTTCTCGGCGGTGGGGAAGACCTCGGCCGGCTGATGCAGCAGGGGGTCGGCGGCGTCCGCGTGTATGTCAACCAGGGGCACGACCGTCACCCGTGGATCGATGACGAATCGCGGGTGGGTGCGGTGGCGGAGCATCGATACGATCGTCACCTCGTGCCGGTCGGCGAGCGCGGCGGCGAGATTGAGCGTGGTGCGGATCGTGCCGCCGATCGCGTACACGTTGTGGATCAGGAAGGTGATCTTCACTTGGCGCTCCCCACGGTCGGCTCCGCGGCGGTGCGGGCCCGGCGGGACCTGAGCGCTTCCAGGGCGAGCGGCAGCGGGGAGACGGCGTCGATCAGCGCGAACAGAGGGAGCGGGTAGCGGTCGTAGCGGGCGAGCAGCTCCTCCGCACGCCTCACACCGTCGATCAGGTGCCGGCCGCGGGTACGGACCGGCACACCGGGCAGCGACAGGTGGACGCCCCTGCCCGAGGCCGTACACAGCAGGCCGGCGGTGACCAACAGGGAGTCACCGGGCAGGAAGAAGCCGATCAGCAGTCCGGTCTCGGCGAACAGCACCACGAAGACACCCGCCGTGCCGAACGCTGTCAGCAGTTCGGCGGCATCCAGCGGGTTGAGGGCCAAAGGCACCGCAGGGTCCTTTCCGGCCGTGCCCGCCCAAGGCAGAGTTCTGCCCAGGCACGCGTGCATGGCACACTTGGGAGACAACAGCTTTTACACCGGTGTAGGAGTCCTACACGAGTGTAGGTGATGAGATGAGGGAGGCCAACCGCATGGGCATCCGCACGCCAGGACACGGGCCCAAGCGGCCCAACGGTGCCCGCGAGGCCGAGATCCTCGAACTGCTGCAGCGGGCCGACGGCGCGCTGACCCCCCGGGAGGTCACCGAACGCCTCGGCGGCGAACTGGCCTACAACAGCGTGGTGACGATCCTCACCCGTATGCACACCAAGCAGTTGCTCACCCGCACCCCGCGTGGCCGGGCCTACGCCTACGCCCCCGTGACCGACGACCCCGGCTTCGCCGCCCGCCGCATGCGCTCGGTCCTGGAAGAGCGGTCAGACCGCCAGGACGTCCTCGCCCGCTTCGCCGACGAGCTGTCCACCACCGACGCGGACCTGCTGCGCCAACTGCTCGACCCCGATCAGTAGGAAGAGGCAGCCCAGATGCGCATCGCGGTCTACGTCCCCCTGCTGCTCTCCCTGCTCGCTCCCCTCGGAGCGCGACCTCTGTCGGAGCGATGCGAACCCCGCCTGGCGACGTGGCTGCTCACCGCCTCAGCCCTCGTGCTGGGCACGGCGACCACCATCTCACTGGGGCTGCTGGCCATCACCGGACTGATCCGCTTCCCCCAGCTGGCCGGCCTCGGCCACTG
The DNA here is from genome assembly GCA_002021875.1 of Streptomyces hygroscopicus. NCBI lineage: Bacteria > Bacillati > Actinomycetota > Actinomycetes > Kitasatosporales > Streptomycetaceae > Streptomyces > Streptomyces hygroscopicus. The sequence continues at coordinate 10,866,783 of CP018627.1, forward strand.
GTCGGCCCACACCGCGCAGCGCGACGACCCCGCCGAACTGTCCGTCGCCCTGATCGCCGGACTGCTGCTCGGCGCCACCGTCCTCATGGCCGCCCGCATGCTCTGGCGGCGCGCCCGCACCCTGGCCACCGCCGCCCTGGAAGCGGCCTGCATGCCCGCCGAAGACGGTCTGGTCGTGATCGAGGACGAGGCCCCCAACGCCTTCGCGATCCCCGGCCTGCCCGGCCGCGTCGTCGTCTCCACCGGCATGCTGCACACCCTCGACGAAGCCGAGCGCCACATCCTGCTCGCCCACGAACGCGCCCACCTGACGGCCCACCATTACGCCTTCGTCGCCCTGACCCAGCTCGGTGCCGCCGCCAACCCCCTGCTACGCCCCCTCGCCACGGCCGTGACGTACACCATCGAACGGTGGGCCGATGAGAACGCGGCCATCGCCACCGGCGACCGCGAGCGGGTCGCCCGCACCGTCGGCAAAGCGGCCCTCGCCGCCCACCACGCCCCCGCCCGCACTCCGGGCGCCGCCCTGGGCATCCTCGGCCGCCGCACCCCACTCGCCGCCGCCGGACCCGTGCCCCGCCGCGTCGCCGCCCTCCTCGCTCCGCCCTTCGGCCGACACCCCGTCCTCGCCGCCGCGACGGCCACGGTCCTCGTCGCCGCGGTCCTGTCCACCGCCGACGCCGCCCAGGACCTCCATCTCCTGCTGGTAACCGTTGGTGCCGGGTAAGCCGGGTCGGCAGCCCAGGGACGGTGAACGAACGACCAAGGCGGGTACGCCTGCCTGAGCGCTCGGGCACGCTCGACTACAGCTTTCCGCGGCAGTCGGCATCGGTGGTCAGTTCCACTGCCGGATTGCCGCGCCACTGGGTGTGTGCCGGTACGTGTTCGCCCTTCATGAGGAAGGAGTCGGCGTCGATGCGGGCGTGGTCCTCGATGACGACGCCGTAGTGCACGAAGGCGCTGGTGCCGATCGTGCAGCCGATGCCGATGGTGATGCGATCAGATTTGAAGACGCCCTCTTCGAGCGAGTGTGCCTGCAAGATGCTGCCGGCATTGAGGGCGCAGCCGTCGCCGACCTGGGTGAGAGTCCGTTCCAGAATCCGGCAGCCGTCGTCGAAGACTCGGTGTCCCATACGGACGCCGAGCAGCCGCCAGACGGCGGGTTTGAAGGGGGTGCCGTTGAAGAGGGAGAGGTAGAGGATGGACGGCACCTTCCAGTAGCGCTCGTGCCGCCAGAAGGACCGCTCGTAGATGGAGCAGAACCGTGGCCGCAGGGTACGGAAGCCCAGCACGGCCCGTTCGGCCAGAACGAAGAAGCCCACCGTGAAGGCGAGTTCGAGGAGCGCGGTGCCGACCGTCTCCAGCCAGTACAGCCCGCCGTTGCCGGTCAGCGGGAACATCGCGATCAGGAGGAGGCCGTAGACGTACAGGCAGCGCACGGCCAGGAACAGGGCCATGGTCCATGCGTTGTGGTGGTTCTTGGCCGTGAGGCGGCGCCGGAGCCCGGATCCGGTGGTGAGGTGGTCGAAGCGGTGGTCGCGCTCGACCGACCGTGGGATCTCGATGGGGGGTGAGCCGAGCAGTCCGGTGTTCTCCCTGACCGGACCGCTGACGGGGATCATGGCCTTGGTGGCCAGCAGACAGTTGTCGCCGGTCCTGCCGCCGGCCGGGTAGACGATGTTGTTGCCCAGGTAGTTGTGGCTTCCGATGGTGACCGGGGCGGTGCGGAACGAGGTGCTGGAGTACTCGGCGTTCGCGATGGACAGTCCGTCGGAGACCATGGTCCCGGCGCCGACCCGGCTGAGGGCGGGCACCTCGTGTTTGAGCATCGTGCCGAAGTTGGTTCCGGTCTGCTCGATCGGTGCCAGACGGTATCCGAGGGCTCTGAGGTAGTGCACGATCGCCGAGCTGTCGCCGAACAGGGCGATGGTGAAGCGGGTACTGGTCAGCCGGGCGACGGCACGCTGGAGTGTGAATCGCACTCCGTACAGCGGATAGACCGTGTTCGGCCTGAGGGGACGGGACAGTACTCGCGACAGGGCCGGTACGAGGATCGTCCCCAGAAGGGCGAGGCCGAGCACCGCGGCCGCGGCGATCTCCAGGCCGTCGGCGTAGTACGTCCAACTGCCGGGGCCGCCCGCTCCGGTGACGGTGCGGACCAGCGCGGGCCGGGCCTCCAGCAGCGCGGCGGCGGCCACCTCGGCCACTCCCACGGTGGCCGTCAAGGCCAGCAGCGTGACGAGGCTGTGACACACTCGCCGCAGGCGGCCGCAGCGGGCCGGCGGAACGGTGAGGTACTCGGATCCCTCTGGTGCGGGCCGGGCCGGCGAGCCGTGCCAGTGCTGCCCGGCGGGTATCGACTGGCCTTCGTGCAGCGCGGAGGCATGACCGAGCTGAGCGGTGTCGCCGAGGCGTACGCCGATGTCGAGAGTGCTCTGTTCGCCGATGAAGGCGCCGGCGCCGATGGTGACCGGGCCGGTTTCGATCACCCCGTCGCGTGCTCGGTAACCGTTGAGAAAGGTTTCCTTGCGGATCACGGTGTCGGCCCCGATGGTCAGCAGGTCGGTACAGATCGGCACCCACCGGGTGAAGATCAGGGTGCGCGGTCCGATCTTGGCGCCGAGTGCCCGCAGATACAGAGTGAACAGCGGCGTACCGACCGCCAGCCGGGCCAGTGGGTTGGCGACGATGAGGGTTCTGACACACCAGAAGCGGGCATAGGCCACGCTCCACAACCGGATGCACCGCGGTTTCCACCGCCCGATCAGAGCCCATTTGGCGGCGATCGGGAACAGGCTCGCGCCGATCAGCACCACGGCACCGAGGGCAACCGCGCGTTCGTAGACGTCGAGCCATCCCTGCCCCTGCGTCATCCAGGATGTTCCGGCGTCCAGCGCCACCGAAGCGAGGCTCACGTAGATCAGGAACATGAGGAACTGGAGGATCGCGCACAGGGCGTACCGGGGTGTGCCCACGGCCGGAGGGGCAGGCTGCCGCCGTACGCGGTCGAGCATGGTCCGGGCAGGAGATGGCGCTTCGGCCAGGGCCGTGGCGAGCCGGCGCACGGTGGGATGCAGGTAGACGTCCCTCATCGACACATCGGGCAGGTCCGGACGTTCGCGCACGGCCGCGTTGAACCGCGCCATGAGCAGGGAATCGGCGCCGAGGTCGGTGAAGAAGTGGCTGTCCACGGAGACCCGCTCGACCTGCAGGACCGCAGCCAGCAGTTCGGCCAGCATCCGTTCGGCGCTGGTGCGTGGAGCCGTGCCATTGCCCTGGGTGAGCCGGCGTGGCCCGGCTGGCGGCGGCAGGTGCCGGCGGTCGGCCTTGCCACTGGGCAGCATCGGAATCGAGGTGAGGTGTTCGAGGTAGGCGGGGACCATGTAGCCGGGCAGCCGTGCGCGCAGGTGTGCCACGGCCCGCTCGGGATCCACGGTCATGCCCGCGCAGGTGGTGTAGTAGGCGCACAGTCCCACGGCCCCCGGGGTGATCTCCCGGTCGCTGACCACCGCTTGGGCGATTCCGGGCAGGTGCAGCAGCACCGACTCGATCTCGGCCAGTTCTACGCGGTAGCCGCGGATTTTGACCTGGGTGTCGATGCGGCCGTGATGTTCGACCTCACCTTGGGCGTTGATCTTGCCCAGGTCCCCGGTCCGGTAGAGCTTGCCGGACGGATTCCCGGGGATGCCGAGAAAGTCCGGAATGAAGGCGCGTTCGGTCAGCTCGGGCCGGTTGAGGTATCCATCGGCGAGCCCGATCCCGCCGATCGCGATCTCTCCCATCGTGCCCGGCGGCAGGGCCGTGTCCCGTTCCGGATCGAGGACGGCGACCGAGTACGTCGGCAGCGGGACACCGATCGTCACCGGACGGTCGGGGGCCAGCGGGCTCCAGGTCGCCGTGACGGTCGCTTCGGTCGGGCCGTAGACGTTGAGGAACCGGCGGCCGGGCCGGTGCCAGCGGGTGACGAGATTCTGCGGGCAGGGTTCCCCGGATACCAGCAGGAACCGCAGCTCGGACGCGTTCTCGTCCAGGGTGGCCAGCAGGGTGGGAACGCAGCACAGGGCCGAGACCCGGCGCCCCCGCAGGAACGCGTCCAGCTCGGCACCGAGCAGGCTCGGCCCTTCAGGTTTGGGTACCACCGTGGCACCGGCCATCCAGGGCACCCAGGTCTCCTCGACGGAGAAGTCGAAAGCGATGGTCATCCCCTGGTAGACCCGATCGTCGCGGGTGATGCCGTAGACCTCCGCGGCCACTCGGACGAAGTTGCACACAGCGGGGTGTCCGACGGCCACCCCCTTCGGACGGCCCGTGGATCCTGAGGTGTAGATGACGTAACACAGGTCGTCGGCCGGTTCCCCGACAGCCATCGGGTCGGGGCGACCGGGAGGCTGCTCCGCGACCCTGGACCGCACCCGGTCCAGATACAGCAGCTCGGTACTGTCTGTGAGGCATCGCGTCCGCTCGGAGAGTCGGGACAGTGACAGGACCATGCGCACGGAGGCATCGGCCACGATGTAGCTCAGACGATCCGACGGGAACCCGACGTCCAGCGGTACGTACGCGGCGTGCGCCTTCAGCACGGCCAGTATCCCGACATAGGCGTCCACCGCCTCGTCGAGCAACAACCCGATCCGGTCGCCGGGCCGTACACCCTCGGCCATCAGGAAACGAGCAAGCCGATTGGCCCTTTCGTCCAGCTGAGGGTACGTGAGGACGACGTCGCCGGCGTCCACCGCGAGCCGGTCTCCGTTCCCCCGCGCACACGTCAGGTCGCAGCGCTCCTCGAACAGCCGCTCAAGCCGTTCGCCGTCCCGCCACCGAACCGAACCGTCCCAGCCCGCACAGGCGAGCAGACCATCCGGACGACTCCGCGACCTCGGCACCCACGCGCGCGGCGGCCCTCCCCCCACCGCCCCCTTCCGGTCACTTCCCGACATCGTGCTCTCCTCACGCGCACCACGGCCACGGCCTCCGCGGACCTGCTCCGCCAGAGGGATGAGGCGGGTCGGCAGGGCACCCGCGTATCGCGCGCCGATGATGGCCTACGGACACGGCACGTCCGGCGATCTGCGGCGGGGCGGTGCCCTCCAGTTCGATGGAGAGGCGTCCTGCCTCCCGGAGAAGCCGGTCACCCTGCGCATCCGCGTCCTCATGGTGAACGCCTTCGTCGGCAGCCTGCCGTGCTGCCCGTCGCGTACGGGTGGGCCGGAGTTTGCCGGCCGGGATCTCCACGAACGCCTTGTGCAGGGCGCGTACGGCGTCCGGCAGCAGGGAGGCACGGCAAAGTACCGAAATGCGGGTGTCCGACGCCGACACCGGCTCGAACGGCACGCCCATCTCGTCCAGTGTCTCCCTCAGCAGGAGGAAAGTCCCGGCGTGCGACCGGAATCCGGACCCCACGAGCGACACTGTCCCGACTTTGTCCTCGAGGGTGAGGCCGTCGTAGCCGATGCCTCGGCGGCAGGTCCGCAGGGCGGCCAGCGCGGTGGGGGCGTCGGCCGCGGGCAGGACCAGCGTGAGCGCGCCGTATCGCCCGTCGCCGGCCGGGACGGCACGGAATTCAGCCGTGCCGATCCCGCTCCCCTCCTCGGCCAGGGCGTGCATCACGCCCGCCGTCGCCCCCGCGCGGCCCACCACACCGGACAGGGTGATCTTCGTGCGGGACGGGTCATGGGCCAGGGCGACCACCCGGGCGGGGGACCCGTACGACGGGGGCCGTACGGGCTCGTCCGAGACGACGGTGCCCGGATGTTCGCCGTAGGACGACCGGACTCGGAGGGGCACCGCGTATCGCTCGGCGTACTCGGCGCTGGACAGCGCCAGCACCCGCGCTCCCGTGGCGGCCAGCTCCCGCATGGCCTCATAGGTGAGGTGGTCGATCGGCCTCGCCTCCGGCACGATCCTTGGATCCGCGGTGAGCACCCCGTCCACATCGGTGCAGATTTCGCATACGTCGGCCTTGAGCGCCGCCGCCAGCGCGATCGCCGTGGTGTCGGAGCCGCCGCGGCCCAGGGTGGTGATCTCGTCGTCGTTTTCCCCGCACACTCCCTGGAATCCGGTGACCACTGGGATCGTGCCGCGGTCCAGTGCCTCCCGGACCAGGCGAGGCCGTACCTCCACGATCCGGGCCCCGCCGTGGGCCGGAGTCGTGATCACCCCGGCCGGGCGGCCGGAATAGGAGCACGCCGAGGCACCGAGCGCGTGGATCGCCATCGCGGTCAGTGTGCTGGAGACCTGCTCACCTACGCTCAGCAGGGTGTCCAGCTCCCGCGGACAGGGTGCGGTGTCCACGTTCTGGGCCAGCGCGAGGAGTTCATCGGTGGCGTCGCCCATGGCGGACACCACCACGACCACGTCATGGCCCGCGTCATGGGCCCTGACCACCCGTTCGGCGACCCGTCTGATCCGCTCGGTGGTGGGGACCGACGAGCCTCCGTACTTCTGGACGATGAGAGCCATCCGATGCCCCTTTCAGCCCTCAGGGAACGGAGGAACGATCGGCGCGTGCGGACACGGCCTCCACCAGGATCGAGCAGGCCGTGTCCACGACCTCGGCGGTGACGTTCAGCGGGGGCAGGATGCGTACCACGGCGTCGTCACGTCCGCCGCGTTCCACGATGAGGCCATGGCGCAGCGCATGGTGCTGGACCGCGGCCGCGACCTCGGTGGCCGGGCGGCCGTCACGGGGATCCGCCATTTCGATCCCCCACATCAGCCCTCGGCCGCGCACCTGGCTGACCCAGGGATTGCGGGTGAGCCCGGCCAGCCGGTCCGCGATCCGCGCACCCTGCCGGCGGACGTTGCCCAGGATGTCGTCCCGCCGGATGATGCGGATCGTCTCCACCCCGGCGGCGAAGGCCAGTTGATTGCCGCGGAAGGTCCCGATGTGCGCGCCGGGCGCCCAGGTGTCCAGCGCGGTGTCGTACAGGATGAGGGCGACCGGCAGACCGATGCCGCTCAGTGCCTTGGACGCCACGATGACATCCGGCTCGATGCCGTACTGCTCGAAGGCGAACCAGGTGCCGGTGCGTCCGCAACCTGTCTGGACCTCGTCGACGATCAGGGGGATGCCCAGCGAGTAGGTCACCTCGCGCACCTTGCGGACGAAGTCGGTGCGGGCGACGAAGTTTCCGCCCTCGCCCTGCACCATCTCCATGATCACCGCGGCGGGCAGCGGAATACCGCCGTTGCCGTCCCGCAACGCCTGCTCCAGGAGGTCGGCGCCGTTGACCGAACCGCCGTCCAGGGCCGGGCCACTGGCGGTGTACGGGAAGAAGTGCACTCCCGGCATGCCGTCGCGCACGGGCGCCTTCTGGGACACCAGCCCGCTGAGCGCCATCGTGGCGTGGGTGCTGCCATGGAAGGCGCCCTGGAAGGAGATGATGTCGCCCCGGCCGGTCGCGATCTTGCAGAGCTTGATGGCGGCTTCGACGGCGTTGGCTCCCGTCGGCCCGCAGAAGTGCAGCCGTGTGCGCTTGCGCAGCTCCGGCGCCAGCATGGACAGCTGGGCCTGGGTGAAGGCGTCCTTGGCGGGGGTGGGGAAGTCCAGGCCGTGGGTGAGGGAGTCGAGCTGACGCCGCACGGCCCGCACCAGCTCCGGATGGTTGTGGCCGAGTGACAGCACCCCGGCGCCGGCGAGGAAGTCGATGAAGACATTGCCGTCGACGTCCCGGACGAAGCTGCCCGCCCCCTCGGCCAGTGCGATGGGCAGATGGCGCGGGTAGGTCCGCGCATTCGACTCCCACCGCTCCTGATGGGCCAACAGGGCTGTGGAGCGGGGGCCGGGCAGATCGCCGCTGACACGGGGAGCCGTCAGCGGAGCGGGCCGGAGGAGCGTTGTCATGAGAAGCCTCCCCAAAGATTTGGCGGAGAGCGGTGGGCGCGGCCGGCGGCTGTTCCGAGGTCGTGGCGGGGATCGGCCAGGGGTGTCCCGTGGGCATGCTGGATCGTCCAGCGGTTGAGCACCGCGCACCCGGCACCCCACCCTTCGCCGGTCACGGCGCTCCGGGACGGGGCACGGTGACAGGTGGGCTCGAAGTACTTCGCGAGGGCCCCGAGCGGGGGCGGCCGGCCGGTGGCGGGCCGTGCCGTCAGGAGCCGCTCCTCACCCTCCGGACCGTTGACAACGACGATGGTGTGCTTGCTCATGATGCCCTCCATCCGCGGGCGAACCCTTGGTGTCTTCCACGCTAGGAAGGGGGTGGTTAACACCCAGCACGACGGAGGTTAGATCACGGCAAAACGTGCTGATGGGGTTATATCGCCAGTGGTAGACGCAGGACCAGCCGGGTCCAGGAGGAGGTCCCCGACGCGCTGGGCAGCGCGCCGGATCAGGGCGTGCGGCCGGGCGGTCAGGAGGACGGCTCCGGCGGTCACAACGACTCCGGCTCTCAGGCCAACCATGAGTCCGAGGGCAACGCGTACGAAGAAGCCCGGGATCTCACCCGGGGCGGGCGGTCATCTTCGGCCGCCCGCCTCCCCCTGTGACGGCTCACTCCGGTGGCGGCGGTGGCTCCGCGACCGGCAGCAGCAAGGTGAAGGTGGTGGGCGCCGTCCGGGCGAGGGTGAGCCGCCCCCCGGCCGCCTCGGCCATTTCCCGCGCCAGCGTCAGCCCGATGCCACTGCCGGCCCGCGATGTCGTCGCCCCCCGCTCGAAGACGGACCGCCGGTCGAGCGTCAGCGAGCCCTCGTCGGACACGTCCACGGCGACCGCGACTCCCATCTCGCGCACCGTGACCTCGACCGTACCGCGGCCGTGGCGCAGGGCGTTGTCCAGCAGGACGTCCAGAATCTGCTCGGCGGTGCGGTCGGGGATCCGCGGGCCCCCGCCCCCGGGCTCGACGCCGAAGTCCAGACGACGGCCCTCGGCGGCGAACGCGCCGTGCCAGCGGCGCTCCGCCCCCTCGACCACCTCGGCGGCGAGCCGGGCGGTCGCGGGAACGCCGGGGCGTGGCGTCGCCCGGGCCAGCCGGAGCACCTCGTCCACGGTCCGCTGAAGATGCCGTACCTGCTCCAGGGCCTCCGTCACGGCCATTCGCAGATCCGCGTCGGGATCGGCGGCGGCCGCCTCCAGACCCAGTTGCAGACCGGCGAGCGGGGTACGCAGCTGATGGGAGGCGTTGGAGGTGAAGTGGCGCTGGTGATCGAGCCGTAGGGCCAGATGCTCGACCATGGCGTTCTGGGTGCGCGCCACCTGGTCGATCTCGGCGATCGCGCTGCCTTCGGCGCGCGCGGTCAGATCCCCGTCCGCCACCGCTCCGGCCTTCGCCGAGAGCGCCTCCAACGGTGCGGTGAGCGTGCGCGCCTGCCGGCGTGCCACCACGATGGCCGTGACCAGCGCCACCAGGGCGGTGCCGGACAGGACCAGCCAGGCCAGGACGATGCGCTGCCAGACCTGCGGTGTCCCGGTCGAGGCACGGACCACACCGATGACCCGCTCCTCGGCGGATACGGGCACGGCCACCACAATCTGGTCGTCGCCGCGCCCCCGGGCCACCACCCCGCCCCGGGCCGGCCGGGTGATCGAGTCCGCCGTCCTCGGACCGCTGCCGTCGCGCAGGCGCCCGGACAGGTCGTACACCCCGACGTCGATTCCTGGCTCATGGGCGGGCAGTTTCACACGGCCGCCCACCGCGAACGACGGCGGCACATGGATGGCGGCCGTCAGGGCCACGCGCTCCAGCTCATCGCGTTCATCCGAGAAGAAGGACGTCTGGATCCCGAGCGCCAGCGGCGTGGCCAGCAGGACGAGTGCCACCAGCACCGCCATCACGGCCACCCGCATCACGCGCTGTCTCATACGCCCATCATGAGCGTGGGCGCGCCCGGTGCGGCCGAGGCAGGGACGCCACCGGCCGGTTTTGCCGTCGCCCAACCCTCGTCGTGGCGAGTGTTTACCGCCTCCTCCCTGGCGTCGGAGGCACCAGCGGTTCGCCTGTGTGGAGGACACGAAGAGCAAGCGAGCCATCCCCGCCGTTCCCGCCACCGTCGCCCCGACCACCGCGGTGGTCGCCGGCTGCTCCGGCTCCGGCGGGGGCTCTCACAGCGGTTCCAAGGCCACTCCTGGCTCGTCGCCCACCCAGCGGACCGGGTCGGCCTCCACCAGCGGACCGGGTCGGCCCCCACCGCGTCCAACCCGCCGGGGGACATCCCCGACAACCAGGTAATCGGCAAGAGCGTGCGCGACTCGGTGGAGCGGTACGTGTTCTTCCACCACGGTCGGCAGGTCGTCCTGACCCTGACCGGCCCGACCGGCGCCGACAACGTCGACCCCTGGCGCATCGTCAGCGATTCGCTCCGGTGGCAGTGATGACCACCACCTCCGAGGCAGGGGCGGGAACCGGCGGAACGGCCGCCCTCGACGCCAGGGAGCTCTACCGGTTCTTCCGCACCGGAGAGGAGGAGACCCTCGCCCTGCGCGGGGTGTCCCTCCACGTCCAGCGCGGTGAGACCGTCGCCGTCGTCGGACCCTCCGGGTCGGGCAAGTCCACCCTGCTGGCGTGCCTGGCCGGGCTGGACGAGCCGGCCGGAGGATACGTCCACATCGGCCGGGAGCGGATCAGTCATCGCCCCGAGGCCCAGCGGGCCCGGCCGCGCGCCCGCCGTATCGGTGTCCTGCTGCAGTCCGGCAACCTCATCGCCCATCTGGACCTACGGAACATCCGTCTTGCCCAGGCGGCTGCCGGACGCGCCGTGGCGCTGCGTCCGATATCGCCGCCCTGCTCGACGGGGTGGGCCTGCGCGGCCGGGCCCACGCCCTGCCGCATGAGCTGGCAGGCGGCGAACTGGCCCGTGCGGGGCTTGCCGTCGCCCTGGCCAACGACTCCGATGCGCTCCTCGCCGACGAGCCCACCGGCGAGCTGGACGGACGGACCGAACGGCGCGTGCTCGACCTGCTCAAGAGCCGGGCCGACGCCGGTCGCGGCGTTCTGGTCGTCACCCACAACACCGAGGTCGTCGCCTTCGCCGACCGGGTGCTCGTGCTGCGCGACGGAAGGATCCGGACTGGCCCGCTCTGGGCCGCCCCGCCACGGCCCATGACATCGGCGTCGTCTTCCAGTCCCCGAGCCTTATCCAGGCCCTCGACGTGGTGGAGAACTCATCGGATGGGCCCTGACCCAGATGCTCGTCAAGGTGCTCACCGGTGTGTTCGACCCACCACCGGACACCGTGGCCGTGCCCTGGCCATATCCCGCCCTGACCCTGGCGGCAGCCTTCGCGGCCATCGTCGGCGCAGCCCTGAGCGGCGTCCGCAGATCCACCCGGCCGGCCGTGGAAGAGCTGCGTGAACTCTGACAGCGGACCGTCCGCGCGCCCCCGGACAGCCACCCGCCCTACGCTTTTGAGCATGCGGACGACAGAAGCCAAGGACGCGGTATCCGTACTGTTCATCGAGGACGACGAGGTCATCGGGCGGCATGTGGAAGCAGGTCTGCGATCCCACGGTTACGCCGTGACCTGGACCCGGACCGGCGGCTCCGGCCTGGCCGAGGCCGCCAGACTCCCCATCGACGTCGTCCTCCTCGACCTCGGCCTCCCCGACATGGACGGCATCGACGTCGCCCGGCAACTGCGCGACGAGCACCCCGATGTCCTCATCCTCATCCTCACCGCCCGCAGCGAGGAGATCGACGTCATCGTGGGCCTGGACGCGGGCGCCGACGACTACCTGGTCAAACCCTTCAGCCTGACCGTGCTGCTCGCCCGCCTCCGCGCCCATCTCCGCCGCCGCCCGCCCGTCCCGGAGGGACCGGGCGAACCGGTCCGCATCGGGGGTCTGACCGTGGACATCGCCGCGCGCCGCTGCCTCCTCGGCGATCGGGAGGTCGAACTGCGCCCCAAGGAGTTCGAACTCCTCGCCATCCTGGTCCGGCATCCGGGGGAGGCCGTCTCCCGCGAATCGCTCATGGCGGAGGTGTGGGACGAGAACTGGTTCGGGCCGACCAAGACGCTGGACGTCACCATGTCCTCCCTGCGCCGCCGACTGCAGGCGGCCGCCTCCGCCGCACACGCGCCTGTCGTCCTGCCCGCCCTCACCACCCTGCGGGGACACGGCTACCGGCTCGACCCACCTGGGCCGCTGGATGGCAACTGAACCATGGTGAGTACTCCCGTCGCAGATCGCTGTCGCCGCTGGTCAGGAGCGTGTCTGTGAGTGTACTCGCCTGACTTGCCGTCAGGCGCTTCGCATTCGGGACTTCGGGTGCGGCGGACCGCCCACCGACACGTTGACTCGGAGGCTTTCTCCATGTTGCTTGCGGACCTGGACAAGATCACCGCAGGCTGCCCAAGACTTGGTAGCGCTACCTGCGGGACGGGGGCCGCTCGCTGCGGGCGCGCAACTACCGGGAGACCGCCCGCTACAACTACCTCCTCGCTGCCGCCCAGCTCATGCGCGTTGCGGGGTCCCGAAGCGAACGGCGACCCCGGGGGAGTACAGCACACTCACCGGCGGGCCCGTCATGGGCGGCAGGCCCGCGGTGGTGATCAGGCCGTCGTCGAGTTCGAGCAGCTCGGCCCGGTGCAGTGGCCATGGTGCGTGGTCGTTCGGCAGGTGCACCGTGCGGCCGTGCCAGGAGACGTGCAGCCCCCACCGGGCGGTCAGGAACCGTTCCAGCCGTGTGGGCTCCGTGATGGCCCCGCCTATCCTCACCACGGCCCGGCTCGTGCGACCCCGGACCGCCGGGCGCCGTCGCGGGCCGCAGCTGTAGGTGATCACGTTGTTCTCGCGCCGCAGCCGCATCGTGGACCATCGATAGGGCAGCCGGACGGTGAGCCGGCCCACCAGCACGGGGAGCAGCCGGGCCGCGTCGAGGGACTGGAACACCACACCGCGCCGGCCCTGCCCGTCCACCGAGTACAGCCGCACGTTCGTCTCGCAGAACGTGCCCAGATACGGCAGGCCGGGCCCCGGCCCGAAGCCCACACCGCGCATCAGGAACGGGACCAGCCCGACATAGGTGACACCGTCGAGGGTGTCCGGGCGCGTACCGGCGGGCAGCAGCGGGGCCACGCGCTCCGGCTCCACCGGCCAGTGCAGGAAGGTGAGTTCATCCCAGCGCTGGACCAGTGTCGGCCGTCGTACGGGCCGTGGCGTGGACAGGGTGATCGGCTCGATCTCCATGCCCGGCGTCCTAGCACAGGAGCCCCGGCCACCCGTCAGGCGGGTCCCGGTTTCCCCGGGCGGGCGACCGGTTCAGGAGAACTCGGCGCGCACCGCCTGGGTGTGCTCGCCGAGCCCCGGCACCGGTCGCATCGGCGCCCTGCGGCCCGCCACTTCCACGGGCGGCAGCAGACCGCGCAGCGGTCCGACCGGGGAGCCGAACTCGCCCCAGCGGTCGCGGGCGTCGAACTGGGGGTGGGCGCCGAACTCCGCGATGTCGCGCAGCCGGGCGTTGGCGATACCGGCCCCGTCCAGCAGCGCGATCAGCCCCTCGGCGGTGTGGTCCGCGAAGCACGACTCCAACTCGGCCGTCAGTTCCTCGTCATGGGTACGGCGCAGGGGATTGTCCGCGAAGCGCGGGTCCCGGATCAGCTCCGGGCGGCGGAGCACCCGCTCGCACAGGGCGGCCCATTCACGATCGCTCTGCACACTCAGGAACACCTGACCGCCGTCCCCACAGCGGTAGGCGCCGTACGGCGAGATCGACGGATGACGCGCGCCGCTGCGCACGACCCCGGCACCGCCGTATGCCTGGGCGAAATAGGGGTGGCCCATCCACTCGCCCAGCGCATCGAGCAGGCTCACGCTCAGGTCGGTCCCCGCACCGGTGCGCTCCCGCTCGTACAGCGCGGTGAGAATGCCTGTGTAGGCGTACATCCCGCCCGCGATATCGGCGATCGAGATCCCGGGGCGGGCCGGGGCCTCAGGGCTGCCGGTGATCGACAGCAGCCCCGCCTCGCACTGGATGAGCAGGTCGTACGCCTTCTTCTCACGGTACGGGCCGCTGTCCCCATAGCCGGAGATCGCGCAGGTGATCAGGCGAGGATGCGCGGGCCGCAGCGTCCGCGCTCCCAGGCCCAGCCGGTCCACGGCGCCGGGCGCCAGATTGTGCACGAAGACATCCGCGCGGGCGAGCATCGCATCGAGCAGCGCCTGGTCGGTGTCGTCCTTGACATCGAGGACGACGCTCTCCTTACCGCGATTGATCCAGACGAAGTAGGCCGAAGCGCCCTTGACCTCGCGGTCGTAGTCGCGGGCGAAGTCACCGCGCCCCGGCCGCTCCACCTTGATGACTCTGGCTCCCAGATCGGCGAGCTGACGGGTGGCGAACGGGGCGGCGACGGCCTGCTCCAGGGCGACGACGGTGATGCCTTCCAGCGGTTGCGCGGGCACGGGCGGCTCCTTCGGTGCGGGTAGCCCCTGTCTACCGTTCCTACAGACTGAGCGTGAGTTGCACGGGCTCAGCCGGACGCTCCGAACGGTGTTGAGTGTCCTGGTCTCCCGCGTTCGCACCGCACTCAGGGTCTGCGGATCGTGTCCGTGGTCCGGGGCTGCGGGGGCGGGGTTCCTCAGGCCCTCGGGTGCCGCCTTCGGCCTGGGCGGTCCGATGCCCCGCACGATCGCTCTGGTCGTGTGGGGGCGGTGCCGTCCGTCGCCGGATGCGGTGTCCAAGGGCCCGTCGTCCGATCGCGACACTTGCCGCGTCGTGACGGGTGGTCATGCGTTTGGTGCTGGTGAGGGGCCTCTGCCAGTGCTGCGCGCCCCACTTCGAGGTGTAGGCCGGGTCCACGGCGACGACGGTGATGCCGAGTTCGGCGGCCATGCTGACGAGCCGGGCGCGGACCCTGGCCACGGGCATGCCGGAGATCAGCTTGCGGAACCGCTTGCGGCGGCCGTGCTTCTCCCGGGTCTTCTCCGCCTCGAAGTCGAGGTCTTCGAACGCGACTGCCAAGCCGTGCCGGGCGGCCCAGCGCAGAAGCCGGGTCAGCGCGTGCCGTTCAGTAAAGTGAATTTTCCCGAAGGGGGAGGTCACAGAAGTTGATGGATGGAATGAGGGGCATGTACAACCTGCGCCGCCTGGAGGTGCTGCGGGAGTTGAAGTACCGCGGCACGCTGGCCGCCGTCGCGGCGGCCATGTCCTACAGCCCCTCGGCCGTCTCCCAGCAGCTGACACTCCTGGAGTCCGAGGTCGGCGCACCGCTGCTGGAGCGGGAAGGGCGGGGGGTCCGGCTGACACCGCAGGCCGAGATCCTAGTCGCCCGTACAGAGAAGGCCCTGCGGGAGCTGGAGCGCGCCGAGGCGGAGATCGCGGCCTCGCTGCGGGAGGTGTCCGGAACTCTCAGGGTGGCGGCCTTCCAGACCGCGATGCTCGCGCTGATGCCCGTCGCGCTGACCTGGCTGCGGGAGAACCATCCCCGGGTGAGGGTGGAGGCCACACAGGCGGAACCCGACGCCTCGCTGCCCGGCCTGCTCACCCGGGACTTCGACCTGGTGATCGACGAGACGTTCCCCGGTCACGCACGACCGCCCCGCGCCTCAGAGGTGGAGCACCACCACCTGTACGAGGACGCCATGCGGCTTGCCACCCCTGCGCCCGTGGCGGCCCTGGCCGAGCTGGCCGAACGCCCCTGGGTGATGGAACCCGCCGGCACGCCCGCCCGCGCATGGGCGACCGCCGTCTGCCATGCAGCCGGTTTCGAGCCGGACGTCGCCTACGTCTCCGCAGACATGCTGGCCCACTCACGGCTGGTCGAGCAAGGCCACGCGGTGGCCTTTCTGCCCGACATGCTGTGGTTCGACCGCGCCCCTGGCCTCATCCTCGACGGCTCCGCCGGCCACACCCGCACCGTGCTCGCGACCGTACGCGCCGGAGCCGGGGAGCACCCCCTGATCCAGACCTTCCTCACCGCGATCCGGTACGCGGTCGGCGAACTGCCCGCGCGCACAGGGTGACCGCGCCGGGGGCGGCGACTGTCTGGAACTCGATCGCGACGATCTGCACGGGGCACGGACCAGCCTGTCGGAGCTGGTGGAGCAGTGGGGGCGGCCGTGCACGCGGCAGAGCGGTCTGTACATGAGGCCAGTTCAGGGAGGTGCCCGGGATGATGCGGTTCCCTGTCAGCTCGTCGTCGCTCACGAAGTCCGCCGGGGCCTTCGCCGCCGCGAGTATCACCGGGGTGTTGAGGGTGCGGGACGGGGACCAGGCACAGCGGCCGGGGCGCCGCGTCGCCTCGGTTCGCGGAGCACCTCCAGGCCGCTCTATTCATCAATTTTCTTGGCCTTTCACATCCGAAAGATTTCACTTTACTAAACGGGTGGGGCTTGAGAACGTGAGTGAACGGGTTCTTCGGACAGATAGGAAGCAAAGGGCATGGACATCGACGCGCTCCGCCAGGACACCCCGGGCACCGCGAACCGGGTGCACCTCAACAACGCGGGGGCCGGTCTGCTGTCCCGTCGGACTCTTAAGGCCATGACCGCCCACCTGGAGCTGGAGGCAGCCGTCGGCGGCTACGAAGCCGCCGACCAGGAACGGGACCGCATCAACGCCACCCACGCGAACGTTGCCCGGCTGGTGGGCGGACAGGCGGACGAGATCGCACTGTTCGACAACTCCACCCATGCATGGAACGCGGCCTTCTACTCCATGACGTTCAAGCCCGGCGACCGTATCCTCACCGGCCGGGCCGAGTACGGCAGCAACGTGCTCGCCTACCTGCAGATCGCCCAGCGCACCGGCGCCGAGGTCGTCGTCGTGCCCGACGACGAGTCCGGACAGCTCGACACCACAGCCCTGGCAAACCTGATCGACGAGCGCACCAAGCTCGTCGGCGTCAGCCACGTCCCCACCAGCGGTGGCCTGGTCAACCCGGCGGCCGAGATCGGCCGGATCACCCGCGCGGCCGGCATACCCTTCCTGCTGGACGCCACCCAGTCCGTGGGCCAGTTCCCCGTCGACGTCGCCGAGATCGGCTGCGACATGCTCACCGCCACCGGCCGCAAGTTCCTGCGGGGCCCGCGTGGAACGGGCTTTCTGTGGGTGCGTCCCAAGGCCCTGGAGTACCTGGACCCGTGCGTCACCGAGATCGAGGCCGCGACCTGGGACGGCAAGCGCGGCTTCACCTGGCATGACGGCGCGCGGCGTTTCGCGACGTGGGAAGTCAGCTACTCCAACGTCCTCGGCCTGAGCGCCGCCGTCCAGCAGGCCCTGGAGCTCGGCATGGACGAGATCGGCCGACGCGCCATCTCCCTGGGCGCGTATCTGCGCGACCGGCTCGAGGCACTGCCCGGTGTCACCGCCTACGACCTCGGCCGCGACCGGTGCGCCATCGTGACCGTCAAGGTCGACGCCGTCCCCACGGCCGACGTCGCGGCGATGCTCGCGAAGCAGGGGATCAACGTCACCACGACCGTTGCCGAGCACACACAGTTCGACACCGAACACCGAGGCGTCCACCCCTTGGTGCGACTGTCCCCGCACTACTACAACTCCGAGGCCGAACTCGACCGTGCCGTCGAGGCCATCGCCGAACTGGCCCGCACCGCCGGATGAGGCGCCACCCCATACCTCCGGAGACTTCCCTGCACCCGAAGCCGGCCGCCGACCTCGCTCACCTGCCCGCCGTACTGGAGGCCGCACGCCGCAGCGCCGAACACATTCTCGCCGGCCGAACAAGCCATTCTTTCAAAAGCAACTCGCCGAACTGCCAAAGGATACGCGCTTGCTGTTGCTGCTGGCAGCGGCCGACCCCGCGGGGGATCCTGTGTTGCTGTGGCGGGCGGCAGGGCACCTCGGAATCACCGCCGCAGCAGGAACGCCGGCAATCGACGCGGGACTTCTCTCTCTCGGCCTGTGGGTACGGTTCAGCCATCCACTCGTACGATCCGCCGTCTGGCGAGACGCCGCACCAGTCGATCGCCGTACGGTGCATGCCGCTCTGGCGGCTGTCATGGCCGACGGTGACGAGCCGGACCGCTGGGCATGGCACCACTCGCAATCTCTCACCTTCCCGGATGAGGACGCCGCGAAGGCTCTCGAAGGGCAGCCGGGCGCGCGCGGGCACCCGGCGGGATCACCGCAGCGGCAGCGTTCCTTGAGAAAGCCGCTGAACTGACAGCGGATCCTCAATGCCGTGTCGAACGAGCGCTCGCCGCCGCGGAGGCCAAGCGAGACAGCGGAGCGCTCGATGCAGCTCTGCGCCTCCTCTCAGTGACCGAGGCGGGCCCACTCGACGAGGCGCTGCACGCGCGCGCCGAAACACTGCGGGCACGGATGGCGTTTGACCGTAACCGTGACGACACGTCGGTTGCGAAGCTGCAGAAGGCTGCAAATCTGATGGCTGCTCTCGACACAGCGCTAGCCAGGGAGATCTCCCTTGAGGCCCTTGCGGCAGCAATCTCTGTGGGCCGACTCGCAAATGGACCACGCCTGAGTGAAACAGTCCAAGATGCCCGCTTGACCCCCTCTGCTCCGCAGCCCGCTCGACCGCTTGACCTCCTACTCGACGGCCCGGCCCTCCAAACCAGCGACGGGTTCGCGGCAGCTGCCCCGCTGCTGCGACGAGTTCTCGACGCCTACCTTCAAGGCGAGAAAATCTACAGCCACTCACCAGACGCATCATGGGTGGTTTGCGGCATTGCAATGGATCGCCGGCCACCGCGCTGGGGGCCTGCCTCGTGGTCACCACCGTCCTCACCCACTCGACCCGCCCCGGCAACCTCCCCCGGATGTTCATGGCGGCCCTGCCGCCCCTGGCCCTGTGCGTCGTGTTGGGTCTCATCAACGGTCCGACCGACGCTCGATACTGTCGGTGTGGCTGCTGGTGGCGGCGCTTGGCTGGTTCTCGGCGAGGACGCTCGGACGAACACGCCGCGCCTCGTCCGGTGGCCCGCCACCGGCTAAACGCACGGACGGCCTGACCGCCCGAACCGGGGCCCGGGTCATGCCAGGCCGGCCGCAATGGCGCGGCGGACGGCGTCGGCGCGGTTCTGGATGCCGGCTTTGGCGAACAGGTTGTTGATGTGGGTCTTGACCGTGGCCTCGCTGATGAAGAGTTTCTCGGCGATGGCTTGGTTGGGCAGGCCCTGGCCGATAAGGGTGAGCACCTCGCGTTCGCGGCGGGTGAGGTCCGGGGGGAGCGGTTGCGCGTCGGCCGGCGGGCGCGTGCGGACGGTGGCCAGGAGGCGGTTCTGCACCTCGTGGTCGAGTACGGACTGTCCCGCGGCGGCGGCCCGGATCGCGCGGACGATGTCCTGGCGCCCCGCGTTCTTCGTCAGATAGCCGCGGGCGCCGGCGCTCAGGGCGGCCAGGATCGAGTCGTCGTCGGCGAAGGTGGTCAGCACGACCACGGCCGTTCCCGGGTGTTCCTCGCTCAGTCGGCGGGTGGCCTCGGTGCCGTCCATGACAGGCATGCGCAGGTCCATCAGGACGACGTCGACCGGTGTGGCGGCCACGGCGGCGAGCACCTCGGTACCGTCCGCGGCGGCGGCCACGACGTCGATGTCCTCGGTCATGTCGAGCACCGCGGCCAAGGGCTCGCGGACGGTGGCCTGGTCGTCGGCGACGATCACCTTCAGCGAGCGCTCGGTCAGCGGGTCCTGCGGGTTCCGTGGCTCCTGGGCCGGTTCGTTCGTCGTCATCCTCGGATCACTGCCTCCACCTGCCAGCCGCCCCGATCCGGTCCCTCGGTGAGCGGACCCGCGGTGAGGGTGCCGCCCAGCAGGGCGACGCGTTCACGCATTCCTATCAGTCCCATGCCGCTGCCGACACCCGCGGTCGCCTCACCGGTCGCGGGCCCGTTGCGGACGGCAAGGCTGGTCGAGGCGGCGTCGAACGTCAGCTCCACCACGATCTCGGCCCCGGGAGCGTGCCGGGTCGCGTTGGTCAGCGCCTCCTGCGCGATGCGCAGCACGTTCTGGGTGACCTGCGCCGGCAGCTCTCGGACGGGCCCGGTGACGGTGAGCACCTCGCGGTGGCCGGACGACTCGATCATGGCGGTCAGGCTCTCGAGCAGCGGAAGGGAGTCCTCGCGCAGCGCGTGCACGGTCCACTGGGCCTGCTTCAGGCTCTCCCTGACAAGGCGCTGCGCCTTGTTGTGCGCCGCGCGGACCTTCTCCAGGTCGCCGGTGTCTATCAAGGCGTCCGCCAGCTCCAGGTGCATGTTGATCCCGGCCAGCGAGTGCGCCAGCACATCGTGGACGTCGCGGGCGATGCGGCCGCGTTCGGTGAGCACGGCCGTTCGCGCCTCGGCCCGCGCGGCCCGCTCGGCGGACTCGGCGGCCTGGAGCCTCGCCTCCACTGCCTGTTGCCTGTTGCGGCCCAGGATTCCGGCCACGACCGGGATGCCGGTGCTGAGGCCGAAGCTCCAGGTGAGCACCTGGTGATCGGGACCGACGTAGAAATAGAAGACAGCGCCGCACAGCAGACTGGACAGGGCCGCGACCGCCAGGGCCGGCTTGAGGGCGAGGCGGTAGCCGGCGTGGCCGACGAGGAAGTAGGCGAAGAGGTAGCCGGAGCCGCTGTTGCTCACCTCCAGCAGGCCGGCGGACGCCACGACACCGGCCGTCAGCCAGACCAGCGCGGCCCGGGGTGGGAAGGCGGGCGGCAGGTGTCTGGCCAGCAGGGCGACGGAGTTGACCACCAGCAGGGCGACCACGGCCAGGCCGCGGCCGCTGACGCCCACCGGCCGGACGGTGATGACCGCGATGGCGATGATCAGCAGGGTGACGGCCCACTGGAGAGAGGCGTCGTGCCGGAGCACGACCCGAGGGCCGGGCTCCCGTTCGGAAGCCGGCCCGGGGGCTGGGGGATTGCCGGAAGCGGACACGGCGCGACGATAACCCGTACTCAGACCGTCCGGTCCGCGGCGACCGCCGCGACCCGTCCGTCCACGGCCGGCTGCCGCTGCTTGCGGGTGGCCATGCGGCCGCGGAGAAATATGGTGCCCAGCCGCGTGACCACCTCGGTGAGTGCCATCAGCACGAACGCGGCCACCCACGCGTCCTGCGTGGTGATCTCGTGGGCCAGGCTGAAGCGGGCCACGTCGTCGGCGCCGCCGTGGTCGACCCACAGCTGGAAGCCCATCCGCGCCCCCATGCCCAGCACCCACAGGGTCGCGGAGACCGCGCCCGCCTTGATGAAGAGATGCGCGCCGACCTTGCGTATACGGGTGTAGACGCCGCCCGCGACGCCGAGGGCCGCGCCGACGGCGACGAGCGCGCCGATCAGCACCAGGTCGTTGTCGGCCGTGGGCACGGTGTTCAGGTAGCTGTGCGCGACGAAGGCCACGATCCCCAGGGGGATCACGTACGACTTGGCGTCGAGGCGGCCCTCCCGCAGCTGCCGGAAGACGACGAGGAGGAGGGCGATGTCGGTGATCCAGTCAGTCGTTGTCATGCCTCAAGCCTGTTGGCACGGGCCCGTACGCGCCTGGACCCACGGGTGGAACTATGGGTGGAGTCCGGTCAGCCGGTGATCTCCCGGACTCACGGGAGCAGCAGTCGTTCCAGCAGGACGACGAGGTGGAAGAGCAGCACGCTCATGATGCTGAGCAGGGCCATCGCCGCGAAGGCGAGAGGGGTGTCGGCACTGCCGCCCGAGGCGACGATCACATGGCCGAGCCCGCACTTCGCCATCAACACCGCCTGGCGGGAGTTGTCCCTGACCGCCCTCGACCTGCTCGCCTGGATGCGCACTCTGCTGCGGCAAGGCGAACTGGCCACCGCCGAGCCGAAGAAGCTCCGCTACCGGCTGCTCCACGTAGCTGCCCGCATCACCCGAGGCGGTCGCCGCCCGCAACTGCGGATCTCCGCGACCTGGCCCTGGCGAAACGAGCTGACCAGTGCATTCGCCCGCCTCACGGCCCTGCCACTTCCGGCCACCTGAACCACGCCACCGCCCCTGACCACCCACGACCCGAGAACCCTGGAGAACCCGACCCGCGCGTCGGGCCCCGGCCACGCCCGCCCGGCCACAAGCAACCGAAACCACCGTTTCACCACGATCCGACCAACTCAGCCACGCGAAGCGAAACGGGGAGGCTAATCGTCTGGACTGTTCACGCACCTGGCAGCGCAGGATCTCCTGGATTTGCTGGTCGAGGCCGTCCTGGCGCCACAGGGCGAAGTGGTGGAACACCGCCGACCAGGCCGGGAAATCGTGCGGCAGGAGCTGCCACTGACAGCCGGTCCGGTTCTGGTAGAGCAGCGCGTTCACAACCTCCCGCAGATCACAGGAGCCCGGGTTCCCGATCGGCGATCGCGCCACCCGCGCCTGCTTCACGTCGCTGAGACAGCAGTCAAGCGACCAGGACTGAGACGAGGGAAAGAAGCCCAGGTCACAGAGCCGTCGCCTGACAGCGAATCTGAGAACCTACATGCTGTGTGGAGCCTCGCGATCAGTAGGTGAGAACGATCTGCAAGGGCGCTGGCCACAGAACATTGATCTCACTCGCCACATGATTCACAGCAATTACTCCCGGCGCGTAGACCGCCTACGAGCACGCGTGGGAGATCCGCGACGAAGTGCGGATACCCGCCGGAGCCCGGCAACGGCGACGATGGTGGCCGCCAGCTACGCCCGAAGTCAGCCGCAGAGGCGGGAGGCTCGACCAAGGAAAGAGTGTGGCGCACATCACGGCTCCGGTTGCAAGATTTATTGCCGGACCGGCGTCATCCCGGGCCCAGGTAGAGAAGCCCCATTCACCTCAGCCCAGGAGGAGCCCCGAGTGAGCAGTCGGGTCACATCAGAGGCCGCCACGGTCAAAGCGGCACGATCCAACGCGTTCGCCGAACGATGGATACGCACAGCCCGCACCGAGTGCACCGACCGCCTCCTCATCACCGGCGAACGACACCTGCGCACGGTCCTCACCACGTACGCCGAGTACTACAACGCCGGACGGCCCCACCGCAGCCTGGATCTACGTGCCCCAGATGACGACCCGAATGTCGTCCCCCTGCCCACCGCTACGGTCCGGCGCAAGCAGGTACTCGGCGGACTGCTCAACGAGTACCACGCCATGTCACCCCGAGTGCCTCATCATCCACAGGAAACGTCCAGCTCAGCAGCCTGACGGGAATATTGACACCCTTCAGGTGGAGCAGGCTGGCGAGGATGGCGCGGTGAGCCTCAGTGAAGGTCGGCTTGCCGACCCGGCATTGCAGGACCAGCAGTTGGTGCCGGAGTGCGAGGATCTCGACTTCCCTTCTCTCTGTCGTTCATCGGCAGGAGACGTAGGAACGCCAGGGCGTTGGTCGCGGCGAGGTAGGCCAGACGCGGCAGCACGACAGATCATGCTGCCGTTGGGGCCTTGTTCAGGTGAAGACGCCGGGGCGAGCGTCGGCCAAAGTCGAAGACCTCTGATCGAGCTCTCACCTTCGTGGATGATTACCGCCACCCGCAGAGCTGATACTCGGCTGATTGCGCTTGAGCGTGACCTGGGAGAACGCACTGCAGCATGCCGCTCAGCCTCGACGCAACTGGGGGTAGTTCCAGTGCCCCGTGCCGGGCGGCGGTCGAACGCCGCCCGGCACGCCGGGTTCAGCCCAGCAGCTCCCGCAGAAAGCCGATCTGCTCGGCCTGCTGATGCGTGCCCCCGCCCTCGTGGCCGTTGAAGGACCACACCTTGAGGTCCTTCTCACCGGCGTAGTGGTGATGGGCGGCGAAGCCGCAGGAGGTCGGGGTGATCTCATCGCGCAGCGCGGTCGAGAACAGCGCCGGCGCGTTGGCGCGGGCCGCGAAGTTGAGCCCGTCGAAGTGGTCGAGCGTGGCGAACACCCGCCCGGCCAGGTGGCGCTGTCCGGCGCAGAACCGGGCCAGTTCCCCATAGGGGTCCGCGTCGGTGATCTCGACCGCGCGCCGGATGTGCGTCATGAACGGCACATCCACCAGGGCCGCCGTCAGATCCGGCACCAGACCGGCCGCCGCCAGCGCCAGCGCACCGCCCTGACTGCCCCCGCTGACCACGATCCGCGCGGAATCCACCAGCGGATGCTCACGGGCGGCCTCCACCGCCCGTACCGCGTCCGTGTACAGCCGGCGGTAGTAGTAGTCGTCCGGGGAGAGGACGCCCTGCGTCATCTTGCCCGGGGTCTCGGGCCCGGTGCCGCCGACCGGATCGGGGGTGACGCCGGGGGAGTGCTGGACCCACCCCTGGCCCCGGCTGTCCATCACGAAGACCGCATAGCCCACCGACGGCCACAGCAGCCAGTTGTGCGGCAGCCCCCGGCCGCCGCTGTAGCCGAGGTACTGCACCACGCACGGCAGCGGACCCGCCACCTCCCGCGGGGCCAGCAGCCAGCCGCGTATCCGGTGCCCGCCGAAGCCGGAGAACTCCACGTCGTAGGTCTGCACTCGGGTCAGTCCGGTGTCCTCCTCGGCGAACACCGCGTTCAGCTCGCAGGCGCGGGCCTCGGTGAGGGTCCGCGTCCAGAAGGCGTCGAAGCCGTCCGGCTCGGGCAGCGGGGGCCGGTAGCTGCGCAGCTGCTCCAGGGGCAGGTCGATGAACACGGTGGGCAGACCTCCGTAGCGATCGGTGCGGTGAAGGATGACCAATCAGGTGTGAGGGATGGGACTGGTGGTACGGGACCGTCCGGACAGCCGTGCAGTGTTCGAACCCTCGGTCATAAGAGAGCGCGAAGTGGGGGAGCGGTGCTGGACCGGACCATGAGCCGGGTGGACAGCTCGGTCCGGATCGCCTCCGGTACCTCGCCGGTCATCAGCCGCAGCAGCTTGCGCAGCGCCGCGGCCGCCATCTCCGACAGCGGTTGACGGACCGTCGTCAGCGCGGGCGTGATCCAGCGGGCCTGCGGCAGATCGTCGAAGCCCACGACGCTGATGTCCCGCGGCACCCGCAGCCCCCGTTCCCCGGCCGCCCGGTACACACCCGGCACCATCTGATCGGAGCAGACGAAGACGGCCGTGGGCGGCTCGGGCAGATCCAGCAGCTCGGCCATCCGGCGGCGCGCCCCGGCCTCGCTGACGTCGCCGTAGCGCACATACGCGGACGGCACCGGCACCCCGGCCGCCGCCATCGCCGACCGGTACCCGGCGACCCTGCCACCGTCGCGCACCGCCCGCCCCGGGCCACCGATCACCGCGATCCGGCGGTGCCCCAGCTTGATGAGGTGCTCGGTCGCGGCCATCCCGCCCTGCCAGTTGGCGGCCGCCACGGACGGCACCCCGGGCGGCGGGTCGTGCGCGGGGTCGATCATCACAAACGGGATCCGGTGCTCATCGAGCCAGGAGTACTGGACGGGCGCGAGCTCCGTGAGATGGAACAGCACACCTGAGCTGCCCCGGGCGTACAGCTTGTCCGGCCAGCCGTGCTCGCTCGGGCCGCCCCGGCCGCGAGTGGCCGCGGCCGAGACCACCACCTCGAGTCCCGCCTCGTGTGCGGCCTCCGTCGCGCCGTGCAGCACCGCTCCCGACCAGGCGCTGTCGAGTGAGTGCACCACCAGGTCGACCATCGGGGCCGGTTTGGGTGTCTCGCAGCGCGGCCTGCGGATGTACCCCAGGCGGTCCAGGACCTCGGTGACCCGGCGACGGGTCTCGGGGGCCACGTCCTCCCGGCCGTTGACCACCTTCGAAGCGGTCGGTACCGACACGCCCGCCTCACGGGCGACGACCGCCAGCGTGGGCCCCGTCGATCCCGAGGAACGAGCCATTGAGACTCCCTTCCCTAACCGCCCACGTGGAACCCTGACCGGGCAGCAATCGGTTTCTACCTTAAGGCCGCCTCAAGTCGCCGGGAAGACCCGGGAGTCGAGGGGGGACGGCCCCACGCCTGCTTGTCGCCGCCGCCCGCCGAAACGTTGCCTGCCGCCCGCCGAAACCTTGGCCGCCTCCCCGCGCCATCTCGACGGTGGCCGACGCGGTGGATGTATTCATCGGGTCTATGTGGGCGAGATTCCGAAGGAGCCCGCTCTTCTCCTGTCATATCCCTTGACACCTCCGATGTCTTATTGGTTGTCTACGTCGCGCTCGTGCTCCTCCCCGGCCGTCACCCTTACGGCCGCGTTCGGTCCAGCTCGCTCGTCTCCAGTTCCGTCGCTCTGGAAGGCAGCACGTCATGGTCACGATCCGGCACGTTCTCCGCGGCCTGTTGGCCGCGTCGGTCCTCGCCCTCCTGCCACTGCAGGGGCCGGCCTGGGCCGCCGCCTCCCACCCGGCCCCCGCCTCCGCCCCCGGCCATGGCTGGACGGGCACCTGGGAGGCCGCCGCCTCCGGGACGGTCCCCGCCCTGCCCGGTCAGTCGATCCGCAACGTGGTGCACACCAGCGTCGGCGGCCACGCCGTCCGCGTCCGGGTGACCAACCGCCTCGGCACCGCACCCCTCCAACTCACCTCCGTGACCGTCGCCTTGCAGGAGAGCGGGGCGCCCAAGAGCGCGGGCGCCCGTGCCGGGACCATGCGCACGGCCACCTTCCGCCATACCGCGTCGGTCACGGTTCCGGCCGGTGAGGACGCGGTCAGCGATCCGGTGCCGCTACGGGTGGCCCCGGACGCCAACCTGCTGGTCACCCTCTACACACCGGCCGACTCGGGCCCGGCGACGTACCACCACTCGGCCCTGCAGACCTCGTTCCTGGCGCCGGACGGCGACCACACCGCGGAGGAGAGCGGCGCCGCGTACACCGCCACCACCAGCTCCTGGTACTACGTGACGGGCGTGGACGTGCTCGGCGCCCCCGCCGCGGGCAGCGTGGTCGCCCTCGGCGACTCCATCACCGACGGTTCCGGATCGACGTCGAGCGCCAACCGCCGCTGGCCGGACCGGCTCGCGGCCCGGCTGCGCGCGCTGCCCCCGCAGCGCCGGCTCGGGGTGCTGAACGCCGGGATCGCGGGCAACCGCGTACTGCTGGACGGCACCGGGCCCAGTGCCCTGTCCCGGCTGGACGCGGATGTGTTCTCCCGCTCCGGGGTGCGCGCGGTGGTCCTGATGGAGGGCATCAACGACATCAAGGGCAACCCCAATCAGACCGATCCCGCCGCGTTCGAGGACGCCTACCGCCGGATCGTGGAACGGGCCCACGCGCGTGGCATCCGCGTCATCGGCGGCACCATCACCCCGTTCGGCGGCAACGGCAACTACACCGAGGCGCGCGAGGCGGTGCGACAGTCCGTGAACGGCTTCATCAGGGACGGCGGCCTGTTCGACGGGGTGGCGGACTTCGACGCCGCCGTGCGCGACCCCGCCGCCCCGGACCGTTCACTGCCCGCCTACGACTCGGGCGACCATCTCCACTTCAACGACGCGGGACTGCAGGCCATGGCCGACGCGATCGACCTGCGCGACCTGCGTCCCGCCCGCTGACCACGCGGACCCGCGCCGTACGAAGCTCAGCCGCCCGCGGGGAGTTCAGCCGCCCGCGGGGAGTTCAGCCGCCCGCGGGGAGTTCAGCCGCCCGCACGGAGTTCAGCCGCCCGCACGGAGCTCAGCGGTCGATCCGCGCTCCGTGCGGGCCCGTGTCCGGCACCTCCCCGACCCGCGCCGCGGCCGGGTTGAGCACCCGGGTGAGGAAGGCCCGGGTGCGGGGGTGGACCGGATCGGACACGACCTGCTCCGGTCCGCCCTCCTCCACGATCACCCCGTCGTCCATGAACACGACCCGGTCGGCGACCTCCCGAGCGAAGCTCATCTCATGGGTGACGACCAGCATCGTCATCCCCTCGTCCGCCAGGGCGCGCATCACGGCGAGCACATCGCCGACCAGCTCCGGATCGAGCGCCGAGGTCGGCTCGTCGAAGAGCATCAACTCCGGGTCCATGGACAGCGCCCGGGCGATGGCCACCCGCTGCTGCTGGCCACCCGAAAGCTGTGCCGGATAGGCCGACTCCTTGTCGCTCAGGCCGACCCGGCGCAGCGTGTCCCGCCCGATCCGTACCGCCTCCGCCTTGTCGCGGCGCAGCACCCGCCGCTGGGCGATGGTGAGGTTCTCCAGGGCGGTCAGATGCGGAAAGAGGTTGAACGCCTGGAACACCATGCCGATCCGCCGCCGCACCCGGTCGATGTCCACGTCCGGGTCGGTGACCTCGGTCCCCGCCACGGTGACCGAGCCCGAGGTCGGCTCCTCCAGGAGGTTCACACAGCGCAGCAGCGTCGACTTGCCGGATCCCGACGGGCCGATGACACAGACCACCTCGCCCCGCCGGACGGTGAGATCGATGCCCTTGAGCACCTCCAGCGCGCCGAAGGACTTGTGCAGACCCGCCACCTGGATGGCGATGCCGTCCGCCTCGCCGGTCTCCTCCACCACCGTCGTCTCCTTCACGCCGGTCACCTCGCCTTCGCCGAACGGGCCTCGAGCCGGCGCACCAGATGGCCGAGCGGAACGGTGATGATCAGGTAGCACACCCCGGCGACCAGGATCGGGGTGAGGCTGCGGTGCTGGTTCAGCGCGTCCCGGCCGAACTTGGACAGCTCGTACTGGTCCAGGGAGAGCCCCAGCAGATAGACCAGGGACGAGTCCTTGGTCAGCAGCACCAGTTCATTGGTGAGCGGCGGCAGGACGATCCGGAACGCCTGCGGGATGATGATCGAGGCCATCGCCCGGGTGTGGGACATCCCCAGCGAACGCGCCGCCTCCATCTGCCCCTTGGGCACCGCCTGGATCCCCGCCCGCATCGTCTCCGCGATGTAGGCGGCCCCGACGAGCCCCAGCGCCAGCATCACCGTGACGTGCCGGTCCAATGCCACCTGGAAGGCGAGCGGCACCCCGAAGCCCAGCGCGATGAACACCAGCAGCGCGGGCACCCCGCGGAAGAACTCGATGTAGGCGACCGCCAGCCAGCGGTACGGCGGCACCTGCGAGAGCCGCATCAGCGCCAGCACCACCCCGAGGACAAGGCCGAAGCCGAAGCCGAGCAGGGTGTAGACGACGGTGTTGACCAGGGCGGTGGTGATGATGTCGGGGAACAGGGACCGGGCGACTTCGGCGTCGAAGAACGCGCGCCGCAGTTCACCCCAGTCCGCGGCCAGGACGATGGCGAGCAGCAGGGCGATGAGCACGGCGTACTGCACCGCTCGTATCGCCCGCGCCCGCTGTCTGCGGGTCATTGCCATATGTGTGCGGACTCCTCAGCTCCGATGGCCGTCAGCGGGCGTCACTTCTTGGGCGCGGTGCCGAACCACTTCTTGTAGATGCGGTCGTAGGAGCCGTCCGCCCGGGCGTCCTTCAGCACCGCGTCGATCTTCTTGCGCAGCGCGTCATTGCCGGTCCGCACGGCGATGCCGTACTGCTCGCCGGTGTCGAACTCGGCCGTCACCGTGGTGTCGGCGTTGTCCTTGACGTAGTCGTAGAGCACACCGTTGTCGTTGATGCCGGCGTCGGTCTGCCCGGTCTTGACGGCGGTCAGCAGCAGCGCGAGATCCTCGAACTGGACCAGCTTGACGCCCTTGGCGTGCTTCTGGGCGTAACTCTCGCCGGTGGTCCCCTGCTGGACCGCGAGCTTCTTGCCCTTGAGGTCGGCGAGGGTCTTGTAGGGCTTGCCCTTGGTGGTGAGCAGCGCCTGCGTGGCCTCGAAGTACGGGGCGGAGAAGTCCAGGTTCTTCTCGCGTACGTCGGTGATGGTCATCCCGGCGGCGGCCACGTCGCACTGGTTGGTGTTGAGGTCCTCCCCGGACTGGATGCCCTCGAAGGGCGTGTCCACGATCTCCTGCTGCACATCGAGCGCGGAGGCCACGAGGTCGACCATGTCCACATCGAAGCCGACGATCTTCTTGCCCTGCTTGGACTGGAAGGGCGGATAGGGCAGATGTGTGCAGGTTGTGAGCTTCCCGGAATTCACCAGGCTGATGTCGCCGCCGCCGGACCCCGACGACTTGGTGCTGGTGCACCCGGCCAGGAGGGCGGATACGGCGGCGACGGCTATGACGGGCAACGCGGAGCGAGCGGACACGGCACCTCCGGGACAGGGTCGGCGAACGACCACGGACCTCATGATCAGTGAGTCGGGCCGAATCCTCCCACCGGATATGCCGCGGTGTCTTTACGCGCGCAATTGCGACCGGATAACGGAGAGGCGAGGTCAGCGCCGCCGGCGCCGCTTGCGGCGCTTGCTCCAGAACCAGCCGGCCGGCGGCTCGTCCGCCCGCCAGGGCTGGGGCTCGGGCGCGCCGCGCCGCCACCGCGCGGTCAGCATGCGGGTGCGCGCGGCGGGCTCGGCGACCTCGGCGTCCCGTATGAAGTCTTCGTCGAGGGTGACGTCGTCCCAGCCGTCGGCGTCGTCGTCCCCGCGGGGTGTGGATCCGGTGCTCAAGGGGCACCTCCCGTTGCAATGGTGCCGCTCGGGCACAAGAGCGTGTTCCTCGAGCGGTGAACGCATGAGGTGTCCGCCGAGTTCCGGTGGACACCGCGCGGGACATGCCCGGGTCCGGTGGAGATCAGCTGCTCAGGGCGTGAACTGAAGACCAGCAGGTCAGGGGCCTGGTCCGGTCCTGTGAAGGTCAGCCGGTCAGGGTCTGGAGCGGTCCTGTGAAGGTCAGCCGGTCAGGGCCTGGAGCGGGGTCCACACCCGCATCGCGCCGGGCTCGCGGTTCGCCCACGCGTAGTACGGGATCGCGGTCACCGGGACCGGCTCGGGGGCTTCCGCGCCGCCCGCGTCCCCGCCGGGGCTCGCGTCCCCGCCGGGGCGCCCGCCGCCGTCCCGGTACGGCCACCACCCGTCGCGCGCGACGGCATGGCGCAGGGCCAGGGAGGTGATCACGGTCACCCCGCCCAGCAGCTCCGGCCGGTGCTCCGCGCTCAGCGCGGCATCCGGGTCGAGGGTGATGTCGTCCAGCCGCACCCCGGCGGGCTGATCGGACTGCTCCAGGCAGTACACCAGCGGGCCGCGCTCGATCGCGGCACAGCCGCGCACCCCGTCGGCCCGCGGATCGGGCCGGGTGAGCCGGGGGTCCAGAGGCAGGCTCAGCACGACCGTCTCGCCGGGCCGCCAGCGGCGCCGCAGCCGCAGCCAGCCGTTCTCGGCCCGCTCGGCCACCGGCTCCCCGCCGACCGTCGCCTCGTACGACGTCGCCCAGTGCGGGATGCGCAGCGACAGCGTCCAGTCCGTGTCCTGCGGGGCCGCGTCCACGACCACCGCGATGCGTCCCTCCCACGGGTAGCCGGTCCCCACCCGCACCGCCCCGCCGCCCGCCTCGTACGAGCCCGACGCGTACTGGTGCAGCTGCAGCCCCTGGGCGTCGCCGCTCGCCATGTAGTGCGGCAGCGAGGCCAGCAGCCGCATCACATTGGGCGGGCAGCACGCACACCGGAACCACGGCGTCCGGTGGGCGCTGTGGTCACCGGTGGCGCCCTTACGGCTCTCATCGTTCTGGCGGACCTGCAGCGGATTCACATAGAGCCAGCGCTCACCGTCGATCGACACCCCTGACGCGAAACCGTTGAACAGGGTGCGCTCCACCAGATCGCTGTAGCGGGCCTCCCCGGTCAGCAACGCCATCCGCCATCCGAAGTGGATGGCGGCGATGGCCGCGCAGGTCTCCGCGTACGCCCGGTCCGGCGGCAGTTCGTACGCGTCCCCGAAGGACTCCAGCTCGTGCCGGGACCCCACCCCGCCCGTCAGATGGGTCTTCGTCGCGGCCATGTCCTCCCACAGCCGCACCAGCGCGTCCCGCAGCCCCGCGTCGCCGGTCTCCGCCGCCACATCCGCGGCCCCGGCCAGGAGATAAAGCTGGCGCACCGCATGCCCGGCGACCGCCGTCGCCTCCCGCACCGGGATGTGGTCCTGCCAATAGGGCGCCCCGGGCCGGGGGCCGGGCGAGCCGTCCGCCGGGCCGTCGCCGAGGCTGCCGTGCCCGCGCCGGTCCACGAAGTACCCGGCCAGCTCGAGGTGGCGCCGCTCACCGGTCTCCCGGTACAGCTCGACCAGCGCCGTCTCTATCTCCGGATGTCCGCACACCGTCTCGTTCCTGCCGGGCCCGAACGTGGCGTCGACGAGATCGGCGCACCGCACCGCCACATCGAGCAGCCCGTCCGCGCCGGTGGCCCGGTGGTGCGCGACCGCGGCCTGGAGGAGGTGGCCCGCGCAGTACAGCTCGTGCCCCCAGTGCGGTTCAGCCCACCGCCGGGCGTCCGGCCCCAGCTGGTAGTACGTCTGCAGATAGCCGTCCTCGGCCTGCGCGGCCGAGACCAGTCCGGCCAGCCGCTCCACCTGCCGGGACAGCTCCTCCTCGGCCGGCCCCTCGCCGCCGTCCGCCAGTTGCCAGGACGCCGCCTCGAGCCACTTGTGCACATCGGAGTCCTGGAACGGGAAGTCACCCCGGAAACCGGACTCCGCCGGCGCCGTCCCCGCTGCGGCCCGCAGATTGGCGAGATTGCCCGCCCGCTCCAGCCGGTCCGGCCCCTGGGGAACGCTCACTTCGGCGTTGACACGGCGTCTGGCGGCCCAGAAACCCCCGGTGATCCGCGCCGCGGTGGCCGGGCGGAGCGCGGTGCGCGCTCCCTGGGAGAGCCGGATCGGACCTGCGGACATGCCCTGCCCCTTACGCCGCGCCGCCGGCCATGCCTGTCTCCCGGTCGGCAGGAGTGGAAAGCGATTTCCGCCGCGAGCATAAGGAGGCGTTCTTTCGGCCGACAAGCTTTTGCACACACCATTCATCAACGTTCAACAAGCGGTCATGGTGGGCGGGCGAGACGGTCACGGCGGCGGCTTACGCCGAGGTCAGCATTCTCCGCTCGGCCACATGGGCCACCACGCAGGTGACATTGTCTGGCCCGCCCGCGCGGTTGGCGAGGGCGACCAACTGCCGTACGGCCGTGCCCGGGTCGTCCTCCGAGGCGAGCACCCGCCGGATCTCCCCGGCGGGCACAACCCCCGTCAGCCCGTCCGAGCACAGCAGATAGCGGTCCTCGGCGCGGGCGTCCCGCAGGGCGAAGTCCGGCTCGAACGCCGAACCGCCGCCCACGGCGCGCAGCAGCAGCGCCCGCTGGGGGTGCGAGGCGGCCTCCTCGAGAGTGATCCGCCCCTCGTCGATCAGCGACTGGACCACGGTGTGGTCATGGGTGATCTGGAACAGCTCACCGTCGCGCAGCAGATAGGCGCGCGAGTCGCCGATATGGACCAAGCCCAGCCGGGAGCCCGACCACACCATCGCGGTGAGCGTCGTGCCGACATCCCGCAGCGCGGGGTCGGACGCGGCGAGCGCCGAGACCGACTCCCGGGCCCGGTGCGCCGCCTCCTCCAGAGCGCTCAGCAACTCCCCGCCCGGAACACCCGCGTCCAGCGGTTTGAGCGCCTCGATCGCCGCCTCGCCGGCGTGCCGTCCGCCCCCGAATCCGTCGGCCACGGCCAGCAGGCGCGGACCGGCGTACCCGGCGTCGTCATTGCTCTCCCGGACCGAGCCGGTGTCGGAGAGCACGGCGTAGCGGATCCCCAGGGTGGTGTGGTCGGAAGACATCGTGGTGTCCCTCCCGGACAGATGGTCGACGAGGAAGGCGGCCAGGTCCCTCCTGGCCGCGGTGTCGGCCTCGACCCGCGCCCAGTACGCGCGCACCTCCCGCGCGGCGGCCTCCGGCTCCAGCTCGTACACCGCCCGGATCTCGGCGAGCGGCATGCCGAGCCGCCTCAGCCACGCCACCAGACGGGCCCGCTCCAGCTGTGCCGGATCGTAGCGGCGGTAGCCGGAGTGCGGATCGACGCGGGCGGGCGGCAGCAGCCCGAGCTCGTCGTACAGGCGCAGCGCCTTGGGGGACAGCCGCGACGCCCTCGCGAACGCACCGATGGTCAGCAGCCCCATGTTCGCCCTCCTCGCCGCCGGGCACCTCGCCCGGCGACCACGATGCTCGGGCTTCCCCCTTGGGGAAGGTCAACAGCGGGTCCGCGATCAGAATCTCTCCTCTCGCACGATGAATTTCCACAACAAGCGAGCGTATTTAATCTGATATCAGTCCCTCATAATAATGAATCGGTCATATCCGTACATCTTCCTTTCTTCGGGTATCCGCCATGCTTTCCCGGGAATTGACGGTGTATCCGTGCAGTCTCGTGGCTTCACGAGAAGAGGGAGGTCCTCTCATGACCGTTTCCACCACCCCCGGCACCGTCTGGGGCACCTGGATCAACCTGCAGGGCGGCATCCACTCCGAGCCCGCCCCGGTCGCGTTCGCCGACGACCGGGTGCAGGTCTTCATCCGGGGCGGGTCCAACGTCCTGTGGAGCAGGGTGGAGGCCCGCGACGGCAGTTGGGGTCCGTGGCAGCAGTACGCGGGCCTGTCCGTCGACGGCATCCCCGCGCCGATCCGGGGCAAGGATGGCAAGGTCCGGGTCTTCTACCGCACCCCGGGCAACAATCTGGAGGTCATCACCCAGACCTCCATCAACTCCGGGTACGGACCGCCCCAGATCCTGGCCACCGGCATCGGGGACGACCCGGCCGCGGCGCTCGGGGCCGACGGCCGCATCTATGTGTTCTTCCCCGGCGCCGACGACGCCCTGTGGTACCTCCGCAACCAGGACCTGCAGTACGAGACCTACACCGCCGCCACCTCGCTGGGCGGTGCCATCTTCGCCACACCTTCGCCCATCCTCGACGGGGGAGGGCGGATCGTGGTGGCGGTCAAGGGTGTGGGCGAGACCCTGTACACCATCCAGCAGCAGACCGAGAACGCCGGCGTCTGGGAGCCCTTCTCCCTCAACGCCTCCAACGTGACCAGCCGCCCGTCGGTGTGCCTGGACGCGGCCGGCCGGGTGCAGATCTTCTACCGGGGTTCCGACGGATCCGTCCGGCGCGTCGGACAGAGCGACGACTACGACACGTTCGGCGCCCCCGTGAGCCTCGGCGCGCAGATCGTCTGGCGGCCCACCTGCGCCCTCGCCCAGGACGGCCGGGTCAACGTGTTCATCAAGGCCACCGACAACGCCCTGTGGGTCGCCGTGCAGACCACGGAGAACGGCACGAGCTACAGCGGCTTCCAGTCCCTGGGCGGGGTCATCGGCTCCGCGGGCATCGGCGTCCCCATCCTCAACGAGGAGAATCTGCTCTACGTCTTCATCCAGGGCAGCGGAACCGTCAGGGACCTCTGGCTGCAGCGTCAGACCTTCGTCTGATCCGCCCCTCGCCGCATCGCTGATCCGCTCGCCTCACCACACCGCCCCATCGCGCGTCTTCCAGGGCTCCACGGTTTTCGAAACTTTCGCACCCTCTCCAGGGGCTGTCGGAAGTCATCAGAACCCTTAATCTCCGAACAAATTCGATCACTTCGGATCGCAGGAGCCCTCTGATGCCCCCGCATGTCACCCGACCCTGGAGAGCGCCGGCAGCGCTGCTCGCGCTGCTGGCCGCCCTCGCTCTCGTGGTCCCCCTCACCGCGAGCCGTGTGCACGCCGCGGAGCACGACCGGAGCGAGGGGAGTGGACGCGCCGTGCGGCAGTCCACCACGGTCTCGCGCTATCTGTTCACCGCCTTCACGAACAGCGGCGAGAGCGATATGTACGTCTACGGGTCCGACGACGCGCGTGACTTCTGGTCGGTCCAGGACAAGGCGTACACCCCGCCCTCCGGTCTCGTCCGCGACCCCAGCGTCATCCGCCACGGCGGCCGCTACTACGTCGCGTACACCACCGGATGGACCGGCACCACCTTCGGCCTCGCGGTCAGCGACAACCGCCGCACCTGGACCCATCTCGCCGACATCGACCACGGCGTGGCCGCCAACAACACCTGGGCACCGGAGTTCTTCACCGACGCGCCCGACGGCAAGGTCCGTATCGTCGTCTCGCTGTCCACCGGCCCCACCGCCTACCGGCACTTCCAGCCCCACGTCCTCACCGCGCTCGACGACACGCTCACCCGGTGGAGCGAGCCCCGGTCGCTCGCGGGCATCTCCCCGAGCGAGAGCGACTACAACGGCTATATCGACACCTTCGTGGTCCGCAAGGGCGCCACCTACCACGCGTTCACCAAGAACGCCACGGGCGAACTCATCGAGCACGCCGTCGCCGACCGCATCACCGGTCCGTACCGCTTCACCGGCAAGGGCGACTGGGCGGGATGGGGCAGCCTGCTGGAGGGCCAGACCATTGTCACCCTCCCAGGCGGCGGCTATCGCATGTTCATGGACGGCTACACCGTCAAGAAGTACTACTACAGCGACAGCACGGACCTGGAGCACTGGACACCCAAACAGGAGCTGCCCGGCCTGTCGGGTGTCGTGCGCCACGGCACCGTCATCCGGGAGACCGCCACCGTGCGGCCCGGCGATGCCAACCCCGCCCTGCCCGGCTACCGCGCCGACCCCGATGTGCTGTACGCCGAGGGCCGGTACTGGATCTATCCCACCGAGGACGGCCACCCCGGCTGGAGCGGCACCCGCTTCAACGGCTTCTCCTCACCCGACCTCGTCCACTGGACCGACCACGGCCCCGCCCTCGACCTCGCCGATGTCTCCTGGTGCCACGAGAACGCCTGGGCCCCCTCGGTGGTCAGGAAGGGCGACACCTACTGGATGTACTTCAGTGCCTGCCAGTCCATCGGTGTCGCCAAGTCCGCGAGCCCACAGGGACCGTTCACCGACGCGCTCGGCAAACCGCTCGTCGCCAAGGGGCAGTTCGGCCACCAGTCGATCGACCCGGACGCCTTCATCGACGACGACGGCACCCCCTACCTCTACTTCGGGCAGGGCGCCTTCGAGGCGGCCGGACTGAATGACGACATGGTCTCCTTCGCCACCCAGCCGGTGAAGCTCACCCCGCCCGGTTACAACGAGGCGCCGACCGTCTTCAAGCGCGCGGGCCGCTACTACGCGATGTGGTCGGAGGACGACACCCGCAGCCCCGACTACCGGGTGTCCTACGGAGTCTCCGACTCACCGCTCGGCCCCTTCACCAAGGCGGCGGGCAACCCGGTCCTGGCCAAGGACCCCGGCGATCAGATCCTCGGCACCGGCCACAACTCCGTCATCCAGGTCCCCGGCCGCGACGAGTGGTACATCGTCTACCACCGCTTCGCCCGCCCGGGCGGCGACGGCACCCATCGCGAAGTCGCCATCGACCGGATGCGGTTCAACCCAGACGGCACCATCCAGCGGATCCGCCCGACGCAGGCCGGCATCACGCCCGTCCGACCCCAGGCGCATCACCAGCCAGAGCAGGAGAGAACCGCATGAGCCGCAGCGCAGAACACCAGCCCAGCCGCAGGCACGTGATGATGGGCGCCCTCGCCCTGGGGGCGGTGGCCGGAACACCCGGTATCGCGCAGGCCGCCACCCCCACCGTGCCGCGGGCCGCCGCCAAGGCCCCCTCGTACGCCAATCCGCTGGTGCGCCGCCGCGCCGACCCGCATATCGTCAAGCACACCGACGGTTACTACTACTTCACGGCCACCGTCCCCGAGTACGACCGCATCGTCCTGCGGCGCTCCAGGACCATCGGCGGCCTGGCCACCGCCGCCGAGTCGGTGATCTGGAAGAAGCACACCAGCGGCGACATGGGCGCCCACATATGGGCCCCGGAAATCCACTTCATCGACGGCAAGTGGTACATCTACTTCGCCTCGGCACCGGCGAACGACGTCTGGAAGATCCGGATGTGGGTGCTGGAGAACGCGAGCGCCAACCCTCTCGCCGGGACCTGGACCGAGAAGGGCCGCATCGTCACGCCCATCGACTCCTTCTCCCTGGACGCCTCCACCTTCACCCACCAGGGGACCCGCTATCTCGTCTGGGCGCAGAGCAACCCGGACGTCGGCAACAACTCGAGCATCTACCTCGCCCGGATGGCGAGCCCGTGGAGCATCACCGGGCCCCAGGTGGAGATCTCCCGGCCGACGTACGACTGGGAGACCCGTGGCTTCAAGGTCAACGAGGGCCCCTCCGTCCTGCAGCGGAACGGCCGTGTCTTCCTCACCTACTCCGCCAGCGCCACCGACGCCAACTACTGCATGGGGCTGCTCACCGCCTCCGCCGGCAGCGACCTGCTCGCCGCCGCGTCCTGGAAGAAGAGCCCGCGGCCGGTCTTCACCAGCAATGACACCACCAAGCAGTACGGGCCCGGCCACAACTCCTTCACCGTCGCCGAGGACGGCCGCACCGACCTCCTCGTCTACCACGCCCGCCAGTACAAGGACATCACCGGCGACCCGCTGAACGACCCCAACCGGCACACCCGCGTCCAGGCCCTCGGCTGGAAGGCCGACGGCACCCCGGACTTCGGTGTGCCCGTGGCCGACGCGCCCGCGCGGGACTCCACGGCCGCCACCCGCTACACCATGACGGCGTTCACCAACAGCAGCGAGTCGAACATGTACGTCTACCAGTCATCCGACGCGACCACGTACACGCTGCTCAAGGGTCCTGCCTACACCCCGCCGTCCGGGCTCATCCGCGACCCCAGCGTCATCAAGCACACCGACGGCTACTACTACATCGTCTACACAACCGACTGGACCGGGAACACCATCGGTTTCGCGCGCAGCCGCGACCGCCTCACCTGGACCTTCGTCCGCAATCACACCCTGCCGGTGTCCGGGCTGGAGCGCACCTGGGCGCCGGAGTTCTTCGTGGACGACGGCGGCAGCGTCAACATCATCGTCTCGCTGGACACCGCCTCCACACCCGACTACATCTTCCGGCCGCATCTGCTCACCGCCACCGACGCGTCGCTGTCGTCATGGACCACCCCCACACCACTGCGGGGCCTGGACACGTCCAACTACATCGACACCTTCGTCGTCCGCCACGCCGGGCGGTACCACGCCTTCACCAAGCAGGAGACGACCAAGTACATCGAGCACGCGACCGCGAACAGCCTCGGCGGGCCGTACACCTTCCGCGGCACCGGCGACTGGGCGGGCTGGGGAAGCTGGCGCGAGGGACCGGCGCTGGCGCGCCTGGACAACGGCGGCTGGCGAATCTACTTCGACGGCTACACCGAGCAGAAGTACTACTACAGCGACAGCCTCGACGGCTTCCGGACCTGGACCCCGATCCGGGAGCTGCCCGGGCTCACCGGATTCGCCCGCCACTTCACCGTCCTCAAGGAGACCGTATGATGCGCGGGCGCCCGTGGACCCGTCTGTGGATCTTCGTCGTGGCCGCCGTCCTCGGCCTCCTGGCCCCACTGGCGGGGGCCGGCGCGGCGCAGGCCGCCCCCGTCACGGTTGCCAACGGCACCCAGTTCACCACCACCGCGGGCGAGGCGGTGCACGCCCACGGCGGGGGAGTCAGCAAGTCCGGCGCCTACTACTACTGGTTCGGTGAGAACCGCAACGCCGACAACACCTTCCGCTATGTCTCCGCCTACCGCTCCACGGACCTGAAGACCTGGGAGTTCCGCCGCCATGTGCTCACCCAGGCCACCGATCCCGAGCTGGCATCGGCCAACATCGAGCGGCCCAAGGTGCTCTACAACGAGCGCACCAAGCGGTACGTGATGTGGATGCACAAGGAGAACGGCAGCGACTACAGCCAGGCGCGCGCGGCCGTCGCCACCTCCGCCACCATCGACGGCGACTACACCTGGCGGGGCAGCTTCCGCCCGCTGGACCAGCACATGTCCCGTGACATCACCCTCTTCCAGGACAGCGACGGCACCGGATACATGGTCTCGGCCGCCCGGGACAACTACGACCTGCATATCTACCGGCTGACCGACGACTACACCGGTGTGGCGAGCCTGGTGGCCAACCCCTGGCCCGGCGGCCACCGCGAAGCACCGGCGCTCTTCAAGCGCGGGAACGTGTACTTCATGCTGACCTCCGGCGCCACCGGCTGGAACCCCAACCAGCAGCAGTACGCCACCGCCACCAGCCTGGCGGGCCCCTGGAGCGGAATGCGCGACGTCGGCGATGCCACCGCCTACGGCTCGCAGACCGCGTACGTCCTGCCCGTGCAGGGCAGCGGCGCCACCTCCTACCTCTACCTGGGCGACCGCTGGGGGAACTCCTTCGGCGGCACGGTCAACGACTCGCGCTACGTCTGGCTGCCGCTGGCCTTCCCCACCGCCACCACCCTGAGCATGGACTGGTATCCGCAGCTCACCATCGACGCGGCGGCGGGCACGGCGGGTGGCTCCGGTGGTCCGTACACCACACTCAAGGCCCGGCACAGCGGCAAATGCGCCGACATCACCTCCGCCTCGCAGACCGATGGCACCGCGGTCGTGCAGTACACCTGCAGCGGCGGTGGCAATCAGCTCTTCTGGGCCAAGGACGCGGGCGGCGGCCAGGTCCAGCTCGTCGCCCGGCACAGCTCCCAGTGCCTGACGGTGGCCGGCGGCTCCACCGCCGA
The DNA here is from genome assembly GCA_002021875.1 of Streptomyces hygroscopicus. Classification (NCBI taxonomy): domain Bacteria; kingdom Bacillati; phylum Actinomycetota; class Actinomycetes; order Kitasatosporales; family Streptomycetaceae; genus Streptomyces; species Streptomyces hygroscopicus. The sequence goes on from CP018627.1 coordinate 10,906,954, forward strand.
CGGCGCCGCCGTGGTCCAGTCGGCCTGTGGCACGGGGACCAACCAGCAGTGGCAGACCACCGACACCGGTGACGGCTACGTCCGGTTCACCGCCCGCTCCAGCGGCAAGTGCCTGGACGTCGCCGACGAGTCCACGGCGGACAAGGCCGCGCTCCTGCAGTGGAGCTGCACCGGCGGCGCCAACCAGCAGTGGTTGCGCGGCTGACCGCACCCGCACCGCCGGTGCCTGGGGGCTGTTGACTTCCCCAGGAGGGCCGGTACCTTCGCGGTGCACATGATGTCGGACATTGTTCGTAATTTCGAACCTCAGTGAGGGCAGTCATGAGCGAACCAGTCGACAGACGGCACTTCATCACCACCACCGCCACCGGGGCCGCGGCCGTGGCGCTCACCGTCGCGGCCGGGGGCACCGCCGTGGCGGCGTCCCCTGGCGTCACCCCGGCCGCGACCCACGGCAAGCCCAGAGCGCTGACCGGCGTCCGCCCCTTTCCGCTCACCGCCGTGACCCTGCTCCCCGGCGCCTTCAAGGACAACCAGTCCCGCAACACCGCCTATCTGCGCTTCGTGGACATCGACCGGCTGCTGCACACCTTCCGCCTCAACGTCGGCCTGTCCAGCGCCGCCCAGCCCTGCGGCGGCTGGGAGAGCCCCACCACGGAACTGCGCGGCCACAGCACCGGCCACCTCCTGTCCGGCCTGGCCCTCAGCTACGCCGGCACCGGCGACACCGCGCTGCGCGACAAGGGCCGCGCACTGGTCTCGGCGCTCGCCGCCTGCCAGGCCAGGTCCCCGGCCGCCGGCTACGGCCAGGGCTATCTCTCGGCGTTCCCCGAGAGCTTCTTCGACCGGCTGGAGGCCGGCACCGGGGTGTGGGCCCCGTACTACACCATTCACAAGATCATGGCCGGGCTCGTCGACCAGTACCGGCTCGCGGGCAACACCGAGGCCCTTCAGACCGTGCTGCGCCAGGCCGCCTGGGTCGACACCCGCACCGGGAAGCTGAGCTACGACCAGATGCAGCGGGTGCTGCAGACCGAGTTCGGCGGCATGAACGACGTCCTCGCCGATCTGCACGAGATCACCGGCGACGGCCGCTGGCTGAAGGTCGCCGAGCGCTTCACCCACGCCCGCGTCTTCGACCCGCTCGCCCGGAACGAGGACCGGCTCGCCGGGCTGCACGCCAACACCCAGATCCCCAAGATGGTCGGCGCCATGCGGCTGTGGGAGGAGGGGCTCGACAGCCGCTACCGCACCATCGGCGAGAACTTCTGGAAGATCGTCACCGATCACCACACCTATGTCATCGGCGGGAACAGCAACGGCGAGGCGTTCCACGAGCCCGACGCCATCGCCGCCCAGCTCTCCAACAACGCTTGCGAGAACTGCAACAGCTACAACATGCTCAAGCTCACCCGGCTGATCCACTTCCACGCGCCGGAGCGCACGGATCTGCTCGACTACTACGAGCGCACCCTGCTCAACCAGATGCTGGGGGAGCAGGACCCGGAGTCGGCCCACGGTTTCAACATCTACTACACCGGCCTCGCCCCCGGCTCCTTCAAACAGCAGCCGTCCTTCATGGGCACCGACCCCAATCAGTACTCCACCGACTACGACAACTTCTCCTGCGACCACGGCAGCGGCATGGAGACCCAGGCCAAGTTCGCCGACACCATCTACACCTACGCCGACCGCAGCCTGCTGGTGAACCTCTTCATCCCCTCCGAACTGCGCTGGCAGGACAAGGGCATCACCTGGCGCCAGACCACCGGCTTCCCCGACCAGCAGACCACCACCCTCACCGTCGCCTCCGGCGGCGCCTCCCTCGAACTGCGCGTCCGCATCCCCTCCTGGGCGGCGGAGGCCCGCGCCACGCTCAACGGCACCACCCTCGCCGACCGGCCGGAACCCGGCAGCTGGCTGATCATCGACCGTCAGTGGAAGACCGGCGACCGGGTCGAGGTGACCCTGCCGATGAAGCTGACGTTCGACCCCACCCCCGACGACCCCGACGTCCAGGCCGTGCTCTACGGGCCCGTCGTGCTCGCCGGGGCGTACGGCGGCCGGACCGGAATGACCATGCCGCGCCTGGACAAGGGATCCGTGGTCCAGAGCGCCACCAGCCCCATGCGGTTCAGCGCCACGGCCAGTGGCGAGAGCGTGACCCTGCTGCCGGTCGCCCGCGTCCACCACCAGCACTACAACGTGTACTGGCTGACCGGGCAGCCGCCCTCCCCGCCGCCCGCCTTCGCCGCCTGGCACCGCTTCGACGAGGCCTCCGGCACCGCCGCCGCCGACGCCACCGGCCGCGGCATGGCCGCCCGGCTCACCGGCGGCGCCTCCTGGACGGCGGGCAGGACCGGCGGCGCGGTCGCCCTGAACGGCACGGACGGGCATGTCGTCCTCGCCGACGACCTCCTGGCCGGCGCCCGGGCGTACACCCTGGCCACCTGGGTCCGGCTGGACGGCACCCCCGCCGCCTGGACCCGGATCTTCGACATCGGCACCGGGGTCACCGCCAATATGTTCCTCACCCCCGTCGCCGACTCCGGGAAGCTGCGCTTCGCCATCACCGCGGGCGGCGGCGGAGCCGAGCAGCGCATCGAGGCCGCCCCGCTGCCCACCGGCCAGTGGGTCCATGTCGCCGTCGCCTACGGCAGCGGCACCGCCGTCCTCTACGTCGGCGGGCGCGAGGTGGGACGCAACACCGCCATCACCGTCGAACCCGTCCACTTCGGCAACCACATCCGGGCCGGATACCTCGGCAAGTCGCAGTACCCGGACCCGTACCTCAAGGCCGCGTTCGACGACTTCCGCGTATACGGCAGAACACTCAGCGGGAATGAGGTCGCCACTTTGGCCCAAAGCTGACAAGCTCAGGCGGGCGGGCCGTCCCCACGGCCTGCCCGCTCCCAACCGCACCGTACGGACAAGGACACCGCGCATGGTCCACCTCGCCGCCGAGAACCGTTACGACTCCATGCAGTACCAGCGCTGCGGGCGCAGCGGTGTGCTGCTCCCGAAGGTCTCGCTCGGCCTGTGGCACAACTTCGGCGACACCCACCCCCTGGAGACCCAGCGCGCTGTGCTGCGCCGCGCCTTCGACCTCGGTGTCACCCACATCGATCTGGCCAACAACTACGGTCCGCCGCCCGGCAGCGCCGAGACCAACTTCGGCTCGATCTTCGCCCAGGACTTCCGCCCCTATCGCGATGAACTCTTCATCGCCAGCAAGGCCGGACACCTCATGTGGCCGGGGCCGTACGGCGAGTGGGGCTCGCGCAAGTACGTCCTGGCCAGCCTCGACCAGTCGCTGTCCCGGATGGGGCTGGACTACGTCGACGTCTTCTACTCCCACCGCTTCGACCCGGACACCCCGCTCGAGGAGACGATGGGTGCCCTGGACAGCGCCGTGCGCCAGGGCAAGGCGCTCTACGCGGGCGTGTCCAACTACCCGCCGGAGGCGATCGCCGAGGCCGCCGCGATCCTGAAGGATCTGCGCACCCCGTACCTGATCAACCAGTATCCGTACTCGATCCTCCAGCGTGGGGTGGAGGGCGGGGTGCTGCAGGCGTCCGCCGAGGCGGGCGTCGGGGTCATCGCCTTCTCGCCGCTGGCGCAGGGACAGCTCACCGACCGGTATCTCCACGGGGTGCCGGCCGATTCCCGCATGGCGCTCGGCCACTTCCTCAAGCGCGACGCGCTCACCGAGGAGCGGCTGTCCCTGCTGCACGCCCTCAACAAGCTCGCGGAGGGACGCGGCCAGACCCTCGCCCAGCTGGCGCTCGCGTGGGTGCTGCGCGACCCCCGGGTGGTCTCGGTGCTGATCGGCGCGAGCAGCGTCGCCCAGTTGGAGCAGAACGTCTCGGTGCTGGACTCGCCCGCCTTCAGCGACGCCGAGCTGGCCGAGATCGACCGCCTCTCGGCCGAGGCGGGCATCGAGATTCCCTGACGCGGTTCGCTGACGTCCGCGGGCCGGGGATCAGCCCGGCCCGCGGACGGATAGCATGAGCGGTCACCCGAGACCGCCACGAACCGCCGCACGGAGACGCAACCTTGGCCACACAACGGATTCCGGTCATTCTCGTCACGGGTTTTCTGGGCTCAGGGAAAACGACGATGCTCAACCATCTGATGCGGGACAGCGCCGATACCCGCATCGGCGTCATCGTCAATGACTTCGGATCCATCAACATCGACGCCATGGCCGTCGCCGGACAGGTCGATTCGATGATCCCGATCGAGAACGGCTGTCTGTGCTGTGCGGCGGACGCCTCCGAGATGGACGAGATGCTCGAGCGGCTCACCGATCCGGAGCTGCGCATCGATGTCGTGGTGATCGAGGCCAGCGGCCTCGCCGAGCCGCAGAGCATGATCCGTACGCTGCTGTCCAGTACCAATGAGCGGATCGTCTACGGCGGCCTGGTGGAGGTCGTGGACGCCGCGGAGTTCCCGGACACCCACGTCCGCCACCCCGAGCTCGACCGCCATGTCCGCGCCGCGGACCTCATCGTGCTCAACAAGACCGACCGCGTCGCCGAGGACGAGCGGCGGGATCTTGTGGAGACCATCCAGGAGATCGCCCCCGGTGCGCCGGTCCTGGCCGCCGCACATGGGCGTGTCGACCCCGCGCTCCTCTTCGACCACCGGCCCCGTGAGACCGCCGAGGAAGGCTTCCGGCAGCTCTCGTTCGCCGATGTGTGGGGCGACGACGTGCCTGCCGACGACGAGTGCGGCGAGGATGTGTGCGGTGACGGCCATGACCACAGCCACCACCTCCACGCCGCCTACGAGAGCATGGAATTCACCGCGGCCGAGCCGCTCCATCCGCGCCGGCTGATGGCGTTCCTGGACAGCCTCCCGGCGGGCCTCTACCGCGCCAAGGGGTTCCTCCACTTCGCGGGCGCGGGCCGGGAGCGGAAGTTCGCGCTGCACGCGGTGGGCTCGTATCTCCGCTTCCAGCCGTCGCCCTGGGAGCGCGGTGAGCCCCGTACCACCCAGTTGGTGATGATCGGCACCGGGATCGACGCCGACACCCTCACCAAGCGGCTGACCGAGTGCGTGGCGGCACCCGCGGAAGAGGTCGACGACACGCACATGATGGGCGTGCTCCGCTATGTGGACGAGGCGGACTAGGGAAATCCCTGGAAACGGCGGTGCAACCCTGAGGCGGCGTCGCGGGTCCTGGTGGGTGTACATGAGGTAAACGCTCATCAACGAGCAGGAGGATCTGTGCGCTCCCGTTCCCTCACCACCGTCGCGCGCTGCGCGACAGTGGTGGCACTTGTGACCACCCCCGCTCTACTCGCCCTGCCCTCGGCGGGCGCCGCCGAGGCCCGCACCGCCGCGGCCGCCGCCCCCAAGGTCGACTTCAACAAGGACGGACGCGCCGACCTCGCCGTCTCCGCCCCCGCCGGCACGGTGGACGGCAAGGCCAAGGCGGGCTACGTCGCCGTGGTCTACGGCTCCGCCTCCGGTGCGGACACCGCCCACCGCCAGGTCATCAGCAAGGCCACCGAGGGCGTCCCCGGTGACCCCGCCGCGTCGGCGTACTTCGGGGCCCATTCGGTCGCCCGCGACCTGGACGGCGACGGCTACACCGATCTGGCGGTCCAGGCCGGTGACTCCCCGGCCATCACGGTCCTGTGGGGTTCGGCGAACGGCCTGACCGGTGGCACCCAGCTGCCCGCGGGCAACGGCGACCACTGGGGCTCCAGCGACATCGTGGGCGGTGACTTCAACGGCGACGGCAAGGCCGACCTGGTCGATGTGGTCACCGTCGACGAGGGCTCGGAGGACGAGAAGACCGGCCTGCGCGTCCGTCTCGGCCCGTTCACCCGCGACGGCAAGGACGCGGGCAGCTCCTTCTCCGACACCGGCAGGTTCGACGGGCCGACCAGTCTGACCGCGGGCGACATCACCGGCGACGGCAAGGACGACCTCGTCTCCACCCACGCCTTCGAGGAGATGTCCGAGTCCAGCCTGTTCTTCAAGGGGGACGACAAGGGCCTGTCGCCGAAGGTCAAGGACCTCACCGACGCCGCCTCCGCGACCATCGGCGACGTCGACAAGGACGGCCACGGCGATCTGGTGCTGCGCACGGTCCCGGGGAACGTCGTCGAGAACCTGCCGTATGACCACGGCACCCTGAAGGTCCTCTACGGCACCGCGTCGGGGCCGAGCACCACCCGCACCACGACCATCGACCAGAACACCGCGGGCGTCCCCGGTGTCAACGAGGACGGCGACCAGTTCGGTTACTCGCTCAGCTCCGGCGACGTCAACGGCGACGGCTACGCGGACATCTCCGTCGGCATCCCGTACGAGGCCCTGGAAGCCGGCCAGAAAGAAGCGGGCAGCGTCGTCCAGCTCTACGGCGGCCGGAGCGGGCTGTCCGGCACCGGAGCCCAGGCGTTCACCCAGGACACCGCCGGTGTCCCCGGCGCCGCCGAGGCGGGCGACCACTTCGGCATGGCGGTCCGGCTCGCCGACACCGACGGCGACGGCAAGGACGACCTGGCGGTGGGCGCCCCCGACGAGGACGGCGCCCAGTCCACCAGCGGTGCGGCATGGGTGCTGCGCGGCCAGACCGGCGGCCTCACCACGGGCGGCGTCGTCTCCTTCGGGCCCGACTCCCTCGGGGCGCCGGAGGCCGGTGCGGCCCTGGGTGCGCGATTCCAGCAGTAGCCGGATTCCAGCGATAGCCGCATCACCACAGGGCTGAACTCCGCTCTGTGCGCAAGTAGTTGACGATCCCTCAGATCTACTGGACGGTAGGTCCATGCCGACTCATGAGACGCGAGGGATACGGATCGGCCGCCCCCGACCGGGGCGCACCCGGTTGCTCGGGGTGGCCGTTCTGCTGCTGGCGGCGGCCGCGGCCCCGGGCACTCCGGCGGCCGCGGCCGAGTCGCCCTGGTTCGACGGCCGGGCGGCGGACCAGGTGGCCGTGGACGGCACCCGGTTCGCCGACGGACACGGCCGCGAGGTCGTGCTGCGCGGCTTCAACGTGTCCGGCGAGACCAAACTGGAGGAGAACGGCGGGCTCCCGTTCGCCACCACCGCCGACGCCAGGACGTCCGCCGCCGCCATGCGGAGCCTGACCGGAGCCAACGCGGTGCGCTTCCTGCTGTCCTGGGCCCACGCCGAGCCCGAGCCCGGCCAGGTGGATACCGCCTATCTGGAGAAGGCCACCGCGCAGATGAAGGCGTTCCTGGACGCCGGAATCCGAGTCTTCCCCGACTTCCACCAGGACCTGTACTCCGGCCATCTCTTCGACAAGGACAGCTGGTACAGCGGCGACGGCGCGCCGAAATGGGTCATCGACGCGGGCGGATATCCCAAGGAGTCCTGCGGCATCTGCGTCCACTGGGGCCAGAACATCACCCAGAACCAGGCGGTCATGAACGCCACCCGCGACTTCTGGCGCAACCGCGCCCTGACCACCGGCGCGGGCACCGTCCGCGTCCAGGACGCCTTCCTGGCCACCGCCGAGACGACCATGACCTACCTCGCCCGGCACCTCACCGACGACCAGTTCACCCGCGTCGTCGGCTTCGACCCGCTCAACGAGCCGTACGCGGGCGCGTACGACGACGGCCAGCACAGCCGCACCTGGGAGAAGAGCGTGCTGTGGCCCTTCTACGAGAAATTCCGCGCCCGCATGGACGCCGCGGGCTGGCAGGACAAGCCCGCCTTCGTGGAGCCCAATATGTTCTGGAACTCCAACCTGGACTTCCAGCGCCAGGAGGGCGGACTCCTCGACGCCGGAAAGCCCGGCCCCGACTACGTCTTCAACACCCACTACTACGACCAGAAGGCCATCTCCGGCGTCTTCATGCCCGGCAAGGCGGCCGACGGCCAGTACGCGGGCGACTTCGGCGCCCTGCGCGACCGTTCCACCGCCCTGGATCTTCCGGCCGTCATGAGCGAGTTCGGCCATCCGCTGACCGGCTTCACCTCCGACAAGGCCCCCACCGTCGTCAAGGGCATGTACCAGGCACTGGACTCCCGGCTCCCCGGCGCCACTTGGTGGACCCGGCCGGCCGCGTCCGGCGCCGTGCTCTCCTCCACCCAGTGGCAGTGGGACATCTACAGCGGCCGCCACCACGAGGCCATGAACGGCAACACCGGCAAGGTCCTCACCGAGGGCGACGCCTGGAACGGCGAGGACCTCTCGGCCGTCCGCCTCGACGACTCCGGCAACGCCGGGCTGCGCCAGGACGCACGGCTGCTCGACCGGCTCTATCCGCGCGCCGTCGCGGGCCGCACCCTCGCCTTCACCTTCGAGGACCGCTCACGCGACGGCTCCACCACGCTCAGCTGGAACCGCATCCCCAGCAGCCTGCCGAACGTGGCCGAGCTGACCGGCTCCGGGCGCTACGGCATGCTGGTGTGGCGCTCCGACGGCGACACCGAAGCGCCCACCGAACTGCGGCTGCCCCGCGACTTCGACCCCGCCCGGACCACCGTCGTCTCCGACCTGGGCACCGTCACCGGGCCGCCCGCGTACACCGCGCACGGCCACACCGCCGACCACCCCATCGCCACCGCCGCGGAGCCCGGCGGCACCGACACGCGCCGGCTGGTGCTCTCCGCCCCGGCCGGCGCGGGCACCGGCGCCGTGCACTACGCGCTGATCGCCGACGGCACCGCCGCCCCCTCGGCGGAGCTGCGCGCCGCCGCCCAGCGCGAACTTGACGGGTGGGCGGCGGACGCAGGCTTCTGAGCCCCTACCAGCGAGGGTGCACCCGGGCCCGGAGCCGCCGGTCGTACAGGTCGCCGACGGCGTCCAGCGTGGCGCCCGGCAGCGGGGACAGCCCCGCCGCGTCCGCGTTCGCCCGAGCCTGCTCGGGCGAACGCGCCCCCGGGATGACCGAGGTCACGCCCGGCTGCTGGACGATCCACCGCAGCGCGGTCTGCGCGGGGGTGGCTCCCCGCGGCGCCAGCTCCGCGAACTCCACGGCCGCCTCGAGACCCTCCTCGAAGCCCACGCCCGAGAACGTCTCGCCCTGGTCGAACATCTCGCCGTGCCGGTTGAAGGTGCGGTGGTCGTTCTCGGCGAAGACAGTGTCCCTGGTGTACTTCCCCGACAGCAGACCGGACGCCAGCGGCACCCGCGCGATGATCCCCACACCGGCCTCCCGCGCCGCCGGTACCACCTCCTCCAGCGGCTTGAGCCGGAACGGGTTGAGGATGATCTGCACGCTCGCCGTCCCCGGCCGCGCGATCGCCGCCAGCGCCTCCGCACATGTCTCGACGCTCACCCCGTACCCCGCCACGCGCTCCTCCGCCACCAGCGTGTCCAGCGCGTCGAAGACCGCCGCCGAGGAGTGCACCGGGGACGGCGGGCAGTGCAGCTGCACCAGATCCAGGGTGTCCACCCCCAGATTGGCCCGCGAACGGTCGGTCCACGCGCGGAAGTTGTCCAGCGTGTAGTTCTCCTCGAGCTGCGGCAGCCGCCGCCCCATCTTGGTCGCCACGAAGATCCCGGCGTCCGGACGCTCCCGCAGATACCGCCCGATGAGCTGCTCGCTGCGCCCGTCCCCGTACACATCGGCGGTGTCGAAGAACGTCACGCCCGCTTCGACGGCCGCGTCCAGCACGGCCAGGGCGTCCTGCTCGCCGACCTCGCCCCAGTCCGCGCCCAGCTGCCAGGTTCCCAGGCCCACGACCGAGACCTTCCGGCCGAGCCGGCCGAACTCACGCTGCTCCATGCTCCCTCTTCTCTCCTGCTGCGACGCTCACCGTACCCCCGCTCACCAGTCGCGCACCGTGCCGTCCGCCAGCCGGTTCACCGGCAGATAGGCGGGCTGGTACGGGAACCTCCCGGCGGCCTCGGTGTCCAGCTCGACGCCCAGGCCCGGGGTGTCGGACGGGTGCAGCAGCCCGTCCTCCGCTCGCTCAGCAGGGTGGTGTAGTCGTGGACGTGGTTGAAGACCTCGCCGATGGCCAGCGGGGTGGTGGTGTGCTGCCGGATGAGCCGCAGCGCCGTCTGGTCCTCGCCGGGTGTGGCGTCCTCCAGCCAGAACAGGCCGTAGGGTTCCAGTGCCTTGCCGAGCCGGGCCGCCTGGATGGGTGTCATCCGGTGGTGGCCGTCGTGCAGCAGCGGCAGCTCCGGGCCGAACTCCTGCCGTACGGCGTCGAACACCGTCGGCACATGGCGCAGATAGGCCCGGGTGTCCCAGCTCTCCTCGGCGGGCAGCCCCCGGGGCCCCGACCCCCGGCGCGCGGGTTCGTAGTCGTAGCGCTCTCCGCCTCCCGCGCTGGCGGAGGCCACCCCGTAGACCGAGGACAGCCCCGGGATGCCGGTCTGCACGCGGATCGCGCGATAGCCCTGCGCCAGATGGGGCCGGGATCCGGGGGCGACGGCCCGCCGCCCGCCCTCTCGTCAGCTCCCCCGCCCGCGGGTAGCGTGGCGGCATGCTGTGACACCCGCCCCGCCCCCGGGGCCCGCCGGGACACCTCCTTCGCACCGTCCGCACGTCATCAGATATCGAAGGAGGCATCCGCCATGACCACCCTCACCGTCGCGCTGCTCCAACTCGCCCCGCCCGGGCCTGAGTTGTCCGTGAATCTCGCCCTCGGCGAGGCGGCCTGCCGCCGGGCCGGGGCCATGGGCGCCGACATCGCGCTCTTCCCCGAGATGTGGAGCAACGGCTACAACTGCTCCGTCCCGGACGGCTTCGCCCGTGGCGAGCTCTACCGCCATCCGTCGCGGTGGGACGGGGCCTCGGCGGCGCCGCGGCCCCGGGCCGTCTGGCTCGGCGAGCCGATCACCCGCGACTCCCCCTTCGTCACCCGCTTCCGTGAGCTGGCCGCCGAGCTGGAGATGGCCATCGCGCTCACCTATCTGGAGCGCTGGGACGGAGCGCCGCGCAACACCCTGTCCCTCATCGACCGGCACGGCCGCCTGGTCCTGACCTACGCCAAGGTGCACACCTGCGTCTTCGACCTGCCCGAGGCCGCGCTGACCCCGGGGGAGGGGTTCGAGGTGTGCGCCCTGGACACGGCGGTGGGCGAGGTGATGACCGGGGCGATGATCTGTTACGACCGCGAGTTCCCGGAGAGTGCCCGCGCCCTGATGCTCGCCGGAGCCGAGATCGTCCTCACCCCGAACGCGTGCGAGCTGGAGATCAACCGGCTCTCCCAGTTCCGCTCCCGCGCGGGGGAGAACATGACCGGTATGGCCATGGCCAACTACGCCGGTCCCGGCTGGGGCCACTCCGTCGCCCATGACGGCATCGCCTTCGCCGGCGGGCGGTCGCGGGACACCCTGGTGGTCGAGGCGGGCGAGGCCGAGGGGGTCTATCCGGCGGTCTTCGACCTCGACGCGCTGCGCGACTACCGGCGCCGGGAGACCTGGGGGGACGCCTTCCGCCGCCCCGCCGCCTACCGGAGCCTGACGGGCCGTGAGGTGCGCGAACCATTTGTCCGGTTGGGACCCGAGGGCGGGCCGGTCCCCGGCCGTAGCCTCCCTTAGTGGCGGAAAGCCTTGTCAAGTACCTACAAAAACATCATCTGAGCTGGGTCGATTGCTGACGGGGTACCTGGTGAGTAGGGTGTCCCGCATGTCAGCACTCAACGTGGAATTCAGCGATCGGGAACTTGAGGACCTCCGCCAGATCGCCAAGGAACGCGGTACGACGATGAAGGCACTCGTCCGGGAGGCGACCGTGGCCGACATCGCGCGGCACCGCGCTCTGCAGGAGGGTGCCGAGGTCTTCCGGCGGTTCTTCGCGGACAACGCGGACGCCTTCGCGGACGCGTTCCCCGACGATGAGCACCGCCATCCCGGGCAGGCCGCCTGACCATGGCCCCGCTGCTGCACATCGACGTCCCCTGGCTGCTCCAGCGCCATGAGGAGGTCATGCCGGAACAGCCGGCCATCTCGGACTTCTCGGGTCTGGTCGCCGCCGTCGCCCGCCACCGAGTGGACCCGCCGCGCCTGGGCGTCGATCCCGACCCGGCGTGGCGGGCCGCGGCCCTGCTGCACACCATCGCGCTGCTCAGGCCGCTCCCGGCGAGCAACGCGCGGTTCGCCTCCGCGACCGCGGTCGCCTATATGCACGCCTCGGGCGAGGGCATCGACCCGCCGTACGGTGCGCTGATCGATCTGGTCCGCGACATCCTCTCCAGCAAGGCCGATGTGTTCGACGCGGCCGGCCGCATCCGCTCCTGGCGGATCTGAGGGGGAACCGGACCGGCGGGGGCTCGGGGCGTCAGTCGACGTCACCGCGTGTGGTGCCGACCTTGAGGTCGTCGATGTAGTTGACCACCCGGCTGTTCTCGGCCCCGTACACGCCCCACTTGGGGTCGTTGCTGCTGTCGAAGGTGCGGCAGGCCCACCGGGTGGTGCCGTCGCTGAACTTCTGCTGCTGACCGTTGACCCAGAGCTCGACCCAGCCGCCCTTGGTCTCGTCGGACAGATGCAGCCCGATGGTGTAGTGGTTCCAGGTGTTCGCCGAGGCCGGGGTCGACCAGATGGTGAAGACCTGGTTGCCGGGCTGCCGCTGGATCATCGTGGTCCGGCCGCCGAGCGTCTTCAGGACCACCGGCCAGTTCTGGATGTGATCCCCGTAGGACTTCCACTGGAACGTGGCGTTGTTGTCGACCGTGCTGGAGAGCTTGCTCGACCAGCCGAACCAGTAGGTCCCGCCGTTCTGGAAGGCGTATTTCGAGCCGCCCACCGCGATGCCATGGCTTTCGCAGCGATTGCTGCCGCTCGGCTTGTCGTACTTCCAGATCTTGCCCCGCTGCGTGTCCGAGACGGCGGTGACACTGCCCGGGGAGTCGCAGTTCAGCAGGCCGTAGATCTTGGTGCCGCCGGAGGCGTCGCCGTCCCAGATGGACGCGGCGTCCGCGGGCCAGGCGAAGGCGAGACCCGCGACCGCCACGGCCGCGGGTACGGCGAACCGGAGCCCGGCGATGCGCTGGGTGGACCGTAAGGAAGCCATGCCACTCCTTGGGAAGGCCCCCGTTCGATGGTGTGCGCACCGTACTGGAGCCGCCCCGACTGGTCCATACCTGCCCCGCGTATCGTGCCGGGCCCGTCGCTCGCGTCAGCCGGCCGAGCCGAGCTCCTCGGCCAGCGCCTGCTTCTCCAGCGTCTCCCGCCGCTCCTCGGCCGGGGTGTGTCCGGCCGCCTCCGCCGCCTGGACCCGTTCGGCCTCGGCGAGCAGCGAATGCCCGGTGGCCAGGACGCCGATGCCCAGCGCGACCGCCGCGGCCCCGATGTAGAAGGGCAGATGCACCCCGCTGTGCTCGGCGATCTTGCCCGCGGCGTACGGGGCCAGACCGCCGCCGATGAAGCGGACGAAACCGTAGGAGGCGGAGGCGACGGGCCGCTCCACGGGGGCGACGGTCATCACCGCCTGGGTGGTGATGGTGTTGTTGATCCCGATGAAGGCACCGGCCACGATCACCGCCACGATCAGCGTCGTCTTGGAGTCGGTGAACAGGCCGATGACGAGGATGTCGAGCGCGAACAGCGCCAGGTTCAGATACAGGGAGCGGGCTATGCCGAGCCGCGCCTGCAGCCACGGGGCGCCGAACACCGAGAAGAAGGCGACGAGCAGACCCCAGCCGGTGAAGACATAGCCGAGCTCATGGGTGCCCAGGTCCATCGGGAACGGCGCGTAGCCCAGCACCGTGAAGAAGCCCCAGTTGTAGCAGAGCGCGGTCAGCCCCATGGTGAGCAGTCCGCGGTGGCGCAGCGCCTTGATCGGGTCGGCGATCGAGGCCCGGCGCGCCGGGGTCGGGGTGGGCTGGACCAGCACGATGGTCGCGATCAGCGCGATGGCCATCAGGGCCGACACGCCGAAGAACGGCCCGCGCCAGCTGATCCCGCCGAGCTCACCGCCCAGCAGCGGCCCGATCGCGATGCCGATGCCCAGAGCGGTCTCGTAGAGGATGATCGCGCCCGCGAAGCCACCGCTGGCCGAGCCGACGATGACGGCGAGCGAGGTGGCGATGAACAGGGCGTTGCCCAGGCCCCATCCGGCGCGGAAACCGACGATCCCGTCGATGCTGCCGGACGCCCCGGCCGCCGCGCTGAAGAGCACGATGAGCACCAGACCGGCCACCAAGGTGCGCTTGGCGCCGATGCGGCTGGAGACGAACCCGGTGACCAGCATGGCGACGGCGGTGACCACCAGATAGCTGGTGAACAGCAGCGACACCTGACTCGGCGTGGCATGCAGCTGGGAGGAGAGGGAGGGCAGGATCGGATCCACGAGGCCGATGCCCATGAAGGAGATCACGCAGGCGAAGGCGACCGCCCATACGGCCTTCGGCTGCTTGAAGGGGTTGGGGGCGCTGGGATGAGCGGACAAAAGATGCTCCGTCGTTCAGGGTCCCAGCCGTGACGACATGGCAATGCCGTGGCGCGGCAGGGTGCCGGTTGATCAGGAAGCGGTACTCCCCGGGGCCTTCCGCGTCCGTGCCGCGTTGTCGACCAGCCGCTGGAAGGCGGGGGCGGCGGCGTGGACGGCGGTGGCGAGTGCCTGTTGGTCCTCGGGGGAGAGGGTCGCCAGCAGTTCGGCGAGCCGGTTCGTACGGCCGCGGCGCCGCTCGGCGAGCAGCTCCCGCCCGGCGTCGGTGATCGCCACCAGTACCACCCGCCCGTCGTGCGGATCGTCGACCCGGGTCACCAGACCCTGCCGCTCCAGCCGCTGGATCAGCTGGGTCATCGAAGGCTGGGTGACACCCTCGTCGGCGGCCAGGGCCGTCAGCCGGGACGGCCCCTCCCGGCTGAGCCGGCCGAGGGTCGAGGCCGTGGTGAAGCTGATGTCCCGGTTGGTCAGATGGCGCACCGCGAGGAACGCCAGCTGTTCCAGCGCCTCCGCGACCTGCTCACGGGTCGCGGGGACGTCGGGTTCCCGGGGGCCGGACTGCTGTGTGTATTCCACATCTAGATTTATATCACGCCTCTATATAGGCAGCCTATGCAGATGGCTGTGCAGAGCCTCACAGCCGCCCAGGGCGCCTGCGGGAAGGCCGCCTCAGCGGAAGATTCCGGTGTGGCCGAGGGAGTAGCGGCCGGGCTGGGGGTAGACCGCGAGCCCGTGCGGGCCGCCGCCGACCGGGATCCGGGCGCGCAGCCGGCCGTTGCGGGTGTCGATCGCGTAGACCTCGGCGTTGTAGCGGCCCGAGAGCCACAGCACCTTGCCGTCGCTGGACACCCCGCCCATGTCGGGGCTGCCGCCGCCGGGGAGCCGCCACCGCTGCACCAGCTTGCCGGTCTTGAAGGACAGCACCGAGATGGTGCCCTCGCCGCGGTTGGAGACGTACATGGAACGGGAGTCGCGGCTGACGTAGAGGCCGTGCGTGCCCTTTCCGGTGGGCAGCAGCCGCGGCTTGCCGAAGGTGTCGCCGTCGAGCACCCACAGGCCGTTCGCCACCATGTCGGCGATGTACCACGTCTTGCCGTTGGGCGAGATCTTGACGTCCTGCGGCATGGCCCCGGCGATCGGCAGCCGCCGCTTGGCGACCACCTTCTTCTTCGCCGTGTCCACCTTCAGCAGCTCACCGGAGAACTCGCACGAGACGATGAAGTAGCGCCCGTCCGGCGAGAAGTCGGCGTGGTTGACGCCATAGCAGTCCACCGGCACCGACTTGACCACCTTCATCGTGTGCGCGTCCCGGAAGACCAGCGCCCGGTCCATGGAGGCCATCACCACGGCGTACTTTCCGTCCGGGGTGAAGTAGAGGTTGTACGGGTCGTGGACGTCCACCGGGCGGCCGACCCGGCCGCTGGCGGGGTCGATGGGGGTGAGGGTGTTGCCCACGTCGTTGTTGACCCACAGCGTCTTCAGATCCCACGAGGGCACCACGTGCTGCGGCTGATGGCCCACCCGGATGGTGCGGACGACCTTGAACTTCTTCGGATCGATGACGCTCACCGTGTCCGAGAGCGTATTGGGCACGTACACCCGCGACGGAAAGTCCTTCACCGCCCGGGCCAGCTTCCCCGGCCGGTCGGCCGCGTAGAGGTCATGGGGGTCCAGCGGGGGCGGCATCCCCGGCAGCAGCCGGGCCAGCGCGGCCTTCTTCTTCGCCGCGGCCTTCGCGGCGGCGGCCGCCTCCAGCGCGCTCTGCCGCGCCGACGCCGACTTCGCCCGGTCGGGCCGGTGCTCGCTGGTGGAGGCGCAGGACGGTACCGCGGCCCCGCACAGCAGCAGGACCGCCGCGGCCCGGACTGTGGCGCGCCGCCGGAGCGCGCGGGAGTGGGAGCGGGACGAGCCACGGGCCACGGGTTCCTCCAGCGGTGAGGGTGGGCTTCGGCCGTCACCCGCACCGTGGCCGGCCATGGCCTCACCCTGGCACCGCCCCCGCCCACCGGCATCCGCCCGGCGGCCAAGCGAGGGAGGGGCGTACCGCCCTCGGCCGAAGCGCGCGGGCCGCACAGGCGTAGGATCGCGGCCGACTCCGGGGAAGGCCCCGGGACTTCGCGCGGAGGGGGACGGACAGTGCGGTTCGGACTGCTGGGCACCGGACACTGGGCGGCCGAGACCCACGCGGCGGCGCTCGCCGCGCACCCGGTGGCCGAACTGGCCGGGATCTGGGGCCGGGACCCGGCGAAGGCACAGGCGCTGGCGGACCGCTGGGGCACCCGCGCCCACCCGGACGCCGACGCGCTGATCGCCGACGTGGACGCCGTGGCCATCGCCCTCCCGCCGGACATCCAAAGCGGCCTCGCCGAGCGGGCCGCGCTGGCCGGGCGCCATCTGCTCCTGGACAAGCCGCTGGCCTTCGGCACCGAGGAGGCCGACCGGATCGTGCGCGCCGTGGACGAGCGCGCACTGGCCTCGGTGGTGTTCTTCACCAACCGCTTCGCGGCGCCCGTCGAGACCTTCCTCCAGGAGACCGCGGCGGCCGGTGGCTGGGACGGCGGCCGTGCCACCGCCTTCGCCTCGATCTTCCAGCCCGGCGGCCGCTACGGCGAATCCCACTGGCGGCACGAGCGCGGCGGACTGTGGGACGTCGGCCCGCACTCCCTGTCCGTCCTGCTCCCGGTCCTCGGCCCGGTGGCCGAGGTCACCGCCCTGGACGGGCCGCGCGGCGCCGCGCATGTGCTGCTGCGCCACCACTCCGGCGCCATCGGCACGCTCGCGCTCACGCTGGACGCCCGGCCCGCCGCCCAGGGATTCTCCTGCGACTTCTACGGCGAGCGGGGGATCGCCGTGGTCCCCGACGCCGGGACCACCGCGGTGGCGGCCTTCGGCACGGCCGTCGACCGGCTGCTGCGCGGTGCCCGCGATGGCGGCGCGGCCGACCCCTGCGATGTACGGTTCGGCCGCGAGGTCGTCGCCGTCCTGGAGGCCGCCGACCGCTCCCGCCGCGAGGGGCGCACCGTCGTACCGCGCTGAGTGAGGGTGGCGATGCGCAGAGTGGCGGAAGGCCCCCATCCGCCGCCACTCCCCGCATATTCCGGCGTTCCCGGGGGAATCGGGGGCCATGACCAAGCTCAGCCTGCCCGCTTCCATCCGGGCCTGCCTGTTCGACCTCGACGGCGTGCTGACCAGGACCGCGGTGGTGCACGCGGCGGCATGGAAGCAGATGTTCGACGAGTTCCTGCGGCGGCGCGACGGCCCCTCCTTCCGTCCCTTCGACTCGGCCCGCGACTACGACGAGTACGTGGACGGCCGTCCGCGCGCCGACGGGGTGCGCACCTTCCTGGCCTCCCGGGACATCGATCTCGCCGAGGGCGAGCCGGACGATCCGCCCGACGCGGACACCGTGCACGGCCTGGGCAACCGCAAGAACATCCTGGTCCTGGCGAAGATCCGCGAGGAGGGAGTCGAGGCGTACCCGGGCTCGGTGCGCTTCGTGGAGGCCGCGCGCGCCGAGGGCCTGCGGATCGCGGTCGTCTCCTCCAGCGCCAACTGCCGCGATGTGCTGATCGCCGCCGGTATCGAGGACCTCTTCGAGGTGCGGATCGACGGTGTGGTCGCGGCCGAGCGCAAGCTGCCCGGCAAACCGCACCCCGACACCTTCCTGGAGGCCGGACGGGAGCTGGACACCGCCCCCGGGGCGGCCGCCGTTTTCGAGGACGCCCTGGCGGGCATGGAGGCCGGGCGCTCGGGGCGCTTCGGCTGTGTCGTCGGTGTGGACCGGGTGGGCCAGGCCGACGCGCTGCGCGCCCACGGCGCGGGCATCGTGGTGAAGGATCTCGCCGAGCTGCTGGAGGACGACTCGTGATCACCGATTCCTCGTATGTCGTCGACCCCTGGGTGCTGCGCGAGATCGATCTCCGGCTCGATCTGCTGCCCCAGAGCGAATCGGTCTTCGCGCTCTCCAACGGCCATATCGGCTGGCGCGCCAATCTCGACGAGGGGGAGCCGCACGGGCTCCCCGGCTCCTATCTCAACGGCGTCTACGAACGGCGTCCGCTGCCCTACGCCGAGGCCGGATTCGGCTATCCCGAGGCCGGCCAGACCATGATTAACATAACCAACGGCAAGATCATCCGGCTGCTGGTGGACGACGAGCCCTTCGATCTGCGCTACGGACGGCTGCGCTCCCACGAGCGCGTGCTCGACCTGCGTGCCGGGGTGCTGCACCGGACCTGCGAATGGACCTCCCCCTCCGGCACCAGTGTGCGGGTCCGCTCCACCCGGCTGGTCTCCCTCACCCAGCGGGCCATCGCCGCCGTCGCCTACGAGGTGGAGGCCGTCGACGCCCAGATCCGCGTCGTCGTCCAGTCCGAACTGGTCGCCAACGAGCAGCTTCCCGAACGCGCCGGTGACCCCCGGGTGGCCGAGGCGCTGGAGTCCCCGCTGACCCCCGAGGAGAACGCCGCCGACGACAAGCGGCTGCGGCTGATCCACTGCACAGACGACAGCGACCTGCGCGTCGCGGCCGCCGCCGACCACCTGATCACCGGGCCGCCGCCCACCCGCCACGCCAGCGAGAGCGGCGACGACGTCGCCCGTCTGACCATCACCTCGGTGCTGGAGCCGGGCCAGGTCCTGCGGCTGGAGAAGCTGGTGGCCTACGGCTGGTCGGGCGCCCGCTCGCTGCCCGCCGTACGGGACCAGGTCGAGGCCGCGCTCGCCGGGGCCGCCAGCACCGGCTGGCGCGGCCTGGTGGACCAGCAGCGCGCATGGCTGGAGGACTTCTGGTCCCGCGCCGATGTGGAGGTCGAGGGCGACGCCGAGATCCAGCAGGCCGTCCGCTTCGCCCTCTTCCACGTCCTGCAGGCCGGCGCCCGCGCCGAGGAACGGGCCATCCCCGCCAAGGGCCTCACCGGCTCCGGCTACGACGGCCACACCTTCTGGGACACCGACACCTTCGTCCTGCCCCTGCTCACCTACACCTTCCCCGAGTCCGTGGCCGAGGCGCTGCGCTGGCGCCAGTCCATCCTGCCCGCCGCCCGGGAGCGGGCCCAGCAACTGGGCCACGATGGCGC
This sequence comes from Streptomyces hygroscopicus, assembly GCA_002021875.1. Lineage (NCBI taxonomy): Bacteria > Bacillati > Actinomycetota > Actinomycetes > Kitasatosporales > Streptomycetaceae > Streptomyces > Streptomyces hygroscopicus. The sequence goes on from CP018627.1 coordinate 10,926,365, forward strand.
CACCTTCCCCTGGCGCACCATCGACGGCTCCGAATGCTCCGGCTACTGGCCGGCCGGCACCGCCGCCTTCCATGTCAACGCCGATGTGGCGGACGCGGTGGTGCGCTATGTCGCCGCCACCGGCGACGAGGAGTTCGAGCGCGAGACCGGCGTGGAACTGCTGGTGGAGACCGCCCGGCTGTGGCGCTCCCTCGGCCACCACGACCACCACGGCCGCTTTCATATCGACGGGGTGACCGGCCCCGACGAGTACAGCGCCCTCGCCGACGACAACGTCTACACCAACCTCATGGCCCAGTCGAACCTGCGGGCCGCCGCGGACATCATCGAACGCCACCCGGACAAGGGCTCCGAACTGGGTGTCGACGACGAGGAGGCCGCCGCCTGGCGGGACGCGGCCGAGTCCATGTCGGTCCCGTACAACAAGACCCTGGGCGTCCATGAGCAGTCGGCGGACTTCACCGGCCACCAGGAGTGGGACTTCCAGGGCACCCGCGCCGACCAGTATCCGCTGATGCTCAACTTCCCCTACTTCGACATGTACCGCAAACAGGTCGTCAAACAGGCCGACCTGGTGCTGGCGATGTATCTGCGCGGCGAGTGCTTCACCGAGGAGCAGAAGGCACGCAACTTCGACTACTACGAACGGCTGACGGTCCGGGACTCCTCCCTGTCCGCCTGCACCCAGGCCGTCATGGCCGCCGAGGTGGGCCAGCTGCGGCTCGCCTACGACTACTTGGGCGAGGCGGCCCTGATGGACCTGAAGGACCTGGAGCACAACACCCGCGACGGTCTGCACATCGCCTCGCTCGCCGGCACCTGGATCGCCCTGGTCGCCGGGTTCGGCGGGATGCGGCACCGCGACGGCAGGCTGGAGTTCTCGCCCAAGCTGCCCGAGAAGCTGGCCCGGCTCGCCTTCACCCTGCAGGTGCTGGGCCGCAGGCTGCGCGTGGAGATCACCGGCCGCAGTGTCACCTATTCCCTGACCGAGGGCGCCCCCATGGAGATCCGGCACTACGGCCGGCCCATCACCGTCTCCGAAAAGACACCCCAGACCCGCGACATCCCCGAGCTGACGGCTCGTCCCGAACCCCACCAGCCCCCCGGCCGACGCCCGAACCGCCGCGCCTGAGACGCGGAGGCACACACAGCGCGGACGACGGACACAGCGAGGAGCGCGCGATGGACCCCCTGGAGGCCCTGGACCGGATCGCGTTTCTCCTGGAGCGCGCCCAGGCGCCGACCTACCGGGTCCGTGCCTTCCGTACGGCCCAGGCGGTGCTCGCCGGCCTGGACCCCCAGGAGGTCGAGCGGCGGGTCACGAACGGCACCCTTCGGTCGCTCAAGGGGTTCGGGCCGAAGACCTCGCAGGTGGTCAAGGAGGCGCTGAAGGGCCAGGTGCCCGAGTATCTGGCGAACCTGGAGGCCGGGGCCGCCGAGGCCGAGCCCGAGCCCGACGAGGACGCGGCGAAGCTGTGCGCGGCGCTGCGCGGGGACTGCCATATGCACTCCGACTGGTCCGACGGCGGTTCCCCGATCGAGCTGATGGCCCGTACGGCGGCGCGGCTGGGGCACGCGTGGGCGGTGCTCACCGACCATTCCCCGCGGCTGACGGTGGCCCGCGGCCTCTCGGCGGACCGGCTGCGCGCCCAACTCGACGTGGTGGCGGAGCTGCGCGCGAAGCTGGCTCCCTTTCAGCTGCTCACCGGGATCGAGGTGGACATCCTCCCCGACGGTTCCCTGGACCAGGAACCGGAGCTGCTGGACCGGCTGGATGTGGTGGTGGCCTCGGTCCACTCCAAACTGCGGATGGACGCCCGCCCCATGACCCGCCGGATGGTCACCGCAGTCAGCGATCCGCTGGTCGATGTGCTGGGCCACTGCACCGGACGGCTGCTCGGCGGAAAGCGCCCCGAGTCCGCCTTCGACCATGAGGAGGTCTTCGGCGCCTGCGCGGAGGCGGGCACCGCCGTGGAGATCAACTGCCGTCCGGAACGGCTGGATCCACCGCGCAGGCTGTTGCGCGAGGCCGTCCGGGCGGGGACCTTCTTCTCCATCGACACCGACGCCCACGCGCCCGGCCAGCTCGACTGGCAGCGCAATGGATGCGCCCGGGCCGCGCAATGCGGGGTGCCGGTGGAGCGCGTCATCACCACCTGGACGGCCCGGCAGCTCCTGGAGTGGACCCGCACGCGCCGGCCCCCGCGCCGGGCGAGCTGACGGCCTCCATCAGCCATGCGCGTCAGCGGCCATACACGAAATGCACGATGAATTCACCTATTTACGGTAAGTCCTCACATCATCTCCCCCGGCCGGACTACCGTACAGGCGTCGCACGCCCCGCCGGGGGCGTGGCGTACCGGGGGGAACGTATGACGGATATGACGGAGCTGGACGACGCCGCCATCGAGCGGATCCTGACGATGGTCGACGCCTCGGCGCGCGCCGTCGCCGAGGACGAACACGAGGAGCTCTTCGAGGAGTTCGCCGAGGAGGCGCGCGCCCGTCGGCGGGTGCCCGGCGCCGGGGAATTCTTCGACGACCTCAGCGGGGCGCCCGCGGTCGACACCCATGTGTACCTCACCATCGGGCTGTCCGTGCTCGGCCAGATCGCCTTCACGGTGCTCTCGACGGCGACCGACATGGCCCTCCAGCGCGGACTGCGGGACGCCGTCGGCTATCTCAAGCGCTGCGTGCGCGGCGACGCCGCCACCGGCGGGACGGGCACCGAGGAGGGCGAGGACAGCACGGCGGGGCTCGCCCGGCGGGTGACGGTGGAGCTGATGCTTCCCCTGGAGGTGGACCCGGACACGGTACGGACCGTCGTCGGGTCCTGGTCACACTGATGGAGATGCGGGCGGACGCCGAGGCGGTCACGGACGCGGAGTCGGCGGACCGGCTGTCCGCCTTCCTCACCCAGCAGCAGGAGAAGAACCCGACGCGGCAGAAGGCCGACCGGCTGCTGGCCCTCTCCCGCGGATGGACCGGCGGCCACCCCGCCCCCTACGCCCGTGCCGTCGCCGCCGCATGGGTCTTCGCGGCCGGTGTCTGTCTTCCGGCGATCGGGCTCTGGACGGGCGTCCTGGACGGGGTGTCCGAATGAGGGATGGTCAGGGACGGTCGCAGGTCGACAGGCCGGGCCGCCAGCGGCAGGCGATGGCGGCGAACCCGCCGTCCGCCGTCACCGGCACGGAGAGCGTCTGCCCGCCGCGCACCACCGTGGGCGTGCGGACCAGACCGTCCGGGCCGTCCAGGAGCAGATCGACGAGCCAGCGGCCCTTCTCCAGCCGCAGCGGCACCTCGGCGGTATGGGCGGGGCCGGTGAACGTACCGCCGATGAACCACCGCGAGCCGCTGGCGCGGGCGAGCACCGCGCTCTCACCGGGCCGCCCGGTCAGCAGCCGGGTGCGGTCCCAGGCGGCGGGGATCTGCTCCAGGAAGCGGCGGGCGAGCGGACGGGCGTCATAGGACTCCGGCGTGCCCGCCAGGTCCTGGATACCGGATTCGTAGAGCACCGACAGGCCGACTTCCCCCGCGTCCGAACCCGCGTTGGGGCGCTCGGCCCGGTGGAAGGCCCCGGGGGTGAAGTCCATGGAGCCGATGACGTTGCGGGTGAAGGGCAGCGTCGCCAGATGCTGCGGAGTGTTGGTCCGCTTCTCCTCGCCGTTCACGCCCTCCATCGACATCACCTGCGGCCAGGTGCGCTGGATGCCCTTGGGGATCGTCGAGCCATGGAAGTTGACGAGCAGATGGTGGTCCGCGGTGGCTTTGAGGATCTCGTCGTACCAGCGCAGCGTCTCCTGGGCCTCGGAGTCCATGAAGTCGATCTTCACGCCCTTGACCCCCCACTTCTCCAGGGTGGGCAGCCACAGCTCGCGCTCCTCGGCGGTGTCGAGGTCGCGGTGGTGGATCCAGACCTGGATGCCCACATGCCGCTCGCGCGCGTAGTCCACGAGCCGCGGAATCCAGCTGTTGCGCGGCCAGTCGGGATCGGTGACATCCCACTGATCGGGGTCGAAGTACCAGCCCGCGTCCACCACCACATACGGCCAGCCGCGCTGGGCCGCGTAGTCCACGTACCCCTTCTGCATCGACAGGCTCTGCCCGGCCGGCTTGCCGCCCGCGAGCCAGGTCCACAGTGCGGGTCCGGGCCGGATCCACGAGGTGTCGGCGACCCGCGACGCGGGCGCCAGATCGTCGGTGAAGGTGGACTGGGTGACGGTCCCCAGATCGCCCACGATCAGCGCGCGCCAGGGCGTGCTGAGCGGTCCGTCGGACGTGACTCGCTGATCCCAGAGCCCGATGCGGTACGTGGGCTGCCCCTGCTGATGGATCAGCCGGGCGGCGGAGTAGCGGCCGGTGAGATCCGACTCGGCGATCAGGGCGTAGCCGCCCGCCGTCTCGAAGAGCGCCTGGGCCATGTACTCACCGGTGGGCGCGGTCGCCGCGGTGTACTCCTTGAACAGGTTCTCGTTGTCCTTGCGGTAGTCGCCCAGCCACGCGGCCGCGTCCGACGGCAGGGTGAAGGCCGAGGTCTCGCCGAGGACATCACCGCTGCCGGACGGCAGGACATAGCGATAGGCGACCCCGTCGTCCGAGACCCGCACCACGAGGTCCAGCCGGGCGCTCCCGCTGCCCCGGAAGCGGAAGCGGGTCTCGGTCATCCGGGCCGTGCGCGAGCGCTCCTTGCCGGCCGTCGACCGGTAGCGCTCCACGACGGTGCGGTCGTGGCGCCCCAGATAGCGCAGCCCGTGCGACAGATCCGCCCGTTCGGTGACGATGCCCACGGGCGAGGGCTCGACCACCGTCCGTCCGCCCCGGGACACCTGGAGCGTCAGCGCTCCCGAGGCTCCGTCGAGCCGCAGTTGCGCGAGGGGACCGGAGTGGGGTGAGGGGCCGCGCACGGTCCAGGCGGAGTCCTTCGCCTGCGCGGGCCCGGTGATGAAGAGCGTCATGGCCAGGACGCCGCAGAGCAGAAATGCCACAGCGGAGCGTCGGTAAGATCTCGGCATCGTTGCCTCCCGAGGCGGATACGTTACCGAGTCATCCGATAACTGGGGAGGGGTTGGGCGCCATTACGCCCCGTCAGGGGTCATTGGTTCATGAGAGATCGGATCTATGGCTGGGTCGCTTCCCGGGACGGAGCCACGGGTGGAGGGTCGGCGGATGGACCCGCGTACGGTCCGGACAGGGAGGCGTACACGATGAGCGGCACGGCTCGACCCGGCGACCCGGACCGGGCGACGGCGAACCGGGATCCCGACCCGGACCCGGCGCCCGCCGAGCCCGAGGGCGGGGAACCCGCCTGCTGGCTGGATCGGGTCTGCGCCGACTGCGGCGCGATCCAGGACACCGCGCCCTTCGCCCGCTGTGCGCGCTGCGGAGCCCCGCCGGAGTGAGCGGACGGGGCGTCCGGTCGCCGGCCCCCGGTGCCCAACTCCCTTGGGCGGCCCACCAGGTACGGTCTGATCATGACCGCCGGAGCGCGGGCGCCGGCCGCCGGAGACCGCGGCCGCCGTACCCCGCCCGGACGACCCACGGCATCACGGACCAACGGGGGGCTTCGCCGTCGTGTTCTCCACCTCCACCTCGGACCCGCCGTCTCCCTCGGGGGCGGCCCACATGGTCGTCTGCGGTGACGACGCGCTCGCCCACCGCCTCGCCGCCGAGCTTTACTACGTCTACCGGACACGGGTGACGGTCGTCATCCCCGGCGGCACGCCCCTGGCGGACCCGGCCGGGCAGCAGGTGGCGGGATGGCGGCAGGGCGGCCGTACCTCCGCGTTCTTCAACCGGTTCAGCGCGGCCGTCGGACGGATCCCGCTGCCCCGGCAGACCGCGGACGACCCCGCTGCGGACGGGGGAGTGCGGGTCATGGAGGTCCCGGCGCTCGACGAAGAGGTGCTGACCGAGGCGGGTGCGGAGCACGCGACCGCGCTCGCCCTGGTCCATGACGACGACGAGGACAACATCCACGCCGCACTGCGCGCCCGCCGCCTCAACCCCCGGCTGCGGCTGGTGATCCGGCTCTACAACCGCAAGCTCGGCCAGCATCTGGAGGAACTCCTCGACGAGGCGGCGCGGGTGGCCGATCCCGGTATGGACGCGGCGGAGCTGGACGCCACCACCACCGTACTGTCGGACGCCGACACCGCGGCCCCCGCACTGGCGGCCACCGCCGTCGCGGGCACCAGCAAAGTGCTCCAGGCCGACGGGCTGCTGCTGCGCGCGGCCGAGCGCACCCCGCCCGGCCCCGACGAGGTGGCCCGCCCGGGGCTGTGCACCCTCGCCCTGCTCTCGTCCACCACCAGCGACCCCGGCGGCAGCGAGGGTTCCGACAGCAGCGGGGACGAAGGGCCCAAGCTGCTGCCCGGAGACGAGGAGGTGGCCGCCGCCACCGGACGTGACACGGTGGTGCTCGAGGCCGTCTCCGCCACCGGCCCACCGCTGCCGCCACGGCGGCTCGGCACCCGCAGACTGCCCCTCGCCTCGCTGTTCTCCCGCCGACTGCGCTGGTCCGTCGCCGGAATGGCGATCGCCGTGCTCGCCCTCACCATCGCCTCCTGGCAGCTCACCGGAGCCGGTCTGCTCCGCGCCGCCTACCTCACGGTGCTGGACGTGCTGGCCATCGACGACCCGGCGCTCGACGAGCCCACCGGACGCAAGGTCCTCCAACTGCTGTCCGGGCTGACCGGACTGCTCATGCTGCCCGTCCTGGTGGCCGCCGCGCTCGAGGCGCTGGGCACCTTCCGCACCGCCTCCGCGCTGCGCCGCCCTCCGCGCGGCCTCTCCGGCCATGTCGTGCTGCTCGGGCTCGGCAAGGTCGGCACCCGGGTGCTGGCCAGACTCCGGGAGATGGACATCCCCGTGGTGTGCGTGGAAGAGGACCCCGGGGCGCGCGGCATCCCGCTGGCCCGCAGACTGGGGGTGCCGACGGTCATCGGCGATGTCACCCAGGAGGGCGTCCTGGAGGCTGCCAAGATCCAGCGGGCACACTCTCTGCTCGCCCTGACCAGCGTCGACACCACCAACCTGGAGGCGACGCTGTACGCCCGGTCGGTCAAGCCCCGGCTGCGGGTGGCGCTGCGCCTGTACGACGACCGCTTCGCCACCGCCGTCTACCGCACACTGCGCGCGGCCCATCCGCGGGCCCTCACCCGCAGCCGCAGCGTCTCCAGCCTGGCGGCGCCGGCGTTCGCCGGGGCGATGATGGGGCGTCAGATCCTGGGCGCCATACCGGTCGAGCGCAGGGTGCTGCTCTTCGCCGCCCTGCATGTCGCCGGGCATCCGCAACTGGAGGGGCGGACCGTCGCCGAGGCGTTCGCACCGGGCGCCTGGCGGGTGATCGCACTGGACGCGGCGGAACCCGCCGACCGGCAACGCGACCTCGCCGCGGCGCCTCCTTACGACGGCGCCACCCAGGCGCCCTCCCTGGTGTGGGATCTGCACCCCGGCTATGTCCTGCGGCCGCACGACCGCGTGGTGCTGGCGGCCACCCGCCAGGGCCTGGGCGAAATCCTCGCGGGGGCGGCGGCCCGCCACAACTGACGTCCAGCCGCCCGTGGCGCTCGCGGGAGCGGGGGGCCACGTGGTGTGGCGGTGCCCGGGATGCGATGATGCCGGGCGACAAAGGCGACGGCGGAACGAGGAAGCCGGTGTGAATCCGGCGCGGTGCCGCCACTGTGATCGGCGAGCGGATCCCGAACAGGCCACTGCCCGTACGCGCGGGTGGGAAGGCCGGGACGAGCATCGACCCGAGAGCCAGGAGACTCACGCGGTCGCCTCCTCGACGGAAACCGGGGCGGACTTCCCCGGAGGAGGGTGATGCGGCATGCCTGTCAGGCCGACCGACCCGGTGCCATGCCGGGTGACCGTATGCCGGGACTGCTGTTGCGGCAGCCCCAAGGTGACCGGAATCGACCATGCGGCACAGATCGCACGGCTCGGTGAGGAGGCGCCCGTACGCGTCTCCGGGTGTCTGGACGTCTGCGATCAGGCCAATGTGATCGTGGTGCAGCCGTCGGCGGCCGGACGTGCCGCCGGGGGCAGGCCGGTGTGGCTCGGCCTGGTCAACGACCCGGAGGCGACAGAGGACGTCGTGGCCTGGGTCACGGCGGGCGGCCCCGGTGTGGCACCGCTGCCCGACATCCTCGATCTGTACGCCTTCTCGCCGCGGCGGCGCGCCTCGCCCGAGCCGTCATCCGGCGGGCGCTGACCGGCCGAAGTGCCCTACGGCTGCCGGGAGTTGCTCATCGGGAGCAGGAGTCTGGCGGCCCCGCACCCTGTGGGCTACCGTCGGTAACACGTTGCCGTCGCGGCAACCCCCTGCGCATCTCCCGCACCCTCCGAACCCCCTTCCGGAAGGCAGCCCATGGAGAACTCCACAGAGAACGCCGCCTCGCCGGCCGGGATCAGCCGCCGCCGTGCCCTGACGGCTGCGGGCGGTGTGCTCGCCGGCGCCGCGCTGGCCCAGGCGGCGGGTCCGGCCTTCGCCGCCTCCGGGGCGTCCTCGGACGCGGACGCCATCGTGGTCGGCGGCGGGCTCGCCGGGCTGGTCGCCACGGCGGAACTGACGGCCGCGGGACGCAAGGTGCTCCTCCTCGACCAGGAGCCCGAGAGCAACCTCGGCGGCCAGGCGTTCTGGTCCTTCGGCGGCCTGTTCTTCGTCGACTCCGAGGAACAGCGGTTGATGGGCGTCAAGGACTCCCACGAACTGGCCTGGCAGGACTGGCTCGGCACGGCCGGCTTCGACCGCGGCGTCTCCGATCCCGGCGGCCAGGACTACTGGGCCCGCAAATGGGCCGAGGCGTACGTGGACTTCGCGGCCGGGGAGAAGCGGTCCTGGCTGCACGGGCTCGGCGTGCAGTGGTTCCCGATCGTCGGCTGGGCCGAGCGCGGCGGCGGCCTGGCGGACGGGCACGGCAACTCGGTGCCGCGCTTCCACGTCACCTGGGGCACCGGTCCGGCCGTGGTCGAGCCGTTCGAGAAGAAGGTGCGGGCCGCCGCGAAGGACGGGCGGGTGACCTTCAAGTTCCGGCACCGGGTGGACGATCTGGTGGTCACCGGCGGTGCCGTCACCGGGGTCAGCGGCGCGATCCTGGAGCCGAGCGACGCCGCCCGCGGCAAGCCCACCTCGCGCACCGTGGTGGGCCAATTCGAGCTCAACGCCCCGGTGGTGATCGTCACCTCCGGCGGTATCGGCGCCAACCACGATCTCGTACGGCGGAACTGGCCCGACCGGCTCGGCTCACCGCCGAAGTTCATGGTCACCGGCGTCCCGGCGTATGTGGACGGCCGGATGCTGGCGATCACCGAGAAGGCGGGCGGACGGATCGTCAACCCCGACCGCATGTGGCACTACACCGAGGGCCTCAGGAACTACGCCCCGATCTGGCCGGGCCACGGCATCCGCATTCTGCCGGGCCCCTCGTCGATGTGGTTCGACGCGAAGGGCAAGCGCTTCGCCACCCCCGACATCCCGGGCTACGACACCCTGCACACCCTCGGGACGATCACCGCCACCGGCTATGACTACTCCTGGTTCGTCACCACCCAGAAGATCATCGCCAAGGAGTTCGCGCTCTCGGGCTCCGAGCAGAACCCGGACCTGACCAACAAGGACATCCTGCAGCTCCTCTCCCGCATCTGGCAGACACCCGAGCCGATCCAGCGGTTCCGGGACAAGGGCGAGGACTTCGTCGTCGCCAACACCCTGCCCCAACTGGTAGCGGGCATGAACAAGTTGACCGGCGACAACCTCATCGACCTGGCGGACCTCACCCGGCAGGTCGAGGCCCGCGACCGCGAGATCGCCAACCCGTACACCAAGGACGTCCAGGTCATGGGCATCCGCAACGCGCTCGCCTACCCCGGGGACACGCTCAGCCGCACCGCCTCCGCACACCGGATCCTGGACCCGTCCGCCGGACCGCTGATCGCCGTGCGCCTCAACATCCTCACCCGCAAGACCCTCGGCGGCCTCCAGACCGACCTCTCCGGCCGCGTCCTGGACGCCTCCGGCAACCCGATCACCGGTCTGTACGCGGCCGGTGAGGTCTCGGGCTTCGGCGGCGGGGGAGTGCACGGCTACCGCTCCCTGGAAGGCACCTTCCTCGGCGGCTGCCTGTTCTCGGGCCGCGCCGCGGGCCGTGCGGCGGCGGCCGCGACCGCGACCTGAACCGGCGGGCGCATCGGCGGTGGCGCACCGGGCACATGGCCGACTCCTCCTGCGGTCCGCGGGCGGCCGGGAGCGTCCCCGGCCCGTCAAGTCACCGGGGCAGGGAGGGCGCATGGGCGGGGACGATCCGCATATCCATGTCGAGTCGAAGGTCGTCCGAGGCGTCGCCGCCGTCCGCGACATGATGGCGTCCACCTTCGGCCTGGCCGGTGACCTGCCGAGCCGCATCGCCACCGGATGCGGGCGCCGTACGCGATGACCTCTCCGCGTCCGGAGAACGTCACCTGCCTTGCCTGCCGTGAGTACGCGCGGCTGGAGCATCTGCGCTTCGCCGACGAGCTGGAACGGCTGGGGCGGATGCCCGGACCGACCATCAGCACGGCCCGGGCGAAGCTGGCCGCGGACCGTCATCGCGACCTGGCGGAGCGGTTTTCCGCCGCGGAGTGATGGGGCGGGCGGCGGAGCGTTCGCCGCCCGCCCCGCTCGTCGACGGACTCCGCTACGGCACCCGCCCCGGGCCTGGCTGAGCAACCGTGTGCTCCGTCGCTGTGCGCTGTGGCGGCACGCCTTCCGGCCGCTGTCGGCGCCGCCTGGAGATGGCTGTGGGGGCGGTGAGGACGGCCAGGCAGGCGAGGACGAGCGCGATGCCGGTCCAGCCCACGGCGGGCAGCCGTTCGCCGATGACCAGCACGGCGAGGACGGCGGCGACGGCCGGTTCGAGCAGGGAGAGCGTGGTCGCCGTGCTCGCGGGCACATGCGCCAGTCCCCAGCCGAACAGGACGTAGCCGGTGAACATGGGCACCACCGCCATGTAGGCACCGACGGCCAGATTGGACCCGGAGTCCAGGAGTGGCGCGCCGGTGACCAGGAGGACGGGCACCAGGAGCAGTCCGCCCAAGCCGAAGACCGTGCCCATCGCCGCGCGGGAGGCGATGCCGTGGGTGATCAGCCGGTGCGCCGCCCAGGAGTAGAGGGCGTAGGTCGTGGCCGCGATGAGGCCCAGCGCTACGCCGAGCATCGTGGCGGCCATGGATGGCTGCCCCCGGTCGCCGGGGTCCTGAGTGGCTTGGGCCGCGCACAGCATGAGGGTGCCCAGGAGGCCCAGGGTGGCGCCGAGTGTCCAGCGGCGCGTCAGCCGGCGCCGGTCCATGACGCGTTCGATCACGGCTGAGGCCAGTGGCGCCATGCCGATCGACACCACCGTTCCCACCGCCACTCCGGCCAGGTGCATCGAGCTGTAGAACGCCAAGGGGTAGACCGCGACCGCGAACGCGCCGAGCAGTACGGTGCCGCGCCGCGCACGCAGCCGCGGGGCCTGACGGGCGATGCGGGGGGCGGCGACCAGGGCTTGGAGCAGTCCGCCCAGGCCCATGGCGACGGCGCCGATGGCGAGGGGCCCGACGCCCGGGGCGAAGGTCGCCGCGGTGCCGGTGGTGCCCCACAGCACGGAGGCGGCGAGCACGCACAACGATCCGGCGCCCGCCGAACGGGCGCCGTGTCCGGTGGGCCGCCTCACAGCCTGTCCAGCAGGGCCGCCGCCATCGCGCGGGCGTGCCGCAGCCGGTTGTCGTCGCCTTCCAGCCCGGCCCGCGCCATCGCGCCCTCCAGCAGGAACGACAGATGCTCCGCCATGGTCCGCACGTCGTCGGGGCGGTCGGGCAGCAGCTCTTCGAGGTGCCCGGCGATCAGGCGCTCGACCTCCTCCTTGTGGCGGCGTACGACACTCCGCCCCTCGTCTCCGGCGGGCAGCTCGGCGGCCGCGTTGAGCAGTCCGCAGCCGCGAAAGCCGCGCTCGTAGGCGAACGCCGCGTGATCGGCGTAGGCGTCGAAGGCCGAGAGGACGCCGTCGCGGGGGTTCTGGGTCTGCTCCAGCCGTGACGCGTACAGCGCGAGCCACTCCTCGTGCCGGGCGTCGAGATAGGCCCTGACGAGATCGGACTTGGAGGAGAAGTTGTTGTACAGGCTCATCTTCGCCACGCCGGCTTCGGTGGTGATCGTGTCGATTCCGGTCGCGGTCACGCCGTCGGCGTAGAAGCGCCGCGCGGCAGCCGCCAGCAGGCGCTCCCGCGCGGGCCGCCGCCTTCCGGGATCCGTCGTCCTCGTACCGGTCTCACTCATCGCATGCATCCCGACTGATTAGGTAGGTAGGTCTACCTACTGTAGATGGTCATGAGGAACCCGGGAAGTGGGTTTCACCAGACCTGTGACCCCCGGCGAACGGCAGTGCCGCTGGTCGACCCGTACACACCTTCGCCCATGCCGTCCTCACCACGAGCGGGCTCCTCACCGCGTTGCCGGAGGAGGGCTCCGGGGCGTAGCGGCGGCGCTCTACGGCGTGGGGCCTGAGCCGGAACCGACGACGCGGCCCTCCGGGATCTCCCCACGTGGCGGGCCCTCCCGGGATCGGCGCAGCGCCGGCAGGTGGCGGACCAGGGCGATCCCGGTGAGGAAGGTGACGAGTGCGCACACGCCCCACCAGCCGACCCGGCTCCAGACCTGGACGCCGAGCCAGGAACCCGCGCTGCCGCCCAGATAGGCGCAGGTCATATAGGCGGTATTGAGCCTGCTGCGGGCGTCCGGGCGCAGGGCGTAGACCCGGGCCTGGTTGGCGACCATGCCGGACTGCATCGCCACGTCCAGGAGCAGCGTGCCGACCGTCAGGGCGGCCAGGCCCGGCGTTCCGCCCCGGGCGCCGGCGGCGAGAATCACGGCGGAGACGAGGACCCCGAGCAGGCAGACGAGATTCACCGGATCGGGCCCTCGGCGGTCCACCAGGCGGCCGGCGAGCGGGGTGCAGAACATGGTCGCCGCGCCGACCAGGGCGAGCATGCCGACGGCCTGGGCACCCAGCCCGTAGGCCGGACCGGCGAGGAGGAGCGCCAGACAGGTCCAGACGGCCGAGAATCCGGCGAAGACGGTCGCCTGGTACAGGCAGGAGCGGCGTAGCTCAGGCTCGGTGCGCAGCAGCCGCAGCGGTTCGGCCAGGAGCGCGGGGTAGGACTGCCGGGAGGCCGGGGCCGTGGCCGGCACCGTGAACGCCAGGACGGTGGCGAGGAGCAGGGCCAGGACCGCGGCCACGAGATAGGGGGCCCGCCAGCCCAGCCATTCGCCGAGCGTGCCACTGAAGGTGCGGGCCAGCAGCATGCCGCCGGTCGATCCGCTCAGCAGAGTGCCGATCACCGCTCCTCGGCGGTCGGCGGCCACCAGTCCGGCCGCCAGGGGGCCCACGATCTGCGCCGCCACGGTGGTCAGGCCGACGACGGCGCCGGCGGCGACGAGGGGCGGCAGGGCCGGTGCGCACCCCGCGGCGAGCAGGGCCAGGCCGGTGAGGGCGAGCAGGACGACGAGGAACGAGCGGTGCGGGATCCGGTCGCCGAGCGGCACCAGCAGGACGATCCCGGCCGTGTAGCCGACCTGGGTGGCGGTCACCACCAGGGCGGCCGAGTCGGCCGACACTTGCAGGCCCTCGGCGACCAGCGGGCCGATGGACTGCGGGAAGTAGATGTTGCCCACCGCCACCGCGCAGGTGACGGCCAGGATCAGGAGCATACGGCGGCTCATTCGTCAGTCCACCGGCCCATCGGCGGCACCGGTCGTCACGGCCGTTGCCCGTGCATGCGTGGGATGCGTCATGGGCTGAAGTCCACGGCACCGGCGTGCCCCTGCCAATCGATGTAGCGTATGGCTTAATGATCAGCTTTGTGCTCGATGTCGAGGACCTGGCGGACACGCGGTTCGCCGTATCGCCCTTGAACGAGACGGTGTTCAGCCTGCGGGTGCTGCACGATCCGAGCCTGTCCGCGGTGCATCTCCCATGGCGCAGATCCGTACTCGGCGGACTCGGCGATCTGGACACGGACCTGCTGATGTCCCTGGTGGCGCGGAGACGCACCCTCCCGGACTTTCTGACTCCGCGGCCCGCGGGTTTCGCCCCGGCCTTCGAGGACGAACTGGCCGTCGTCCGCCGGACCCCTCCCGGCCTGGTCCGCCGCGACCTGCTGGCCACCCATGCGCCGGACCCGTTGCCCCCTGCGCTGCGCGACGCCACCGCCGCCGACGACGCACCCGTCGCCGCACTCCGCGACACCCTCTGCGCACTCCTGAGGCAGTACTGGGAGACCGCCATCAAGCCGATGTGGCCGCAGATGCGACTCGTCGTGGAGGCGGACATGACCTACCGCGCGCGGCAACTGGCCATGGGCGGCGCCCGCCTGCTCTTCGCCGATATGCACCCCAATCTGCGATGGCACAACGGGGTGCTGTACATCGCCAAGATGATCAGCCGGCACCAGGTCGCGGCATCCGGCCGGGGCCTGCCCCTTCTGCCCTCGGTCTTCGCGCACAAGCCCGCACCTCCGGTGAGCCCGGAGGAACCTCCGTCGCTGGTCTATCCCAGCCGCGGGGTGGCGACGCTCTGGGCCTCGGTGCCCACCGACGGCGCGCCCGCTCTCGTGTCGCTCATCGGCGCGCCCAGGGCGAGGCTTCTCGGCCTCCTGGCGGAGCCACTGCCCACCGTCGAGCTCGCCCGTCGCCTCAGGGTGACGCCGAGTGCCGTCTCCCAGCACCTGCGCGTGCTGCATGCCACCGGACTGGTCACCCGGGCACGCCACGGACGGCAGGTGCTGTACCGGCGAAGCACCCTCGGCGACCAACTCGCGGCCCCTGACGGGTCGTACGGGTGAGGTGGCGACCGCGGGGGTCGAGCGTCCTTGACTTCACGTCAGGTTGAACTTTTACGGTCGGTTTCGTCGAACGAGTTCAAGCAAAGACGGAGGGACCGGCCATGGAGTACTCCCACAGCGACGCCGAACTGATACGGCAGCCCATCGGCTACTGGAGTTGGGCGGCCTACAAAGCCGTTGTCACCCGCATCCAGGCCACGCTCGCCGGGATCGGTACCACCCAGCCACAGTGGTGGGTCCTCGCGCAGGTCGCCCACGCCGACCCCGCGAAGACCCGCGAGGAGGTGTCCGGTCTCCTCAGCAACTATCTCGAAGCGGGTCCGGAAGTCATGGAGGAGGAGATCGACCGGACCATCGCCCAGGGCTGGATCACCGAGGACGCCGAGGGACGTCTGAGCATCACGGCGGAGGGCAGAAGCTTCTTCGACAAGGCCGCGGCCCTTCAGGACGAGCTGTGGACGGAGCGGCACGCGGGCATCTCCGACGAGGAGTACCTGACGACGGTCAAGGTGCTGCAGCGATTCATCTACAACACGGGCGGACATGCCTGGCACCACTAGGGAGGGCCGGCCCCGTATGGTCGTGGGTGTTCCGGGCGGTTTCTCACCGCCCGGAACACCCACGGCACTCCCCAGAGCCGCGGCGCGGCTACCTGGCGAGTTCGGCCGGTACATCCAGCCGGGTCAGCTTCCGTGGGTTTCTCACCACGTAGATCCGGGCGATGCGCCCGTTCTCCACCAGGAGGCTCACCGCGGACGGTTCGCCGTCGAAGGCCAGCCGGCCCGCGGGCGCGCCGTTGAGCCATACGGGCGTCGTCTCGAACGCGGCCACCACCTGGTTCGCGCGCGCCAGCAACTTCGCCACTTCTTCGACGCCGTGGATCGGAGCCCGCGCGGCGGCCACCACCCCGCCACCGTCGGCGATCATGACCACGTCCGGCGCCATGATCTCCATCAGCTCCCGCACCTGCCCGGTCCGCAGCGCGCCCAGGAACCGCTCCACCACGGCCTGCTGCTCCGAGCGGCTCACCCGCATCCGCGGCCGCCGGGCCGCCACGTGCTCGCGGGCCCGTCGCGCGATCTGCCGCACCGTGGCCGCGGATTTCCCGATGGCCTCGGCGATCTCTCCGTAGGGCATGTCGAAGACCTCGCGCAGCACGAACACCGCCCGCTCGGTCGGCCCGAGTGTTTCCAGGACGGTCAGCATCGCGATCGACACGCTCTCCGCGAGTTCGATGTCCTCGGCGACATCGGGGCTGGTCAGCAGCGGCTCCGGCAGCCACTCGCCGACGTATTCCTCGCGGCGGCGCGACAGCGTCCGCAGGCGGTTGAGCGCTTGGCGGGTGACCGTGCGGACGAGGTAGGCCCGCGGGTCACGCACCTGCGACCGGTCGACGTCGGCCCACCGCAGCCAGGACTCCTGGACCATGTCCTCCGCGTCGGCGGCCGACCCGAGCATCTCGTAGGCGACCGTGAACAGCAGGCTGCGATGGGCGACGAACGGGTCCTCGGTCATGCCGTGGACGCTACGCCGGACGGCCGCGCTCCACGCGCGGCCAGCGGAATCCCGCAGACGTCGGAGTAGCCCTGCGAGGTGATTCCGTGCGCCGTATTGCACCTGCTCGCGAAGTTGGCGAAGCCGATGTACACGGTGAGTTCGACCAGCGCCGCCGGGCCGAGCCGGTCGAGCAGGCTCGCGGACAGCTCATCGGTGACGGTCGGCGGCGTATTCGTCATGGCCTCGGCGTACTCCAGGACGTCCCGCTCCAGCGGTGTGAACGCCTCCGACTCCCGCCAGCGCGGCACCTGGCTCGCCTTGGCCAGGTCCAGGTTCTGGTTCAGCGCGAGGAAGTAGTTGACGTCGAGGCACCAGCTGCAGCCGATCTGTGCAGCGACCGCCATATGCGCGAACGTCTTGAGGCTCGCGTCGGCCGTGTCCCACGCGCCCAGCTTGGCCGCGAACTCCCGGTTCGCCTCGGCGACCTGGGGGTTGTTCCACAGCACCTCGTCGGGCTCGGGCACCTCACCGAGCTGCTCGAGCAGGGTTTCCCGGAGCTCGGTGGGGAGCTCCGCCTTCGGAACGCGTAGCGACATGGTGTTCTCCCTGTGCGGTTGCCTGTTTGGCATGAAGACACCGCCGGGTCCGCGCATGTGACAGCCGTCGCCACCATGCCCGGATCTCAGGGGCACGGTGGCGCGCCACGGTCAGTAGGTGGTGGTGAGGATGTCCAGGACCTGGGTGTGATCGGGGGACAGGGGATTGTTCGTCGTCACCGCGTCCGCCACCGCCCCGGCGGCGATGGCGGGCAGCATGCCGCGGTCGGCGCCGAGCGTCCGCAGGGGGCGCTTCACATCGACGGCGCCCGCGATCTCGCGTACCGCTTCGATGGCTGCCCGCGCCCAGTCTCCGTCGGCGGGCGGTGCCAGGCGCATGGCACGCGCCACCTGCTCGTAGGCGCCCTGCGCGGCGGGGGCGTTGAACTCCATCACCTCTTCGAGGACGGCGGCGAGGGCGACGCCATGGGGAGTGCCGGTGTGCGCGGTCAGCGCGTGGCCGATGCCATGGACCAGCCCGAGCCCGGAGAGGCTGAGTGCCTGGCCCGCGAGATGGGCTCCCAGCATCAGTTCGGCGCGGGCGTCGAGGTCCGCGCCGTCCCGGTATGCGGTGGGCAGGGCGTGGCTGACCATGGTCACGGCCTGTGTGGCGTAGGCGGTGGAGACCGGGTTCGCGCCACGCGAGGCGAGTGACTCGATGCCGTGGACGAGGGCGTCGATACCGGTGGCGGCGGTGGCGGGCGCGGGCAGGCCCAGGGTGAGCTCCGGGTCGAGCAGCGCGATGCGCGGCTTCACGGAGGGGTGGCCGATGTAGACCTTGCGGCAGGCGGTGGTGTCCTCGATGACCCCGAAGCCGTTGGTTTCGGCGCCGGTGCCGGAGGTGGTGGGGATCGCGACGAGCGGGAGTCCGTCGGCCGCCTCCCAGAGTTCGTCGGCGTCGGCGGCCGTGGCCTTCGGGTTGCCGACCAGCAGGGATATGCCCTTCGCCGCGTCGAGTACGGAGCCACCGCCGAGGGCGACGACCGCGGCGGTGCCGAACGTACGGGCTCGTGCGGCACCCGCGTCGACGTTGGCGGTGGAGGGGTTGGGGGCCACCTCGTCGTAGACGGCGTACTCCAGTCCGGCGGCCCGGAGGGCCTTGAGGACCGGTTCCAGGACGCCCGCGGCGCGCAGGCCGTGGTCGGTGACGACGAAGGCGCGATCGTGGCCGGTCGCCGCGATCAGCGCGGGGAGTTGGCCGATGCGGCCGGGGCCGAACTCGATACGGCAGGTGGGGTCGATGCTCAGCGGCGTGGGACCGCCGGGCCCGGGAGAGGTCATGGGGTGCGGCTCCTGGCGTCGTGGTGCGGGGTGGCGTTCGCTCGTTCTCAGACCGCGAGTGTCGCGTCGGCCGGCGCGATGGTCGGGTCGGGCAGCCGGAACTCCTGCCCGGCGAGGGCCTCGTAGAGGCGGACGGGGCTCATCTCACCGGCGAGCTCGCCGTGATGGGCCTTGGAGCGGCGGTAGATCTGCTCGACGAGGGCGGACAGTTCGGTGGACACGCCCAGGTCGCGGCCGAGGTCGACGGCGAGCCCCAAATCCTTGCAGGCGAGCGCCATGGCGAACGAGTCGTCGTAGTCACCGTCGGCGAGGATGGACATGAGGTCCTTCTCGACGAAGGCGGAGGCGGCCGGGCTCGCCAGCAGCGAGCTGCGCAGCGTCCCGAGGTCGACGCCCGCCTTGACGCCCATGGCGAGCACCTCGGAGGTGGCGACCACGTGGCTGAACCAGAGCAGGTTGAGCATGAGCTTGACGGTGTAGCCCGCGCCGGGCGGGCCGACGTGCAGAATGCGGTCCGGATCGCCCATGGCTTCGAGGACGGGCAGGGCGATGCGGAAGTCGTCGTCCGTACCGCCGGCGAAGATCTGCAGTGCTCCGGCCTCGGCGCCGCGTGCCATGCCGCTGACCGGTGCGTCGAGCCGGCGCACCCCGCGCCCGTCCAGGACGTCGGCGGCGACGCGGTCCGCGGCCGCGGGGGTCGAGGTCGACATGTCGATCCACAGGGCGCCGGGCGGCAGGGCCTCGGCCGCGCCACCGCGCAGCAGTACGTCCTCGACGATGCGCGGGGTGGGGAGCATGGTGATCAGGAATTCCGCGCCTTCGGCACAGGTCGCGGGGGAATCGGCCCAGCGGGCGCCGAGCGCCAGATGCTCGGCGGCGGCCTCGGGCCGGGTGTCGTGCACGGTGACCAGGTGGCCCGCGTGGATGAGATGGCGGGCCATGTGGCGTCCCATGTTGCCCAGGCCGATGAAACCGATCCTCATCGTTGTCCTCGCTGTGGTGAGAAGAGAAAAGTGAAGAAGAGAGGGGTTGGACAGGTCCGTGCACCGTGGCCGGTTCAGGCCAGGTTGATCCAGGTGGTCTTCAGCGCGGTGTACGCGTCCAGCGCGTGCAGGGACTTGTCCCGGCCCGCGCCGGTGGCCTTGAAGCCGCCGAAGGGGGTGATGACATCGCTGGCGTCGAAGGTGTTGATCCAGACCGTCCCGGCCCGCAGTCGCTTGGCGGCGCGGTGGGCGACGGCCACATCACGTGTCCAGACGGAGGCGACGAGCCCGTAGTCGCTCTCGTTGGCCAGCCGGATCCCCTCGTCGGCGTCGCCGTCGTAGGACACGATGGCCAGGACCGGGCCGAAGATCTCCTGCTGGCCGACGGCGGAGGTGTTCACCACCCCGTCCAGGACGGTCGGTTCGACATAGCTGCCGCCCGACTCGGTGAGGGTGCGTCCACCGCCGAACACCACGCTCGCCCCGTCCTCCACACCGCGTTCGATGTAGCCGAGGACCGTGGCCAGCTGGGTCTCGTCGACCAGGGGGCCCATGACGGTGGCCGGGTCGAGCGGGTCGCCCACCCGGAAGGTCTCCGCGGTGATCCGGCGCAGGGCGTCCAGCAGCCGGTCCTTGACGGAGGCGTGGACCACGACGCGGGAACCGGCGTTGCAGGTCTGCCCGGCGTTGTAGAAGATGCCCCAGGCCACGGCCGACGCGGCGGCCTCGATATCGGCGTCGGGCAACAGGAGCTGGGGCGACTTGCCACCCGCCTCGACGGCCACCTGCTTGCCATTGGACTCGCCCGCGTACACCTGGAAGAGCCGGGCCACCTCCGCCGAGCCGGTGAAGGCGATCTTGTCGACCTCCGGGTGGCGGCCCAGCGCCTGTCCGGCGACCTCGCCGCGGCCCGGGACGACGTTGAACACCCCGTCCGGCAGACCCGCCTCGGCGGCCAGGGCGGCCAGCCGCAGGGCGGCCAGGGAGGTCTGCTCGGCCGGCTTGAGGACGACGCTGTTGCCGGTGGCCAGGGCCGGGCCCAGCTTCCAACTGGCGATCAGCAGCGCGTAGTTCCACGGGACGACCGCGCCGATGACGCCCAGGGGCTCCCGGGTGATCAGGGCGATCGCGTCCCCGGGGGTCGGTGCCACCTCGTCGTAGGTCTTGTCGATGGCCTCGGCGTACCAGGCGATGGTCTCGGCGGCCTTGTCCACGTCGATCCGCACGGACTCGGTGATGGGCTTGCCCATCTCCAGCGTGTCGAGAAGGGCCAGCTCCTCGGCGTTCGCCCGGATCAGATCGGCCCAGCGCAGCAGGACGCTCTTGCGCTCCTTGGGCGGGAGGTCGTGCCACCGTCCGTCCTCGAAGGCGGCGCGCGCGCCGCGTACGGCACGGTCCACGTCCTCGGCCCCCGCCGCCTGCACCTTGGCGAGCACCGAACCGTCGCGCGGCGAGACGCTGGTGAAGGTGTCGCCCGAGAGGGCGTCGGTGAAGCGGCCGTCGATGAACAGCCGGGTCTCGATGGTGAGTGTGCCGGCCGCGGCCACCCACTGGTCGTACGAGCGGGCGAGCAGGGCGTCGATGCCGTGCGTCATGTGATCCTCCACCGGTCGATCGCGTCTTCGTCGAGTTCGATACCGAGGCCCGGCCTCGCGGGTATCTCGAGGTCGCCCTCGCTGTCCACCCGCACCGGGTCGGCGAGCATGAAGTCCCGGCGCTCCGGGGTCCACCCGGGCGGGTCGTAGGGGAACTCGAAGAACGGGCCGCCGCCGACCCCCGCCGCCACGTGCAGATTGGCGAGCACGCCGATGCCGTTGGTCCAGCTGTGCGGGGTGAAGTGGCGGTGCTTGAGCTGGGCGATTTCCGCCAGGGTGCGGGCGCGGTGCATGCCGATCGCGAGCACCACGTCCATCTGGTAGATGTCGAGGGCGTCCTCTTCGAGATAGCGCAGCAGCTCGGTGGGGGAGTGGTGCATCTCGCCGGCCGCGATGCGCACCCCGGGGTTCTCGGCCCGCAGGCGCTTGAAGCCCGCCAGGTCGCCGTAGGGCAGCGGCTCCTCGACCCAGAACACGTCGAGCTCGGCCAGGCGCGCGATGGTCTTGCGGGTCCGGGCGAGGTCGGTGGCGCCCGCGGTGTCGCCCGCCATGCGCCACGACTGGTTCAGGTCCACCATGATCTCGAAGTCCGCGCCCAGTTCCTCGCGTACGGCGCGGACCGCGGCGATCCCCTCGTCCACACGGTTGCGGTCGATGCGTATCTTCATCGCGCGGAAGCCCGCTTCGCGGACCTTCAGCGCGGTGGCGACACGCTCCTCGGGCGACTTGAGCTCACCGCAGGAGGCGTAGGCGGGCAGCTTCTTGGCCGCGTTGCCGAACAGCTCCGCCACCGGGCGGCCGTGGACCTTGCCGATGATGTCCCACAGCGCCGCCTCCAGCGGCCAGTAGTGGGCGCCGTGGAAGTTGGCGGTCTCGATGGCCTTGACGTGCCGGGTGATGTCGAGCGGGTCCTCGCCGACGAACAGGTGCTTGTAGGTGTCGAAGCCGTCCATCAGATCACCGGAGCCGATACCGGTGATCCCCTCGTCGGTGTGGACGCGGACGATCGTCGCGTCGAAGTGGCGCCGCGGCTCGGGGTCCCACGCGGCCCGGAACGGCGGGTCCAGCTCCAGGCGCAGCCGGTCCAGGGTGATGTCCGTGATCTTCATCGGGTGAGCACCTCGGGGGTGGGGGCGTAGAACGGGTTCGCCGGGCCTTCCTCGGCGGCCGCGAGGACATCGGCCACGGTCGGGGTGCCGGTCACCGCGGCCCGCACCGCCTCGTACGCGGCGGCGCGCTGATTGCGGAAGGACACGTCCAGGTCGTCGACCGCCGGGTTCACCCAGATCGCGGCGATGATCAGCAGATCGTCGGCCTCCTCGGCGGGCAGCAGACCGTCCCGGACCGCGTCCGTGACACCCTGCGCCAGACCGGCCTGGGCGGAACCCCACGTGGCGCGCTGGTGCAGCTCACCTTCCGCGGCGGCCTTCGACACGAACAGCGTCAGCGGCTTCACCGGGACCGACGGGCGCACGATCGTCAAGAAGGGGACGTGTCCGGCGCTGGGCGTGGCCAGCGCCGTGGCCCACGCCGTCTCGACGGGTCCGCCCTTGCGTCCGATCACGACGTTCGTGTGCGCGGCGTTGGCACCCTCCCCGGCGAAGGACTCGCCGACGAGGGCGATCGGGGCAAAAGGCGATGGCATGGGGATCTCCTGGATCTCCGGGAGCGGGGAATCGACGGACCACAGGGGAGGAACCGCGCATTCGCCGCAGTTCTCCGGTCCGATGCGGCGAATCTAGAACCGCTGCCACCCCGTCGACAAGGCGCCCGGCTGAATCGAAATGCCGGTTGCTCTCATGACAACCCGGCGGCTGACCTGGGGCTTCCCTGGCACGCGCCCTAGGATGTCGCGCGTGACGAACCTCCCCCCTCGCGGCACCGACGGTCCCGAGGACCCCGCCGATCCGCACGGCACGGGCCCGGGCGAAGCCTCCTCCGGCCCCGCGGACACCACTGCCCCGCGCGGCCACGGGCTGCGCCGTGACATCGACCTGCTGGAGGCGCTCGCCTCCGACGAGGCCCAGAACGCCGGCGGGCTCGGTGTCGTCCGCCTGGCGCAGCTGGTGGGCCGGGAGAAGACCCAGGTCTCGCGGGCCCTCAAGGCCCTGGCCGCCGCGGGGATCGTGGAACGGGACCCCGACACCCTGGAGTACCGCCTGGGCTGGCGGCTCTTCTCGCTCGTCGCGCGGACCTCGCAGAACCGGCTGGTGCGCATGGCGGAGCCGGTGATGCACGCGCTGTCGTCGGACGTGGAGGAGACCAGCCATCTGTGTGTCCTGAGCGACCGCGAGGTGCTCACCCTGCTCTCGGTCTCCGGACACTCCTTCCGCGTCCACGGCTGGGAAGGGCGCGGAGTGCCCGCGTGGCAGACCTCGGCCGGGCGCGTGCTGCTGGCCGATGCCACCCCCGATGAGCTGTACGTCCGCTTCGGTACCGCCTCGACACCGCCGATCCCCGAACTGTGGGCACTGATCCAGGAGGCTTCGCGACGGGGCTACGCGAGGGTGAGCGAGGAGTTCGAGACCGGTCTGGTCGGGGTCTCCGCACCCGTGCGCGACTTCCGGGGACGTGTCGTCGCGGCGCTCAACATCTCGGCACCCAAGTCCCGGCTCGGCGACCGCCTGGACCAGGCGGGCCGCACCACGGCCAAGGCGGCGGCACGCGTCTCCGTGATGCTGGGCTGGGAGCCGCGGCACACCTCGTTCCCCAGGGCACGGCTCACCTGAAGGCACCGGGGTCGGGCGGCCCCGTCGTGTGCGTGGGCGGGCCTTACGAGGGAGTTGCCCTGACAGCAACCACCATTGCGATCCGAGAAGCGGTCTTGTCGGCCGCATGACGCGCTCGTAAATTCACCGCGAACCGGACCAGCCCCTGTTCGGAACGGAGAAAAGAGCAGCTCATGAACCTCCCCGGCATAGAAACCCTCGTCAAGGCGCCGTTCGCCGAAGGTGATGTGTTCATCGCCGGCCGCTGGTGTGCGGCCGAGGACGGACGGACGTTCCCCGTGCACGACCCGGCCACCGCGGAGCTGATCCGCGAGGTGTCCGCGGCGGGCCCGGGGGATGCCTTGGCGGCGGTAGACGCGGCCCAGGCGGCTGCCGCCGGGTGGCGGGCGACACCGGCCCGCCGTCGTTCGGAGGTCCTGCACACGGCGTTCGCGCTGATGCGCGAGCACACCGACACGCTCGCCCGCCTGATCGTCCTGGAGAACGGCAAGGCATACCGGGACGCGGTGGCCGAGGTCGGTTACGCGGCGGAGTTCTTCCGCTGGTTCGCCGAGGAGGCGGTACGGATCGGCTCCGCGTTCGGCGACGCGCCCGGTGGCGGCTTCCGGCATGTCGTGCGCAGGCATCCGGTGGGCGTCACCGCCTTCGTCACACCGTGGAACTTCCCGGCCGCGATGGCCACCCGGAAGATCGCCCCGGCGCTCGCTGCCGGCTGCCCGGTGCTCCTCAAGCCGGCCCCCGACACCCCCTTCACCGCCCTCGCGATCGCCGCCCTGCTGAGCGAGGCGGGCCTGCCCGACGGGCTGCTGAACGTCCTGCCGACCGACCGTGCGCCCGAGGTGGTCTCCGCCTGGCTCCGCGACGAGCGGGTCCGCAAGTTCTCCTTCACCGGCTCCACCGCCACCGGCCGGACACTCCTGGGGCAGGCGGCGGCGAACGTGGTCAACGTGACCATGGAACTGGGCGGCAACGCCCCCTTCATCGTCTGCGAGGACGCCGACGTCGACGCCGCGGTGCGCGGTGCGATGGACGCCAAGATGCGCGGCGGTGGCGAGGTCTGCATCGCCGCCAACCGGTTCTACGTCCATGAGTCCGTCGCCGCCGAATTCACCGAGAAGTTCGCGGCGGCCATGACCGCGGTACGCGCCGGAGCGGGTCTGGAGGAGGGCGTCACCCTCGGCCCGATGATCAACCGGACCGCCGTGGAGTCCATCCGTTCCCTGGTCGACGACGCGGTCGGGCGCGGTGCGAAGGTCGCCGCGCGGGGCAGCGTGCCCGAAGGACCGGGCTGCTACCACCCGGCCACCGTCCTGGTGGACGTGGACGAGGACGCCCGGATCATGAACGAGGAGGTCTTCGGGCCGGTCGCACCCCTGGCCACCTTCACCGACGAGGACGAACTGGTCGCCCGTGCCAACGCCACGGTGCACGGTCTCGCCTCGTACATCTACTCGCGCGACGTGGGCCGGGCCCTGCGCCTGGCCGAGCGCCTGGAGACCGGCATGGTCGGCCTCAACCGGGGCCTGCTGTCCGACCCGGCCGCGCCCTTCGGCGGCGTCAAGCAGTCGGGCCTGGGCAGGGAGGGCGGCCGCGAGGGCATCGAGGCCTTCCTGGAAACGCAGTACATCGCCCTCGACTGGCCGACCGACTGATTCCCCCCTCTCCCCACCGCTGCTCCCGGGCCACTCCTCCCGGGCCACTCCTTCCGGGCCGCTCATTCCCGGGGCAGCGGTCCCCTCCCCCTCTCAGTGAAGGACCCGCGCATGGCAACGACGCCTGTGACCGAGCAGAACGAGCCCAGCACACCACCGGGCGCGCCCGCCACCGAACGCGAACGGAGGCGGCTGCACACCAAGCTGAAGCTGGCCACCCAGATCGGCCAGGGAATCGACGGCTACATCATCGGCGGCATCGGCCTGGCGATGTCGGCGATCACTGACGACCTCCATCTGTCCTCCATGGAACAGGGCCTGGTCGGTGCCTCGCCGCTTATCGGGATCTTCATCGGAGGGCCGCTCTTCGGCCGGCTGGCCGACCGGTTCGGACGCCGGCCGGTGTTCCTGATGGACATGCTGATCTTCCTGATCGGCTCGGTGCTCCAGTTCTTCGTCCTGGACGGCCCCCAGCTCATCCTCATCCGGCTGGTGATGGGCGTGGCGATCGGCGGCGAGTACGCGATCGGCGCCCCGCTGCTGTCGGAGTACGCGGGCCGGCTGGGCCGCGGGCGGCTGCTGGCGAGCCTGGAGATCAGCTGGTACGTGGGGTACGCGCTGGCCACGGTCGTGGGGGCGCTGTTCACCTCCGTCGACGGCGGCTGGCGCTGGTCCCTGGCGAGCAGTGCGGCGATCGCGGTGGTGTGCGTGGCCCTGCGTGGTGGCATCCCGGAGTCCGCGCGCTGGCTGCTGAGCAGGGGACGCCGGGACGAGGCCGAAGCGCTGATCGAGAAGTACGGCATCGAGGTGGACGTCGAAGCGGAGCTGGATGACCGCGACGAGGTGCGGCAGGACGGGTTCCGCGCGCTCTTCAGCCGGCAGCATCTGCGCTCCACGGTGTTCGCCAGCGTCTTCTGGGCCGCCCTCGTGCTGCCGTACTTCGCCATCGGCACCTTCTGGACCGAGGTTTTCGAGGCTCTGCACATGGGGGACAACGCGGTCGCGGCGCTGCTCGTCTACTCCTTCACCGCCGTGGCCGGTGTCACCGCCGGGTGCCTCGTCGTGGACCGGATCGGCCGCCGCAAGCTGCTGATCCCGCCGTTCTGGATCACGGCCGCATGTCTGGCCCTGGTGGCGGTGTGGCCGTCCTCCACCCCCGTCATCGTCGTCGGCTTCCTGTTCTTCATCTTCCTCAACGCCGCCTCCAGCGCCCTGACCGCGGTCTATCCGCTGGAGGTGTTCCCCACCTCCCTGCGCACCACGGGCGTCGGCTTCGCGACGGCCATGAGCCGGGTGGGCGCCGCGATCGGCACGTTCCTGCTGCCGATGGGACTCGACCACTACGGGGCGGAGTTCGTGCTCCTGATCGGCGCCGGAGTGCTGGTGGTCGGCGCCGTCGTGTCCCAGTTCCTGGCGCCGGAGACCACCGACCTGGACCTGGCCCGGGCGGCGCGAACGGCCCGCGAGGGGGCGTAGCGACTGGCGGCGAGCGCCTACCCGGCCGCGGGACGGGGTGCGCCGACGGTGCTGCGGAACCGGGCGCGGTACACCGTCGGCGAGACCCCGAGGGTGTGCTGGAACACCCGCCGCAGCGACTCCGAGGAGCCGAACCCCGCCTGCCGCGCCACCTCCTCGACCGTGCCGGTGCCGTCCGCGAGAAGTGCCTGGGCGGCCTCGACGCGGACGGCTTCGACGTAGCGGCCGGGTGTGATGCCGACCTCGGTGCGGAACAGCCGCTCCAGGTGGCGGGCGCTCACGCCGCCCGAGGCGGCCAGCGTGGCCCGCGTGTGGCACCCCGCGGGGTCCGCGGTGACGCGGTCCATCACCCGGCGCACCGCCGGATGCCGTGGCTCACGCGGGGCCAGCCGCGCGCTGAACTGCGCCTGCCCGCCCGGGCGGGCCATGAAGACCACCAGTTGCCTGGCCACACTGCGGGCCACGTCCGCTCCCCAGTCCTCCTCGACCAGGGACAGCGAGAGGTCGATTCCCGCGGTGATGCCGGCCGAGGTGGCCACATGGCCGTCCCGGACGAAGACGGGATGGCCGTCCACGCGCACCTGGGGGTAGGCGGTGGCCAATTGGGAAGCCAGCTCCCAGTGCGTGGCGGCGCGGCGGCCGTCCAGGATGCCGGCCTCGGCCAGCACGAAGGCTCCCGCGCACACGGACGCCACGCGCTTCGCCCGCACCGACAGCCGGGTCACGAGCCCGACCAGGTCGGTGTCGGCCACGGCCGAGCGCCAGTCCCTCCGTCCCGGGACCAGCAGGGTGCCCAGGCGTTGTGGCAGCGTGCCAGGCGCGCCGTCAGCGCTGATCACGAGCCCGGAGGAGGTGGTGACGGCGTCACCGGTGAGGGAGACGACCCGTACGTCGTAGTCGGCGCCGTAGTGGTTGGCCGTGGTGAAGACCTCCACGGGGCCGGTGACATCCAGCAGTTGCACCCCGTCGAACGCGACGATCACGACGGTGCGTCCGCCACGGGACGCCGGTGACGCCCGCCGCGCTATTCCGTCCACGGCGAATCCAGGATCGTCCGGACGAAGTTCCCCCGCTCGAAACCGGGGACGAAGTGCTCCAGGACATCCGCCTTGACGTTGCCGAACGTCGTCTGCGGTTTGGGGCGGATGCCATCGGCGAACGCCCGCAGAATCCTGTTCTTGAAGTCGGGGCGCGGATGCAGCGCCACGATCGCCTCCCGGTCCTCGGCGGAGAGGTCCTCATACCCGATGCCGAGCACGTCGTACTCGACACCGGCCGTCACCAGGGCCACTTCCGGTTCCATGAACTCGGGGACGCCGGGAGTGGTGTGCAGGGCGATGGCCGTCCAGACCCGGCGGACGCTGTCCTCGGGTACGCCATGGGCCTGCAGAAACCGCTTCGCCTCGGCCGCGCTGTCCACCTCGAAACGGCGGCCACTGTCATGGAACGCCTCGTTCAGGCCCACGTCGTGGAACATCGCCCCCAGATACAGCAGCTCCGGGTCGAAGCTCAGATCGCGCCGGTGGCCCTGCAGGCTGCCGAAGAAGTACACCCGACGTGAATGGTGATAGATCAGCTCGCTGGTCGTGTCCCGGATCAGCTCCGTCGCCTCGCGCGCCAGCGTTGTGGCCGGCACCTTCACACCTGCCGCGACAGCAGTGTCAGTCGTCATGTCTCCGCCCTCCGTGTCCGTAGCAGTACGCCCCTGTGGGGCACTGTCCACAGCCTCGCGCGGCGGCCGGCCCGCTGCCATGACGATAGCGCCCTGTATCCCACGGATAGCGACAGGAAACGCCGGTGGTGACCCGCGCCGGCCGCTCCCTGATGGACCGCGTCGTACGACACCGAAAACCGTCCTGTCCCGGACACCGGATAGACTTGAATCGAGAAAAGAGGAACACCGAGGGCCTTCTCATGCAGAAAGTACGCCACGACCTCGATGCCACGGACCGGCGGATCACGGCCGTTCTGCTGGCGTCGCCCCGGGCCTCCTGGCGGAGCGTCGCCGAGGTGCTGGGTGTCTCGGAGCGCACCGTCGTGCGGCGAGCCGCCCCGCTGTTCCACGATCGCACCCTGCGGGCGACGGCCGTGCGCAATCCCGCCCTCTTTCCCCACCTCATCCCCACGGTGCTGCGCATCCGTTGCCGCCCCAACCGGATCGCCACCATCGCCGCCGGCCTCGCCCGGCGCCCCGACACCGTCTGGGTGGACATCCTGGGCGGAGGGGATGAAATCTGCATTGTGCTCTTCCTGAACGGACGCGAAGCACGTAACAAGTTGCTGCTGCGCGACCTGCCCGCGACCGCGGCCGTGCGGTCCTGGACCTCTTACGACCTGCTGAAGGTCTTCCCCGTGGGTTTCGCTTGGAGCGCGGGACTGCTGTCCCGGGAGGAGTCCGGACAACTGTGGCCGAGCGCCGATCCCGCGCCCGAGCCCTTCTCCCCTCTCCCGGAGGACGAAGCGCTCATCGACGCGCTGGTCGAAGACTCCCGGATGACCTACGGAGAGCTCGCCCATCGCACGGGCCGGACCCCACGGGCCGTGCGGCGCCGCCTGGACGCCCTGGTGGAGGGGTATGGCGTGCGGCTGGCCACCGAAGTCGATCTGGCCCTGCTGGGGGTGCACGCCGAGGCGCTGCTGTGGATCACCGCGGATCCGGGGGCGCTGGAGGAGACCGGGCAGCTCCTCAGCCGGCATCCGCAGGTGCGTTTCACCGCCGCGACGACGGGCTCGAGCAGTCTGCTGGTGGCGGTGGCCGCCACCGACCTGAGCGCGCTGTATGTCTTCCTGACCGGCACGGTGGGGGCGTTGCCCCATATCTCCGGCATCGAGGTCACCCCCATCCTCTCCGGCGTCAAGCGCACCGGCCTGGTACGCCCCGCGTCGATCTCCGTGTGATGGGCTCCGTGAGTCTCAGCCGAAGTGCCGGATCCGCGAGGTGGCCTCAGGTGTGTACGCGGGCCAGTCGCCCGGAGAGCCGCCGGCGATGAACGCGGCGACAGCCGTGGCGAAGGCCCGGCCCACCGCCCGCTCGGTGTCCGAGGGGCTCCCCAGCATCGGACTGTCGGGGTAGCTCTCGAAGGTGCCGAAGAGGAAGGGCAGTTCGCCACAGTGCGTGGCACCGAGCCGGCCGGGGTCGTGGGCGGGACGGTAGTCGAACTGGTAGACGTACGTGGCATTGCCACCCGCGGCATGGTGGTCGGCCATCCGCAGGGCGCCGTCGCGGAACAGCTCATCGGTGTGCAGCGCGGTGAAGACCTGGGCGGGGGCCGCGTGCGGAAGCTTGTCGGCGTACCGCTGGTAGACCGCCGGTGCCTCGTGGCCGTGTAGGACGGTCAGGAGGTCGACGGCACCCTCCCGGGTGAGCGACTGGATGCGCGGCTCGAAGGCGAAGAAGGCGGTCATCTCCTCCTGGGCGGTGCCGATCAGCAGGGCCTTGCCCTCCAGCGCCCCGTCCACGAGCGCGTCGTGCCAGGCCCGTGGCATACCGGCGCCGCCGAGAACCGGGTACATCGGAGGGGCGATGCTGCCCGGGCGCGCGAGACGGACCGCCAGCTCGCCGTAGGCGGACAGAAGACGCTCGACGGGAAGCGAGCGAAGCATCTGTCCGGGCTCCGCGCCACGCGGGATGCCCAGCAGCCGCTGGTACTCCTCGGCGGCCTCGGCCGCCCGCTCCGGACTCTGCGGCTGAAGGCCCCAAGGGCCGCTCTGCAGGAGCACCCGGTTCACGAGCCCCCTGGTCGCCGGATCCAGGGCCAGTGACAGGGCCGAGTACGCACCGGCCGACTGCCCGCCGACCGTCACGGCTCGCGGGTCGCCGCCGAAGGAGGCGATGTTCTCGCGCACCCAGCGCAGCACGGCGGCCTGGTCCTCAAACCCGAGGTTGTCGGCGCCGATCTGCGGGAGATACAGATAGCCGAGCGGCCCCACCCGGTAGTTGGCGGTCACCACCACCACATTGCCGACCTCAGCCAGGCGGCCTCCGTCGTACCAGTCCCACCCGCCCGAGCCACTGCTGAAACCGCCGCCGTGGAACCAGACCAGAACCGGACGGGGGGCCTTCTCCGCCGGCGCGGGCCGCGGAGCCCACACGTTCAGGGTGAGGCACCCGTCTTCGTCCCAGTCGGGCCTGCGCGTTCCCATGACCCGTTCCAGCCGGGACGGAGCCTGCGGCACAGCCGGTCCCGGCCGCACCGCTGCACGTACGCCCGTCCACCCCGGGTGGGTGTGCGGTGCCGCGAAGCGCGCCGCGCCCACCGGTGAGGCGGCGTAGGGGATTCCCCGAAAGGACACCACCGCACCCTCGTCCGAGCCCCGGACCGTGCCCCGGTCCGTGGCCACGACCTGGTCCGCCAGGTTCGTCATCGACTCCACCTCTCTCGCTTCACCGGCGTTCTGATCTCGTTCTATGTCGGCCTGCGCAGAGGAGCCAGAACAGCGGGTGAAGGCGAGGATTCAGCGACAAATGATCTCTGGATCAGCCGAAAGTGCGACGCGCGGTGCGCACCCATGCCACGTCAGCCCGGCTGACGTGGCATCGGCGAAACGTGGCGCGGGTGGTGGCGGCCTACGACTGCTCGTTCGCCTCGAGCCAGCGGAAGAAGGCGATCTGCCGGGACATGACGGAGATCAGCTCGTAGGCGGTGTGCGAGGCGGCCACGGAGGTGATCTCGGCGTGGTCGTACGCCGGGGCGACCTCGACCAGGTCGGCGGAGACCAAATGGCAATCGCTGAGCCCGCGCACGATCTCCAGGAGTTCGCGAGAGGTGAGGCCGCCCGCCTCTGGGGTGCCGGTGCCGGGGGCGTGTGCGGGATCCAGGACGTCTATGTCCACGGATATGTAGAGCGGCCGCTTGCCGATGCGCTCCTTGAGCTGCTGCACCACCTCGTCCACACCGCGTCGCATCACATCGGCCGAGGTGACGATTCCGAAGCCCAGCTTGGTGTCCTCGTCCAGGTCTTCCTTGCTGTACAGCGAGCCGCGGGTGCCGACGTGTGAGAGCGCGGAGGTGTCCAGGAGGCCCTCCTCGGCCGCGCGGCGGAACGGTGTTCCATGGGTGTACTGGGCGCCGAAGTAGGAGTCCCAGGTGTCCAGGTGCGCGTCGAAGTGCAGCAGCGCCACCGGGCCGTGCCGGCGGGCCACCGAGCGCAGGATCGGCAGCGCGATGGTGTGGTCGCCGCCCAGCGTCATCAGCTGCGCGCCCGTGGACAGCAGAGCGTCCGCGCCCTCCTCGATGCTCTCGACGGCCGCGTCGATGTTGTGCGGATTGGCCGTGATG
The DNA here is from genome assembly GCA_002021875.1 of Streptomyces hygroscopicus. Lineage (NCBI taxonomy): Bacteria > Bacillati > Actinomycetota > Actinomycetes > Kitasatosporales > Streptomycetaceae > Streptomyces > Streptomyces hygroscopicus. The sequence goes on from CP018627.1 coordinate 10,958,312, forward strand.
TCACCGGCGTCCGCCACCTGGGCGTAGTGAAACGGGTAGACGTCCTGGGCCGGGTTGTAGGGGCGCAGCTGGCGCGACGCCTCCCGGACGGCGTTCGAGCCGAAGCGGGCGCCCGGCCGGTAGGAGACCCCCGCGTCGAAGGGCACCCCGACCACGGCGATATCCGTGGTGCCGACCTGGTCCAGACGTGGGACACGGCCGAAGGTCGCCGGGCCCGTGAAGTGCAGGGTGGCATCCGTCTCGTGGGGCGGGACGGGCATGGCCATGCCAGGAGGGTTCGCGGTCATGTCGGTGCTGAGTCCTTCATCTGTGGGGGGAGGGGGGAATGATCTGCGTGGGGGAGTGCCGGCCTGGTCGAGGCCGTGTTACGTGGCCGATGAAACAGTCCGTTGGTGAACGGGGAGGGGCGCTCACCTGGCTCTACGGCTGTCCTGCGCACATCGCCAGGTGACCCGCTCGGTGCCCAGGGCCTGCGGACGCCCGATGAAGCGGTGGTCGTGCGGGACTCCTGTGGGGGAAGGAGTTGCGCCTAGGACACGTGGCGGACGGGCCGGGAGCCGGCCGTGGGGCCCGGGCGTCCCGGATCCGGGAAAGCCGTTCCATGAAACCCCCGGGCAATGGGTCTTCGGCTCTCTGCCGCGGGGCAGCGGCGCCTGCGACACCCGCTCACTGGGCGTCGTCCCGGCGTTCGCTCACTCGTCACACCCTTGTGGTCCCCCGCCTCACGGGCGGCTGCCTCGCGGCACGATGCGGGCAGCCCGGCGCACCACCGCTGACCCTTGCACGTACCTTGGTCATGTCCGATCGTAGAACCGGCAGTTGCAGCCCTCCCACCCGGCCTACGATGACTGCTCGCGCCGGGCGAATGGGCGGTCGGACGCGTTACCCGCTACGGGCCTCCAGGCGGGCCACGATCCCCTTCGAGGTCGGTTGGTTGCTGATCTCGGCCACGCTGTCGAGCGGCACCAGGACGTTGGTCTCGGGGTAGTACGTGGCGGCGCAGCCGCGTGCGGTCGGATACGGGACCACCTCGAAGTCCTCCGCACGGCGCTCCACCTCGTCGGTCCACACGCCCACGAGGTCCACGAACTGCCCCTCGAACAGGCCGAGTTCGGCCATATCCGCCGGATTGACCAGTACCACCCTGCGCCGTCCGTGGATGCCCCGATAGCGGTCGTTGTCCGTGTAGGGAATGGTGTTCCACTGGTCGTGGGAGCGCAGGGTCTGCAGCAGCAGATGCCCCTTGGGGGCCCGCAGCATGTCCCAGGCGTTGCGGGTGAACAGGGCCTTGCCGGCGGGGGTGGCGAAAACCCCCTCGTTGACCGGATTGGGCAGCCTGATGCCACTGGGACGGACCACCCGCCGGTTGAAGTCGTGGAACCCCGGAACGATGTGGGCGATGCGGTGGCGGATCGCCCCGTAGTCGGCCTCGAACTCATCCCAGGGGATGCCGGCCTTGCCGCCGAGGGTGTGGCGGGCGAGCCGGCACAGAATGGCCACCTCGCTGAGCAGCAGCGTGGAGGCCGGTTTCAGGCGCCCGTAGGAGGTGTGCACCTCGCTCATCGAGTTCTCCACGGTGACGAACTGCTCGCCACCGGACTGGGTGTCCCGTTCGGTGCGGCCGAGGGTCGGCAGGATGAGCGCGGTCCGGCCGCAGACCGTATGGGACCTGTTGAGCTTGGTGGAGATATGAACGGTGAGGCGGCAGCGCCGCATGGCCTCCTCGGTGACCGCACTGTCCGGAGCGGCCCGGACGAAGTTGCCCGCGAGCGAGAGGAAGACCTTGATGCGGCCCTCGCGCATGGCCCTGATCGAGTTCACCGAGTCCAGCCCGTGGGCGCGAGGCGGATCGAAGCCGAACTCGCGCTGCAGCGCGTCCAGGAAGGAGTCCGGCATCTGCTCCCAGATGCCCATCGTGCGGTCGCCCTGCACATTGCTGTGCCCGCGCACCGGACAGGCCCCGGCTCCGGCCGTGCCGAGGTTTCCGCGCAGCAGCAGGAAGTTCACGATCTCCCGGATGGTGGGGACACCGTGCCGCTGCTGTGTCACTCCCATGGCCCAGCAGACGATGATGCGCTCGCTGTCCAGGACGGCGTCCCGGACCTGCTCGATCTCGCGGAGGGTCAGCCCGGTCGCGGTCAGGATGTCGTCCCAGGCGATGGTGCGGACGTGCTGGGAGAACTCCTGGAACCCGCTGGTGCTGGAGCGGATGAAATCGTGGTCGAGTACGGTGCCCGGCCGGGCGTCCTCCGCCTCCAGCAGCAGCCGGTTCAGGCCCTGGAACAGCGCGAGGTCGCCGCCGCTGCGGATGTGGAGGAACCGATCGGCGATGCGGGTACCGGGTCCGATCACCCCGCGGGCCCGCTGCGGGTTCTTGAACCGCAGCAGTCCGGCCTCCGGCAGCGTGTTCACCGCGATGATGTGGCCACCGTTGATCTTCGCCTGCTCCAGTGCGGAGAGCTGTCGCGGATGGTTGGTTCCGGGATTCTGGCCCACCAGGAAGATCAGGTCGGCCTGGTGCAGATCGTCCAGGCTCACCGTGCCCTTGCCCGTGCCCAAGGTCTCGTACAGTGCGAAGCCGCTGGACTCATGGCACATATTGCTGCAGTCGGGCAGGTTGTTGGTGCCGAAGGCCCTGGCGAAGAGCTGCAGCACGAAGGCGGCCTCGTTGCTGGCCCGCCCAGAGGTGTAGAAGACCGCCTCATCGGGGGAGTCCAGCGATGTCAGCTCCGCGGAGATCAGCTTCAGGGCGTCATGCCAGCTGATCGGCTCGTAGTGGTCCGCGTCCGGCCGCTTGACCATCGGTCCGGTGAGCCGGCCCTGCTGGTTCAGCCACAGGTCGGAACGGCGGCCGAGCTCGGATACCGCATGAGTGCGGAAGAAGTCGGCGGTGACGCGCCGCGCCGTCGCCTCGTCGTTGATGTGCTTGGCGCCGTTCTCGCAGTATTCGTTGCGGTGCCGGTGGCCGGGGGAGGGGTCGGCCCAGGCGCAGCCGGGACAGTCGATGCCCGCCACCTGGTTCATGTTCAGCAGCGTCGTCGCGGTGCGCCGGACCGTCGTCTCATCCAGGGAGTACTCCAGCGCATGGGTCACCGCGGGCACTCCCGCCGCCCACTTCTTGGGCGGCGTGGTGGACAGTCGTTCATCCGGCTCGTGTCTCGGCGCCTTCTTCATCAGGTGTGTCCCGCTCTCTTGGACGAGGGTCAGCCCACAGGCCAGCAAGCAACCCGGCTTCTCGGCGGTTCCGGTTCCGCCGGCTGTACGTGTCCGTTGTGGATGGACCCCCGCCAAGCCCCGGTTTCCTGGCCCAGGCCCTCGATGAACTCCTTGAAGTGCCCGAGTTCCCTTCGGACCACACGGCGCGTGAGCCCGGAGGAGGCGTTCGTGAGGAGGGACGCGACTCTGCCCGGAGTGCCCTCGATGCGCACGGTGACCTGGGTGCGCTCCGGTGCCGGGGACCGGAACGACACCTCACCCCAGTGGGAGGGGTGCCGCTCAAGGCAACGCCATACCACGGAGGAGTCCGGCCGCTGGTGCACGATCTCCGCCTGGAACGCGCAGTGCACCGGGCCGCACCGGATGAACCAGTGGGTGACCGCGGGTCTGATCTGCTCGACCCGCTTCACCGCGGCCATGAACCGCGGAAAGCTCTTGAACTGGGTCCATTGGTTGTAGGCAGTGCGTACCGGGACCGCGACCTCGATCGTCTCTTCGATGGTGTTCATGGCCCACCTGTCTCCAGATCTGCCCTCAGTGTCACCGCCCGACCAGCAGGTCGCCAGATGGATCTTCCTTCTGTGTGAATGACAATCTACAGTCAACCTATTGTTTGACTGTATGAATTCATGCATGCTGGCGCCGTCCGAATGTGAACGGCCGGGAGGCAGGCGTGGCAGTAGACACGAAGGCGGCGGACGCGTGGACGGCAGGGGACCGGGATGCGGCGCCTGTGCCGGGCACCGCCTCGAAGGAGCCGCTCACCGGCTTCCACCTTCGGGTGACGGCCACCACCTTCGGGGCGAACTTCTCCGACGGCTACGCCCTCGGCGTCATCGGCGCGGTGCTGCCCGCGCTCGGCACCGAAATGCACCTGTCCGGCGTCTGGCAGGGCCTGCTCGGCGCCTCCGCCCTGATCGGCCTGTTCTTCGGCAGCATCCTGCTGGGGCGGGTGGCCGACGTGATCGGGCGCCAGAAGCTGTACCTCTACAACTTCGTACTGATCGCGGTCGCCTCCGCCGCCCAGTTCTGGGCGCACGGCCCGCTGGTCCTCTTCCTGCTCCGGCTGGCGATCGGCTTCGGTCTGGGCGCGGACTACGCCGTCGGCCCGACCCTGCTCTCCGAGTTCGTCCCCGGCCGGCTGCGCGGCGTCCTGCTGGGCTCACTCACCGTGCTGTGGACCGTCGGCTACGTACTGGCCAACGTCCTGGGCACCTACATCCCGATCAACGGCACCACCGCGTACTGGCTGCTGGCCAGCGGAGCGGTGCCCGCCCTGCTGGTGCTGCTGCTGCGGATCGGTATCCCGGAATCCCCGAGCTGGCTGGCCGCCCGCGGCCGGGCCGCCGAGGCCGCGCGGATCCGCCGCACCTACCTGGGGCAGTCCGAGGCCACCGCCGCCGACGCGGAGGCCGCGGCCGCCGACCAGCCGCCCGCCGCCCGGTACCGCGAGCTCTTCACTCCCGGCCAGGCCACCAAGACCTGGTTCGGGGTCATCTTCTACAGCGCCCAGGTGCTGCCCTACTTCGCCATCTACACCTTCATGCCGCAGATCCTGGCGACCCTGCAGATCTCCGGCGCCGACACCCAGAACCTGGTGCTCAACCTGGCCCTGCTGCTCGGCGGCGTGATCGGGCTGTGGCCGGTGCAGCGCCTGGGCCGCAGGCCGTTCACCATCGGCACCTTCGCGATCCTCACGCCCTGTCTGGCGGCGATGGCCGTCCTCAGCGACGCCTCCAGCGGGGCACTGATGGTCCCCTTCCTGATCTACACCTTCGTCATGGCCGGTGCCTCCACCATCACCCAGGTCTATCCGGCCGAGCTCTTCCCCACCGCGCTGCGCGGCTCGGGGGTCGGCTTCCTCAACGGCACCAGCAGGGTCGCTTCCGGCATCGGCACCTTCGTCCTGCCGGTCAGCCTGAGCCACTTCGGCGCGGGGTGGTCGATGGGCTGGATGGCGCTGGTGTTGCTGTTCGGAACAGTGGTCAGCCTGGCCTGGGCGCCGGAGACCCGTGACACCCTCACCGCCGAGGAGCTGCACCACTGACGACCGCGACGGGCCGCCGCTCGGGGCTGCCCGGCCCCACACACGGAGGGGAGGTCATTCATGTGCTCTTCTCCGTCTGTTGCCGGACATCTTCCTGTGTTTGCCCTCATGGGCCTCATAACGTGCGCTCGATCCCCTCCGTCCCACCGTGTGGAGCAAGCGCATGTGCAGCCCCCATCAGACCCATGAACCGCAGCCCGGAACCCGCCGCCGTACCTTTCTGCGCACCACCGGACTCGCGGGCGCGGGCGTGGCCATGACCGGGCTGGAGGTGGCGCCGCCCGCCGCTGCCGCACCGGCATCCGGCGCCATGGGCGCACCCGCCTGGCACCCCGACCCCGAAAGCCCCAGATTCACCCTCGCCGTCATGCCGGACACCCAGTACCTCTTCGACGGCGAGAGCATCCACCCGGCCCCGGTGGAGGCGTCCTTCCGCTATCTCCTCAGCCACGCGCGCGAGGAGAACATCGTCTTCCTGTCCCACCTCGGCGACCTCACCGAGCATGGGAAGGTCACCGAATTCGGGCCGATAGGCCGGGCGTTCCGCCTCCTGGACGAGCGGGGCGCCGCCTACAGCGTGGTGGCCGGAAACCACGACCTCGACTCGTCCACCGACGACCAGCGGGGCCGCACGCCCTACCTGGACGCCTTCGGCCCCCGGCGGTTCCGCTCCTCGCCCTCGTTCCGCGGCGCCAGCCCGGACGGCTACAACACGTACCACACCTTCTCCGCCGCGGGCCGGGAATGGCTGGTGCTCGCCCTGGACTGGCGACCTTCCGCGAAGGGCATCGCCTGGGCCCGGGAGGTCATCGCGAAGCACCCGAGGACTCCGGTCATTCTCACCACCCATGAGCTGGTCTACGCGGACCACGAGGGCGAGGAGGCGAGCTTCTCCGACCATGGACAGTGGCTGTGGGACGAACTGATCGCCGACCACGACCAGATATTCCTGACCCTCAACGGCCACTACTGGCCGCCGGCCCGCACCATCCGCAAGAACACCATGGGCCACGACGTCCATCTGCACATCACCAACTACCAGGACCGCTACTACGGCGGCGCCGGGATGATCCGCCTCTACCAGTTCGACCTGGCCCGCCACACCATCGACGTCCGGACACTCTCCCCGTGGATCCTGGACCGCGCCGATGACCACCTCAACGAGCTGGAGCGGGGCGAGATCGAACGCACCGGTCCCCAGGACTACTTCAGCATCCCGATCGACTTCGAGCAGCGCTTCGCCGGATTCGCCCCCGTCGCACCGCGCCCGGCCCGGCCCGCCTCCCGGCTGGTGATCCCCGGCACGGTGGCCTACTGGCGGTTCGACCAGGGCGGCCGGGACGGCGCGCCCGTCGAGGACGCCGTCCGGATCACCGATCACTCGGGGCGCGGCAACCACCTCACCAAGGCCACCGTCCCCGGCAGCCCCGCCGACGCCCTCACCTGGTCCGATGACCACCACCCGGACCAGCCGGGACACGGCAGCCTGGTCTTCCACGGCGACAAGTCCCCCTTGCGCGGCGCCTATCTGCGGACCGCCGACGGCGCCCCGCTGAACGGTGCCTCCTTCCGCTCCGGTTACACCGTCGAGGCGTTCCTCAAACTGCCCGCCGACTGGGACAGCGGACGCAACGCCTGGTCCGCGCTGCTCAGTCGGCGTGGCCGCAGCGGCGACGCCGGAAAGACCGGCGGTGACACGGAGGAGCCGGTGGTCACCCTCTCGCTGTCCGACGGCCACGCGCTCCAGTGGGCCGTCTATCCGCTGAACCAGGACGGCGCGGTCACCAACTGGAGCCATGAGCTGGCGCTGAACACCTGGTGGCATGCGGCGGTGGTGAACGACGGACGACACACCACGCTGTATGTGAACGGCTGCCCGGTGGCGCGCAATCCCTCGACCCCGGCGACCGGCCTCACCACTCTCGGGCTGCCCTGGCTGCTGGGCGGCTATGAGTACGGCGGGAAGATCGACCAGATCATGCATGGCTGGATCGGCGACGTGCGCGTCGTGGACCGGGCCCTCCCGGTGCGCGACTTCATGTCCTCCTGACCGAGGGCTCCGGGGGCTCCAGCGGCCCTTCTGGGCCTTCCTGGAGTCCCCGGAGCCCCGGGCTCAGTGTGTCAGCGTGTACCAGCCGGCGCTGCCCAGCGTGAGGCACATGGCCCCGGCCCACCGCAGCGCTTTGGGCGAGACGAGGAGGGCGAACCTGACGTGCTCGTCGACGTTGACCTCAAGGCGTCGCTGATGTCGGCGGCTTCGGCCGGGTGCGGAAGGGGTGTCGTGGTCTCCACCGTTGGCCAGGTGCTGGTCGGCCGCGACAGGAGGATGGCTCTCATCGCGGCCGTCACCGGTTCCACCGGGGCCGAGACGTGCTTCGGCCATACAGGTATCTCCTTAGTCTTCGGGGCCCGCGGTGACGTGCCGGGGCCTGTCTGGTGAGGGATTGACGAGGTGCCCGGCTCCAACTGCCAGGAAGGGTGGAACACCACGTCGGGAAGTACGCCTGCGCGTCGACAGGTGTCGTGTAGTTAACGCAGCCACGTCCCCATACGCAACTAAACCCGCAGTAACCGCTGACCAAGCGTCAGCCAAGAACTGTCGGAGGGGGGCACTACAATCCCGCTTCGCGCAGCGGACATTGAGTGGCTTATCTCCTATTGCCGACCATAGCGACTAAACTTACCGGCGGGTATTTCGCAAGTTTGCGATAGGGAGCGCGCGTAAATCCACTTAACGCGCCAGTTGAGCTCCTGTCGGTATGGCCAACGCCACACTCCAGTCGACGGTGAAGCGCCCAAAGCCGGACCTACCGCGCATCACCGGGGACTCTTCGCGTAAGCCCCGCGCCCGGTGTGCGAACAAGGCGGATTCGGCGGGGTTTTCAGGGCGCGAGGCCGACCGGCCGTCCTATTCGCGTCTTGGTTCGAGGTGGTACGGGCAGTCTGTCTGATGTCCGCTCATTGCCGCTCGATTTGGCAGTTTTCTGCAGGTCGGCTAAGTGATTGCCCGGGCGGACTATCCATGCGGGACGCACCGATGAGATCGCGAATGCAAATTGAGTGCGAACGGCGTGGATGAAGCGATGAACAAAGACTGCCATGGCCGGAAACCGCCGCCCCTCCCTTCCTGGCAGTTGGAGCAGGGGCGGCGGCCCTCACCAGACGTGGAGAACCACGCCTGCTCTACTTCATCGTTGACCGCACGGATCTGCGGGCAGCGTCGCTGTTCCGGCCTCCGCCCAGTCAACGACCGGATCGAGGATAGTGTTTTTCTGTAGGGCTCGGACGCACGGCGAGGGTGAAATTTGTGTTATTCGCACCACTGTTCCGGCTGTTCAGAAATATGAAAATCTCCGACCGCGGGCCCCGATCTCTCGGGGCGTTCTGATAGCGGAACCTCCGATCCTGCCGGTACAACGAGGTGTCCCATGGGGAGGATGTGGGCGGTTCGCGCCATGGCTCCGATGTGACATGGGGCAGCCGTTGTCCGAAAGCTCGGCAGTACGGGCCGCCGTCCAATACCCCGGCCCAATTGCGGCGCGGCGGCGTTACGCGAACGCCGCGGCACGGCCCACCGTTCGCCGATCTTGCCCGGAGTCACAGCCATGTCGTCGCCGGCCAGACGGTCACGGCCGCGGCGAGAAGCAGCGTGATGTTGAGAGCGACCTGGCGGTCTCCGCGGCTCAGGTGGACCCTGGTCGCGCCGATCTGGAGGACCACGAACCCGATGGCCGCGGCCAGGGCCAGCCAGGGCGCGATGCCGGTCAGCGGCGGGAGGATCAGCCCGATCGCGCCGAGCACCTCGATCACCCCGATGGCCCTGACGGCCGGCATCGGCGTGGTGTCCACCCAGGCCATCATCGGCCGGAGCCGCTCACGGCTGCGGACCACCTTCACCCCGCCCCCGTAGAGGTAGAAGAGAGCGAGCAGACCGGCGACGATCCAATAGGCGACGTTCACGATGCCGACTCCGTCTTCCGGGCGAAGTCGGTGGCGGGCTCGGTGGCGTAACCGCGCATCACCTGGATGCTCGCCTGCGGGGTCAGCGCCTGGCCGCCGGCGATCATGTCCCGCAGGTCCCGGAAGTACCGCACATACAGGTCTGGTGTGAACGTGCTGAGCATGACGGCCGGTTGGTCGGTCAGGTTGGCAAAGGTGTGCGGGGCGCCGGGCGGGACCATCACGAGCGTGCCCGCGGTCGCGTCGTAGTCCTGTTCTCCGACCGTGAACCGCACCGTGCCGGAGATGACGTAGAAACCCTCGTCGTGCTCGGCGTGGCGGTGCTGCGGCGGTCCGGGGGTGTGCGGCGCGAGGACGGATTCGGCGATCCCGAGGCGGTGCCCGGTGTTACGGCCGTCTTCGAGGATGCGCAGTCGCGTGGTGCCCAGGACGATCGTCTCGCCGTCGTCCGGGCCGACCACCGATACGGCGGGGTCGGTCATCGGCTCGTTGGTCTTCGGTTCATCAGTCACGCGTCGATTCCAGTGCCCGGGCACGGCGACTGTCCAAGACCCATGCTGTGCTGTCGATACCGCATGGGTATCGTTCCACCATGGAGCTACGGACACTGCGCTATTTCGTGGCGGTCGCCGAGGAACTCCACTTCGGCCGGGCGGCCATCCGGCTGCATATGAGCCAGCCACCACTGAGCCGGGCGATCAAGCAACTGGAGACCGAGCTCGGTGCCGCGCTGCTTCGCCGATCGTCCGCCGGCGTCGCGCTCACTCCGGTGGGGGCGGTGCTGCTGGATGAGGCGCGCGCCCTGCTCGACCAGGCCGACCGGGTACGCGTACGCGTGGCCGCCGCGGCCGGCGCCGCCACCCTCACCGTGGGCCTCCTGGGCGACAGCGCCGACCCGGGCGCGGCCCGGCTGGCCGGCGCCTACTCCCGGCGGCACCCGGGCGTCGAGGTCCACATCCGCGAGACCGACCTGACCGATCCGACCTGCGGGCTGCACGCCGGACTGGTCGACATCGCCCTGACCCGCGGGCCGTTCGACGAGACCGGCCTGACCGTGCACGAGTTGCGCACCGACCCGGTGGGCGCGCTGCTGCGCACCGACGATCCGCTGGCCCGCCACGACAGCCTGAAACTGGCCGACCTCGCCGGCCGCCGCTGGTTCCGGTTCCCGGCGGGCACCGACCCGCTCTGGCAGTCGTACTGGAACGGCGGGGAACCCCGCGTGGGCCCGGTGGTGCGCGCCGTCCAGGAATGCCTGCAGGCCGTTCTGTGGAACGGCACGGTCGGCATGACCCTGGTGGACCATGAACCGGCGGCGGGGCTCGCCGTGGTGCCGCTGATCGACATGCCCCCGAGCCGGGTGGTGGTGGCGTGGAACGAGGACGACACGAATCCACTGATCCGCTCCTTCGTCCAGATCGCCATCGCCGCCTACCGCGACTGAGCCCCGGCGGGTCACCGACTACGGCCAGTGCGCCACGCGAGCGGTGTCAGCCATCGTCGTGCTCCATCCTGACCAGGTGCGCGGCTGTGCTGGCCCAGTCACCGGGCCGGAGGTCCGGGTGGAATCCGTACTCGGCGAGCACGGTGGCATGGTGCACCTCATCGGTGCGGGTGTCGCGGTAGCGGGCGCCGGGGGTGAGGCCGCGCAGCCGTACCGGCAGCCGCGGGACTCCGTGGCGCGGGCCGCGCTGCCAGGCCAGTACCAGGGTCTCGGTGGCGTCCTCGGCGGCGTACTGCACCACGGTCGGCAGCTCGCCGTGCGGCCCGGACAGCCGGTACAGGGCGCCGTGCTGGACGAGGTGGCGCACCCGCTTGTATTCGGCCACCAGCTCGGCGCCCTCGGCGAGGTCCGCCTCGGACCAGCGGGTCAGATCGCCGCCGATGCCCAGCAGCCCGCACATGGCCACGTGGAAGCGGAACCGCAACGGCACGGTGCGGGAGGTGAGTTGATGGGGTACGTCGGTCACCCACGCGGACATCGTGCGCGCCGGGTGGAGCTGACCGAAGCCGTGCTGGATGACCAGGCGGTCGACGGCGTCGGTGTTGTCCGACACCCACGCCTGGTCGGTGCGGGTGAGGATGCCGAGGTCGACGCGTCCGCCACCGCCGCTGCACGTCTCGATGCGCAGCCCGGCATGGTCGGCCCGCAGCCGGTCGAGGACGCCGTACAGGTTGGCCACATAGCCCGTCCACAGCCGGTCGTGGCCGTCCGGGGGGCCGGGCCAGCCGGCCTCGCTGAAGGCGCGGTTCATGTCCCACTTGAGGAAGTCGATGCCGTGGTCCGCGACCAGCCGGGTCAGCCAGCCGTACGCCCAGTCGGCGACATCGTCGCGGGCGAAGTTCAGGACGAGCTGGTTGCGCAGCTCGCTGCGGGCCCGGCCGGGGGTGTGCAGGACCCAGTCGGGGTGCGCGCGGTACAGGTCGCTGTCGGGGTTGACCATCTCCGGCTCCACCCAGATGCCGAAGCGCATGCCCAGGCGGTGCACCGTGTCGGCCAGGGGGCCGAGGCCCTCGGGGAAGCGGTCCTGGGCGGGGGTCCAGTCGCCGAGCCCCGCATGGTCGCTGCGCCGGGCCCCGAACCACCCGTCGTCGACGACGTACAACTCCACGCCCAGCGCGGCGGCCCGCTCGGCCAGCGCCTTCTGGTTCGCCTCGTCCACGTCGAAGCCGGTGGCCTCCCAGGAGTTGTAGAGCACGGGCGCCACCTCACGCCCGTGCGGCAGGAGGTGGTGCAGCGTGTACGCGTGCCAGGCCCGGCTCGCCGCGCCGAACCCGCCGTCCGTGAACAGCCCGGCGAACACGGGGGTGATGAACTCCTCGCCCGGCGCGAGCGGCACGCAGGTGCCCTCGTGGCCGACGCCGCCGGACAACCCGGCGCGCCCGTCCGGTGTGCGCTGGACGGTGATGCGCCAACTCCCGCTCCAGGCCAGGGCCGCGCCGAACACCCGGCCGTGCTCCTCGGCCGCGTCGCCCGCGTCCACCATCACCCAGGGAGCGGCGTGGTGGCTGGTGATGCCACGCCGGCTGGTGAGCACGGTCTCGCCGTACGGCAGGTGTTCGCGGCGCAGCTGGCTCTCCGCGGACCACTGGCCGGTGACATGGCTGAGCCGGTAGTCGGCCGTCGCCGGCAGGGACCAGGCGGCCGAGTCGGCCCGCACCAGGCTGAGGTGCTGGTCACCGTCGTTGCTCAGCACCGTCCAGCGCTCGATGACATCCGTGTCGTCCCGCACCCTGTAGTGGAGGGCGACGCGCAGCGGGTAGTGGCGGTCGCGGAATTCCAGCGAGAGTTCGCGGATGCCGTCGGACGGCGTGCGGACGCGGTGTCCGGTCGGCTGCCATTCGAAGGCGCGGGAGCCGTCCGCGTAGCGGACCTGGAGGGAGGGCGTGCCGTAGCGGGTGCCGCCGTCGACCGGAAGTTCCTCGCCCACCGCGGGCCGTCCCTCGAAGCTGCTCGCCGCCTCCCCGGGGGGCACGACCAGCTCCTCCGCCTCCCGCAGTGTCAGCCGCGGCCCCCATGCGAGGTGGCAGGGCGCGCCCGTTTCGTCGATGCGCAGGGCGTATGACGTACGGGGAGTGGTCAGCAGCCAGACCCCGGTGTCCGGGGCACGGGAGATCGTCGGCATCGGGCCTCACGTTCGGGAGACGACGGGGGAGCGGCGGGTGCCGCCCGCGGATGCGGAGCGCTCGGTGCGTGCGATGAGGGTCGCCCCGTAAGCCAACGAGACCTTCGATCACATGTCAACACCCCGCGTGTGGCTGGCTTTGAAGCCGAGATCGAGGCTCACAGGCAATCCTCAGGAGATTCCTGCTTCTTTCATTGACAGCGGAAAATAAGGAGCCTAGGTTCCCGGCCATGTCCTCGCCCCCTGCCGTCGAGTCGTTCCCCGCGAACACGTCGGCCGCCGCGCAGATCTTCACCACGGTCCTGTCCCAGGGCCCGCTCACCCGTATGGAAGTGGCCCGGCGGGCGGGGCTGTCGGCCGCTGCCGTCACCAAGGCGGTCCGCCCCCTGATCGAGGCCGGTTACCTGGTGGAGGACGCGGACGAGGACGCGCGCCCGGCACTCGGGCGGCCCGCGAACCTGGTGCGGGTGGACGGCGGCCGTGCGCTGTTCATCGGGGTCAAGGTGACCGGAGACAAGATCATCGGAGTGCTCACCGACCTGTGCTGCCGGATCCTGGTCGCCCGGCACATCCCCCTCGCCGCCCGGGACCCCAAGGCGGTGCTGGGGTCGGCCACCGAACTCGTAGGGGAACTGCTCATCGAAGCGGACGGCCTCGGGGTGCGCGTCGCGGGTCTGGGCATGGCCGTCTCCGGCGACGTGGACCGTGCCGAGGGCGTTGTGCGCTACTCCCCGTTCCTGGAATGGCGCGATGTGCCGCTCGCCGAACTCGCCGCCATGACCACGGGGCTGCCGGTCACCGTCGACAACGACGTGCGCGCGCTGACCGTGGCCGAGCAATGGTTCGGGGCAGGCGTGGGACTGTCCGGCTTCGCCGTCGTGACGGTCGGCGCGGGCATCGGCTGCGGCCTCGTGGTCCACGGCAGGGTGGTCGCCGGGGCCCACGGCGTGGCCGGCGAGATCGGACACGTCGCCGTCGACCCGGCGGGCCCCCGCTGTCACTGCGGCAACCGCGGCTGCGTGGAGGCCATCGCGAGCGACGACGCCATCGTCCGTCAGATGCGCGCGGCCACGGGGGTCCAGGTGGCCGACGCGGTCCAGGCCGCCGGACTGGCCCACGACGGCGTCGCCGGGGCGCGGGAGATCTACGCACGGGCGGGCGACGCCATCGGCCGTGGCATCGCCACCGTGGCCAATCTGCTCGGCCCCGAACGCGTGATCATCTCCGGCGAGGGCCTGGCCGCCTACGACCTGTTCGCCGACCACATCCGTGCCGCCTTCGCCGCGGCGGCCTTCGGCTCCGCGGCGCAGTGCGATGTGCAGACCCGGCCGCTGCCCTTCGACGAATGGGCCCGCGGCGCCGCGGCCACCGCCATCCAGTCCTTCATCAGGTCGGACGCGAACCAGCACATACGAGGAGCAGCCATGACGCAGCACGTCTGAACAGCACCGGGAAACACCGTGCCCTCCGCGACCCGCTCCCGTTCCCGTCGCGGACGCGGCGACCGCCTCTCCCTCGCGTCGTCATCACCCGCCGCTGATCGCCCCGCCGGTCTTCGCCCGGCTGCCCGCCACCGCCCCGATCGCGCTGTCGTTCCCCGAATGGCCGCGAGCCCCACCACGTCGCCTGCCCCGGGCGCCCGTTCATCGGCGCACTCACCCTCGGTTCGGGCAAGGCCGAGCTCTCGCCGCCGTACCCCCGAACCCCGCCACGTCTTCCCGCCACCCCTTCCCGCCACCCCTTCCCCGTTCCACACCTCCAGGAGGTAGGACCCATGCGGTCATCCTCGTACGCCCTCATGCCCGTACGCGGTCTGAGAACCGCCGTCGTCCTGGCCCTCGCCGCGGGCTTCGCCACCGCCGTCCCGGCGGCGCAGGCACAGCCCGACGACCACAAGGCCACCCCGGCAGCTCCGGCAGGCCCGGCCACCATGGCAGCCAAGCCCTATATGGGCTGGACCAGTTGGAGCATGCAGTCATCGAAGTACCCGGGCCTCAACCCGAACGGCGACTACAGCTACCTCACCGAGGCGAACGTCCTCAAGCAGACCGACGCCATGGCCGCCAAGCTGAAGAAGTACGGCTACGAGTACGTCAACATCGACGCCGGCTGGTGGCGCAACTACGCGTGGACGCCCGAGTTCGACGAGTACGGCCGGCAGAAGGCCGATCCGGTGCGCTTCCCCAGCGGCATGAAGTCGGTCGCCGACCATATCCACTCCAAGGGTCTCAAGGCCGGTATCTACCTGCCCGTCGGCCTGGAGAAGGAGGCGTACGGCGGGGGCAAGGTGCCGATCTGGAAGGCCGAGGGCTGCACCACCGCCGACATCGTCTACGACGACCTGCGCACCACCAACGGCTGGGACAGCGCGTACAAGATTGATTTCTCCAATCCCTGCGCACAGAAGTACATCGACTCCCAGGCGCGGATGTTCGCAGACTGGGGCTATGACTTCCTCAAGCTCGACGGTGTGGGCCCGGGCTCCTTCAAGAGCGGCGACAACTACAACAACGTCGCCGACGTGGCCGCCTGGCAGAAGGCGATCGCCGCCACCGGCCGCCCGATCCACCTGGAGCTGTCCTGGTCCCTGGACATCGGGCACGCCGCCGACTGGAAGAAGTACTCCAACGGCTGGCGCATCGACACCGACGTCGAGTGCTATTGCAACACGCTTGTCAGCTGGGAAAACTCCGTGGACGACCGCTGGAGTGACGCCCCTGCCTGGACCCGGCACGCCGGTCCCGGCGGCTGGAACGACCTCGACTCCCTCGACGTGGGCAACGGCGAGATGGACGGCCTGACCAAGGCCGAGCGGCAGAGCTACGCCACGTTGTGGGCCATCGCCAAGTCGCCGCTGTACACCGGCGACGACCTGACCAGGCTGGACTCCTACGGCCTGTCCCTGCTGACCAACCGCGAGGTCATCGCCGTCAACCAGGGCGGCAACGCGCCCGCGAAGCCGGTCACGCCATCCGACCCACAGCAGGTGTGGGCGGCGAAGAACAGCGACGGCACCTATACGGTCGCCCTGTTCAACCTCGCCGACAAGCCGGCCTCGGTGACCGCCGACTGGTCGACGCTCGGCTTCACCGGCAAGGCCGCGGTCCGGGATCTGTGGAACCACGAGAGTCTCGGCAGCCACAAGGACAAGATCACCCAGGCCCTGCCCGCCCACGGCTCCCGCCTCTTCACGGTCACCCCGCGCGGCGACGCGCTCACCTGGACCGGCATCGAGGCCGAGTCGTCCGCGAACACCCTCAGCGGCAACGCCTCCGTCGCCGACTGCCCGGCCTGCTCCGACGGCCACAAGGTCGGCAACCTCTACACCGGCGGCAAGCTGACCCTCAACAACGTCGTCGTCGACAAGGCCGGCACCTACCAGATCAAGGTCGCCTACATCAGCGGTGACGCCCGCTCCGTCGCCGTCTCGGCCAACGGCGGCGGCGCCACGAGCCACGCGTTCCCCTCGACCGGCGACTGGTCCACCGTCAGCAGTGTCCACGTACCGGTGGCGCTCAAGGCCGGCTCCAACACCATCACCTTCGACAGCGGTTCCGGCTATGCGCCGGACATCGACCGGATCGACGTACCGAAGTCCTCCTGAACCCCCGGGGCCCGGCCCCGGCCGGGCCCCCGTGCCGATCTCAGACGCCTGGAGCCGCCATGAACCCCCGCCCGACCGACGCCGGCAGTGACCCCAGCAGAGCCCCCGGCAGTGACCCCAGCAGAAGAACCGCGCTGTCCCTCGCGGCGACGGCCGGACTCACCGCCGCCCTCGGCGCCCTGCCCGCCTTCACCGCCTCCGCCGCACCCCGGCGCCCGGCCGACCCCCCGCCGCTCACCGGCACATCACACGACCAGCTGTGGTGGCTGGCCCCCGGTGACGAGGGCTCCCTGATCGAGCAGGGCCTGCCGGTCGGCAACGGCCGCCTCGGCGCCCTCGCGAGCAACGACCCCGGCCGCGAACTGCTGCTGATCACCGACGCCACGATGTGGACCGGCGGCCTCAACGACGCCCTCGACGACGACGGCCAATTCCCTTATGGGCGCGGCGACTTCGGCTCCTTCACGCTGCTCGCCCGGCTCACCGTGGACATCCCCGACCACGACCTGTCCGGCGTCAACGGCTACCGCCGCACCCTCGACCTCGCACAGGGACTGGTCACCAGCTCCTACGTCCGCTCCGGCGTCACCTACCGGCGCCAGGTCTTCGCCAGCCACCCCGACGACGCGATCGTCCTGCACTTCACACAGAGCGGCGGCGGCCACTACACCGGCACCATCACCCTGGGGGGCACCCACGGCGAAAAGCCCTCGAACGCCGAATCGTTCGGCGCGTCCTTCCCGGGCGGCCTGCGGTACGGCGCGGCGGTCACGGCATACGGCAGCGGCGGCCGGGTCCGCGTCAACGGCACGCGCATCGACTTCTCCGGCTGCGAGGACCTCACGGTGGTGGTCAGTGGCGGCACCAACTACGTGCCGGACGCCGACCGTGAGTACCGCGACCCCTCCCTCGACCCCGAGAAACTGGCCCGTACGAAGGTCCGCGCCGCCGCCCGGCACTCGGCGGACACCCTGCGGCGCACCCACATCGCCGACTACCGCGGCCTGTACGAGAAGTTCACCCTCTCACTCGGCACCTCCACGGACGCCCAGCGATCGATGGACACCTGGGCGCGCCTCAAAGTACGCGCCCGGGACGGTGTGCCCGACCCCGAACTGGAGGCCGCCTACCTCCAGTACAGCCGCTACCTGATGATCTCCGGCTCGCGCGACAGCCTCCCCCTGAACCTCCAGGGCCTGTGGCTGGACGGCAACGACCCGGACTGGATGGGCGACTACCACACCGACATCAACATCCAGATGAACTACTGGATGGCCGACCGGGCGGGCCTGTCTTCCTGCTTCGACGCCTTCGCCGACTACTGCCTCGCCCAGCTCCCGTCCTGGACCGAGCTCACCCACGACCTCTTCAACGACCCCCGCAACCGCTACCGCAACTCCACCGGGAAGGTCGGCGGCTGGGCCGTGGCCTTCTCCACCAACATCCACGGTGGAAGCGGCTGGTGGTGGCATCCCGCGGGCAACGCCTGGCTGAGCAACAGCCTGTACGAGCACTACGAGTACACCCAGTCGCGGGCGTATCTGGCGAAGATCTACCCCCTGCTCAAGGGCGCCTGTGAGTTCTGGGAGGCGCGGCTGCTCACCACCACCCTCCCCGGCACCTCAAAGGAGGTGCTGATCGACGACAGCGACTGGTCGCCCGAACACGGCCCGCAGGACGCCAAGGGCAACACCTATTCCCAGGAACTGGT
Source organism: Streptomyces hygroscopicus (assembly GCA_002021875.1). Classification (NCBI taxonomy): domain Bacteria; kingdom Bacillati; phylum Actinomycetota; class Actinomycetes; order Kitasatosporales; family Streptomycetaceae; genus Streptomyces; species Streptomyces hygroscopicus. Next base: position 10,976,476 of record CP018627.1, read on the forward strand.
GTGGGCGCTGTTCGGCAACTTCGCCGCCGCGGCAGCCGAGCTGAAGAAGGACAGCGGCTACGCGGACACGATCACCTCGCTGCGCAAGAAGCTGTACCTGCCGGAGGTGAGCCCGAAGAGCGGATGGCTCCAGGAGTGGATGTCCCCCGACAACCTCGGCGAGACCACCCACCGCCATCTCTCCGTCCTGATCGGCCTGTTCCCCGGCGACCGCATCCGCCCCGACGGCTCCACTCCCCAGGAGATCGTGGACGGGGCCACCGCCCTGCTCACCGCGCGCGGCATGAACAGCTTCGGCTGGGCCAATGCCTGGCGCGCCCTGTGCTGGGCGCGGCTGAAGAACGCCGACAAGGCATACCAGCTCATCGCCAACAACCTCCGCCCCTCCACCGACGGCAGCAACGGCACCGCGTTCAACCTCTTCGACATCTACGAGGTCGAGAAGGGCCGTGGCATCTTCCAGATCGACGCCAACTTCGGCACCCCGGCCGCCATCAGCGAGATGCTGCTGTACTCCCGCCCCGGCCACCTGGAGCTGCTCCCCGCCCTGCCCGACGCCTGGGCCGCGTCCGGCTCGGTCACGGGACTGGCCGCGCGCGGCGGCTTCGTCGTCGATCTGCGCTGGAAGCAGGGGGTGCCCACGTCGGTCCGGATCCACAGCGTCGGCGGCCACACCACGACGGTGGCCCACGGCGGCACCTCCCGTACGATCCGCCTGGCGCCCGGCGAGTCCCGCACGCTGAACGGGTTCGCCCGATGACGGCCCGCCGCGCCGCCCTCGGCGGCGTGGCCGCCGCTCTGCTCGCGGCCGCCGCCCTCCACGCCACCCCCGCGGAGGCGGCGGACAGCCGGCATTCCGTCGTCACCTGGGCGGCGAGCGCGGATCGGCTGGGGGACGGGACACCGGACCGCGGCTACCGGATGGTCGTGCACACCAGTGTCGGCGGGAGCGATCTGCGCATCCGCCTCTCCAACGCCTTCGGCGACCGGCCGCTGACCCTCGACAGCGTCTACGCCGGTGTCCAGAAGTCGGGTGCCGAGCTGACGCCGGGCAGCAACCGGCGGCTGACCTTCGGCGGCGGGCACTCCGTCACCATCCCGGCGGGCGAGACCGTGCTCAGCGACGCCCTGCCCGGCGGTCTGCCCGCCGCGACCAACCTGGTCGTCAGTCTCCACACCCCCGACGCCGCCGGTCCGGCCACGGGGCACGGGATGGCGATGCAGACGTCGTACACGACCCAGGGCGATCACACGGGAGAGGAGAGCGCCACGCACTGGACGGAGACCACCGGCTCCTGGTTCTACCTCGACGCCGCCACCGTCCGCACATCCGCCGCCACCGGTGCCGTGGTGGCGCTCGGCGACTCCATCACCGACGGCTGGCAATCCACCACCGACCTCAACCGCCGCTGGCCCGACTACCTCGCGCGCCGGTTGCAGAAGGCGGCCACCGGCGTCAGGGGAGTGGCGAACGAGGGGATCTCCGGCAACAAGGTCCTCGCCGACGGCGCCGGGCAGAGCGCCCTGAACCGGCTCGACCGCGACGTCCTGTCCCTCCCGGGCGTGCGGACCGTGTTCCTCTTCGAGGGGGTCAACGACATCAAGGCACACACCGGCGTCACCGCCGCGGACATGATCGACGGCTACCGCCAGATCATCGCCCGGGCGCACGCGGCCGGGAAGTGCGTGGTCGGCGCCACTGTGGGCCCCTTCAAGGGCTGGTCCGAATGGGACGCGGCCGCCGAGCGGGTACGCCAGGACGTCAACGCCTTCGTCCGAAGCAGCGGCGAGTTCGACGCGGTCACCGACTTCGACCGCGTCCTGCGCAGCCCCTACGACCCCGAGCGGGTGCTGCCCTTCCTCGACAACGGCGACCATCTGCATCCCAACGACAAGGGGATGCAGGCGATGGCCGACGCCGTCGACCTCACGGCACTCGACTGCGCAGGCGGCCCGCGCTCCACGGGCTGAACACGGGCCGGCGGCCTCACGGGCCGAACACGGGCCACTGGGCGGCCGGGCGCGGCTGGTGGAACACCGCGCCCGGCCACCCGGCTCGATGGGACGCGCCGGTCATGCCCCTGCCGTCGCGGAGGACCGGCGCGCTCGTCTCACTGCTCGCCCGGGCGGCGTGCCGGAGGCGGCGGGGGCAGGACCTCGCCAGAGGTGAAGCGGCCCGGCCGGAAGTCCTTCAGCAAGGGGGACTCATGGCCGTAGAGCTCGTCCGCGACCAGGCGGCCGAGCAAGGGGGCCAGAGTGATGCCGCTGTGGGTCGCCACCACGTAGAACGGAACGTCGGCGGCGGGGAAGCCCGCCACCGTGAAACCGTCTGCCGACATGGCGCGTTGGCCGACCCGGACCTTCTCCACGACGGTGCCCTCCGCGGCGTTCAGCACCTCGGGCAGACGGGCCAGCATGTCGGTGGCGATCTCTCCGTCGGGCGCGTACGGCTTGGCGGGGTCCGCGGACGCGTCCAGGTCCAGGGCCTGGAGCAGCAGACGGCCACCGCCGTCGGGACGGACGTTGAGCCGCGGGCCGGTCAGTACGCGGGACAGGCGGGCGGCCGTCGGTGCGGTGGTGGCGAGGAAGCCGACCGTCGCGGAGCCCGCGAGATCCGGGTCCGCCATGGGGACGTGCGCACCGGCCAGCTCGGCCACTTTCTGTGTCCACCGGCCCGCGCAGCTCACCACCGTGTCCGCCGGGTAGCGCCCGCCGTCGGCGCAGATCACGGCCGTTCCCGCCGGGCCGTGCTCGATCGCGGTCACCCTGGCGCCGCCGACCACCGTCACGCCTCGGTCCCTGGCCCCGCCCAGCAGCCGGGACAGCAGCAGCACGGGCAGTGTGTACGCCTCCTGGGGGAAGAAGGCGAACACGGTGTGCGACGGTGCTGCCGCGAGGTCCGGCTCCAGCTTCCCGGCCTGTTCCGCGGTGATCCACTCCACCGGGTAGTCCCTGGCCGTCAGCCGCGCCACCCGCCCGGCCAGCACCTCCTTGTGCCGGTCCGTCACCGCCCACTCCAGGTTCCCGGCGGGGAAGAACCACGGCGCGCCGTCCCCGGCCAACTCGTCGTGTGCGCGCATACCCGCGTGGTTGAGCGCGAAGTACGGCTCGGGCTCCTTGTTCGCGCTGTTGATCCAGGCGAACGAGTTCGCGGTGGTGCCCGCTCCGGGGTGATCCGCCTCGAGCACGGTGACCCGGGCGCCACGCGCGGCCAGTTCCGCCGCCACGGCCGTGCCCACCACTCCGGCTCCGATGACCACAACTCGCACGGGAATCCTCCTTAGCACGGGGTCACTACACGGGTCACTACACGGGGTCACTGCTCGGGGTCGGCCCCGAAGAGATGAGCGACGCCGACGACGCGCTCGATGATGACGACGGCCACCGCGGCGAAGAGCACCATCACGGTGCCGACGGCGGTCACGGTCGGGTCGTAGTTGTACTGGAGGTAGTTGAAGATCCGCACCGGCAGGGTCTGCATATCCGTGGTCACCACGAACAGCGCGATCGTCAGGTCGTCGAAGGACGTGATCAGGGCGAAGAACGCCCCCGCGATCAGCGGCCCGCGCACGGCGGGCAGCGTCACATGCCAGAACACCTGCGGCGCCTTCGCCCCCAGACCGGCGGCGGCCAGCTCGGCCGACCGGTCGAGCCCGGCGAGACCGGCCAGGACCAGGCGCACCGTGTACGGGACGGTCAGCACCAGGTGCGCCAGCAGCAGGGTGAGCGGGCTGGACGCCATGCCGAGCTGGGCGTACCACTGGAGCAGCCCGATGCCGAGCACGATCGTCGGCACGGCGAACGCACTCGAGAACACCCTGTCCAACACCGACTTCCCCGGGAACGGGTAGCGGTGGATGGCCAGCCCCGCGGCGAGCCCGAGCGCCGTGGACACCACGGCCGCTCCAGCCGCCACGCCGATGCTGAGCAGGAAGGAGTCCAGGAACTCGGGGCGGTTCAGCAGCTCCGCGTACCAGTGCAGGGTCAGCCCCTTGGGCGGGAAGGTGACATAGCTGGTCGTGGTGAGCGACGAGGCGATGGTCACCAGTACGGGCGCCAGCAGGAACAGCCCGACGAGCGCGGCGAACGCGGCCCCGAGCAGGCGCCTCGCGCGCTCGCCCACGCCCGCCGCGATCGGCTTGCGCCCGGCCCCGGCCGCCGCCTTGTCCGTCGCCGGTGTGGTTGCCGTTGCCGTGTTCACGCGAACACCTCCTTGCCGCCACGCCCGCGCAGCAGCCGGGCGTACACGGCCGTGAGAATCGTCGTCACCACGATCAGCACGAAGCCGATCGCCGCCGCGTACGGCCAGTTCAGGTTGGACGTCGCCTCGGTGTAGACGAAGTACGGCATCAGCTTCACCGTGGGCCCGCCCAGAATCGCCGGGGTGACGAAGCTGGAGACGGTCAGGCTGAACACGATCAGCGAACCGGCGAGCATCCCCGGCAAGGACAGCGGGACGGTGATCCGCCAGAAGCATGTCCAGCCGCTCGCCCCCAGGCCCTTGGCCGCGGGCGTGAGGGCCGGGTCGATCCGGTCCAGGCTGCCCATCAGCGGGAGCACCATATAGGCGAGCATCACATGCACCATGCCGATGACGACCGCGGTGTCGTTGTACAGCATCTTCGGCGCGTCCAGGCCCACGGCGTGGAACCCGTCCGCGATCGGTCCCTTCGGCCCGAGCAGCACCAGCCACCCGTACGCCCTGGTCACCATGGAGATGAGCAGTGGCGACAGCAGCACGAGGGAGAGGTAGTTGCGGGCCCGGGGCGAGCGTCCGCGCAGATAGACGGCGAACGGGTAGCCCACGACGAGGCAGCCGAGGGTGGTCAGCGCGCCGATCCACAGGGTGTGCCACAGCACGTCCCGGTAGAAGGAATCCCCGAGGAACCGCGTGTAGTTCTGCAGTGTGGGATCGCCCGCCTGGGTGCGGAAGCTGTTGTACACCAGCATGAACAGTGGTGCGATGAAGAGCAGGGCGAGCACGGCGATGGCGGGGGAGGCCAGCAGTAGTCCGGTCCGCCAGGGGCCGCGCGCCTTGACCGGCTGGTGAACCTTCGGGGTCGGCGCGGCGCCGTCGGGCCTCAGGGCCGGGCCGTCAGCGATGCGTGCTGTGGCTGCCATGCGCAGATCACCTCCTCGCCCAGCCTGGGCACCTCGGAACCGAACGGCAGCGTGGCCTCGACGCGTCCCGCGGCCGTGGCCACGACGCAGCGGATGCGGGTGCCGAGGAAGCGGGTGGCCTCGACGGCGCCGGGAAGTCCCGGCCGCGTCGCGTTGTCGATGGGTGTCCTGTCCGAGCGGCCCTTCTCGGGTACGGCCAGCACCCGCACGGCCTCCGGCCGCACATAGAGCCGTACCGCCTCGCCGTCGCCCGGCGCGGTGCCGACCGGTGTCGCCGTGACGAGGTGCGTGTCACCGATCCGGCAGCGGTGCCCGTCGGCGGCCGTCCCCGCCGCGATCCCGTCGAGGACGTTGACCTCGCCGACGAACTGCGCCACGAAGTCCGTGGCCGGACGCAGATACACGGTCTCGGGGGCGTCCAGCTGATGGATCGTCCCCTCGGCCATCACCGCGATCCGGTCCGACACCGCGAGCGCCTCGTCCTGATCGTGGGTCACCAGAATCGTGGTGGTGCCCACCCGGCGCTGGAGGGCGGCGACCTCCTCGCGCAGCCGCACCCTGAGCTGGGCGTCGAGGTTGGAGAACGGCTCGTCGAGCAGCAGCAGGTCGGGTTCCACGATCAGCGCCCTGGCCAGGGCCGTGCGCTGGCGCTGCCCGCCGGAGAGCTGGCGCGGATAGCGCTCGCCCATGCCGTCGAGCCCCACCAGCTCCAGGGCCTCGGCCGCCCTGCGCCTGCGCTGGGCGGCCCCGACCTTGCGCATCCGCAGGCCGAACGCGATGTTCTCCGCCACCGTCATATGCGGGAACAGGGCGTAGGACTGGAAGACCATGCCCATGGCCCGCCGGTTCGCGGGGAGCCGGGTGATGTCGCGGCCGTCCACCTCCACCACGCCGGAGTCGGGCAGCAGATGGCCCGCCACCATGTTCAGCGTGGTGCTCTTGCCACATCCCGACGGGCCGAGCAGGGTGAGGAACTCACCGGGCTCCATCGTCAGGTCGATACCGCGTACGACCTCCTTGCCGCCCAGTGCCTTGTGGATTCCCTTCAGGACCAGCCGCCCGCGGGTGCTCGCTGCCCGTGCGGCGGTGTCCGGCCCGGCCGGGGCGGCCTCCTTGCCCACGGTTTCCGTCCCCGCGGTCACTTGCTCTCCACCTGCTTGTTCCACTTGTCGGTCCAGGCGGAGCGGTTCTTGTTGATGGTCTTCCAGTCGAGCCTCAGCAGGGAGTCCGCCTTGTCGGCGCTGACCACCTTGTTCCTCAGGGCGGGGTCCTCCTTGACGCCCTGGACCACCGAGCCGTCGTAGGTCGCCTTGGCCAGTGCCTGCTGGACGGATGGCTCCAGCAGATGGGCGACGAACTTCTGGGCCACCTCCTCATGCGGCGCCTTCTTCACCACGTTCGCCGTGGTCACCAGGCCGATGGCACCGTCCTTCGGGTAGGCGAACTCGATCGGGAAGTCCTTCTCCGCGAGCGTCGAGGTCCGCGACACCCCCCACACCGAGGCGGCGGCCTGGCCCTGGAGGAAGTAGTTGGACACATCGGCGGTGGTGTCGAACGTCGCCGCGTTCTCGGCGATCTTCTTGACGGCCGTCAGGCCGGGGTCGACGTCCTTCTCCGAGCCGCCGTTGGCCTTGGACGCGCCGACCAGCAGTCCCACCCCGTAGGTGTTGGTGATCGACGGGAGGACCACCTTGTCCTTGAGCTTGGGGTTGGCCAGGTCCTCCCAGGTGGTGGGCTTGGGGATGCCGTGATCCTCGAACCACTCGGGGTTGTAGGCGATGCCCGTGGCCGTCAGCCCGAACCCGACCCCCGAGTTGTTCTCCATCCGGGCGATCGGCACCACATCGCCCACCGGCACCACCTTGGTGTCGATCGACGCGAGCAGTCCCGCCTCCAGCGCCTGTGCCTGGGGGCCGTCGTCGACCAGCGCGACGTCGATCTGCGGGTTGGCGCGCTGCGCCTTGAGCTTGGCGACGGTGTCGGTGGAGGAACCGGGGATATAGGTGACCTTGCAGCCGCAGCTCTTCTCGAACGCGGGCAGCACCGAGTCGCGGAACGCCGTCTCGAATGAGCCGCCGTAGCCGGCCACCACCAGGGCGCCCCCCTTGCCGCCACCGGCGGAGGGATTGGGCGAGCCACAGCCGGTGAGGGCGACGGTGAGAGCGAGGGCACTGGACACGGCGCACAGGGCGGGCAGGGCTGATCGGGGGGAGTCCATGGCTACCTCCTGCGATGAGGGATGGAAGTGCCGTTCCCGCGACCGGAGGAGGCGGGAGGGAGGGTGAAGCGATGAGGGATCCGGGGCGTAGGGCGGTGCGCGAGGGGGGCGAGGAAAGAGAGAGCGGGGTACGGGGGCGAACGGGGTCAGCCGAGTGGGCCGGGGAGCGAGGTCTCCACGTAGAAGCGGGAAGTGTCGGTCGGCAGGATGATTTCGAGGTGTTCGACCACCTCGTCGTTCTCCGCCCAGGTGACGCGCAGCCAGCGGAAGACCGCGGTACCCGGTTTCAGGCCGAAGAGCTCGGCGTGCTCCTCGTCCAGGGCGTACGGCTCCACGTAGAGCCGTGAGCGTTGCAGGGGCACTCCGCGGTCGCGGAGGTACATATGGCTCGTGATGGTGACCAGGTCCTGGTCCAGCAGGTCGGGGGCGAACCGGAAGGGCAGCACGGCGAGCTCCGTGCCGGTCACGCGGCTGCCGTCCGCGCTCAGCTTGTGGCGATCGAGTTGTACGACGGCGTCGTTGTCGTCCAGGCCGGGCAGCCGCAGGGCCGCGCCGCCCGCGGGCAGGACCTTGGCGCTGATCACCCGGTGGTCGCCGTGGGCTTCCGGCCCGCTGGTCAGCACGCCCGCGGAGCGGAGCAGATTCTCCTCATCGGTGGTCTGCGCGACAAACGTGCCGTGCCTGCGGTACCGGACGACCAGCCCGGCGTCCGCGAGGTCGCGCAGCGCGCGCTGCACGGTGATTCGCGAGACGCCGAACCGTTCTCCGAGCTCGGCTTCGGTGGGCACCCGGGTCCCGGGTGCCCACCGGCCGTCCCGGATGTTTCCCTCCAGCTCCCTGCGGATCTGCTCGTACAGCGGGAGGTCACGTTCGGCCATGCGAAGAGAGTGATCTCAACCAATTGCTATGTCAATACGTTGGATGGATATGACGTAGGGCTGTAACGCATCCTCCTCGCCGGAGGCGGCGGGAAATCTCTCCGCAACGCGGTGTTGACGTGCCTTCAGGCGCCTCGTCAGCTGCTGGCATCCGGGCCCGGAGGCTGGATCAGTGCCCGGTCGAGATCGCTGACCGTGTTCCCGGTGTGGTCGGCGCCCGTGACGGTGAAGGTTCTGCCCGTACGATCGATCATCTTGGGTCCTTTCCCAGGTGGAGGCCCGGACGGTTGCCCGTCCGGGCCGTGGGGTGGGTGGGGAGCGGACCCTGGCGTCAGCCGCTTACCAGGGACACCCGGTCATTTGTCACGTGTGGCTCAGCGCCCGGGGGCCGTCATCGGCAGGGGAATCCCCTGGAACACGCCGTCCGGGTCGACGGTGTCCTTGCCGAAGCGGCGTCGGCCCAGACGACGGATCCGTCGGCCAGCGCGACCTCGGCACCCGTCAAGTTGTCCGCGACGAGGCCGAATCGGCCGCCCAGCGGGCCGTATCCGCCGCCCAGGGTCAGCCCGGCCATGCCGCGCACTCGGGACCCGCGGTGATGACCCGATCGGCAGGCAGGTGCTCCTTCAGCGCCGCTACCGCCCTCTGCCGAGTCTGTGTGGGGGCATCCGGCGATGGTCCGGACGCGATCACAGGCGGAGGATGCGATCCGCGGAGCGTGCCGCGTGATAGGCGAATTCCCAGAAGTCCATATGTCCGATGGCCAGGTTCACATGCATCAAATTGACATCCGGCGGCGTCAGGCGGAACTCGCGGTCGAGCGCCATGTCTCCGTCCTCCAGTTCCTGGCTTCTGGTCGAAACCGCGAGCAGGGGGTGGTCGCCGGTCATGGTGGCGGCATCGGCCAAGAACACGACTTCGAGCGCGGGTTCGATGGCGACAGCGGATAGCACGTCGTCCGGACTCGCCCCGGCGAACGCACGGTCGTCGACCAGGAAGGTGCGCACCTCGAAACCGTTGTCGTCGAGCTGGTTGAGCAGGTCGACGACTGTCCGCCACGCTGCGTCGTCCGAGTAATCCGTGCGTACGACAAGGGCTTCGGCTTCGAAGTCGTGATGGGTGAAATCGATGGTCGGTAGCATGGCGGGGTCACACATGGGAAGTCCTCTTCCTGTCACTCGATGTCACTCGTGCTTTTTCCGGTGAGAATCGAAGTATCGTGACCGAGTGTGCCGGGAACGTCCAGGTCAGGGAGTCGCCATGGGCCGTGGCGTGGGACTCCGGTGAGCGATTGACGACGAGGACGTTGAGAGTTCCGTCCCTGTCGACGGTGGCATTCGTCACCAGTTCCTCGTAGGAGGAGCCCAGCGGTGTCTCCCGAGTGGATACCTCGGCGTTGTCCTTCACTTCGCTGTCCACGACGGCCATGTCGTCATCGGCGCTCATGACCGGAACGCCACCCTGGCCGTTCGACCCCCGCGGATCATCGGGGGTGCACCCGGTGTCGCTCATGACGCCGGTCGCCACAGCAGTCGCGCCGTAAAGGAAGTGGCGCCGACCTATCCCATGCCGACGTATCTCACTCATAGCGGTCCCTCTGCTCCCTGGACGATCTTCGTTTCCATGGGCACGGGACGGTAGGGGACGGCCTTGTGTGGTTCTTGTGAGGTGATCTGCCGGACCTCGACTGGTCCGGGTGTTGAAAATTACCTCTCACTGAGAGGTAAAGTGGAGACATGGCCACAGAGGAGTTCCCCGATTCGTTCGCCGATGTGCTGGGCGGCGTCCAGCGGCTGATCCGGCGGCGGCTGCGGGCCGGGATGACGGAGCCGCGGTTGCGCGGCGCCCAGGTGGAGCTGTTGCGGCTGGTCATGGCCCAGCCCGGGATCCGGGTGTCGGTCGCGGCCAAGGAGCTCTACCTCGCGGGCAACTCGGTCTCCACCCTGGTCAACCAGCTGGTGAAGGCGGGCTACCTGCATCGCGAGACCGATCCCGAGGACCGGCGCTCCGCGCGGTTGACGACCACCCCCGCCGCCGAGACCCGGATGCGGGAGTGGCAGGCACGGCGTGGCGCACTGGTCCGCGAGCAGGTGGCGCGGCTGTCCGAGAGCGACCGGGCGGCGCTGGCCGCGGCCGTTCCGGCGCTGCGCAAACTGGCCGAGAACCTTCATGAGGAGGTGGAAGGGATATGACCGACGCCCCGGAAAGCACGGCTCCGGTCGCGCTCGTCTGCGAGGGTCTGCGGTACGCGTTCGGGGAGACCAAGGCGGTCGACGACCTGGAGCTGTCGGTCCGGGCGGGCGAGGTCTTCGGGCTGCTCGGACCCAACGGAGCGGGCAAGACCACCGCGATCCGCTGCATCACCACACTGCTGCCGGTCCCCGCCGGGATGGTGTGGGTGTTCGGGCACGACGCGGCCAAGGAGCGGATGGCGGTCCGCCGGCTGCTGGGCTACGTACCGCAGCAGTTGTCCGCCGACGCCGGGCTCACCGGCCGGGAGAACGTGGAGCTGTTCGCCCGCGTCTTCGACGTCACCCGCCGGGAGCGGGCCGACCGCGTGGCGCGGGTGCTGGCGGCGGTGGACCTCACCCCGGCGGCCGACCGGCTCGCCAAAACGTACTCCGGCGGCATGGTCCGCCGCCTGGAGCTGGCCCAGGCCCTGGTCAGCGCGCCCCGGCTGCTGATGCTGGACGAGCCGACGATCGGCCTGGACCCGATCGCCCGGACCAGCGTGTGGGAGCACATCAACGCGGTACGGGCGGCCACCGGGATGACCGTGCTGGTCACCACGCACTACATGGACGAGGCCGACCAGTACTGCGACCGGGTCGCGCTGATGCACCGCGGCCGGATCCACGCACTCGGCACGCCCGGCGAGCTCCGCTCCGAGCTGGCCGGCCGCCGCCGGGCGGAGGGCGAGGCCGATCCGAAGCCGACTCTGGAGGACGTCTTCCGGGACGTCGCCGGAAGCGGCCTCGACGAGCAGGGAGGAGATTTCCGCGATGTCCGAAGCACCCGTCGCACCGCGTCCCGGGTCGGCTGATGCCGCCGGGCTCGTCCCGGACGGACGGCCCGATCCGCTGCTGACCCCGCCGCGCGCCCGCACCGGCTGGCGGGTGCTGCCCGCGCGGGTCGTCGCGATGTGCGTGGTCGAGCTGCAGAAGCTGCGGCACGACCGCACCGAGCTGTACACCCGGGCCATCCAGCCCGCCCTCTGGCTGCTGATCTTCGGCGAGACCTTCACCCGGCTCAAGGCCATACCGACCGGTGGCACGCCGTATATCGACTATCTCGCGCCCGGCATCATCGCCCAGTCCGCGATGTTCATCGCCATCTTCTACGGGATCCAGATCATCTGGGAGCGGGACGCCGGCATCCTCACCAAACTGCTGGTCACCCCCACCCCGCGGGCCGCCCTGATCACCGGCAAGGCATTCGCCTCCGGAGTGAAGGCGCTGATCCAGGCGGTCGTGGTGATCGCCATCGCGGCGCTGCTCGGAGTGGCGCTCACCTGGAATCCGCTGCGGCTCCTCGGGGTGGCCGTCGCGGTGATCCTGGGCTCGGCCTTCTTCTCCTGCCTGTCGATGACCATCGCCGGGATCGTGCTGACCCGCGACCGGCTGATGGGCATCGGGCAGGCCATCACCATGCCGCTGTTCTTCGGCTCCAACGCGCTGTACCCGGTGGCGCTCATGCCCGGCTGGCTCCAGGCCGTCAGCACCGCCAATCCGCTGAGCTACCAGGTCGACGCGCTGCGCGGACTGCTGCTGGGCACTCCGGACCACCTCGCGCTCGACTACGCCGTTCTGGTCCTGGCCGCCGCGGCCGGTATCACGGCGGCCTCCTCGCTGCTGGGGCGGCTGGCGCGCTGACCCGGTCGGTGTGCGGGGTGCCGTAGCGCGGTGTGCGGTGTGCGGTGGAATGGATACACACCGTACCGTCGCCGGGACAGCGGCCACCGGGCCCTACGAGCACGAGAGGAACACGCGGTGCGGTACGAGGACGGGTCCCCATACGCATACACGCCCGGCATCGGGGTGCCCCAGGGCTTCCACGCGGTCAATGTCGGGTGGCTGGAGCATCAGGACGAGTTTCCCCGCGGTCAGGTGCCCGCGGAGTTCGTCCACGCGCTCGCGGTCCTCTGCCGGGACAACTCCACCAATCGCACGAGGGGTTGGCAGAACTGCACACTTGCGCATCCCGAGGGGAAGCCGCCCTGTCCCGTCGTGGTGGACGTCGGCGGCACCGAGGTCACCCTCGGCAGCGCCGAGATCAGGGTCCTGGCCCGGGACGGCAGGTGGCTCATCGCCCCCAATCTCGTCCTCCACTACGTCATCGCCCACGGCTACCTCCCGCCACGAGAGTTCATCGAGGCGGTGACGGCGCGGCGTGCGATCCCGGAACCGCCCTCCGGAATGCCGCGGTTCTAGCCATCGGCGACGGACACCGTCGAGTGGACCGTGCGGACCGGGTCCGAACCTGGGGCTGCCCCGATCGACCCTCCGCAGGACCTGGCCGAACGGGCGTACCTGTACCGGTCATTGATCGCCGACGCGAGATGCTCGTCGTCCTCGACGATGCCCTCGACGCCGCCCAGGTCCGCAGCCTGATCCCGGGGAGCGGCGGCAGTCGGCTGATCATCACCAGCCGTAACCATCTCGCGGATCCGGGCGTGCACCCTGTTCAGCAACCCCTGATGTCGCACCGGCGCCGATTGGGGTGACTTCGGCCCCAACGCGGGGGTTCTGAAGCGTTTTGGACTCGTCGTCCGACGGCCGAGATGTGACGCGCTGTGCCCACATCCGGACTGTCAAGATGAGCGAATGATCTACCCAGCCGATATAGATCGGTCGACTGCGGATCAGACAAGGCTGTTACTGATCGAAGACGACCGGGAAACCGCAGACATGCTGGCCGAATTGTTCAGCTCAGAGGGCTACGACGTCGATGTGGCATTCGACGGCCACCGGGGGCTTCATCTCGGTCTCAGCCGAAGACATCAGGTGATGGTCATCGACCGCATGCTTCCGGGCATCGAGGGCCTGGACCTGGTGAAACGATTACGGCGGGTCGGTGTTACCACCCGGGTCCTGGTGCTGACCGCGCTGGGCGAACTCGGCGAGCGGGTCACCGGCCTCGATTCCGGCGCGGACGACTATCTGGTCAAGCCCTTCGAAGTGGACGAACTGCTGGCCAGGGTGCGGGCGCTGCACCGGCGCGACCTCTCGGGCGCCGAAATCCTGCCGCTCGGTGACGGAGAGCTGGACCTGCGGCGCCGCGAGGTCCGCCTCGCCGACGGCACGGGCATCGAGCTGTCCTTGCGGGAATTCGGCCTGCTCCACGCGCTCGCCGAAGGTCCCAAGATCGTGCACGACCGCTCGCACCTTCGCGAGCGGGTGTTTCCCGATACCTCGGCGGAGTCCATTGTCGACACCTATGTCTACTACCTGCGGCGGAAACTGGGCCGTGACGTCGTCCGCACCGTGCGCGGGCGCGGCTACCAGATGGGGACGCTGTGAATTCGATTCCGATCCGCTTCCCCCGCCGCACGGCGCCGAGCCCCGAGCAGCGGAGGCTCTCCTCCGCCCAGTGGATGATAACCCGGCGCATCTCGCTGGTGATGTCGGTGATCATGTTGATCATCGGGGTCATCGTCTATGGCGTCATGCTGTTCGCCCAACGCGCCGACGCGGAGCGCGAAACCCAGTGGGGGATCGACCACAACACCATCGACAGTCCGCCGGTCTGCGTGTGGATGACCGTGGAGCGGAACGGAGTGATCAGCAGCACCCCCGGCACCCCCGCCGGGATACCCGTGAGATCCAGCCTGGCCGCGGTCCGCGCCGGCGCTCCCGCGGTGCTGGAACGGGTGCGGCGAGGTGGCGAGGAGTACACGGTGCGCACCGCATGGCGTGGTGCGGAGGTCGTTCAGGCAGCCTACGGTGAACGGTTCCAGCGCGCCGACCGCAACCATCTGCTGCTCGCCTTCGCGGCGGCCGAGGCGGTCGGTCTGTTGCTCGTGGCCGTCGCCAGCGGCATGCTCGCGCGACGGGCGATGCGGCCGCTCTCCGAGGCACTGGACCGGCAGCGGCGGTTCGTCGCGGACGCCAGTCATGAATTGCGCACCCCACTGACCCAGTTGCACACCCGCGCCCAGTTGCTGGCCCGGCGCTCCGGCTCGGCCACCCCGCAGCAGCTCGCCACCGACCTCCGGCGCCTGGTGACCGGAACTCGGCAGCTCGGTGACGTCATAGACGACCTGCTGCTGTCCGCGCGGCTGTCCCAGTCGCCGGGATCCCGCGATCCGGTCGACCTGGCCACGCTCGCCGAGGAGGCGGTGTCCGCCGAGGACGCCAGAGCCCATGCGATGCGGCTGACCGTGCGTCTTCGGTGCGGGCCGGGGCGGCATGTGGTGATGGGCACCACGTCGGCGTTGCGCCGGGTGATCGCCGCGCTGGTCGACAACGCGATGGGGCACACTCCGCCCGGTGGGGAGGTCGTGGTGTCCGTGGACGCCCCGCTTCCCGGCATCGTGTCGCTGTCCGTACGCGACACCGGCGTGGGGTTCGCACCGGAGGAGGCCACGCGCATGTTCGAGCGGTTCGCCAGGGGGACCGCCGGCCGCGGCAGACGGTTCGGGCTCGGATTGGCGCTGGCCCGCGAGGTGATCGAAAGCCATGGGGGGCGGATCACCGCCAACGGACGGCCGGGCCACGGTGCGCTGTTCACCGTGGAGCTGCCGGCGGCGCGGATGGGGGAGACCATCCCACGGCAACGGACGATCGCCTCGTGCCTCTCCGCGGGAGGCAGACGGCCGGACATCTCCGGGCACTGACGTGATCGGGGTCAGGGCCCGGCTCATGAGGGCTGCGGCCGACGCCAGTCGAGCGCACCGCTGTCGAGATCTTCGGCGAGCCCGGACAGCGGCGACTCGGCGTCCCACACCAGCCGTGTCCGGCGCCACAGCCGGCCGTTCGCCAGCCGTTTCAGCGCGACCCCCGGGCAGTGATCGCCCGGCGCGAAGAAGGCCCCGATCGCGTTCCCGGCGCTCACGATGGCCGCCGCGGTCGTCTGGTCGGCGCCGAAATACCGGAACCGAGGGGTGAACCCCGCACGCTCGCAGGCGATCCTCAGGCTCAGGCCGAGACCGTCGGAGCGGTCGCCGGGGGCGACCCAGGTGTCCTCGGCCAGTTCTTCGAGGGTGATCAGTTGCCGATGGGCCAGCCGGTGGCCGGGGGACAGGCCGATCAGCACCGGTTCGGTATCGAGGTCGCGGACGGTGAACTCGCGGACCGGGGGCGGCACGACATCGGGGAACTCACTGATGACCGCGAGCGCGATCTTCTCGGTGCGCAGCAGCTCCAGCACGGCCTGGGAGGAGGGTTCCAGATAGGTGAGCTGTTCGTGGTGCGGCAGCCGCTCCCGGATGAGCACGGCGATCAGGGGCACCCAGGGGTTGTCCACCCCGCCCAGCCCGACGGCCTGCGGCGGTTCGGCCGGCTGGGCCAGTGTCCGTGCCGTGGAGAGCAGATCACCGAACTCGTCGAGCAACTGCCGGGCTCTGCCCAGGACATGGACGCCGAGCTCGGTCGGCTCGACACCGTGCGGGCGGCGGCGGAACAGCGGCCCGCCGAATTCCTGCTCAATGCGTCTGAGCTGGGTGGACAGGCCGGATTGGGCAATCTGCAAAGTGGCGGCCGCATGGCTGATGCTGCCCGACTCAGCCACGGTGAGCACGATCCGAAGATGGCGCAGCCCCATATCCACTTCCTGCCTCCGTCGTTGATGGTCGCGGCCGGAAATATCCGATGACGAGGACGGCACCGGCCAGGGACAGCAGCGCCGTCCACGCGGCGGTGACGTACATGGCGTGCAGATAGGCCCGGTTCGCGGCGGCGAGGAGATCGGGGTGGTTCAGCGATCGTGCCACCGCCCGGGTGGCCTCCGCGGAGTCCAGGGCCTTCTCCCGTGGTCCGGGAGGCAGCTCGGTGAGCGAGGGCCGGATGGCCCCGCGGTAGGCGGTGGCGAGCAGGGAGCCGAGCACCGCGACCCCGAGGGTGCTGCCCACCGGCCGGGCCGCGGCGTTGACCGCCGCGCCGGCGCCGGTGTACCGCGGGGGCAGACAGGCCATCATCTCCGCCGTCATCGGCGCCACCACCAGGCCGATGCCGGTGCCCTGCGCGAAGAGCATCCCGGCGATCCAGGCCACCGGAGTGCCCGCGTCGAAGAACAGGTAGCCGCCGAAGGTGAGGCTGGAAAGGAGTATCCCGGCCACCGCGCACCAGCGGACGGTCAGCAGCCGGGACACCGTCGGGGAGATCTGGTTGCCGAGCACGATGCCGCCCGCGGCGGCCGACATCACGGCCCCGGCGGCCAGCGTCGACAGTCCGTGCACCCCCTGCAGATAGAAGGCACAGTAGAAGAGCTGCCCCGCCAGGCCGAAGAAGAGCAGCAGCAGGGTCACGGTGCCGCCGGCGAAGCGCGGCTCGGTGAACAGGCGCACATCGAAACCCGGCGCGGCTCGGCGGCTCTGCGACATCACGAACGTCGCCAGCAGGGCGAGACCGACCGCTATGGGCAGCAGCGTGGCCGGACTCGACCAGCCGGCCGGGCGGCCGCCCCGGATGACGCCGTACACCACAAGACCCAGCCCCAGTACGGAGAGCGCCAGGCCCAGTGGGTCGAGCACCCTGCGCTCGGTGTAGCGCAGCCCGGGCACCAGGAGCCATACGCCGAGCAGGCACACCGCCACCACCGGAAGGTTGACCAGGAACACCGAGCCCCACCAGAACCGGGTCAGCAGCGCACCGCCCACCACCGGTCCGAGCGCGACGGCGGCGCCCCCCGCGGAGGCCCAGACCGCGATCGCCCGGGTCCGGTCGGCCGGCGCGCCGGCGCGGGTGACGATCGCCAGCGTCGCCGGTGTGATCAGCGCCCCGCCCGCGCCCATGAATCCACGGGTGACGGTCAGCTCCGTGGCCCCGGCCGAGAACGCGGCCAGTGTGGAGGCGCCGGCCAGCAGCACCAGCCCGGTGACCAGGATGCGGCGCGGACCGTAGCGGTCGGCGAGAGCGCCTCCGGCGAAGCTGCCCGCGGCGAAGACCAGCGAGTACGAGGCGTTGGCCCACGCCAGGTCGGCGGAGCTCGCCCCGAGCCCGTGCACCGGATCGGCGAGGGTTTCCATCGCCACGTTGAGGACCGTGTTGTCCAGCAGGACCAGCGTCTGCGCCAGGACCGCCACGGCCACGGTCCACCACTGCCGGACAGAGGTGGCCACGGCGCGGCCCTCGCCCCCGGCCGGCACCGCGGGCCGGTGTCTCACGGCTCCAGCGCTCGTCTGCCCGCGACAAGGGTCCGGGCGAGTTCCGCGACCCGGTGCCCGAGATGTTCCGCGGTGGCGAGGTCGGACTTGTGCACCGCACCCGATCTGTCGTCCACCGCGGACTGCGCGGCGGCGCCCTGGAAGAAGCCGAGCCGGTTCAGGTCGAACTCGCTGCCGGAGGAGGAGTTCCAACCGGGGGGCAGGCCGAGGCTGGCCCAGAGCATGCCGTGCTGTGCGGCGAGGGTGGCGAAATAGCCCAGGGTGCCGGCCTTGTCTCCGGCCATCGAGCCGGAGTTGGTGAAACCCGCCGCCAGCTTGTCCTGCCAGCGGCGGGTGAGCCAGCGTCTGGCGCTCGCCTCCGCGAAGGTGTGGAAGGCCGACGAGGCCGTGCCCATATAGGTCGGCGCGCCGAAGATGATCGCGTCGGCGTCGTCGAGCCGATGCCATTCCTGATCGGTGATCCGGTCGACCTGGATGGAGGCGACCTCGGTGTGCGGGACCCGGCTCGCTCCGGCTCGTACGGCCTCCCCCAGCCTGGCGGTGTGACCACGTCCGCCGTGACAGGCGATCGAGATGCGTACCGGGTCGGTCAAGGCGGTCAAAACAGACTCCTCGAAAACGCGGTTTCGGCTCCGGCGGAATAGCCGTCGGACAGCCTGTCAGAGCAATCTCAGAAATTCCTCAGAGCCGCATAACCGCAGAGTGATGGAGATTCGATATCCGCTCGGCATTGCGTGGACGTGCCATTCTGGCCGAGCAATCCCCCCGCGTGGTTCGCCCCTTGGGAGAGGTGTGCCTGGCACATGACCGATATTGGTAAATCATTCCGGATGCGGAGGCTCTCGGTCGTCGGTGACGGAAGATATCTTTTCGTCCCGCTCGACCACAGTGTGTCCGATGGGCCGGTGGTGTCCCAGGCCCGCTGGAACGGGCTGTTGAGAGCGCTGGTGGACGGCGGCGCGGACGCGGTCGTCGTCCACAAGGGCCGGGCGCGGGCGATCCCACCGGACATCCTGCGCCGCTGCGCCCTGGTGGTTCACCTGAGTGCGGGTACCGCGCACGCGGCCGACACCGATGCCAAGGTGCTCGTCGGCGACGTCGAAGAGGCCGTGCGGCTGGGCGCGGACGCGGTGAGCGTGCATGTGAATCTCGGATCGGACACCGAGCACCGGCAACTCACGGATCTCGGGGCCGTCGCGGCCTCATGCGACATCTGGAACATGCCGCTGCTCGCGATGATCTACCCGAGGGGGCCGCGGATCGCCGATCCGCACGATCCCGCGCTGCTCGCACACGCGGTCAACATCGCCGCGGATCTCGGCGCCGACCTGGTGAAGACCTCGATCGCGCTGCCGATGGACCGGATGGCCGAGGTGGTGAACAGCTGTCCGCTGCCGGTCCTCGCCGCGGGTGGCCCGCCCGACGGCTCGGACCTGATCAGTCACGCGACCTCGTTGATGCTCGCCGGCTGTCGCGGCCTCGCGGTCGGCCGTCGGATCTTCTCCTCGCCCTCACCCTCCTCGCTGGTGGCGCGGCTCGCCGCCGTCGTGCACGCCGTCGATGCCGGAACGACCCCCCACCCCCCGACGATCGCGACAGGAGCCGCATGAAGTTCGCATGGATCGATCTCCGAGCCGTTCCGCAGGCCCAGCTCGAGTCCGTCGTCGACGCCGCCATCCACACGCGGATGCAGGGCGTGCTCTGCGATGACGAATCCGTCCTCACGGCACTGCCCCCCACCGTCACCGGCGTCACCACCACGGTGGTGACCGAGGAGAAGGAGCTGTACGACCTCGGCGCCGACACCGCCGCGTGGGTCGACGTACACGACGAACCGTCGCTGCGGCTGGCGTGCGAGGCCGCCGTCGCGCTGCCCTTCACCGTGGTCCGCTTCGCCGACCCGACCAAGATCCCCCTGGAGATCGTGCTCGCCGCCGCGGACCGCTCCGCCGGAAAGCTGATCACCGTCTGCGCCGATCTGGAAGAAGCCGCCACCGTCCTGGAAGTGCTGGAACGCGGTTCGGACGGAGTCCTGTTGGCTCCCTCCGACGCCGGCGAGGTGTTCGCGCTGGCCCGACTGCTCGAGGCCGGAACCTCTCCGCTGGAGCTGACCACGCTGACCGTCGACCGCATCGAGCACCACGGGCTCGGCGACCGGGTGTGCGTGGACACCTGCACGCACTTCGCCGAGGACGAGGGCATCCTGGTCGGCTCGTACTCGACCGGCTTCATCCTGTGCTGCAGCGAGACCCATCCGCTGCCGTACATGCCGACCCGCCCGTTCCGGGTCAACGCCGGGGCCCTGCACTCCTATGTGCTCGGCCCGGAGAACCGGACCAACTATCTGAGCGAACTGCGCTCGGGCAGCACGACCCTGGCGGTCGATGCCGAGGGCCGGACCCGGCCGGTCACGGTCGGCCGGGCCAAGCTGGAGTCCCGGCCGCTGCTGACCATCACCGCGAGATCGGCCGACGACATCGTGGTGAGCCTCACCGTCCAGGACGACTGGCATGTGCGGGTGCTCGGGCCCGGCGGCAAGGTCCACAACGTCACCGAGCTGCGGCGGGGCGACGAACTGCTCGGCTACCTGGCCACGGACCAGCGCCATGTGGGCTTTCCCATCGGCGAATTCTGCAAGGAACACTGATGAGCGTCCATATGCGGGAGCTCCTCGACACGCTGTTCGACGCCCATCCCGGCGACGTGCCCTACCTCGTCCACGGTGAACACCCGGTGAGCCGTGGAGAGGTCCGGGCCGCCGTGGCCGTGGAAGCGGCGGTCTTCGCCGGGCACGGCGTCGGCGAGGGGCATACGGTGATGCTCCAGATACCACCGAGCTGCACCCAGATAGAGGTACTGCTCGCGCTATGGCAGCTGGGCGCCCAGGTGATGCTGGTCGACCACCGGCTCAAACCGTCGGAAGTGGATGCCCTGCGCTCGTTGTGCCACCCGCAGTTCATGGTCGGCGCGGGTACGGCGGGCCGCTCGTCGCTCAGGTTCGAGCCCAGATACGAGGTGATCACCTCCCGGTACCCGGACGGTCGCCCGGCGGCGACCGAGCACCGGCTGGTTCAGTTCAGCTCGGGTTCCACCGGGCTGCCCAAGGTGATCGGGCGGACCGCGGCCTCCCTGTCGGCCGAGATCGAGCGGTTCACCCGGATCGAGGGGATGCCGACCCCGGGCGAGCGAGTGTTGCTGCTGAGCTCGACCGCGCACAGTTTCGGCCTGATCGCCGGGGTGCTGCACTCCCTCGCCGCGGGCGTCTCGGCGGTCTTCGCGCGACGGGTGTCGGCCAAGGACATCCTGGCCGCCGCCGCGCGTCACGACGTCCACATGATCTTCGGCACGCCGTTCCACTACGACCTGCTGAGCACCGCCCGGGAGCTGCCCGCCCTGCCCGCCCTGCGTGCGGCGGTCTCGGGCGGGGAGATCATGCCGTCGCAGACCGCCGTGCGGTTCGCCGACCGGTTCGGCACCGGGGTCGGCGAGTCGTACGGGACCACCGAAACCGGCGTCATCGCGATGGAGATGAGCGGCGCCTCGAGGCCCTCGGTCGGCCGGCCGGCACCCGGTGTGCGGCTGCGCATCCGCGAGGGCGAGCTGGACGTCTGGCTGCCGGACGGCTCGCCCTATCTGCACGATTCCGGCGGCGACCGGTACACCGACGGCTGGCTGCGCACCCATGACCGGGCCGAGCTGGATTCCTCCGGCGCCGTGCGACTGCTGGGCCGTGGCGACTCCCTGGTGGTCATCGGCGGCCTCAAGGTCGATCTGACCGAGGTGGAAGCCGTGTTGTGCCGGCACCCCGGGGTCAACGGGGCCGTGGTCGTGCACGCCGGCGCCACCGAAGCCTATGTGTCCGTCGCCTCGGACGGCCCCTCGTCGGGGGAATTGCTGCGCTGGTGCCGGGACCGGCTGGCCGACTACAAGGTGCCCCGTGTCGTCCACGTCCTGGCGGACCTGCCCCGCACCTCCAACGGCAAGCTCGTCAGGCGCCGCGACGCCCTGCTCGCCCGCGCTCCCGAGCGTTGACACGCCGACCGCCCCTTGCCGCCCACCCCCCATCGATTCCCGTGGCACAGAAAGGTTGCGCACCATGCAGACGGCGTTGCAGAAGGAGATCCGCGACTTCGTGCTCAGCACGATCAGCGAGGAGATGAACCATCCGCTCGACGCGGACGAGATCAGCGATGACAGCCCCATGGGCACCGGCGGAATCGACATCGACTCACTGGGCCTGATCGAGCTGCTCCTCCGCCTGGAGCGCCGGTTCGACGTGAAATTCCCCGACGGTGACATCGAACAGGCCGGTGCGATGAACCTGGGCGACCTGATCAACGAGGTCGTCGGGCGGGGCGCCACGGCATGACCGCGGAATCCGAGACCCGGCCGGGGATCACCACCGACGCCGTGCGGGAGCTGCTGTCCGACCCCAAGATCTTCGCCGAACTACCGCCCGGCCTGGACGACGACGCCGAACTCGCCCTGGATTCGCTGGGGCTGGTGTGGTTTTTGCACCAACTGGAGCTGCGGTACGGCCTGGAGATCGAGCCGGCGGAAGCGTTCCTCGCCGAGTTCACCTCGGTCCGCCGGATCACCGACTACCTGGTGGACGTCCATGAGTCGTGAGGTGCTGCTGACCGGATTCGGGGTGCGTACGGCCTTCGGCGCCGGGGCGGACGCACTGCGGGAGGGCGTCTTCGACGGGAGACCCGCCTTCGGGCCGATCACCCGCTTCGACACCGGCCCGTACCGAACGGGCCTGGCCGCCACCTGCGGCCAGGCCGCCCCGCTGCGCGACGTGCTGGCCGAAGTCGCCGCGGCGGCGGTCGGCATGGCCGGGCTGCCGACGGGTGCGCGGGCCGCCGTCCTGGTGGGGACCGCGGGGGATTTCACCGGTCTGACCCGTTTCTGGCGCGCCCTGAACTCTCCCGGCTCACCCGACTCACCTGGCTCTCCCAGCTCTCCCGGCGCGGCGGCCTCCGGCGGCACTGCGGAGACCGTGCCCGCCTGGCAGGCCGAGGCCCTCGCGGACGCGCTCGGCGTGCGCGGCCCCCGGCTGGCGTTCACCGGCGCGTGCGTCGCCTCGGCCGCGGCGATCGCGCATGGCTGCCAGCTCATCGCCTCCGGCCGGGCGGAGACCGCGATCTGCGCGGGGGCGTACCTGGTGGAGGAGGAGAACCTGGCCAAGTTCGACTCGGGATTCGCCCTTTCCCGGGACGGAATGGTGCGGCCGTTCTGCGCCGACCGCAGTGGTCTGCTGCTCGGGGACGGAGCCGCCGCCATCGTGCTCGAATCCGTCGACGGCGCCCGGCGCAGGGGGGCGCGCGCGCTCGGTGCGCTGACCGGCTGGGGCGCCGCCGGCGACGCCCACCACATCGCGCGGCCCCATCCGGAAGGCGCCGGGCTGGTCGCGGCCGCCGGCCGGGCCCTGCGGCGTGCGGGCGGCCCGCGGATCGACTACGTGAACGCGCATGGCACCGCGACCCGGCACAACGACCCCGCCGAGACGCGCGGACTGCGCACGCTCTTCGGCGCGGACGCGGCCCGGACGCCGGTGAGCTCGACGAAGAGCACCACGGGACATCTGCTGGAGGCGGCCGGAGCGGTGGAACTCGTGATCACCCTGCTCGCGCTGCGGGACGGGGTCCTGCCGCCCACCGCCGGATTCACCGAACCGGATCCACACTGCGATCTCGACTATGTGCCGAACCGCCCCCACAAGGCCGAGCTCCGGCGCGCGCTCACCGTCAACGCCGCGTTCGGTGGCGCCAACACCGCGCTGGTACTGGAGCGAGCATGATCGCCGCGATATCCGGTCCGTCCGCGCCGCCAGTCGCCGGTTTTGTGGAGTCCGCCTTCAACCCGATGGTGTACCAGGCCGTCGAGCGATGTCTGACCGCCCGGCCGGGCGACGGCTCCAGGACCGCCATGGTCCTGGCCAGCACGATGGGGGATGCCGCCACTCTCGATCTCGGCAGCCGTCTGCTCGTGGCCGGGCAGGTGCACAATCCGTTGCTGTTCATGCAGTCCACCGCGAACGCGGTCCTCGGCCGGCTCAGTCGCGAGTTCGCCATCACCGGACCGCTGCTCTCCCTGTCCACCGTGGCGGACCCGGCCGGTGAGCTGCTGGCCACCGCGGAACTGCTGCTGGAGGACGAGGAGCTGGACCGGATCGTGCTCATCGGGGTCGAGCTGACCGGCACCGAGCGCACCACGGCGGCGTACCGCGAGCTTCGTACCGGCCCACCCGCCGCGGACCTGGCCGTGGCGATCGTGCTGGACCGGGACGATCCGGTCCCGAGCCTCCCGTCCGACATCCCGCCCGCCCCCTCGGGGGAGTACGGCACCCTTCGCGGCCTGGTCGAGCTGGCCGCCCGAATCCAAGGAACCACATCATGATCACCAAGCAGGAACGCGCGCGGATCAGCGAGGACGCCGCCCTGGGGGCCGGGAATGTGATCCACCGGCTGAAGGCGTACGGCAGACCGCTCGACGAGCAGGTCCTGTGGACCGACACCACCTGGCAGGCCCCGGACGGCGGCCACCCCGAGGTGCTGACCCTGGGCGAGCTGCACGAGGCCGTGGAGATCTACGCGAGCTGGTACCACGCACAGGGCGTCGGGCCCCGCGACCCGGTGGCGATCCAGACCTATTCCAGCACCGAGTTCGCCATCAACTTCCTCGCCCTCACCTCCCTGGGCGCGATCCCCTCCTTCGTCAACGGCAACCTCCGCCCGGAGATCGCCCGCGAGTATGTGCGGCGCCAGGGCGCGGTGGGAGCCGTCACCGACCGGGCCCATCACGCGGTCCTCGCCCCCGGCCGTGCCGAACTGGGCCTCGGCTTCTGTGTCACGGCGGCCGACATCCGCGCGGAGGACCGCGAGCCCCTCCCCGCGGCCTATCCGTACTCTCACCACGCCACCGATCCGATCATCATCTCGCACTCCTCGGGCACCACCGGGATGCCCAAGGCCGTTCCGCACACGCATCAGACCCTGCTGTATGCGCAATTGCACCGGCTGAAGCTGTCGGTCGGCTCCGCGATGGGCAGGCTGCTGGTCGCGCTGCCCGGCTCGCACAACGCCGCCATCTCGGTCATGCTGTTCGGCTTCCTGCTGCGCTCGCCCGTATCCATGCTGTCCAGCCAGAGGGGGACCGACGTCCTGGACGCCATGGAGTCGTTCCGCCCCACCACGGTGTTCGCGTTCGCCGGAACCTACGGGGAGATGGCCGCCCAGGATCTCTCCGCCCGCGATCTGTCCAGCGTGGAGGCGTGGTACAACACCGGGGACGCGGCGCACGAGACCCATATCAAGGCGCTGATCGAGCAGGGCAGCCATGAGACGGTCGGCCGGGATCTGAAGCGGCGCCGGGTCCCCGGCTCCGTTTTCACGGACGGACTCGGCTCCTCCGAGACCGGCTACTCGCTCTTTCACAACGGACACAAGCCCGGCAGGTCGTCCTTCTCGCGCTGCGTCGGCAAACCGATGAGCTTCGCCGAGGCGGCGGTGCTCTCCGAGGACGGCACACCGCTGCCGCCCGGCGAGATCGGCCGCCTCGGCGTGCGCTCGCCCACCCTCACCCCCGGATACTGGAACGACTCGCTGACCTTCCACCGGCTGCGGCTCGGTGGCTACTGGCTCACCGGCGATCTGTCCTATCGGGACGAGGAAGGAAACTTCTACCACCTGGACCGCGCGCCGGACGCGATCCGCACCCCCACGGGCATCGTGTTCAGCACCCGCACCGAGGAGTTGCTGCTGCGCGAGATGCCCGGGCTCGACGACTGCACGGTGGTGGCGGTCGCGCCCGAGGGCGTACGAGCGGACTGGGACGGCGACGGGACCGCCGACGCCTACGCCCTGCTGCAGGTGCGCGCGGACGCGGCGGACACGGAGACCGACGACGCCCGATGGACGGCCGAGGTCAACCAGGTGCTGGTCGCCGCGGGCTTCCCGCAGCTGACCGGAGCGCTCCGGATGGACGCGAGCGAGGTGGTGAAGGGAGCCACCGGCAAGGTGCTCAAACGGGAGATGCGCGAACGCTTCCGGGCCCGGGTGGCCGCCGGCGAGCTGGACGGGAAGGTGCGATGACCGCGGTCGACCGTACGAGTCCCGGTACCAGTCCCGGTACGAGTCCCCGGCCCAGGACCATGGACGTGTACCGGCAGTGGTGGCTGCACGACGCACGCTGGTACCAGGGGGTGGCGAACAGGTTCGGACACGCGGTGGCCAATGAGATCAACGCCGAGGCGCTGCGGTATGTGGCCGTCCAGGTGGGCAAACGGATAGCCCGTCAGTTCGGCGGAAAGCCCGCGGTGGACCTTGAGGAGCTCCGCCGCCGCTACGACGCCTGTTCCGAGTGGATGTTCCCGAGCGAGCTGCGGGACGGGGCGACCGCGGTGCTCCCGGACGGGGAGATCGAGCTGACCATGCGGCAGAACTTCGCCGTGGTGATGGTCCGGATGGCCGGTTCGCTCGACGGCTACCAGTGCCCGTGCACCGACATCCACGCCGGCTGGTCGGAGGGGCTCGGGGTCGAACTCACCCGTAACTGCGCCACCGCGTGTCTGCGGGACGGCGATCCCGCCTGCCGGCTCCTGATGCGGGTCGGGAGCCCGGTATGACCGCGCGTGTCCTTGTCGCCGGAGCCACCGGGGTGATCGGCCGTGCACTGGTTCCGCTGCTCCGGGCCGGCGGCCATCATGTGACCGCGCTGGTACGGGAGCCGTCCCGGGCGGCCGGGCTGGCCCTGGACGGCGTCGTGGTGGCCGACGCGCTGGAAGCCGAGGCGGTGCGCGCGGCGGTGCTCTCGGCCCGGCCCGAGGTGGTGGTGCATCAGCTGACCGCCCTGCGCGGCCCCGCTCCGGAGGGCTTCGAGCGGACCGCCCGGCTGCGCACCGAAGGCACCGCGCATCTGATCGCGGCGGCCGAGGCCGCTGGGGCGGAACGGATGGTGGCGCAGAGCATCGCGTTCGCCACGGCTCCCCGCGGCGGGCCGGTGCTCACCGAGGACGCACCGCTGTATGTCGACGCACCGGACCCGGGCTGGGCGCTCACCACGCGCGCGATCGCCGAACTGGAGCGCCGGGTGCTGGGCGCGGCACACCTCTCCGGGACCGTACTGCGCTACGGAACCCTGTACGGGCCGGGCACCCTCTACCACCGCGGCGGTGCGATCGGCGGCGCGGTGGCGCGCGGCAGGCTGCCACTGCCGGAGTCCGCCGCCGGGGTCACCTCGTTCCTCCACATCGAGGACGCCGCACGGGCCGCGGTGTGCGCCGTCGAAGCGGATACCGACGGTGTGTTCAACGTGGCCGATGACGACCCGGCGGAGGCCGCGGTCTGGCTGCCCGAGTACGCCCGTCTGCTCGGAGCGCCCCCGCCCCGTACGGTGCCGGCGCAGCTGGCCGAGCGGTTGCTGGGCTGGCTCACCAGCTACCAGCTCACCGCCATGCGCGGCGCGGCCAACGACCGCGTACGGCAGTCGCTCAACTGGAAGCCCTCGGCGCCGAGCTGGCGGACACGACTGGCCGACGACTGACCGGGCAGCGGGCCCACGAACGGCAATGGCTGCCTACACGGCGTCGGGTCCGGTGCGGCCGGGGTGATTGACGCGTCGCCGCATCGCGGGGAGGTGGCCGGCGAGCAGGGCGATACCGAGCATGTCGACGATGGCCAGGGCCGCCATCGGTATCCAGGTGGCGGCCGGTCCATGGGCGAGCAGCACGGCCATGAGCGCGGGCGTGACCACGTCACCGATGCTGAAGGCCATCTGGGAGAGCGAGTTGTACCGGCCGCGACTCGCCGCGGTGGCACAGTCGTTGACGATGGGCGACACGATCAGGCTCTGGATCAGTTCGCCGACGGTCACCAGGACGACCGCGACGAGAGCGAGACAGATACTGACGGCCGACGGCACATACGCGCAGCACAGCACCGCGACAAACGCACCGCCGACGATGGCCTGCGATGCCATCAGGCTGCTCCATCGCCGATGCCCGGTGATCGCGGCACCCACGGGCGTGGCGCCCAGCGCGCCGAGTACGGCGTTGACCGCGAGGACGGTGCCGGGTATCCACGGCGGCAGGTGCACCGTGTTGACGAGGAAGACGGGAACGGCGAGGCCGAAGGCGAGCGAGAGCAGGGCGAGGCCGAAGTTGAGCACGACGAATCCGAGGAAGGGCTGATCCCGGAGCGTGCTCGCCCAGCCCCCCTTGGCGGTGTGTTGTGGCGAGTCGTCGTGTTCCGGCGCGCCGCTGACGCCCACGGCGTGCGCACCGCCTGAGGAGTCGAGCCGTGTCAGGATCGCCGCGACGGTGAACGACAGGGCGTTGACCGCGACGATCGTGGTGTATCCGTTCACTCCGCCGATCGCGACAGCGAGGCTCGCGCCGAGAGCGCCGACGCCGAGTCCCGCCTGGCGCAGCGTGGTGATCAGGGCGAACCAGGATTCCTGGCGCTTCCCCTCGGCGACGTCATGCACCAGGGCCGGATAGGCCACCCAGAACGCCGAGTTGCCGAGCTGCACGACGACCGCGGCGCCGAGCAGGTGACCGAAGGAGCCCACGAACAGGTAGTTGAAGAACCCGACCGCCTGGATGAGATTGGAGACGATCACCGTGCTGCGGGCGCCGAACCGATCGCAGAACATTCCGGCGCCCGCGGTCGCCGGAATGCGGACCAGCGCCGCGATGGACAAGGCCAGTCCGACCCTGCCGAGGGTCAGCTCGGTCGTCGCGGTGAAATAGAGGATCGAGAACGGCAGAAAGAGGCCGGTGCCCAGGGCATCGATGGACAGCGCGGAAAACAGGCGCCGGTGGCCACGGGCGTCGGGAAGCCATGCGCGCACAGCAGAGCCCTTTCGGGGACGTCCCAGCCGCACCACGTCTCATGCGACCCCACCCCGAAAAGGGCAAGACGAGCAACATATGAAGTGCCCGCACAGCGTGTCAAGCCTACGGAAGCGGGCGGTGCGACCCCGAGGCGGACCGCACCGCTCCGGCACCCGACACAACGCCGCGTCGGTTCGCGAAGGTCAGGTGCCGATCCCTTGTGGGTAGCTGAAGAAATTGGTCGGATCGTACGTCCGATTCACTCGGACCAGCCGGTCGTAATTCGCGCCGTAATACGCCCGCCGCCAGTCCTTCAGAGTCGGGTCCGGGAAATTCTGATAGGAATGCGGCGGAGGCGTTTCACCGAAAATGCTCTGGTAGAACTCATTGAGCCAGTGAAGATTCGCCGTGGCAACGCGTGGCGGGTCATAATCCGCCCAGGAGGTCTCCGCGGCGAGGACGAACGCCGCGTTTCGGTGCACGAACGCCGTCGCGTCCGGCGGCACTTGGTTGATCTCGCCACCGAGGGCGAACATGGCGAACCCGGCCCCGTCCTCGTTGTCGCTGCCGGGCCAGTCCAGGAGCTGCTCGGCGGCGGCACCGATCTGCTCATCGGTCAGGAGCGTCCGGGAGGTGAGAACCGCCGACTTGGCGGCGAACTGTTGCACCGGCGTGGTCGCGCTCAGCAGCGCGCTCGCCTGACCCGGAGTGACCTCGCGGACGGACGCCTTGTTGCGGGCGCGCTCCTCCGCCGTGCCGATGGCGAGCAGTGGAGCCAGGATGGCGCGCAACTCCTCGAGGTCGCCGTAGTACTGGCCGATGGCGTTGACGCCCGCGTTGGCGTGGATCTGGTCCCTGGTGAGCCCGTGGGTGCCCATGCCGACGCGGAGATGGAATCGCTTGTCGTCCAGGGTGTGCACGGCGATCTGTTGCGCGGCGGCGATCACCGGCAGTACCGAGTCCAGGCTCCAGCGCAGCTCGTAGAAGCCCACGTCGCCCTGGAACCGCTCGTACTGGAACGTAAAGGAGGTATTGACACCGAAGTTGTTTCCCGCCCCGCCGCGACAGGCCCAGAACAGGTCGGGGTGCGAGTCCTGACCGGCCTCCACCACGCGGCCGTCGGCGAGTACCACGGTCGTCGAGACCAGCCGGTCACAGGTCAGGCCGAACATCTTGTCGCTGAAGCCGATACCGCCGCCCAGCACCAGCCCGGCCACCCCGACCGTGGGGCAGCGGCCGGTCGGCACGAACATGCCGTGGTCCTCCAGCATCGGGTGCAGGTCGGCGTTGGTGACGCCGGCTCCCACGGTGAGGGTGCCCGCGTCGTGAACGACCCTCATCCGTCCGTAGGTCCGGGTCCGCGAGCGGGCACCCGGTAGCGGGGTGGAGACGATGCTCTTCATGCGGGCCATGTTGAGCAGCAGACCGGTGGTGGCGGAGTACCCGGCGTAGTTGTGGCCCAGCCCGGAACGAGGCACGGCGGGCAGCCCCACCGCGCGGGCCCAGTGGACCGACGCACGGACATCCCTGGTCGTGGCGCACGCCACGATCCCCGCGGGGCGGATCCCGGCGTAGCGGTGGTTGAACGGAAGCGCCAGCGGCGGGTAGCCGGAATCTCCCGGCCGATAGAGGGTGGAACGGGACGACAGCGCCTGAGCCAGCAGCTCAAAGTCCCGTTCGCTGACCCGATCCGCCACCTCGGCGGGTGGCGCGGCAGCGGCCGGCGATGATGGCAGGCCCGCCACCTCCGTGCCCAGAACACCCACAGTGCCCGCCCGCAGTACGTTCCGCCTGTTGATCAACGTGGCTGCCCTCACAAGAAGCGCTCCGGAGACGCGATCGTCTCCCTCTCTCGCAAAGTCAACCGGCCATCGGCCGGTACAGCCGCAAAACGGATTCCCGCCCACAGACCCGCAACCCGAAAGGAGGCGGACCTGCCGCTGAATGCCCCAGCCCGGTACGACGAACAGGCGCGCGCTCTCGGGGTCCCAGCCAGACCGGGGTGTGTGTCGGTGCGGGGGAGACGGTGTTCACCCGGACGCCCTTCGGCCTGAGCTCCATTGACAGTGCCTTGCTGAGATTGGTGAGCGCGGCCTCCGCCGCGAGGTAGTCCACTGTCGGTGGCTGCGGGCCGCGTGCCCCTGCGGGCGCCCCGCCCCGATCAGCCGACGGCCTTCAAGTCGCCGGGCACGGCTCCGAGTTCGAGCTCGGTGCGGCCACGGGTCTGGAAGCCCCGCTTGAACGGCTCTGCCGTGCGTTGCCGCGTTGCCGCGTTGCCGCACTCCGGACGAGCTGCTGGAACAGAGCGGCATCCGCGCGTACATGGGCGGGGCGTTGAAGGTGGCGGACAGGACGTTGCCGTCCAGGCCGGCGCTGATGGTTTCGTACGAGGCGGTCATGTTCTCGTCTCTCGGCACTGATCGCGGCCCGGTGGCCATCCCGGCTGTCCAAGCTGGTGCCCCTCGAGTCACAGCACGACCGACCCGGCCCTCTCCCCGCACTCAGTCACACATCCGTGTGAGCGAGTGCTCCGGTTGGCGGAAGTCGCAGGTCGGAGCACTCATTCGGCGGTGGTCAGGCGCGACCCCGATCGGATTCGAGGTGGCAGGCTTCCCGAGGCGTGGCCCATACCACGCTCCCATCGGGAAGGCGGTACCGGATGCGTGGCCTCGAAGTCATCGTGGTGGTGCTCGCGGCGGTGCTGACCATGACCTGGCTGGCTCGCCGCCTGCGCTGGAACGAGCCGGTCATGCTGGTGGCGGGCGGCTGCCTGATCGGCCTGATTCCCGACTTCCGCGGGCCGGCCCTGCCGCCCGAGGTGGTCCTGCTGCTGTTCCTGCCCCCACTGCTCTACTGGGAGTCGCTGACCACCTCCCTCCGTGAGATCCGGACGAACGTGCGCGGCATTGTGCTGCTCGCGACCGGTCTGGTGCTGGCCACCGCCGCCGCCGTGGCCTCGGTGGGGCACGCGCTGGGCCTTTCCTGGCCACTCGCCTTTGTCCTCGGTGCCGTCGTCGCCCCCACGGACGCCATCGCCGTGGCGACGGTCGCCCGTGGGCTGCCCCGCCGGATCCGGACCATCCTCCGGGCGGAGAGCCTGATCAACGACGGCACCGCGCTCACCCTCTACGCCGTGGTGATCGGCGTCGCCGTCGAGGGGCTGGCCGTCACCTGGACGGACACCGCCGTGCGCTTCCTGCTCGCCTACGCGGGCGGTGCCGCGATCGGTTGCGGATGCGCCGCCGTCGTAGTCGCTCTGCGCAGGCGGCTGCGTGACCGCAGCGTGGAAAACGCCTTGGGCGTGCTCACTCCGTTCGCCACCTATCTGCCCGCGCAAGTGCTGGGCGTCTCCGGCGTCCTGGCGGTGGTCACCTGCGGTCTCATCCTCAGCCAGGCGGGCCCCAAGGTGATCAGTGCGGGCTCCAGAGTGCAGATCATCTCTTTCTGGGAGGTGAGCACCTCCCTCCTCAACAGCGCCCTCTTCGTCCTGGTCGGCGTCCAGACGCCCGCCATCGTCAGCGGGATCGGCTCCGTCTCCCCGGGACACGCGGTCATCACCGCCTCGCTGGTCAGCGGCGTAGTGATCGCCACCCGACTGCTGTGGCTGTACTCGGTGCCCTACCTCATCCGCGCCGTCGACCGCCGCCCGGTCCAGCGCACGCTGCGCTACGGCGCCCGGCAGAGGTTCCCGCTCGCCTGGAGCGGGGTGCGCGGTGCCGTCTCGCTCGCGGCCGCCCTCGCCGTCCCGACCACCACCGCCGCGGGCCGGCCGCTCGCGGGACACGGCCTGCTGGTCTTCACCGCCGTAACCGTCATCCTGGTCACGCTGGTCCTCCAGGGGACGACGATGCCCGCGGTGATCCGCTGGTCGGGACTGCACGGCGATCCCGACGAGAACGCCGAGGAACGCCGCGCCCATCGCCACATCATCGCCGCCGCGTTGGAGGCCCTTCCCGACCACGCCAAGCGTCTGAAAACCCCGCCGGAGACCGCCGACGCCATCCTGAGCGAACTGCGCCAGTACGCCGCCGAGAAGGCGGAACCACCGGATACCGACGACACCGGTGTGCGGGCCGGGCTCGAACTGCGCCGCGCCCTGATCGGCGTCGAACGCAGCGCCCTGATCCGCCTGCGGGACCAGCGCAGCATCGACGACATCGTTCTGCGCCGGCTGCAGTCGCTGCTGGACACCGAGGAAATCAGGATTGAGCTGGCCCTGCGTGCCTTCACCGGCCGGCCGCCGTAGCCACCGGCAGCCGGACGGATCGCTCACCGCGTAGTCCTCCCGCCGCCGGTCTGCGCGGCCGGTTCCGCGCGGTACCGGGATGGACGTCCGATGCCTCATCGCTTCATGCGGCCGCGGATCGCGAGAGCGGCGAGGCCGAGGAGGATCGGCTCCGAGAAGCGGGACGCCATCTCGATGTACCCGCCGGCCACGGTCAGGTCCTGTTCCCCGGAGCGGAACACGGCCGAGTTGAGCGTCACCTCCAGAGCCTTCTCGAAGCGTTTGCCGGTGAACCGGTCCCCGGTGGGGTTCTTCGGGTCGTCCTTGTCGATCTCGAAGGTGACCTTGCCGCCGACGGGCGGCACCGTGGCCGCCGCCTCCTGCTTCGGGGAACCCTGGGGCAGGCCGAAGCCGGTCATCAGCACGACGGTGAGGAGCATCGACGCCGCGAGCCAGCCGAGCGCGCGTGAGGCGCGCAGGCCGTAGCCGGACAGCAGCCAGTACGCCTGGAGCAGCCAGCGGTCCGCCTCACTCCAGGTACGGCTGTGGCGGCGCATCTCCATCTCGCCGTAGTAGAAGTCGGCGGCTCCCGGTTCGTCGCGGGCGTCCTCGCGGGCCTTGCGCAGTTGCAGACGCACCGGGACAGGTCGACGTCGAAGAGGAGCAGCATGGACGCGTCGACACCGGAGAGCGAGGTGACCGAGGGGCGCTGGTCGGGCGCGGTCGGGTAGGCGGGGAGACCGGAGTGCGCCACATGGTGTTCCATCGACGTCAGGGTGCATCGCTCGGCAAGACGGGCGTGCGTGAGGTCGATCGATGCGCCGCTCGCCTTCAGGGTGACCGGTGCCTCGAACCAGGCGCCGGTGAAATCGACGTGCTCGGCGACGACTTGGGCGACCGTCGGCTTGGTGATGTGGCTCTCTCTCAGGTCCAGCAGCCGGACGCCGTGAGCTCCCATGAACCAGGGCCCGGTCGCGAACGACGTACGGCGGAAGACAAGGTGCCCGGCCAGGGTTGTGCCGCTGCCCGTGCACCGCACCTCGTCGAAGTTGGCAAGCGCCTGGAATTCGGCCCAGTCGAACCGGGCGGCCGAACCGAACATCACGCCGGCGAACACGGCGTCCTGCCTGAATATCGCCTCTCGCAGTCGCCCTGCGTCCTATGCGTACGTCGGCCGGGGCCGGGGCCGGGGCCGGGGCCGGGACCGGATGACGGTGCCGAGGACGTGGCTTGCGGGGAAGTAGCCGGTCTGGCGGGAGTCGTAGCTGTTGTGTGTGTTGTCGCCCAGGAGCACCAGCGTCCCGGGTGGGACACAACCACCCGTGGCGGCGTCCGGCTCTGGCAGTGCCCCCGGGGGTGGCCGGTCGCCCGCCACCGCCGCCACCCGCTTGATCATCCACTCTTGTCCGGTACCTGTACCTAGGGTACCTACGGCCGCCGCCTGGCTTGGGGCGGGTGACGAGCGTGAGCCGTTCCTCTGCCGCACGACGACCACGTGCCCAACCGCGCACCGTCCGCCACGCCGCACCAGCACCCGCTCCCCGTCGCGGTACGTGGGTTCCATGCTCCCGCCCCGTACGGTTACGACCACGAGCGTTCGTCGCAGCACCGTTCCCGTGATGAGTGCCATCCCCAGTCCCAGGACCGCCGTCACCGCCGCGCTCGGACATGTCCGTCTCGCCATCAGCGGGCCTCTTCCGGCGTGAGTGGCGACTCTCCCGCGGAGAGCTGATAGCCACCGGCCTGGAGGGTGAACAGCCGTGCGTACTCGCCGCCCGCCGCCATCAGCACAGTGTGGTTCCCCTGCTCCGCGACCCGCCCGTCCCGGAGTACGACGATGATGTCCGCGTCCCGCAACGCACTGAGCCGGTGCGAGATCAGCAGGCTGGTACGGGCGCTGCGGTCGCTTTGCAGGGAAGCGTGGATCTCGTGCTCCGCCTCCGCGTCGAGCCCGGCCGATGGCTCGTCGAGGATCATCAGTTCGCGCCGCGCATACCCATCGCGCAGGAAGGCCCGCGCCAGCGCGAGCCGCTGCCACTGCCCGCCGGAAAGGACCACGCCCGTCTCCGGGTTGCCCTTGTCCTCCTGCGTGAAGAACATCCGGGTCAGCAAGGTGTCGTAGCCCCGCGGCAGTGCGTCCAGCCGGCGGTCGATGCCGGCCCGTCGTGCGGCCTGGCGCATCCGCTCATACGATCGGTCCCGTTCCGTCAGCACGGTGAGGTCGCCGAGGGCGATGTTCTCCGCCGCTGTCATGTCGTACTGCATGTAGTCCTGGAACACCGCGCCCACTCGTTCCCGTAACCGCGCCGGATCGACCTCACGGATGTCCACGCCGTCCCACAGGATCGCGCCGTGCGTCGGGTCGTAGAACCGGCAGATCAGCTTCACCAGAGTGGACTTGCCCGCCCCGTTGAGCCCGACGAGGGCGAGTGCCCGGCCCTGTGGAATCCGCAGGTCGACGCCGCGCAGCACCCATGGGAGATCGGGCGAGTAGCGGAACCAGACATCCCGGAACTCGATCCCGTGGCGCAGCGTCGGCAACGGGCGGGGCCGGTCCGCGACCGGGAGGTCCGAGGTGGCCTGCGTCACCGCCGTGTAGTGGTCGAACATCAGCAGCGTCTGCTGGCCCTGTGCGGCGTCACCCGCCAACGACGCCAGTGCCCCCTGCACACCGGCGATCGCGGCCACGAACATGGTGACATCGCCCACCGACAGTGCCCCGCCGCGCGCCGCGAGGACCGCCCAGAGCAGCCCACCTCCGGAGACCAGCGCCGCCAGTCCGCCCAGCCCTGTCTGTACGGCGATTTCGCGCCTGTCCATGGCCCGCTTCGCGGTGTTGGCCGTACGACGTTCCGTCAGCATCCGTTCGCGCAGAAACGGGCCGGTGCCGAAGAGCCGGACCTCCTTGGCCGCTTCCACACTCGACAGCAGATCGGCATAGAAGAACTCCCGCCGTTCGACCGGGCCGACCTCCCACAGCATCTGCGCCCGCCGCCGTGCCAGCGCGACTTCGGACCAGAGCACGGGCGCCCCGGCCACCAGGAGTATCCCGGCCATCACGGGACTGACGAGGAGGAGCGAGCCGAGGAATCCTCCGATGGTTGCCCCGGCGCGCACAACGCCCAGGATGCTCTCCGCGACATGGGCGGCCGTTTCGTGGCCCGCCTGCTGGGCCAGGCGCAAGCGGTCCAGGAAGTGCGGGTTCTCGAACCTCCCCAGTCCGACGAACCCATCGACCGCGGCGAACAGCCGGTCCTGCATCTCCAGCCCCACCCGGCGGTCCAGCTCCGCTCGCGCGTACCGCATGGTCTGAGAGGCCACCACCGCCGTCACACCGAGGCCGGCCAGCGCCGTACCGGGCCACAGCAGCGTCCCCGGGGCACCGTTCGCCAGGTCGTCCAGGACCAGCTTCATCAGCCAGGCCGTCACCACCGGCAGCGCGCTCACCAGCAGCGACAGTCCTGCATGGAGCAGCAGGGTGCCGGGGGCGGCGCGGGCGGTGACCGCGCAGACGGCGGCGATCCGCCGCAGCGCGATCACGGCGCGCCCCGAGCGCCCGGAAGGGGCGTAGACGGTGTCCGCCGTCGACTCCTCGTGGCCGCCTCGCCCGCGCATGGTGCTCACACCGGAAGCGTCGGCCGGGACAGGTCCACCGAGTCATCGGTGACCACGACGTCGCCCTCGGCGTCCGGCGCGGCCATGAGCACCGTGGGAAACGCCATGATCTCGAATGCCGCGCCCATGGGTTCCTCGTTGCGGGTCTGGGACACGACCTTCGCCACCGACCGCAGTTCGGCGACCATGGGCGCGGCCAGGTCGGCGTCGCCCACCACGGCGGCCAGTACCCGATCGCGCCCGCCCGGCATCGTGCGGGCGTACTCCACGAACTTCGGGAGCTGTTCCTTGCACGGTCCGCAGGTCGGTGTGAAGAAGCCCACCAAGGTCGTCCCGGTCATCATGGCGCGGCCCACCGGTTCGCCGTCCACGGTATGGGTGGTGAACTCACCCACCGGCTCGCCGAGTTCGATCGCCGAGCGTGGCCGGTCGGCGACCCTCATCGCCAGCAGCTCGCCGTGCTCCCGTAGTCGCTTGATCACGCCCAGGGTGAGGAGCAGGTCCAGCGAACACAGTGCCCCCACGAGCACCACGGCGCTGATCAGGACTGGCATGGTTCCTCCCGGATGGCCTTCGGATTCTGTGTGCGCGCGTCGAATGGGGGATCGGCTTGGCCGTGGACGCGCCGAAGAGCTCGGCCAGGTCGTCGAGTACGGTCACCAGGGTGCCCGGGACGAGCCCGGCCAGTGCCGCCAGGATGGCTCCCGTCGCCGTCACGGGTGCTGGCGCCTGGTTCGCCAGTGTCATCAGGCCGGCCGCCGCCGAGATGGCGGTCAGCAGGACGTTGCGGAGGAGATGGCGGCGGCCGAGCGGGGCCGCTGAGGCCCCGAAGCACCGGCAGGTGGCGCCCGTGCCCCGCCGCATCGTGCGGGCTATCGCGGCCGCGAAGACGCTCAACAGCCCCGCTGCGAGGGCCAGTCCGGCCACGGTGCCGTCGGCCGACGGCACGATGAGCAGCGCACAGACGGCGCCCTCCGCGGTGACCACGGTCCCTGCCGCGGGTCCGGCCAGCCGCGTCGGCACCACTCCCATGGCGGGCACCGACTCCACGAAGGCCGCGAACCTGGCCCGTCCTGCCGCCTTGCTCAGGAAGGCGATCAGGAAGACCACGCCGATCATGGCCCGGACTGCGATCACCAGATACTGCACAGCGACCCTTTCATCGAAGCAGGGGTGCGGGCTGAGAGTGAAGGCGGCCCCCGAGTACCCGGTCGGCCACTTGGGGGCCGCCTGTCCGCTGTCGTTCAACGGTGTGCCGCGTACGTCCTTCCGGAGAAGACGGCGGTCGACGCGGACCTGCCTGGTGTCAGCAGCCCACGCAACCGGTGCAGTCGAAGCCTCCGGCCGAGTTCTTGCAGCACCGGGCGTTGCAGCTGCACTGACCGCCGTACTGCTTGTTGCACTGCCAGCATTGCGGCCAGCACTGCTTCACCTGCACGGCGGAGGCTTCCACCTGAGGAACGAACAGGCCGAGCAGCCTGCTGCCCATCGTGGTGAGCGTCCTGTACATGTCCACCCTCCTTACTGTCGGTTCCGGCCCAGTTCTGTGGACTGGACTGGGCACGGGCCGATGTTCAGTCGCTTCAACAGACGGCGCCTGTTGACTCCGCCACCCTTGCGGTCCGGCAGGGGGATGTCTTGTACGAATGCGACACTCTCACTCGGCGAGCAGAACGCTGGTGACCTGATCGGGCAGGAAGTCCAGCGGGTCGCCGGGTGTGGAGGACGCCCGGCGCGTTCCGAACCGGCCCGGCGTACAGCCGACCCGGTCCTTGAAGGCCCGGGTGAAGTGGGCCTGGTCGTAGTAGCCCGCGAGGGCCGCGGCCTCAGCCCACGGCAGGCCGCCGTCCTGCAGGCGCAGCGCCTCCTGCAGTCGCAGCACCTGGGCGAACTGCTTGGGCGGCAGGCCCACTTGCTCGCGAAAGCGCCGCTCCAGCCGTCGGCGGCTCCATCCGGTCTCGGCGGCCAGTTCCCCCACGCGCATCCGGCCACCGGTGCGCCGCAGTCCTTGCCACATCCAGACCACCTCACGCGCGCATTCCGGCCCGGTCAGGAGCCGGGCCGCGAACACCTCGTCGAGCAGGGCGAAGCGCGATGTCCAGTCGCGGCACTCGGCCAGGCGGCAGATGAGACGGCCTGCCTCCTGACCGAGGAGATCGGCCGGGTCCAGGTTGCGCTCCGCCAACTCGGCCATCGGCAGGCCGAATAAGCGGAAGGCCCCGATCGGGGTCAGCATGACCGTCACGCCGGTCAACTGGCCGGTGTGCTCGCCCAGCGTGGCAGTGGCCCGTAACCCGTTGATCATCGAGGTCCCCGTGACGGACTGACGGGGGTCCACCGCGTCGGCGATCCGTACCGGCTCACCGAACCCGAACATCACCTTCACCACACCGTCTGGTACCAACAGCCGACATCGGGGCTGACGTGCCCCGAACCGGAAGCCCCGATAGCCCAGCACGTGCTCGCGCACGGCGGCGCCGGGATCCATGGTGATCAGCTCTCGTGAATCCGCCGCAGTCGATGAGGCCCTCGGCGAGCGCTTCTCGTGCATGTGCCTTCCCCCTCGTTCTCCATCGCTCGGTCACTGAGGCCCATCGTGTCCGCCACGATGAGAGGGGGGCCACAGGGATCAGGCCAAGTGGCGACGGTGATGGCCGGGCCCCTGGTCGTTGTCATTTCGCTGGTCCTCCCCGGACCAGCCGTCGATCGCGGGGCATGTCGCGGGCGCCACCGAAGAGGGCCTCCTCCGTACGCCTGGACGTACTCGGTGCGGTACTCGGCACCGGCGCTCTGGTGTCCCTGGTCTACGGACTGCTCCGGGCCGGGGCGTCGGCCTCGGGGGGACACGGCCGCTGTGTGCTCGGGTACCGCCCCCTCACGGTCGGCGTCGCCTGCCTGCCCTACGGCAACCGGGGTCCTGACGGGCATGCGGTTCTCCTCCCGAGCGGTGGGCAGGCTTCGGCGTGCGCCCGGGCAATTGTCATGTCGTGCCTGATCAGCGGCCGGACTGCTGCTGTGGACGACACCTACTGGCCCGCGCCCGCCGAGCTGTCCCTACGCGGGCCCCACGCCCGCAATTACGGCGTGCGCCCGGCGCGTCCGGAGGCCGGCTCCTGCCCGGCTGGGCGGTGCGCCTGATGACCCGGGACACCACTGACGTCGGCGGTCGCGATGTCTACCCGGCGGGTAGCCGCTACGGCTACGGCATTGCCTCGATCCCGCTCAGCCGCGGTGGCGTCTACTGGGGCCACGGCGGCGATCTGCCGGCGACTCAGTGGCCGGCGGCCGGGCCACGTCCGGCCGTGGCACCGTGACCGTCTACACCACGACGTGGGCGGCTGAGGGCGAAAGTCTGCGCCATCTCCAGGGGGCGGTGGACGCGGCCCTGTGCGGCAAGAGCCGCTAGCCGCCCTGCGCCCGCCCTGGCGTCCTTGGGGCCCCGGGGCCGTGGTGAAGTGGCCTGCGGCATACGGGGAGCGGTGCGTGCCGGATACTGTCGCCAAGCAGCCGAGCGAGAGGTCATCCATCCGTGAATCCGGGCATCGTCGGACAGGCGGTCGGCCTGTTCGCCGTCACCAACGTCGACGACATCCTGATCCTGTCCCTGTTCTTCGCCCAGGGCGCCCGCCACCGCGGATCGGCCCGCCGGATCGTGCTCGGCCAGTACCTGGGCTTCGCCGCCATCCTCGCCGTCGCGGCCGCCGCCGCGTTCGGCGCGACCTTCCTGCCCGAGACGGCCGTCCCCTACCTCGGCCTGCTGCCCCTCGCCCTCGGGCTCAAGGCGGCCTGGCAGGCATGGAAGCAGCGGGGCGAGGGCGACGACGAGGATGGTCACGCGGCGGAGGGCGGCGGGCCCAGAGCACTGGAGGTCGCCGCGGTCACCTTCGCCAACGGCGGGGACAACATCGGTGTCTACGTCCCCGTGTTCGCCACCGCCGGAGCGGGCGGGATGAGCGTGTACGCGGTCGTCTTCCTCGCCCTGGTCGGCGTGTGGTGCCTCGTCGGCCGGTTCTTCGCCGGCCGCCCGGTCATCGCCAAGGCGCTCAGCCGGTGGGGCCACGTTCTGCTGCCGCTGGTGCTGATCGCCCTCGGCCTGCTCATCCTGATCGAGGGCGGCGCCTTCGGCCTGTAGGGCCCCGGGATTCGGATCGACCGTCATGACCTGGGAAGACATAAGGGTCTGTCCCCCGTGCGAGCTACCCGCAGATGTCCACCGTGCGGTGACGATCTCGGGCCGCCACATCCGTAGCGTTCGGAGCAGCCGCGGTGCTCCGGCCGCGGATCTGGCGAAGGACTGAGGATGCAACGTTCCTACGTGGCAGAGTTGGCCGCGCCCGGTCACAAGGTGCCGGTGCGTGCCTGCGTCGACGAGCCGACTCAACCGATATGGCTGTTCCCTTCGGTCGGCGAGTACCCGGTCTACGGCGACTTCGTGTACGACATGATGCTCGCGGACGAGCGTCGGATGAGCCGGTACACCCGGGCTGTCCGGCGCTTTGCTCCCGGCCGGACGGTGCTCGATATCGGCACGGGGCAGGACGCGGTGTGGGCGCTGGCCGCCGCCCGTGCCGGAGCGCGGCATGTATGGGCCGTGGAGGTCATCCCCAAGTCCGCACGGATTGCCCGGAAGAACATCGAGCAGGCGGGTTTCGCCGACCGGATCACGGTGGTCGAGGGGCTGTCCACCGAGGTTGAGCTGCCCGAACGCGTCGATATGTGTGTCTCCGAGATCATCGGCACGCTCGGCGGCTCGGAGGGTGCGGGGCCGGTGCTGCGGGACGCGCGGGAGCGCCTGGTGAAGCCCGGTGGGATGTTCGTTCCGCACCGCAGCGCCACCACGGCCGTCGCCCTGGACCTGGGCAGCGCGGCAGGAGGCGAACCGCCCGGCTTTCCGCCCGCCGCCTTCGGCTTCGTGGAGGAGATATTCGCCGCGGTGGGCCGCCCCTTCGACCTGCGGGTCTGTCTCGCGGGGTTGCAGGACGTCCCGGAGGCGCGGGAGCGGTCGTATCTGTCCGGCGCCGTCGAGGTGGAGCCGCTGGAGTTCAACGGCGAGCTGCGGCCGGAGGGCGTCGACACCGCCGAGCTGACGTTCACCCGGCCGGGCAGCTTCTCCGGGCTCGCGCTGGGCATGCGGCTGTGGGTGGCCGAGGACGACGTGCCGATCGACTCACTGTTCGAGTGGAGCAATTGGACCCCCGTCTACGCCGCGCTGTCGGAGGAGGGCCTGCCGGTGCGGCCGGGCGACCGGTTCGCGTTCGAGTTCACCACGACGATGAGCGACGACGGCGTACACCCCGACTGCGCGCTCACCGGCGAACTGCGCCGTGACAGCGGTCCGGCGGTGCCGCCGCGCTGGGACTCGGCGCACCATCCAGACGGTTTCCGCGAGTCGTTCTTCCATCGCTGGATGTTCCCCGAAGCCTGAGACCACCTCATCCCCGTCCTGCGGGACCCGCCCGTCCGGCCGTGTCCTGAGCGGTGAGGCGAAACCTCATGCCGGAGGGCCGCCCCGCATCCGCGCGGAACGGCCCCTGAGCTTCGCATACGCCGGTTGGGGACGCAGGAGGTGAAGCCGCGCCCCTGGGCCCCGTTACTCGTCCGCTTCGGCGGCCGGGCGGGGACCGCCGAAGCCGTGCGCGGAGAGGTCGAACCAGTTGCCCTCCGGATCTATGGCCCGATATTCGGCGAAGGGGCGGTTGGTGAAGCGCTCTGCGGGCTCCTCGGCGCCGGAGGCGACCAGAGCGGCGGATATCTCGGATGTGTCGGCGACGTGGAATCCGAAGTGGTTCATGCCCAATGGGGTGTCGCCGTCGAGTTGATGCTTGATCAGGGCGAGGCTCAGATACCCGTCGGAGAGGAAGCAGCTGCCATCGGGGTCCCGGTGGAAGAGCTCCATGCCGAAGATCTCGCTGTAGAACTCGGCCAGTTTCTCGGGGTCGCGGGCGACGATGGCCAGATGCCGCAGTTTTGGCCTGCCCGGGGTGGACGCGTCAGACATGGGCAATTCCCTCAGTTCTCGGAGGCCGGCGGGGCGGCCGGTCGGGGGGCAGGAATCATGTTGTGGAAAGCGGTGATCCGCCAGGCGCCGTCGGCTCCCGCTGTCGCGTCCCGTTCCACGACGGCCAGGGCATGGGTGCGGGCGAGGCTGGTGCCGTCGGAGGCGACGACGGTCGATTCGACGTTGACCGTGGCCAGATCCGGGCGCGGATAGCGGATGGACTGAACCCGCGCGTCCAGACGAGTGGAGCGGTACACGGTGCGGAGGAGCTGGTCGTGACCGGCGGCGATACCGGCTCGGCCGGGTGGTTTCTCGCCGCGCACTGTGGTGAAGTCGCAGTCTTCGGCGAAGACGGCGGCGAAGGAGTGGGCGTCGCCCTCGGCCCAGCCGCGCGCCATGGCATCCCAGAGCCCCTGGATCCGCTCGTCGTCGGTCGCGGTCACCGGCCTCATACCCCCACCACGGCGTTGGTCCGTATCCGCAGCGGCAGTTCAACGCACGGCTGGTGAGGGTTCTCGGGTGGGGGCGGCGCCCAGGCGGCGAGGGCGTGGTACATGACATCGCCGCGACGTTCCAGGTAGCAGATGAGGTTGACGGGCCAACCGGTGTTGCCGAAGACGTGCTGATCCATCGGGGTGGGGTGCTCGCTGAGGATGCGTTTCCGCTCCTCCGGCGGGCCTATGCGATGCCAGTCGGGGTGCATGTGCACGGACCCCAGGATCTCCAGACCGTCGGCCTCGGCCTCGCGCGAGGCCCTCAGCAGGTCGTGGGAGTCGATCCACCAGCCACGTGTCTCGTTCTCGTACGCCGGGCCGAAGAGCGGCACGATCGACTCGGTGAACTCACGGCGCGCGGCCGGGTCGGTGGTACGGGCATTGCGGCCGAACGCGACGCGCTCGACGGTGAATGCCGCATGGTCCGCCGAGCCTACGAGGAGAGCGAAGCACGGCAGTGGTGTTTCGGAGGTGATGCGTCGGTATTCACCGACGGCCACCTCAAGGAATTCATCGAGCGCCTGATCCTCTATCAGGACCGTACAACCTTCACCTAAATGCGACGCGCGCATGTCAACCACCTCTTGGCGTGGATGTCGAATGCGGTGGGGGAGCGGAGCCGTCGTACTGTATCCCGGTATTCTTGAAGTTTCAAACGGCATCCGTGCCTTCATCCCTGACCGCATCCATCGCGGCGCGGCACCACGCTCCGCGCCGCCCCCGCCCCGTGGCTCAGCCGTCTTCGGTGACCAGGGTGTAACGCACGGTCTGGGCCTGGATGAGGCCGTCGCGGAAGACGAAAGTGTCGACTCCGTCCTCCACTCGCACCTGGGCGGCGGTGGCCGACCATTCGAGAAAGAGCGCGTCATCCGCGAACTGGGGCTTCAAGTCCCATGCGGCGTCCGGGAGATCGCCGAGCAAGGCGCCGATGCCCTGCTTCACCCCTTCGCGTCCCCGCAGCACGCCGGCGGGAGTGACGAAGACCGCGTCTTCCGCGTAGTTGGCGCTGATCTTGTCCAAGTCTCCTGAGCCGAGCGCTTGGCCGTGGTCGTGGAAGGTCTGTTCGGGTGTCCGGGTCATCGCTGCAACCATTCCGTTCTCAGGTATGTGACGCGCTCTCCCTGTCGGTGGGAGAGTGCGCCGCCCGCTGGTCGTGACTCCGGGAAAAAATACTTGCATACGCGGTTCATTGCAAACGCCGTCTATTGCGGGGGCCGAGAGGGCCGGACGGCGGCCCTCTCGGTGGTGGGTGGATCCGGCCTCCCGCCCGCCGTCGGCGTCAGGGCACGTCAGCGGCGGGTCCCGGGGTCAGCTGCCGCCGAGTGTGCCGGCGCCGAAGTAGTTCTCGATCAGGGCGGTGGCCTTCTCCCGCTGGCGGACGCTGATCTCGGCGGCCCGCTCCTCCCAGCCGAACACACACGAGGACACCACGCCGTCGAAGCCGACCGGGGCGAGCGCGGCGAACACCTCGTCGAAGTCGACCTCGCCACGGCCGATTTCGGCGTGCTGGTGCACCCGCGCGGGCGATCCGGGCGGGTTGACGATGTAGCGCAGCCCGTTCGATGCGGTGTGGTCGAGCGTGTCGGCCAGATGCACATAGGTGACCTTCTCACCGGCGTGGGTGATGATGCCGGTGGCGTCGTTGCCCTGGTGGAACGTGTGCGGGGTGCAGTAGAGGAACGAGATCCAGTCCCGGTTGAGCCCGCGCACCAGGTTCACCGCGGCGTGGCCGTCCTCGATGAAGTCGTCGGGGTGCGGTTCGAGCACCAGCTTCAGGCCCTCGCGCTCGAAGACCGGGATCAGCTCGTCCATCGAGCGCAGGAACTGGCTCTCGGCGAACTCCGCCGCCTCGGGGCGGCCGTTGAACTCGGAGTTCATGGTGTCGACCCCCAGATCGACGGTCATCTGGATGGCCCGCTTCCAGGCCCGGACCGCGGCCTGCCGTTCCTCCTCCCCGGGGCCGGACCAGCGCAGCACCGGCAGCACCGAGGCGATGCCCACCCCGGCGTCGGCGGCGCGTTTACGCAGCTTGGCCACCGTGGCGTCGTCGGCGCGCGGGTGGCCGAAGAAGGGAACGAAATCGGCC
Organism: Streptomyces hygroscopicus; assembly: GCA_002021875.1. NCBI lineage: Bacteria > Bacillati > Actinomycetota > Actinomycetes > Kitasatosporales > Streptomycetaceae > Streptomyces > Streptomyces hygroscopicus. The sequence continues at coordinate 11,021,270 of CP018627.1, forward strand.
TTGGGTGAGAGCTCCATCCAGGAGTAGCCCATGCGTGCGACCACATCGGGCAGCTCCAGCACGGAGTGCGTCGCGTAGAACATCTGTGGATCCAGGGCGAGTTTCACCGCTGTCCTCCGTCGCGATTGGTGTGGGGAGCCGGTCAGAGGTCGGCCGCGGCCTGGTTCAGGTTCTTGGCGGCCAGGGCGAGCCCCTCGGTCTGGGAGTACGCGGCGTCCTCGTGCTCGATGTTGACGGCCATGTCGGGATCGACCTCGGCGAGGGCGCGCAGGAACTCCGTCCAGTAGGCGACGTCGTGTCCGATGCCGACCGCGACGAACTTCCAGGCGGGGCTCTCCGGCCAGGCGTTGCACCAGAATCCGTAGCCGGTGGGCACCTTGCCGGGAGCGTCGGCCGGTACGCGGGTGAACGACGTGTCCAGTACGCCGCGGATGTCGGCGCCGGGGCAGAGCATGGCGTCCTTGGCGGCGGCGTGGAACACCAGCGGGCCCAGCCACTTGATGGCGGCGACGATGTCCATGCCCTGCCACATCAGATGCGACGGGTCCATCTCGGCGCCGAGGTTCGTGGCGCCCGTCTCATCGATGAGCCGCGTGAGCGTGACGGGGGAGAACACCACGTTGTGCGGGTGCATCTCGATGGCGACCCGGACGTCGTTCTCGCGGGCCAGGGCGTCGATCTCCGTCCAGAACTCGACGGCCACACCCCACTGGTAGTCCAGCACGTCCATGTAGACGCCGTCCCACGGGTTCACGACCCAGGAGGGGTACCTGGCGTCGGGGTCAGAGCCGGGGGTGCCGGACATGGTCACGACGTGTTTCACACCGAGCAGGCCCGCGAGCCGGATGGTGCGGCGCAGGTCGTCGGCGTGCTTGGGCCCGACCCCCGGGAGCGGGTTGAGCGGGTTGCCGTTGCAGTTGAGCCCGGTCAGCTCCATCCCGCGGTCGGCGAACGTCGCCAGGTACTCCTCACGCGCGGTGGCCGAGGACAACAGCAGGTCGACCGGGCAGTGCGGGGCGGGGATGAAGCCACCGGTGTTGACCTCCACCGAGGTCAGGCCGTTGGACCGCAGCACATCGAGGGCCTCGGTGAGGGTCCGGTCGTGCAGGCAGGCGGTGTAGGCGCCGAGCTTGAGGGCCATTGCTTTCTCCTTCGGTGTGGCGGGTCAGGCGTGGGGCGGAACCGTGGCGACCGCGCCACCGTTGCGGGAGGATTCGACGACCGCCTGGATGATTTCCATGGTTCGCAGCGCGTCGGCGAACGTGGCGCATGCGGGCAGTGGTTCGGCCACCCCCGCCACCTGGTCGAGGAAGGCCCGGGCCTGGTAGGTGAACATCTCGGCGTTGCCGCCGCCCACGCCCGGCGCCTCCATCGGGTAGCCGCCCGCGAAGTACGGCAGTTGCGGACCGGCGATGATGTGGCGTGCGCCGCGTGTGCGAGCCTCCGGCTGCGCGTCGTCGAAGAGGTACTCGGCCGGCCGGTGCTGGTCGAACGCGGCCCGGCCGCCCAGCCCCACGACGTCGAAGGAAAGCCCGTTGGGCAGGCCGAAGGCGGTGCGCGACAGCGAGAAGGTGCCCACGAGACCGGACTCGAAGCGTGCGGTGAAGGACGCCGTGTCCTCGTTCTCGACCTCGCCCACCTCGTCCGAGACGGGCGCGGCGTTGTGGCCGACGACCGCGCCCAGCGGCAGGGGCCGCTTGGGGATCTGCGTCGACAGCGAGGCGCCCGAGACCGAGGCGATGGGTCCGGTGACGTACTCGGCGACATCGATGACATGCGCGCCGACGTCCCCGAGCGCGCCGGAGCCGGGGCCGCCCTTGAACCGCCAGCTCAGCGGCCCGTTCGGGTCGGTCGCATAGTCGCACCAGTACCGGCCGCTGAACAGGCTGAGGTCGCCCAGCTCGCCACCCCGGACATGGTCACGGATCGCGGCGATGGCGGGGGAGCGCCGGAAGGTGTATCCGACGGCGGTGACGACCTCGGCGGTGCGCTCGACCTCGGCCATCGCACGGGCGTCCGCGAGCGAGCCGGCCAGCGGCTTCTCGCACAGCACGTGTTTGCCCGCGGCGATGAGCGCCTCCGCGATCGGCCGGTGCAGGTCGTTGCCGACGACGATGCTGACGGCGTCGATCGAGGGGTCCTCGACGACGGCCTCCCAGCTCGGAAGCGCCGTCTCGTAGCCGTAGCGGCGGGCGGCGTCCTCACCTAGCTCGATGTTGGCGTCGGCGATCGCGGCCAGGCGGACCGGCGGCAGCCCGGCGCCGTAGACGGTGTTCACATTGCGGTAGCCGGCGGCGTGGGTGCGGCCGGCCATTCCGGCGCCGATCACCGCCACGGAGATGGGCTTGCCGGAGCTGGGGTGGGTGGGCATGGAGGTGCCCCCTTTCACGGTGAGGGATGGACTCCGGGGACGTCCGGGGACTGGCTTCTTAAAGCGCTTTAAGAGCAGCTTGCGCAGTACGATGCCCGGGCTCAAATGTCATGTCAATAGGTTGTCGCTACGCGATGACGCGGATGTTTCCGCGACGGCTACGAGGGATTCGCCGCCCGTGCCGTGGACTGGGCCCTGACCATCACCGGGTCCCCTTCGTGGCGAACTCGGCGATCTTGTCGATGTTGCCCTTGTCGACGAACGCCGGTCCGGTCAGCACGGGTTCCACGCCGCCGCCGCTGTAGTTGCCGTTGTTCTTGTACAGCCACAGGGCGTCGATGGCGAGGTAGCCCTGGAGGTAGGGCTGCTGGTCGACGGCGAACTGGATGCTGCCGTCCTTGATGCCGGAGACCAGTTCCTTGTTGAGGTCGAACGTGGCGACCTTCGCCTTGCTGTCCGACTCGGAGAGCGCCTGCGCGGCGGTCAGTCCGATGGGTGCGCTGAGGGTGACCACCTCGTCGATGGAACTGTCCTGCTTGAGCTTGGCGGACATCGTGGACTTCACCGACGGCATGTCGGTGCCGTTGACGTAGAGGATGCTCGTCCTGCCCTTGAAGGTCTTCTTCACCCCGGCGCAGCGCTCTTCGAGGTTGACGTCGCCCTGTGTCTGGATCACGCAGAGGGCATGTTCGGCGCCGGTGCCGTTGAGCCTGGTGCCGAGCGCCTGGCCGGAGACGGACTCGTCCTGGCCGAAGAACGACAGCAGGCCCTGCTTCTTCCAGGCGGACAGGCCCGCGTTGAGGCCGACGACGGGGATGCCGGCCTTCTCGGCCTTGGCGATCACGGCCTTCAGCGCGTCCGGCTTCGCGAGGGTGACCGCGATGCCGTCGACCTTCTGGTTGATGGCGTTCTGCACGAGGCCGGCCTGGTCGCCGGCGTTCTCGTCGCTCGCATAGATGAGCTTGACGTTGTCCTTGGCCGCGGCGGTCTGGGCGCCCTTGCGGACGGTGTCCCAGAAGGTGTCGCCGGAGGGTGCGTGGGTGATCAGCGCGATGGTCATACGGGGGGTGTCGGCCTTGCCCGCGGAGACGTTGTTCGCGGCTTCCTGGGCCTTCTTGCCGCCGGAGCTGGAGCAGCTCGCGAGGGTGAGCGCGGCCGCGGCGGTCAGGGCCACGGCGGGGGCGATTCTGCGGGAGCGGGGGCGGGATGTCGATGTCCGGTTCATGGCTCGTGCACCTCGTATGCGGGTGGGAGGGGGAACAGGGTGGATCCGGTGTGGCCTGTCTCCGTGACCGGCGGGGTCCGTACGGCCGTGAGGGAGTACGCGCCTCGGAGTGGAGTTCGTGGAACGCGGGAGACTTTGAAGCACAGCTTTAAAGCGCTTTAAGTTCCTGGTACTATCGGCGCGTTTCCGGAGGGTGTCAAGGGTGCTGCGCGAGGAGATGGCCGCGGGAGGTATCAGTGGGTGACGTCGGTTCCGAGCGCCACCGGAGCGGCACGGACAAGCGCCCCCGGCTGGAGGACGTGGCCGCCCGGGTGGGGCTGTCCACGGCGTCGGTGTCCCTGGTCCTGCGTGGCGTGCCCGGCCCCAGTGAACGCACGCGGCAGCGTGTCCTGAAGGCCGCCGCCGACCTCGGCTACCAGGCGGACCGCACCGCCAGCCTGCTGGCCAGCAGGCGCACCCGGCTGCTCGGCGTGATGGTCGACATCCACAGCCCCTTCCATGCCGAACTGGTCGAGCACCTGCACACGGCCGCCGAGGAGGTCGGCTACGACCTCGTCCTCAGTACTCAGACCCGCACCCGCGACGAGCACACCGCCGTCGAAACCCTGCTGGCCTTCCGCAGTGAGGCCCTGATCCTGCTCGGCCCGACCGCCCCCGCCGACACGCTTGCCGCCATCGACCGCAAGGCCCCCGTGATCGCCGTCGGCCGCCGGATCGCCGACGCCGAGCTGGATGTCGTCCGTACCGCCGACGACGACGGTGTGAGCCAGACCGTCGGCCATCTGGTCGGCCTCGGCCACCGCGAGATCGTCTACGTCGACGGGGGCAAGGGCGTCATCGCCACCGACCGGCGCCGCGGCTACCGCACGGCCATGCGCCGCCACGGCCTCGGCGCGCACATCCGGATCCTGCACGGCGACAACACCGAAGCGGCCGGCGAGCGCGCCGCTCGCCACCTCCTCGACAGCAGCGAACTGCCCACCGCGGTCGTGGCCTTCAACGACCAGTGCGCCATCGGTGTTCTGGCCGCGCTCTCCCGCGCCGGCATCGCCGTCCCGGGCGAGGTGTCGGTGGCCGGTTACGACGACGACACCCTCTCCCGGCTCAGTTGCTTCGACCTGACCACGGTCAGCCAGAACGCGCCGGAGCAGGCACGGCAGTCGGTGGCCGCGGCCGTCGAACGCCTCGACCAGGGCCGCACCGAACCCCGCGAGGTCGTTCTCCCGCCCCGTCTCGTCGTACGCGGCAGCACAGCCGGTCCGGCCTGAGCGGGGGGCTCCATTCGTCGCACCGTCGGGCCCGACCGCTCACCGGCGAGCGACGCGCCGACGGAAATTCCCTACCGTGGTGGCCGGGAAGGGCGGAGACTCCTCTCATGGCAGACATGGGGGCGTTCCGGGAAGCGGTCATCGCGTGGGCGGCCGGTGGGCCCGGCGACCGCGCGCGTGAGCTGGCCGCGCGGCTGCCCGTCCGGGCGGCCGTCCTGCTCGAAGGGCCGAGCGATGTCGCGGCGGTCAGCGCACTGGCCACGGGCCGTGGCCGGAACCTGGCGGCCGAAGGAGTCTGCGTCCTGTCGATGGGCGGTGCGATGAGTGTCGGGCGCTTCGCCCGCCTCCTCGGGCCATCCGGCCTGGGCCTTCGCCTCACGGGACTGTGCGACGAGGCGGAGCGTGGCTACTACGCCCGCGGCTTGGAGCGGGCCGGCGCGGTACAGCCCAACGCAGCACAGCCCCATGCAACACAGCAAAGGTTCTTCGTCTGCGCGGTGGATCTGGAGGACGAGCTCATCCGCGCGCTGGGCGTGACCCGGGTGGAGGAGCTCGTCCGGGCGGAGGGCGACCTGCGCGCCCTGCAGACCTTCCTGCGCCAGCCCGCACAACGGGGCCGCGCCTCACAGCAGCAGTTGCGGCGCTTCCTCAGCACGAAGAAGGGGCGCAAGATCCACTACGGCCGCGTCCTCGCCGAGGCCCTCGACCCGGACCGCATACCCGCCCCGCTCGACGGCCTGCTCACCAGCCTCTGACCGCCGGGCCGAAGACGATGGCCACCGCATGGACCTCCGGGTCCGCACGGTGGCAATGTCCCCTCGGCCCACGCGAGTTGCGGTGGGTGGGTTCCCGCGTCAGGGGCGGCTCGTCAGGTAGCCGCCCATGGAGGTGAAGTACTCCGTGGCGGCCATCTCGTGGCCGTCCTCGGTCCGTACGCGTGTGATGGCCAGGCCGTGGTTGCGGCCGGTGCGGGCGTCGGCTCCGGCGACGATCACCACGCCGTCGCCCTCGCGGTAGAAGATGCGGCCGGGAGTGCCGCCGTACCGGCCCTGGGACACGACCGCGGCCAGGATCTCGAGGCGCTTGCCCTTATGGAAGGCGTAGGCGCTGGGGTACGGCTCGGACTGGGCGCGGACCAGGCGTTCGAGGTCCTCCGCCGGCCAGCTCCAGTCGATGCGGATGTCCTCGGCGGACCGCTTGTGGAAGAAGCTCGCCTGGGACCGGTCCTGCTTGGTGAACTCCGTCTGCCCGGAGGCGATGAGGGCGAGCGCTCCGATGGTGACCGGGGCGATGAGGTCGACGGTCTTGTGGAAGAGGTCGGTGGCGGTGTCGGTCGGTCCGACCGGAACCGCCTCCTGCCGGACGATGTCGCCCGCGTCGAGTTCGTCGTTCATCATGTGCGCGGTGACGCCCACTTCGGACTCCCCGTTGATCAGGGCCCAGATCAACGGGGAGAAGCCGGCGTACTTCGGCAGCAGCGCATCGTGGATGTTCAGCGTGCCGTGGCGGGGCAGGCCGAAGATGCGCGGGGGGATCCACGTCCGCCAGTTGTTCGCCACGATGATGTCCGGGTCGGCTTCCTTGAGGCGCTCGAACAACTCGTCGTCGTCAGGGCGGTTGCGGATCAGCACCGGGACGCCGTGCTCTTCGGCGAGGTCGGCGACGGAGTCGCTCCAGATCTTCTCGTACGCGTGCTCGCTCTTGGGGTGCGTAACGACGAGTACCACGTCGTGCTCGGAGTCCAGGAGGGCTTGCAGGGTGCGGTGCCCCCAGGTCTGGTAACCGAACATGACGACCCGCATGGGGTTCCTCCTCGAAGCAGGGGATGACCGGGAGCAAGTAAAGCAAGGCTTACCTTAGCTCGCAACGGGCGTATCAGGTCGGGTAGTTGGCGAGCGCGTTGCCCGATCCGCCCTATCGACAGGCTTGCGGGTTTAGCTTAGGCTCACCTAAGTTTCAGTGGAGATGCCGCTTCATCGGCGTGCCCACCGCGACTTCCCCACGCCTGACAGGCGATTGCCCCGCACGATGGGAGTGACATGTCACAGGTTCTTCCTGGTGACGCATTAGTGGTCCACGACCTCATTGGCATCGGCTTCGGGCCGTCCAATGTGGCCATGGCGATCGCACTCAGCGAGCACAACGCACGCGCCGCCGGGGGAGAGGAGCTCAGCGCTCACTTCTTCGAGCAGCAGCCGCGCTTCGGCTGGCACCGAGGCATGCTGATCGACGACGCGACCATGCAGGTGTCCTTCCTCAAAGACCTCGTGACGCTGCGGAACCCGGCCAGTGAGTTCAGCTTCCTCTGCTATCTGAAGAGCAAGGGGCGGCTGATCGACTTCATCAACCACAAGAACCTCTTCCCGCTGCGAGTGGAGTTCCACGACTACCTCGAGTGGGCCGCGGCCAAGGTCGGGGACATGGTCTCCTACGGCCATGAGGTCGTCGGCGTCGCGCCCGTGGTCCGCGACGGGGCCGTGGAGTACGTGGATGTGACGGTCCGCTCGGCGGAGGGGCTCGCGGTCCACCGTGCCCGCAACCTCGTCATCGGTACCGGGCTGCGTCCCCTCATGCCCGAGGGTGTGGAACGCGGTGACCGCGTCTGGCACACCTCTGAACTGCTGGCGAAGGCCGACGGCCTGGAAGGCACCTCGCCGTCCCGGTTCATCGTCGTGGGCGCCGGGCAGAGTGCCGCCGAGAACGTCGCCTACCTGCACCGCCGCTTCCCGGAGGCCGAGGTCTGTGCGGTCTTCTCCCGCTACGGCTACAGCCCCGCGGACGACAGCGGTTTCGCCAACCGGATCTTCGACCCCGCGGCGGTCGACGAGTACTTCGCCGCGCCCGAGGACGTGAAGCGCCGGCTGATGGGCTACCACGGGAACACCAACTACTCCGTGGTGGACATCGACCTGATCGACGACCTCTACCGGCAGATGTACCAGGAGAAGGTCCTCGGCGTGGAGCGGTTGCGCTTCCTCAACGTGTCCCGGCTCGCCGACGTCAAGGAGACGGAGACACAGGTCCGTGCCACCGTGACCTCCCTCGTCACCGGCGAGGAGACGCTCCTGGACGCGGACGTGGTGGTCTTCGCCACCGGCTACAGCCCCGCCGATCCCCTCGGCCTCCTCGGCGAAGTGGCCGAGAGCTGCCTCCGCGACGACGAGGGCCGCATCCGCGTCGAGCGCGACTACCGCATCGCGACGGATCCCGGGCTGCGCTGCGGCATCTATCTGCAGGGCGGTACGGAGCATACCCACGGCATCACCTCCTCCCTGCTGTCGAACACCGCGACCCGGGTCGGCGAGATCCTGGACTCGCTCCTCGACCGGGGTGTCCCATCCGCTTCCGACGGGGCCCGGCAGGTCGCCGACGGAGTCGGCAGCACCGCTCGCTAGGGGGATGACGTACTGAGACATGGGCACGACTGCGATGGAGCGCCCCTTGGCCAGGGGCACAACGAAGGCCCGTCGGCGGCGGGTTGTGGGCCTGGGCACGCTCGTGGCGGTCCTCGTGATCGCGGCGGCGGTGTCGCTGGCCGTCGGTGCGCGCGCGCTGAGCCCGGCCGAGGTGTGGCACGGGTTGTTCGCGGCGCCGGATTCCGATCAGCGGCTCACCGAGATCAGGCTCATCGTGCGGACCGTGCGGATGCCCCGGACGGTGCTCGCGATCGTGGCGGGCATCGCCCTGGGGGTCGGCGGCGCGCTGATCCAGGGGTACACGCGGAATCCGATCGCCGACACGGGCCTGCTGGGGGTGAATTCCGGCGCCTCGTTCACCGTGGTGTCGGTGATCGCCGTGTTCGGGTTCGCCGACCCGTTCCAGTACGTCTGGTTCGCCTTCCTGGGGGCGGCGGTCGCCGGTGTCGTGGTGTTCGGGCTGGCGAGCATCGGCCGAGGGGCCGGCAATCCGTTGACGCTCGCACTGGCCGGGCAGGGGATCACGGTGTTCCTGGCGGCGATGACCACGGCGGTCGCGCTCTCGGACCAGGCGTCGCTGAACGCGCTGCGGTTCTGGAACGCGGGCTCCGTGGCCGGTGTCGGATTCGACGTCATCTGGCCGGTGGCCCTGTTCATCGCGGTCGGGCTGGTGTTGGCGCTGACCACGCTGCCCGCCCTCAACCTGCTCAACCTGGGTGACGATGTGGCGCGGGGGCTGGGCGTGAACATCGCGCTGAGCCGGACCATCGGCATCGCCGCCATCACCCTGCTGGCGGGCGCGGCGACGGCGGCGTGTGGACCCATTGCGTTTCTGGGGCTCATGGTGGCCCATGTGGCGCGGTATCTGACCGGGCCGGACTACCGCTGGCTGGTGCCGTACGCGGGTCTGCTCGGTGCTGTCGTCCTCCTGCTCTGCGACATCGTGGGACGCCTGGTGGTGCGGCCGGGCGAGTTGGACGCGGGAGTTGTCGTAGCTCTCCTGGGCGCCCCGTTCTTCGCGGCCCTGGTGTGGCTCGGAAAGTTCAGGAGCGCATGAGCGGGACGGACGTGAAACCATCGGTGGCGCCGGGTGTGCGGCTCGGCCAGGTGTCGTTCGTATGGCGGCCCTGGCTCGCCTGCGTCACGCTGCTGCTGGCGGCGGCCACCTTCCTGGTGTTCTGCCTGTCCATCGGCGTAGGGGACTTCCCCATCGGCCTGTCCCGGGTCATCGCCACGATCCTCGGTGGCGGAGAGCGGGTCGACGAGTTCGTGATCATGGACTTGCGGATGCCGCGCGCCCTGGCCGGGCTCATCGTGGGGATCGCGCTGGGGGTCTCCGGTGCGCTGACGCAGTCCATCGCCCGCAATCCACTGGCCAGCCCGGACATTCTGGGGATCACCGGGGGCGCCGGCGCGGTTTCGGTGTTCCTGGTGACGGTGTCGGGCGGGACCGCCGCGGCGGTCGAGAGCGCCGTGGGGCTGTCCGCGGCGGCGCTCGCGGGCGGTCTCGGCACGGGACTGCTGGTGTACTTCCTGGCGTGGCGGCGCGGGGTCGACGGCTTCCGGCTCATCCTCATCGGCATCTCGGTGAGCGCCATGATGGAGGCGATCACGACATGGCTGCTGGTCACGGCCGACATCAAGGACGTGGCCCGGGCCCAGGCATGGCTGGTCGGCTCGCTGGACAACCGCTCGTGGAGCGAGGTCCGGGTGGCGCTGTGGTGCACGCTCGTCCTTCTGGCCGTCGTGTTCTGTGTGGCGTTCCAGTTCAAGCCGATGCACTTGGGCGACGAGGTCGCCGCGGGCCTGGGCGTCCGGTACGCGATGGTGCGGGCGGTCCTGTTGCTCTGCGCGGTCCTGCTGGCCGCCGTGGGGGTGAGCGCGGCGGGCCCGGTCCCGTTCGTCGCGCTGGTGGCACCGCAGGTGGCGATGCGTCTGGCGAGGTGTCCTACGCCGCCGATGGTGGCCTCCGGCATGGTGGGAGCGCTGCTGCTGATCGGCGCGGACCTGGTCGCGCGCACGGCGCTGCCGATCACTCTCCCGGTGGGCGTGGTCACCGCCGCGATCGGCGGCCCCTTCCTCGTCTATCTGCTGGTGCGGGCGAATCTCAGATAGCTGGCAATGAAGTTCAGACAGACCTCAATACAGGGGGACTTGTGAGCGCCGAGCGCACCACCGAGATCGAGTCCGGGGTCCAGGGCAACCCGCGGCTGGCGGCCAGAGGCGTCTCGGTCGGGTACGGCCATCGGGCCGTCATCGAGGACCTGGATGTGACGATCCCGCCGGGCGTGATCACCACGATCATCGGTCCCAACGGGTGTGGCAAGTCGACCCTGTTGCGCACCCTGACGCGGCTGCTCAAGCCGGCCAAGGGGGCCGTGGTGCTGGACGGCGAGGACATCGCGGGGCTCAGGACCAGGGACGTGGCGAAGAAGCTGGGCCTGCTGCCACAGGCGCCGGTGGCACCGGAGGGGCTGACGGTGGCCGACCTGGTCGCCAAGGGGCGCCATCCGCACCAGAGTTGGCTGCGGCAGTGGTCGTCGGACGACGCCGGTGTCGTGGAGCGCGCGCTGGCCATGACCGGGGTGTCGGAGCTGGCCGACCGCCCGGTCGACTCGCTGTCCGGCGGGCAGCGTCAGCGCGTCTGGATCTCGATGACCCTGGCCCAGGGCACCGATCTGCTGCTCCTCGACGAGCCGACCACCTATCTGGACCTGGCGCACGCGATCGATGTGCTCGACCTCGTGGACGACCTGCACGAGTCGGGCCGCACGGTGGTGATGGTGCTGCACGACCTCAATCTGGCCACGCGGTACAGCGACAACCTCATTGTGATGCGGTCGGGTTCGATCCTGGCGCAGGGGCATCCGCGTGATGTGATCACCGCCGAGTTGCTGGACGAGGCATTCGGGCTGCGAGCCATGGTGATTGACGACCCGGTGGGCGACCGGCCGCTCATCGTGCCGATCGGCCGCACCCACGTCCAGCTCGATCAGGTCCCGCAAAGGAATGCAAAAGTAAGGCTAGGCTAGCCTCACTTCGCCGGGATAAGGTTTGGCTGCCCTTAGTCAGGGGCGCAACGGACAGCGCGAAAGCAAGGGATTCCGGATGCTCCTCCATCGAACGACGCGTAGGACGCCATGGCGGCGGTTAGCGGCGGTGCTGTCCGCCGCGGCCCTCGGCGTCGGCCTCCTCGCGGGATGTGGTTCCGACTCGGCGGACGAGGCGGGCGACGACGCCCCGGCCGCCGCCTCCGGTGCGTTCCCGGTCACCGTGGAGCACGCGTTCGGATCCACGAAGATCACCAAGGCTCCGCGGCGGGTCGTCTCCGTCGGCTACACGGACGACCAGGCCATGCTGGCGCTCGGTGTCAGACCGGTCGGCATGGTCGACCAGTACCCGAACCCGGCGGGCGAGAAGCCCGACATCAACACCCAGTGGCCCTGGGTGAAGGACAAGTGGGGCGACACCCGGCCCGAGGTCGTCATGAAGAACGGCGACACCGGCCCCAACTACGAGAAGATCGCGGCCCTGCGGCCGGACCTGATCGTGGCGGTCTACTCCGAGATCGACAAGGCCGCCTACGACAAGCTCTCCCAGATCGCCCCGACGGTGGGCCGCACCAAGGGCGAGAAGGAGCCGTTCAGCGCCCCGTGGCAGGACAACGCCGGGCAGATCGCCAAGGCGCTGGGCAAGGAGGACGAGGGCACCAAGCTGGTGCAGGGAATTCAGGACAAGCTCGGCGCGGCCAAGAAGGCGCATCCTGAGTTCGCGAACCAGACCGCGGTCATGTTGTCCTGGTACAAGAATTCGGTGGCGCCGTTCACCTCCACCGATGTGCGCGGACGGCTGGTCACGGGCATGGGCTTCAAGTACCAGACCAAGATCGACAAGATCGCGGACGGGAAGTTCTACACCGTCCTGTCCCCCGAGCGCGTCGACCTGGTCGACGCCGACCGCGTCTTCGTCATCAACGACAAGGCCGACCAGCAGGCGCTGAAGAAGTTCCAGCTCTTCACCAACCTGGACGCGGTGAAGAAGGGCAAGGTGTCCTACCTGCTCGACAGTGCGGGCCCGGCCGTCGGCGCGGCCATCTCCCAGGGCACCCTGCTGTCCCTGCCGTACGCGATCGACGAGCTCGTCAAGTCGGTCGGCCGGGGGTGAGCACCACCGAGGCGCGCGTCCCCCCGGCAACCCTGCGCACGGCGACCGGACGCGTGGCCACCCGATGGGTCGCGGCGCACTGCCGCGAGGTGCCCTGGCTGACGGCCGCCACCGCGCTCACCACGGTGGCCGGGGCGGCGCTCCAGGTGCTCCCGGTGATCCTGCTCGGCCGGGTGGTCGACGGGGTGGTCGAGGGCGGGTCGCGCTCGACCCTGGTCACGATCGGGGTGGTGATGGGGGCCGCCGCGCTGCTCGGCGCGGCGGCCACCGCGGTGTCGACCTATCTCATCGGACGGCTGGGCGCGGATCTGCTCGCGCGGCTGCGCGAAGGCGCCGTCCGCGCGGTGCTGGGGATGCCGAGCGCACGGATCGAGCAGGTCGGCCGGGGAGACGTGCTGTCCAGGGTCGGTGACGATGTGGCCGTGCTGTCCAAGGGCATCCGCACGGCCGTCCCCACCGTGTTCTCGGCGGGGGTGCTGGTCGTCATCGCCACGGCCGGCATGTTCGGACTGGACTGGCGGCTCGGACTGGCGGGCGCCGGTGCGCTGCCCGCGTACGCGCTGGCCCTGCGCTGGTATCTCCCCCGGTCCGCCCCGCTCTACCAGCGGCAGCGGGTGGCCCAGGCCGACCGTGCGCAGGCGCTGATCAGCGGCCTGAAGGGGATCGACACGGTCCGGGCGTACCGCCTCGAGGGCGCCTTCCGCGAGAAGGTCAGCGCCGAGTCATGGCGGGTGCGCGATCTCGGTATCGAGGTGTTCCGGTTCTTCGGCCGGTTCGTCGGCAGGGAGAACCGCGCCGAGTTCATCGGGCTGGTTCTGATCATCGTGGTGGGGTACTCCTTGCTGGAGGCCGATGCCGCCACCCTGGGCGACGTCTCGTCGGCCCCGCTGATGTTCCACCGGCTGTTCACCCCGCTGGGCTCCATCATGTTCACCTTCGACGAGGCGCAGAAGTCGGGCGCGAGCCTGACCCGGCTGGTCGGCGTGATGGGGGAGGCCGCCGAGGACCGGCTGGTGGGCGACGCGGCCGTCTCGCCGGCGGACACCGGGCCGTACTCGGTGACGGTGGAGGGGCTGACGTATCGCTACCCCGACACCGAGGAACCGGTCCTCCGGGACGTCAGTCTCACGATCCCGGCCGGTGGTTCGCTCGCCCTGGTGGGGGCGACGGGCGCGGGCAAGACCACGCTGGCCGCGCTGATCGCGGGCATCGGGACCCCGGAGGCCGGATCGGTGCGCGTCGGGACGACCGATCTCGCCGGTCTGGACGAGGCCGGGGCGCGGGCCCTGGTGAGCATCCTGACGCAGGACACGCATGTGTTCTCCGGGCCGCTCGCCGACGACCTGCGGTTGGCCGCGCCGCAGGCGGCCGATGCCGAGCTGATGGACGCGTTGCGCACGGTCGGCGCCGATGGGTGGGTCGACGCGCTGCCCGATGGGCTGAACACCATGGTCGGCGAGGGCGGAGAGCGCCTGGACGTCACCAAGGTGGCCCAGATCGCCCTGGCCCGGCTGGTGCTGGGCCGGGCGCCGGTGGTGGTGCTCGACGAGTCCACCGCGGAGGCGGGCAGCGAGGGCGCCGCCGAGCTGGAGCGGGCCGTGCTGGCCGCGTGCTCGGGCCGGACCACGCTGTTCGTGGCGCACCGGCTGACCCAGGCGATGGCGGCGGACCGGATCGCCGTGCTGGACGCGGGCCGGGTGGTGGAGCAGGGCACGCACGACGAGCTGGTGGCCCTGGGCGGCCGGTACGCGCGACTGTGGCGGGCCTGGCGCGAAGGTAGTTAGACACCCCTGATTCAGGTGAGCTTTTCATGACGTGGAAGGGATGCTGAGTCTTCGATGGTGGAACCGGGCGCTCGTCGCGTACTGCTTTCCCCTGGACAGGTTGCCGACGTACGCCGGCGGATCGGTGACTTCTCCGACCGGACCATCGCCGAAGCGTGTGCCATCGGGCTGTCGTACTGGGCGACGGGCCTGAGCCCCGACGGTATCGACCTCACCCCCGGCATCCTCTTCGCCGATGTCCTCGGGTGGGTCGACAACGGCGGGGCGGGGCCCGCCGGTTGGGAGATCGGCGCGGACGACCGGAGCATCGCCGTCCCGGAAGGCGCCGGGCCGGGCGATGCGCAGCTCGCGCTGGACGACCTGACCGAATTCCCCGACCGGCCCATCGGCACCATCTCCCCGTCCGGTGTGGCGGCCAGGCTCGAGGCCCTGGCCGGGTGGAACGACACCGGGGCCGACCGGGTCCGCCCGACCGTCGTGGAGATGTTCCGTGAGCAGGCGCGGACCAGGCCGGACGCGGTCGCCATCGTCGACGGGCACCGGTCGCTGACATACCGTCAGGCAGCGGAGCGGTCTGCCCAGTTGGCCCACCACCTGATCGAGCGCGGACTGGGCCCCGAACAGGTCGTCGGCATCTCACTGGGCCGCTCGGCCGAGATGGTGATCGGGCTGCTCGCCGTACTCCAGGCGGGGTGCGCGTTCGTGCCGCTCGATCCGCAGTGGCCGGCCGCGCGCCGGGCCGCCGTCATCGACGACGCCCAGGTCGTGGCGCAGCTCGGCGACTCGGGCGAACGCGGCCCGGCCGAACCGGAAGCCGTGGCCGTCGACCTCGGCGACTGGCGCTTCGGTTCCCACTCCACCGAGGGCACCGGGGTCACCCTCCCCGGCAACGCCCTGGCGTACGTGATCTTCACGTCCGGTTCGACCGGGCGGCCCAAGGGCGCGATGATCCGGCACGAAGCGATCAGCGAGCGCCTGCTGTGGCAGGGCAACGAGATCCTGGGCTTCGGCCACGACGACGCGTCGCTGTTCAAGGCGCCGTTGTCCTTCGACATCTCCATCAACGAGATCTTCCTGCCGCTGGTGCACGGCGGCAGGCTGGTCATCCTGCGGCCCGGCGGCGAACGCGACCCGCACCACTTGCTGAGCGTGATCGCCGAGCAGCGGGTCACCTTCACCTACCTGGTCTCGTCCATGCTGGACGTGCTGCTGGAGATGGTGGGCGACTCCGGGCGGCTGGACAGCCTGCGCCATGTGTGGTGCGGCGGCGAGGTGCTGACCCCGGAGCTGTACGAGCGGTTCCGCACCCGGCTCGACATCCCGCTCTACCACGGCTACGGCCCGGCCGAGACCACGATCGGTGTCTCGCACGTCATCTACCGGGGCGCGGCGGAGCGCCTGTCGACGTCGATCGGCAAGGCCAACCCGAACACCCAGTTGTATGTGCTGGACAACGAGCTGCGCCCGGTGCCGGTCGGAGTCGGTGGCGAACTGTACGCGGGAGGGTTCCTCCTGGGCCGCGGGTACATCAACGCGCCCGGCCTGACGGCGTCCCGCTTCGTGGCGAACCCCTTCGCGGGGGACGGTTCCCGGCTGTACCGGACCGGAGACCTCGCGCGGTTCGCCCCGGACGGGTCGCTGGACTTCCTCGGCCGGGCCGACAACCAGATCAAGATCCGCGGTATGCGGCTGGAGATCGAGGATGTCGAGGTCGGTCTCGCGGAGCACCCCGGGGTGCGGTACACCTGCGTCGTCGCGAAGAAGAACGCGGCGGGCAGCACCTATCTGGTGGGCTATGTGATCCCGGCAGCCGGGAGCGAGGACCTGCGCGCGGACGAGGTCAGGGGGTGGGCCGCCGGGCACATGGTGGAGTACATGGTGCCCGCCCACATCGTCGTGATGAAGGAGTTCCCGCTCACGGCGAACGGCAAGCTCGACCGCCGTGCGCTGCCGGAACCCGTGATCGGGACGGGCTCGATCGTCCAGCCCGCCACCGAGAACGAGCGGGTGGTGTGCGCGGCGGTCGCGAAGGTGCTGCGGCTGGACGAGGTCGGCGTCGACCAGGACTTCTTCCAGCTCGGCGGGGACAGCCTGCTGGCGATCTCGCTGCTGAGCGCGGTGCGCGACGCGGGTCTCCACCTCACGGCACGGCAGATCTTCACCAACAGCACGGTCGGGGCGCTGGCGGCGATGGCGAGCCGTGAGGACGCCTCCACCGCGGATGACGGCGATGTCGCGACCGGTTCCGTCATGGGACCGCCCATCGTGCAGTGGCTCGGCGAGACCACCGACGCGATCGACGGCTTCGTACAGTCGGTCGTGCTGAACACCCCGGCGGAGCTGACCGCCGACGCCCTCGACGCGATCCTCGCCGCCGTGGCCGGGCGGCACGACATGCTGCGCGCCAGGCTGGTGCGCGGCGAGCGCTGGAGCTTCGAGATCCCGGTGGCGGGGCGGGCCACGCCGTCGTGGCAGGAGAGCGACCGGCCGCTCGATGAGTGTGTCGCGCTCGCCACCGGCGGGCTGGACCCGGACCAGGGCGTGATGCTGCGTGCCGTCTGGCGACGTGAGGCACGGCAACTGGTCGTGGTCGTCCATCATGTGGTGATCGACGGCGTGTCCTGGCATGTCCTGCTGGACGACCTGGCCACGGCATGGCGGCAGTTCGCCTCGGGCGCGCCGGTCGAATTGCCTCCGGGGGGCACGTCGTTCCGGCGCTGGACGCAGATGCTGGAGCATGCCACGTTCGACGCCGACCGTGGCTACTACGAGCGTCCCCTGCCGGGAGCGGACGGCCCCGTGGGCAGGCGCGCGCTGCGCGACGCCGACACCGTCGCCCGGGAGCGGGTGCGGACCGTCTCGGCCGGCCCCGAGGTCACCGCCGCGCTGCTGGGCGAGATCCCCGCGAAGTTCCACGCGGGCGTGGGCGATGTGCTGCTGACCGCGCTCGCCGTCACCCTCGCCCGATGGCGCCGCGATCTCGGACAGGACCAGACGTTCGCGCATATCGAACTCGAGGGCCACGGCCGCGAAGGACGGTTCGTGGCGGACGCCGCCGGCTTCGAGCCGGAGCTGTCGCGGACCGTGGGCTGGTTCACCACCCTGTTCCCGGTGACCGTGGACCCCGGAGCGGCGGCCGATTTCACCGCCCCCGACTATCTGGCCGCCGCGCTCAAGGCGGTCAAGGAAGACCTCGCCCGAGTGCCGTCCAACGGCGTTTCCTACGGTGCCCTGCGGTATCTGACCCACACCGAGTTCGACGCCCCCGCACCGCAGGTGCTCTTCAACTACCTCGGCCGTTTCGATGCGGGCGCCTCCGGAGACTGGCAACTCATCGGCAACACCGGCCAGTTGGGCGAGAAGCGCGACCCGAGCATGCGCCTGCCGCGCCCCCTGGAGTTCAACGCGATCGCCGAACCCGCACCGAGCGGCGCATACGAGCTGATCACCACCATCTCCTGGCCCGACGGGATGTTCACCGACGAGGACATCGCGACCATCGGCGCGTACTTCCGGGAGGCCCTGACCGCCCTGGCCGCGCTCGACCAGGGCGGCCACTCGCCCAGCGACTTCGGCCTGGTGCCGCTCACCCAGGCCGACGTCGACGCCCTGGACGGCCCGGCGCTGCGGGACATCCTGCCGCTGACCCCGTTGCAGGAGGGCCTGTACTTCCATTCGGTCTTCGACGACGACTCGGCGGGCGCCTACGTCGAGCAGCAGTTGCTGAGGCTGGACGGCGAGGTGGACGCCGACCGGCTCGCGGCGGCGGCCACCCGGTTGCTCACGCTGTACCCGAACCTGGCGGCGCGGTTCACGGCCCTCGCCGACGGCCGGGTGGTCTCCGTGCTGGAGAGCGGGGTGCGGGCGCCGTTCACCACGCTCGACCGCCCCGGGATCACCGACGCCGAGATCCGCGAATACGCCGAGCGGGACCGCCGCGCCGGGTTCGACCTGGCCACCGGCCCGCTGATGCGGTACACGCTCATCCGCGCGGGCTCCGGCCGGAACATCCTGGTGCAGACCGTGCACCACATCATCGCCGACGGCTGGTCGGTGCCACCGATGCTCCGCGCGCTGCTGGCCGAATACCACGCGCCGGGGACGGTGTATCCGCTCGGCGGCTTCCCCGGCTACGTACGGTGGCTCGCGGAGCGCGACGACGACGAGAGCGACCGGATATGGCGCGATCAGCTCGCCGAGCTGCCCGGCCCCTCGCTGGTCGCCGAGGGGCACACCCCGTCCGGCCGGTTCGCCGACACCGCCGTGGAACCGGCGGATGACATCGACGCGGCCGCCCGGTCGGCCGGTGTACCGCTGAGCGTGGCCGTGCACAGCGCCTGGGCGGTGACGCTGGGCTCCATCCTGCCCGGCAGTGACGTGGTGTTCGGTTCCACGGTGTCCGGGCGCGACGCACAGGTGCCCGGCATCGAGGACATGGTGGGTCTGTTCATCAACACGATCCCCGTGCGCGCCCGGTGGGCCGGTACCACCACGGCGCGCGACCTGCTCGCCTCGGTGCGGGAACACCAGAGCGCGGTGCTGCCGCACCAGCATGTCTCGCTGGCGAGGATCGGCCGCCTGGCCGGTGCGGGTGCCCTGTTCGACACCCTGGTGGTGTTCGATGTCGCGACCGATGTGGCCGCCCTGCGGGGGCCGGGCGACGAGCTGGTCATCACCGACATCGTGAACGAGGGCGCCCCGCACTACCCCTTGACGCTGGTGGTGGAGCGCGCTCCCGACGGCCGTCCCCGCTTCAACCTGATCTACGACGGCGAGCTGCTGCGGGAGGCGAGCGCCCAGGCGATCCTGCGCACGTTCACCCAGGCCCTCACCGGCCTGCTCACCCGCCCGGACGCACTGGCCGGCGAGATGGCGCCCGAAGACATCCGGCGTCCCGCGCCGATCACTCCGACGACGCTGGGCGGACTGTTCGACGCCGCCGCGCGCCGCGACCCGGCGGCCACCGCCGTCACCCAGTGCGGTCTCGACGGCGGAACCCGGTCACTGACCTATGGCGAACTGGCGGCCGCGAAGAACGAGCTGGCCTCCGCCCTGCGCGCGGCCGGTGCCGGGCCGGGCAGGCGGGTCGCCGTCGCCGTCCCGCGCTCCCTGGAGCAGGTCGTCGCTCTGGTCGCGACCGTCACCGCGGGCGGCGCGTATGTACCGCTGGACCTGGCCTACCCGGACGAACGGCTGGAGTACATCCTGGCCGACTCCGCTCCGCAGGTCGTCCTCGTGGACCGTGAGCAGCGCGAGCGCTTCACCCGGCTGCTGGCCCGGGCGGGCGTGCCGGCCCGGGTGCTCGTACGGGGGGACGAGCTGCCGGGGGCCGGTACGGAGGCCGGGCCGGAGGTGAGCCGGCACGACCCCGCCTACGTCATCTACACATCCGGATCGACCGGCACACCCAAGGGCGTCGTCGTCCCGCACTCCAGCGTGGTGACGCTGCTCGCGAACACCCGGCCCGCCATGGACTTCGGCCCCCACGACGTATGGGTCCAATTCCACTCCTTCTCCTTCGACTTCGCCGTCTGGGAGCTGTGGGGCGCGCTGGCGCACGGCGCTGAGCTGCTGGTGCCGGAGTACGGGCTGACCCGCTCGCCGGTCGACTTCCACCGGCTGGTGCGCGAGCGCGGAGTGACCGTGCTCAACCAGACCCCGTCGGCGTTCTACCAGTTCATCGAGGCCGACCGGCATGCGGGCGAGCCGGTCACCGCGCTGCGCCGGATCATCTTCGGCGGCGAGCCGCTGGACCCCGGGCGGCTGCGCGGCTGGGTCGAGCGGCACGGCACCGGTGCGCCCGAGCTGGTCAACATGTACGGCATCACCGAGACCACTGTCCATGTCACCCACCGGGTGCTGACCGACGACGACTTCGGCCCCGGCGGCGACGTCAGCCCGATCGGCCGCCCGATCCCGGGCCTGGCCACCTATCTGCTCGACGACCGGCTCCGGCCGGTACCGCCGGGCCGGGTGGGCGCCATCTACGTCGCAGGCGACCAGGTGTCGCTCGGCTACCTGGGCAGGCCGGGGCTGACCGCGGGCCGTTTCGTGGCGAACCCGTTCGCGGGCGACGGCTCCCGCATGTACCACACGGGCGACCTCGCCCGCCGCACGCTCGACGGTGAGCTGGAGTTCACCGGCCGCGCCGACGACCAGGTGCAGCTCAAGGGCTTCCGTGTCGAACTCGGCGAGGTGGAGTCCGCGGTCAGGGGGCTCGATGGTGTGGTCGACGCGGCCGTCACCGTGGCCGACAGCGGCGACCACCTGGTCGCGCATGTCGTGGGCCGGGCGCCCGCCGACATCACCGCCCTGCTGTCCGCGAAGCTGCCCGTACACATGGTGCCGGGCCGGGTGCTGCCCGTGGACGCCCTGCCGCTGACGGTCAACGGCAAGCTGGACCGGAAGGCCCTGACCGCACGCGCCGTACAGGACGACACCCCGGCGGCCGGCCCTGCGGGCAGCGGAGACGCCACGCTCACCGCACTGGTCGGCATCTTCGCCGACACACTGCCCGAATCCGCCGTGGACGGCGACACCGACTTCTTCCGGGCCGGGGGCGACAGCATCGTCGCCATCACCGTCATCAACCGGGCCAGGGCGCTCGGGTTGCCGATCGCGCCACGGGACGTGTTCCTGTTCAGGACACCGCGCGCGCTCGCCGAGCACCTGGGCACGCGCACACCGCGGGCCGAGCCGCCCGCGCCCGCCCGCCACGAGGACGGCCCGCTGCCGCCGACCCCGATCATCCTGCGCCAGCGCGAACTGAGCGGATCGCTCACCCGGTTCGCCCAGGCCAGAACGGTGGAGGCCCCCGACGGCACCGGGTTCGCCGACGCCGAGCGCGCCGCGCACGCCGTCGTGGCCGCGCACCCGGCCCTCCGGCTGCGGCTGCGCGTCGAACACGGGGTGTGGGAGCTGCGCACCGAACCCGCCCGCGAGGTCACTGTCGTACGGGCGGACACGGCCGATGCCACGACGGCGGCGAACGAGGCCGCCGGACGGCTCGACCCCGAGTCCGGGGAGGTCATCGCGTTCGCGTGGCTGGAGGCGAGCCGGACCCTGGTGGTCACCGTGCACCACCTCGCCGTCGACTCGGTGTCCTGGCTGATCCTGCTGGACGACCTGGCCGCCGCCCTGCGCGGGGCGCCCCTGGCGCCGCCGACCACGTCCTACGCCGAGTACGCGGAAGCACTGGCGTCCCGGTCCGCCCATGCGATCGACGACCTCGGGCACTGGCTCACCACCCTCCAGGCGCCCGCGCTCCTGCCCGCGGTCGAGCGGCCGCGCGAGACCACGGTGGTGCTCGCGCCCGAAGTGAGCGACCGCGTGACACGTACCGCGCCCACCGCACTCGGCGTCGGTCTCACCGAGTTGCTGTGCGGCGCGCTGCGCACCGCGCTGACCCACATCCAGCCATCGCCCACCGACCTCGCGATCGAACTGGAGCGCCACGGCCGGGTCCCGGCGCTGGAGCACCACGACTACACCCGCACGGTCGGCTGGTTCACCTCCATCGCGCCCGTGCGGCTCACGGCGCACAGCGACCCCGTCGCCGCGGCGTACGAGGTCGACGAACGCCGGCCGGACGAGCGCGCACACGTCGCCTACGGACGGCTCAGGTACCTCAACGCGCAGACGGCCCCGCTGCTCACCGCCCGCCCGCAGGTGCTGTTCAACTACCTGGGCCGGGGCGGCGAATCCCAGGCCCCGCACCTGACCGGCGGCGATCAGGGCAGCCCGTACGCAGTCGAGGTCAACGCGTGGACCGACGCGGCCACCGGCAGCCTGCAGGCCGTCTTCACCCTCGCCGAAGGCATCCCGGACGAGATCACCGACCACTGGCGGAGCGCACTGGAACGCATCGCGGACGCCTCCGCGACGGCCGAGCGCACGGCACCGGTCACCCCGCTCCAGCGGGGCCTGTACTTCCAGGCCCAGATGGCGGGATCGGCGGGACATTACGTCGCGCAGAGCTGGTTCACCTTCGACCGGCGCCTGGACACCGGCGCACTGTCCGAGGCGATGGCGTACGTGATGGCGCGGCACCCGGTCGTGGGCGCCGGCTTCGCCACCGACGACGACGGCAACCCGGTCCAGGTCCTGGGGGCGGGCCGGCGGGTCGATGTCCGTCCGGTCGAGCTCACGAGCGACGC
Organism: Streptomyces hygroscopicus; assembly: GCA_002021875.1. Taxonomy (NCBI): domain Bacteria; kingdom Bacillati; phylum Actinomycetota; class Actinomycetes; order Kitasatosporales; family Streptomycetaceae; genus Streptomyces; species Streptomyces hygroscopicus. The sequence continues at coordinate 11,043,654 of CP018627.1, forward strand.
GGACGTCGAGGCGCTGCGCACCCGGGACCGCGACACGGGATTCGACCCGGGCGAGCCTCCGCTGATCCGGATGACCGTGGTGCGGCTGCCCGGCGCCCGCGACGGGCTGCTGCTCAGCTACCACCTGCTGCTGTGGGACGGCTGGTCCCGCGAGATCGTGCTGCGCGACCTGTTCGACGCCTACCAGGCCGTCCTCGCGGGCGAGTTGCCCGACCCGGTCCCGGCCACGCCGAGCTTCGAGGACCACGCCCGGGCGCTCGACGCCAGGGACTCCGCCGTATCGGAACGCTTCTGGGCCGAGCACCTGGCCGGTCTCCCCGGCCCGACGCTGCTCGCCGGACCGGCGCCGTCCCTTGTCGACGACCTGCCGCGCGCGCTCGTGCACACGCTGTCCGCCGAGCAGTCGGAGCTGCTGCGGGCGGCGGCCAGGGGGCACGGGGTCACCCTGAACTCGGTGCTGACCGGCGCGTTCGGCCTCCTGCTCGGCGCCCACACGGGCCGCGGCGACGCCGTGTTCGGCGTGACCGTCTCCGGCCGGGAGGGCGAGGGGCTGGACGGCATCGTCGGCGTGCTGCTCAACACCGTCCCCATGTGGACCCGGGCCCGGCCGGACGACACCGTCGGCGCGTACCTGTCGGACGTACAGGCCGCCAGGGTCGAGGCGATGGCCCACGAGCACCTGGGGCTCGGCGAGATCCAGCGGGCCACTGGGCACGACACCCTGTTCGACAACCTCTTCGTGCTCCAGAACTTCCTGGACATGGACGCGTTCGCCGAGATGAACGCCAGGCACGGCATCACCTCGGTGACGGCCGACGACTCCACCCACTACCCGTACACCTGGGTCGTCACCCCGGGCGACCGGCTCACGGTCAAGCTGGAGTACCGCGACGAGGACACCGCGAACGCCCGGCGGCTCCTCGACGACTACCTGCGCGTGCTCGACGACCTGGCCCGGTCGGCCGGGCCGGTCGGCGCGCTGCGGGGCATGGGGCCGGAGCCCGTGCCGACCGAGCGCATGGACATCGGCACGGACACCGTGGTCGACCGGTTCGACCGGGCGGCGGACCGCGACCCGCGGCGGATCGCGCTCGTGGCCCACGGCTCGACCATGACCTTCGCGGGGCTCCGGGACCGCAGCCGCGCGGTGGCCGGTGTGCTCGCCCGGCGCGGCATCGGCCCCGGGACGACCGTGGGCCTCGCGATTCCGCGCTCCCTCGACTCGATCGTGGCGCTGTTCGCCGTGCTGCGGGTCGGCGCCGCGTATGTGCCGCTGGAGCTGGACCACCCGGACGAGCGGATCGCCGCGATCGTCGCGGATGCCCGCCCCGATGTGATCCTCACCGTGAGCGCCGTGTCGCCCCGGCTCACCGGCGACCTGATCGAGCTGGACCGCCCGCTGCCCGAGGCCGAGCCGTACCGGACGTATCAGCCCAAGGACCCGCATCGCCTGCGGCACCCCGCGTACACGATCTACACCTCGGGATCGACCGGGAAGCCCAAGGGCGTGGTGACCGAGTACGCCGGACTGACCAACATGCTGATCAACCATCAGCGCCGGATCTTCGAGCCGGTGCTGGCGGACCACGGCCACCGGGTCTTCCGGATCGCGCACACCGTGTCGTTCGCCTTCGACATGTCGTGGGAGGAGCTGCTGTGGCTCGCCGACGGCCACGAGGTGCACATCTGTGACGAGGAACTGCGCCGTGACGCGCCCCGGCTGGTCGAGTACTGCCTCGAGCACCACATCGACGTCATCAATGTGACCCCGACCTACGCACAGCAACTGGTGGCCGAGGGCCTGCTCGACCACCCGGAACGGCGGCCGGCGCTGGTGCTGCTGGGCGGCGAGGCCGTCACCCCGGCGCTGTGGCAGCGGCTCGCGGAGACCGAGGGGACCGTCGGCTACAACCTGTACGGACCCACCGAATACACCATCAACACCCTCGGCGTCGGCACCTTCGAATGCCAGGACCCGGTGGTGGGGGTGGCGATCGACAACACCGATGTGTATGTGCTGGACCCGTGGCTGCGACCGCTGCCGGACGGCGTCCCCGGTGAGCTGTACGTGTCCGGCATCGGCATCGCACGCGGCTATCTCGGGCAGCCCGACCAGACCGCGCACCGCTTCGTCGCGTGCCCGTTCGGCGCGCCCGGCGAGCGCATGTACCGCACCGGCGACCTGGTGGCCCGCCGGCCCGACGGCAACCTGATGTATTTGGGCCGCATCGACCAGCAGGTCAAGATCCGGGGGCACCGGGTCGAACTGGGCGAGGTGGAGGCCGCGTTCGCCGCGCACCCGGCGGTGCGGTTCGTCGCCGCGGTCGCCCAGCCCGATCCCCAGGTCGACGGCGCGTACCGGCTGGCCGCCTACCTCGTACTGGACGGCTCGGACCTGGCGGCGGTCGCGGCCGACATAGGCACCGGGCTGCCGGACTTTCTGCGCCCGACGCACTACGCCCAGGTCGACAGCATCCCGCTGACCGTCAACGGGAAGGCTGACACCAAGGCGCTGCCGGAGGCCAAGCCGCTGGGCACACTGACCACGGCGGGGGAGCGGGGACCGCGGACCGGGAACGAGACCGTGGTGTGCGAGTTCTTCGCCGAGGCACTGGACCTGGATGACGACGAGGTGAGTGCGGTGAGCGATTTCGTGTCCCTGGGAGGGCACTCCATGCTGGCGGTGCGGCTGATCGGGCTGCTCCGCCGCGAGTACGGCCCTGTGATCACCATCCGTGATCTGTTCACCCTGCGAACCCCGGAAGCGATTGCCCGCCACCTTGATGACCACTCCTGACACCCAGCGGCCCCGCCCGGGGGCCGACATCCTCCGGACCGCACTGCGCCGCAACATCGGCGCCATGACCTGGGGCACCGTCCTCATGGGCCTGTACCAGGCCGGTGAGACCGCCTTCCCCATCGCGCTCGGCCTGATCGTCGAGCACACGATGCGGGACCGCGGCCTCGGCTCGCTCGGCCTGGCGATCGCCGCGCTGGCGGTCATCATCACGACGGTGTCGCTGTCGTGGCGGTTCGGGATGCGCGTCCTGCAGAAGGCCAACACCACCGAGGCGCACCGCTGGCGGGTGAAGGTCGCGGCCTACGGCCTCCAGCCGGTGGCCAGGGACGTCGACCTGAAGTCCGGCGAGGTGCTGACCATCGCCACCGAGGACGCCGACCAGACCGCCGACATCATCGAGGTGGTGCCGCTGCTGGTCAGCTCGCTGGTGGCGGTGCTGGTCGCGGCGGTCGCACTGGGCCTGGCCGACGTCCGGCTCGGCCTGCTGGTGATCGTGGGCACGGTCGCGATTCTGTCGATCCTGAGCGTGCTGTCCAAGCGGATCGGCTCCAGCACCCGCGAACAGCAGGCCCGGGTGGCACGGGCGGGGGCGAAGGTCGCGGACCTGATCACCGGCCTGCGCCCGCTGCACGGCTTCGGCGGCAACCACGCGGCGTTCGGTTCCTATCGGAGGGTCAGCACGGAGGCGAAACACCAGGCGATCACCGTCGCCAAGGTCAACGGCGTGTACGCGGGCACCGCGCTGGCCCTCAACGCGGTCCTCGCCGCCGCCGTGACCCTGATGGCGGGCTCACTGGCCTTCAGCGGCCGGATCACCATCGGGGAACTCGTCATGGCCGTGGGGCTGGCGCAGTTCATCATGGAACCGCTCAAACTGTTCTCGGAGATGCCGAAGTACGTGATGATGGCGCGCGCGTCCGCCGAGCGGATGGCGCTGGTGCTGGCCGCGCCGCCGGTGGCGGCCGACGGGCGGGAGCGCCCGGCCGCGGGCGGAGACCTCGACCTCGACTGCGTCCGGTACGGCTCGCTGCGCGAGCTGAAGTTCACGGTGGCCGCCGGCGAGTTCGTGGCGATCGCGCCCTACCAGCCGCGCGCGGCGGCCGACCTCGCGTCGATCCTGGCCGTGCAGGTCCCGCCCGGCGCGTACGAGGGAGCGGTGCGGGTCGGCGGGCGGGAGCTCGCGGACCTGTCGATCGAGGCGGTCCGTGAACACCTGCTGGTGAACCCGTACGACGGGGAGATCTTCGCGGGCACCCTGGGCACGAACATCGATCCCTCGGGCACCAGCCGGATGGTCCCCGAGGCCGTCGAGGCGTCCATGCTGACCGACGTCGTCGCCCTCCACCGCGAAGGGCTCGACTACGGCGTCCGCGACCGCGGCGCGAACCTCTCCGGGGGACAGCGCCAGCGGCTGTCCCTGGCCCGCGCCCTCGCCGCCGATACCGACGTCCTCGTCCTGCACGACCCGACCACAGCCGTCGACGCGGTCACCGAGCAGCTCATCGCGCGCAACATCGCGAAGCTGCGTCGGGACCGCACCACCATCGTGATCACCAGCAGCCCGGCGCTGCTGAATGCCGCCGACCGGGTCCTCGTCCTGGACGACGGCGTCATCACCGCCGAGGACACCCATCGCAACCTCCTCGCCACCGACCAGGACTACTGCCGGGCGGTGGCCCGGTGACCCGGCCCGCTAACCGAGCGCCCAGGCGACATCCCTGAGCAGGGCGTGCCGCCAGCCCGCCCGGTCGTGGCCCGCCGCCGACCGCGAGACCCGTACGGTCGCGCCGGATTGCCGGACCAGGGTCTCGGCCAGCTCGCAGTGGGGGAGCATCCGCCTCTCGTGCTCCCCCAGGTCGAACGCGACCCGCAGACCGGACAGGTCGGGGCGCTCGCGCAGGCGCGCGGCCATGGTGCCGCCGACCGGGCCGCCCATGGGATCCGGCAGGTCCAGGGCGTCGGGTGTCCACCAGAACGACCCCGACTGACAGGCGACGCGGGACACCAGGTCCGGGAACTCCAGCGCCGCGTACAGCGCGCTCAGCCCGCCCAGGCTCTGCCCGGCGACCACCAGCCGGTCCGGGTCGGCGGGTGCGCCGGATTCCGCCACCAGCGGCAGCAGTTCGTCCCGGATCGCCTCCCACAGCGCGGGGCCGCATCCGAACTCGGCCTCCCTGTCCTTGCTCGGCAGGAAGACGAGCGTGACGGGCGGCATCTCACCACCTGCGACGGCCGAGTCGAACGCGGTCATGGCCGGGTGCAGATACAGCCAGTCGTCGCCGTCGAGCAGCAGGACCACGGGTCCGCCGCCACCCACCGGGTGGACGCGCACGGTGCGGCGCCCGCCGAGCCGTGCGCTGTGCCAGCGGATCCGGTTGTGCGGGAGGGGCAGTACGGCGTCGGCGCCGATGACGGGCCAGTGCGGCTGGGCCGGGGCGTCCGGGGTCGCGGCGATGGACCGGTCACCGCCCGCGCCGACCGGGTTGAACGGGTCGGCGTGCGCCGCGTCACCAACGAGGAACTGGTAGGTCACCCGCAGCCGTGCGGGCATGCGCACCTCGGCGTACCAGCAGTCCGTATCGCCCCACCGGCGCAGGGGGACCGGCTCCGACCAGCTCTCGAAGCCGATGCTCGCGGGAGAGCCGCGCCACAGGAACAAGGTCGTCCATCCGCCGCCGTCGGCGGGCACCGACGCGGGTGTCACCGCCGCCGCCCAGAACTCGTCGGTGCCGGGTATGCCGGGCAGTCCGAACGCGACGAAGGCGTTCTCCCCATCGGTCGCACTCAGGCGCATGAACGTCTCCTTGTGAGAGGGAAGGGACAAAGCTAAGCTCCTGTCAATTAGGCGAGGCTAACCTAAGTTTGACCTGTGAACCGCCCCCCGGCACCCAGGAGAACTCCGGCAGATGCTCTGCACCAGACTGACGAACGCCCGCTTTCTCACCATGGACCCGGACCGCCCCGTCGCCCACGACCTGGGCCTGTGGCGGGGCCGGATCGTGGGCCTGGACGACGCCGTGACCTCCCTGCCCGCCCGCGAGGTGATCGACCTGCAGGGAGCCACCGTGCTGCCCGGGTTCATCGACCCCCATGTGCACCTGGCCTGGACCGGTTTCAAGCAGAAGACCCCGAGCATCGCGGGGTGCACGCGGATCGACGAGGTGCTCGCCGTCGTGGAGGAGGCCATCACCCGGAAGAGCTCGCCCGGCGCCTGGGTGAGCATCGCCGGCTACGACCAGCGGGCCCTGGGACGCCATCTGACCGCCGCCGAACTGGACAGGGTCAGCCACGGGCGCAAGGTGTTCATGATGCACGACTCCGGGCACGGCTGCATGGTCAACTCCGCCGTCCTCGACCTGCTTCCCGCCGACACCCCGCACGACAACGGCTTCCTCGCCGAGGGCGCCATGGGCGCCGCCCGCGCTCTGCGCCTCCCGCACTCTCAAGCGGAGCTGGCCGAGGCGATCGCCCGCGCCGCCCGCACCTGCCTGGCCGAGGGCGTCACCGCCTGCGCCGAGGCAGGCATCGGCGGCGCACTCTTCGGCCACAGCCCGGTCGAGCTGGGCGCCTACCAACTCGCCCGCGAATCGGGCCTGTTGCCGCTGCGCGTACAGCTCATGGTCTCCGCCGACCGGCTGCGCCCGGCCGGCGCACATGAAGCCGACGGCATTCCCCGGGCGCTCGACCTCGGCCTGCGCACCGGATTCGGCGACGACCGGCTCTCCGTGGGCGCGCTGAAGATCTACACCGACGGCGGCATGATGGCCCGGACCGCCGCGCTCAGCAGCCCGTACGAAGGGCTGGATCACACGGGTGAGCTGCAGGACGACCCGCAGGTGCTCGCGGACACGATCGTGGACGGCCACCTGGCCGGGTGGCAGCTCGCCGTTCACGCGATCGGCGACCGCGCCGCCGACGTCGCCCTGGACGCCCTGGAGCGGGCCCAGCGCCTCCGGCCGCGCCCCGACGCCCGGCACCGCATCGAGCACGCCGGACTGATCCGCCCCGACCAGCTTCCGCGCTTCGCGCGGCTCGGCATCAGCGCCGTCGTCCAGCCCAACTTCCTGCGCTACTTCGGCGACGACTATGCGGCGATCATGGGCGAGGAACGAGCCCCGTGGCTCTACCGCGGCAGGGCCTTCCTGGACCACGGCATCCCCCTCGTCGGCAGCTCCGACCGCCCCGTCACGGACGGATCTCCGCTGCGGGCCATCCAGTTCATGGTCGAGCGCACCTCCGAGTCCGGCCAGGTGATCGGCCCGGACGAGGGCATCACCCTCGACGAGGCACTGCGGGCCTACACGGTCGCGGGTGCCGTCGCCTGCCACTGGGAGGACAGCCTGGGAAGCCTCACCCCGGGCAAGCTCGCCGACCTCGTCGTGCTCGGGGACGACCCCCGCCGGGTCGACACCTCGCGCATCGGGGACATCGAGGTGGTGGCCACGTACGTCGACGGCCGGGAGACCGGGATCCGCACCGGATGAGATGAAGCACGCCGAGGTGCTCACCGACCGGGTCCTCCGACCGTGGAACCGAGGAAGGAAAGCCTTGATCACGGCTACGCCATGTCCTGCCCCGCTGCCGCACGCCCGCCTCGCGCCGACGTCCCGCGTGCGCGGCGCCCGTCCGGAGGACGCCGCGGCACTCGCCGAGCTGTCCCGGCCCTTCGTGGGTTCGGGGGCGCTGCGGGAGCGGCCCGTCACGCTCTACGCGACCCGTGCGGCCGACTTCCTCGTGGCGGAGGCCCTGGATGGCACCGTCGAGGGCTGCGTGGGCCTGCGCCCGCACCCCGCCGACCCGGGGAAGGGCCGTGGGCCCGCGGGCGTGGTGTACAACTTCTGCGTGTCCGGGCCGAGTCAGGGAAGCGGTGTGGGGGCCCGGCTGCTGCGCGCCGTGCTGGCCAGGGCGCGCGCTCAGTCGCTCGGTGCCCTGTTCACGGCGACGACCGGCGGTGGCGGCCTGTTCCTCCGGTACGGATTCGCGCCCACGACGGTGCGCCTGGCGCCTTCACGCTGGGTGGAGTCGCTGGACCCCCGGCGCGATGCGCGCATCCTCGCAAGGACCTTGTGACCGCTTGCCTTGGGTGACGTCCGGGCCGTTTCGTTCCGATTTCTTCGGCCCGGGGTCGTGGGCCCTTCGGCCGACTGTGGCTGGTTCCTGGGCGGTAATGCCGCCACTTCCCTCAACTGGTGGGAGGACGGCGCGTCGCGGACGCGATGATGTCACGCGGGACGACGTCCACCGCCGCCGCCGAAAAGGACTCCTTGACCATGAACACCACCCCCCGCATCGCGATCATCGGCGCCGGCCCCGGCGGCCTCACCCTCGCCTGCGTCCTTCAGGCCAACGGCATCGACACGGTCGTATACGAGCGCGAGGCGGCCGATGCCGCCGCCTGCCAGGGCGGCTCCCTCGAGCTGCACCCCGAGTGCGGTCAGCACGCCCTGCGCGAGGCAGGACTGGAAAACGAGTTCTGGGCCCGAGCCCGCCCCACGGGCCTGGATATGAAGATCCTCGGCAAGGACGCCACGGTCCAACCCCAGGACGTCACCCCCGAAGACGACATGGGCTGGCCGGAGATGGACCGGTCCGCCCTGCGCGAGATCCTCCTCGACCCCCTCGCCCCCGACAGCGTTCGCTGGAGCCACGGCCTCGACCACGCCATCGCCCTGGAGAGCGGCGGCCATGAACTCCACTTCGAAGGCGGCGCGGTGGAGACCTGCGACCTGCTCATCGGCGCGGACGGCACCTGGTCCCGCGTCCGTCCGATGCTCACCGAAGTCACGCCCGTATACTCCGGGATCAGCTTCATCGAGCTCGGTGTCCCCGAGGCCCACCGCACCCAGCCGGCCTTGGCCACGCTCGTGGGCCGCGGCAGCATGTTCGCGCTGCAGGACGACAAGGGTCTGATAGCGCGGCGCGGCGGCGATGGCCGCCTGCGCATCTCCATCGCCTTCCGCGTTCCCGAGAACTGGCTCACCACCAACGGCATCCCCTACGACCGGCCCGAGCAGGCGCGCGCCACGATCCTGGAGCACTTCACCGACTGGGCCCCGCAACTGACGGACCTCGTCCGCCACTGCGATGACACGATCGTGCCCCGCCCCGTCTACAGCCTCCCCATCGGCACCAACTGGGCGACCACACCGGGAGTCACCCTGCTGGGCGATGCCGCCCACGGCATGCTGTCATCCTGCTGGGGCGCCAATCTCGCCATGCGGGACGCCGCCGACCTCGCGCGAGCCGTCATCGGGGCCGGTGAGGACCTTACCGGGGCGATCGCCGCGTACGAGAAGACGATGCGCGAGCGTGCGGCGTCCATGGCCAGGGAGCTGGACGGAAGCCTCGCCGGGGGTACCGATCCGCACGGTGTGCGGAAGATCGGCGACTTCTTCGGGCGTATGACCCCAGGGCAGCGGAAGAGCGGGTCGGCGTCCTCGACCGATGGGGGACAGCCGCCCGTTACCGATGGGGGGCAGCCGCCCGTTGCGGCGGCTCGTCCCACCAAGGTCGATCTGAACCTTCTGGTCCCGCTGAACGCGCTCCTTTCCGAGCGCAGTGTCACCAGGGCCGCTGAGCGGGTCTCCGTCAGCCAGCCCGCGATGAGCACGGCACTGGCGAAGCTGCGGCGGCACTTCAATGATCCGCTGCTGGTCAGGGCCGGGCGCGCGATGGTCCTCAGCCCGCTCGCGGAGTCACTGGTCGACCCGGTCAAGGAGCTCCTGGGCGGGATGTACGAGGTCCTGGACCGTACGGATCAGTTCGATCCGGTCACCAGCGCCCGAACCTTCAACCTGGTCGCCGATGACTACGTGACCGCAGTGATGCTGCGTCCATTGCTCAGCGAGCTCAGCGAGCTCAGCGAGGTGGTCCCCGGTGTGCGGATCAGCGTCACCGGCGTGCACTCCGGCATGTTCGACCGGTTGCGCCGCGGGGAGACCGATCTGCTTATCTGGCCGCCGAATGTGCTGAGCGACGAGCTGACGTCGTTCTCCCGTAGTGATCTGCCTCCGGACGAGCTGGTCGCCGTCGTCGACCGTGGCCATCCCGATGTGGGCCGGATCCTGAGCCTGGAGGAACTGGGCGCCCTGCCTCATGTCAGGATCGGCTCACAGTCCATGCCGTTGTCGGGCCTCACCTTCGGCGACTGCGGCGTGTCCGACCGGACAGTGGCGGTGAGCGACACTTTTGCCGGCGCTGCCTCCATGGTGTCCGGCACCCGGATGGTCGCGGTGATTCCCCGGCGGCTCTTCGAGCGGCTGGGGAATCCGATGAGCCTGCGGGCGGTACCTCTGGAGCCGGCGGGGGAGTTGACGGAAGCGATGTACTGGGATCCCAGGAACACCGCGGATCCGGCGCACCGCTGGCTGCGGGAGTGTATCCAGGAGATGGCGTCACACCTGTGATCCCACGGTTCGCGCGGTCGGCGGGCTGACCGCGCGCTGGGTCGTTTGCGTAATAGGCCCGGTATCCATGGCGCGGATGGTCTTGATCGATACCAGTTGCCTTCCGGGCTCTCCACGAGCTGATTAGCGTCTGAGTCGAAGGCAGCGACAACCTGTCGCCGCCCAATGACTCGGCGATGGGCCCGGTTTTGCCCAGCGGCATTCCGCTCGCATGGGAAGGATCTTCCGGGCACATTCCTCTCGCCGCTTGTCCCGTCCCGTGGGGAGGAAAGGTTGGCTGTGTCCGTCGCGCCTTCCACGAGTGCTCACGCCTCGGCGCCGATCGCGATCACGGGTATTGCCTGCCGTCTGCCCGGTGGCCGGAGCCCGGAGGAATTCTGGCGGTCGCTCTGCGCCGGGCGCCATGCGGTCGGCGAGACCGCGCACGGGCGCTGGAGCGCGGAACAGGCCGTCGAGCAAGGCGGCTTCCTCTCCGAAGTTGGCCATTTCGACGCCGAGTTCGCCGGAGTCACCGCGGCGGAGGCGGCCGCGATGGACCCACAGCAGCGGCTTGCGCTCGAACTGGCCTGGGAGGCGATGGAGTCCGCACGGTTCGTGGCGGACCCCCTTCGTGGCAGCCGGTCGGGTGTGTACCTGGGAGTGTCGTCCGACGACTACGCGGCCCTCACCCGTGCCCGTGGCGCGGCGGAGGACCGCTACACCCTGACGGGCACCCACCGCTCGATGATCGCCAACCGGGTGTCGCACCTGCTGAGGCTGGGCGGCCCGAGCGTCACCGTCGACTCGGGACAGTCCTCCTCCCTCGTGGCGGTGCACCTGGCCTGTGACAGCATCCGCCGTGGCGAGGTCGACCACGCCTTCGTGGGCGGCGTCAACCTCAATCTCGCCCCCGTCTCCGCCAGGGCCGTCGACGCGCTCGGTGTCCTCTCCCCGGACGGTCGCTGCTACACCTTCGACGAACGGGCGAACGGCTACGTGCGCGGCGAGGGCGGCGTGATGATCGTGCTCAGGCCGCTCGACGACGCGCTGGCGGACGGCGACCGCGTACACGCCGTGATCCTCGGCAGCGCGGTCAACAACGACGGTGCCGGTCAGGCGGAACTGACCACACCGGACCCCTCCCTGCAGACCGACGTGCTGCGCGCCGCCTACCGGGCCGCGGGCGTCGAACCCGGTACCGTGCAGTACGTCGAGCTGCACGGTACCGGGACCAGGGCCGGCGACCCGGTCGAGGCAGCAGCGTTGGGAGCGGCACTCGGCTCCGAACGGCCGGAGGGCACGCCCCTGCGCGTCGGCTCGGTGAAGACCAACATCGGTCACCTCGAAGGCGCGGCCGGAATCACCGGGCTGCTCAAAGTGGTCCTCTCCCTCACCCACCGTCGGCTGCCCGCGAGCCTGAACTTCGCCCGGCCCAATCCGGCGATCCCGCTAACCGAGCTGAACCTGCGGGTACAGACCGAGACCACCGCGTGGCCGGAAGAGGGACGGCCGCTGGTGGCGGGGGTCAGCTCCTTCGGCATCGGCGGCACCAACTGCCACGTCGTGCTCGTCGAGCCGCCCTCCGTCGAACCGACGCCGCCCGGCGAATCCCCGGCGGTGACGCCGTGGGTCCTGTCCGCCCGTACCCGACAGGCGCTGCGCGGCCAGGCGGAACGCCTCCTCGACCACCTCGACCACCACGATCTGCCTGCTGCCGACGTCGGATACTCGTTGGCCACCACGCGCACGCTGCTCGAACACCGCGCCGTGGTCTTCGGCCGGGAGGAGCTGGCGGCGCTCAAAGAACAGCTGCCGGGACCCGTGCTCGGTACGGCGGGAGCACCGGGGCGCACCGTCTTCGTGTTTCCCGGTCAGGGCTCCCAGTGGTCCGGCATGGGGCTGGCACTGCTGGAGGAGTCGGCGGTGTTCGCGGCACGGATGCGTGAGTGCGCGCGGGCACTGTCCCGGTTCGTCGACTGGGATCTGTTCGATGTGCTGCGCGAACCGATGACCGGCGACGATGTCGTACAACCGGCCACCTTCGCGGTCATGGTGTCGCTGGCCGAACTGTGGCGATCCCACGGAGTGCTGCCGGACGCGGTGATCGGGCATTCGCAGGGCGAGATCGCCGCCGCCTGCGTGGCCGGAGCGCTCAGCATCGAGGACGCCGCACGGGTCGTGGTGGCGCGCAGCAGGGCTGTCGAGGCGATCAAGGACCGGGGCCGCATGGGCATGGTCGCTCTGCCCGTGGCCGAGGTCGAGCCGTTGCTGCCGCGGGGTGTCACGATCGGCGCGGTCAATGGCCCGCGTTCGGTCGTGGTGTCCGGCGACACCGAGCCGGTGCGGGAACTCCTGGAGTCCCTCTCGGCCCGGGGCGTGTGGGTGCGCACGGTACCGATCGACTACGCCTCGCACTCCCCGCACGTGGACGACATCCGGCCGGCGCTGCTCGATGAGCTGGCCCCCGTTCGCCCCACCAGCTCCGCGGTCCCGCTGTTCTCCACCGTCACCGGGGACTGGCTCGACGGCACCGGACTCGATGCCGGCTACTGGTGTCGCAACCTGCGGGAGACCGTGCGGTTCGAAACCGGCGTGCGTGCGCTGGAAGCCGACGGGTTCACCGGGTTCATCGAGTGCAGCCCGCACCCGGCCCTGGTCATGCCGGTTCAGGAGACCACCGGGCCCCAGGCCGTCGTGGTGGGTTCGCTGCGCCGTGACGACGGCGGCATCGGGCGCTTCCTGCGGTCGGTCGCCGAGGCCCAGGTGCGGGGAGTGGAGGTGGACTGGCGGCCCGTCTTCCCGGACGGACAGCCGGTGGACCTGCCCACGTACGCGTTCCAGCGCAGCAGGTACTGGCTCGACGAGCCGACCCATGGGCCCGAGGCGAGGACACCGCGGGCGTCGCGGCGCACCGAGGAACAGCGGCGTGCCGCCGCGTTGCGCCTGGTGCGCGAGCACGGGGCCGTGCTGCTCGATCGGGACGACCCGGAGTCGCTGGCCGTGACCGAGTCGTTCCGCGCCCTCGGCTTCGACTCGCTGACCTCCGTCGAACTGCGCAACCGGCTCGTCGCGGCGACCGGCGTACCGCTCTCCTCCGCCGTGCTGTACGACCATCCGACCCCCGCGGCGCTGGCCGAACACCTTGCCGCCCTGCTGGACGGTGAGCGTCCCCGGGCCGCCCAGACGGCGGTCGCCGCCGTCGCGACGGACGATCCCATCGCCGTCGTCGCCATGAGCTGCCGGCTCCCGGGCGCGGTGACCTCGCCCGAGGACCTGTGGCACCTGGTGGCGGAGGAGCGTGACGCCATCAGCGGATTCCCCACCGACAGGGGCTGGGAACTCCCTGATGGCAGCACCGCCACCCGGGCGGGCGGATTCCTCGACGGCATCGACACGTTCGACGCGGCCTTCTTCGGCATCTCCCCGCGCGAGGCCACGGCGATGGACCCCCAGCAGCGCCTCCTGCTGGAGGGCACATGGGAGGCGCTCGAACGGGCGGGAATCGTTCCCGAGAGCCTGCGCGCCACCCGGACCGGGGTGTTCGTCGGCGCGAGTGCCCAGGACTACGGGCCGCGCCTGCACGAAACCGCGCATGGCGCCGAAGGGTTCCTGCTCACCGGCACCAGCGCGAGCGTGCTGTCCGGCCGGGTGGCCTACACGCTCGGCCTGCGAGGGCCCGCCGTCACCGTGGACACCGCGTGCTCGTCCTCGCTGGTGGCCGTGCATCTCGCCGTACGGTCGCTGCAGCAGGGGGAGTGTTCGCTCGCCCTGGCCGGTGGGGTGACCGTGATGTCGACCCCGGGCATGTTCGTGGAGTTCAGCCGTCAGGGCGGTCTCGCACCGGACGGGCGCTGCAAGGCGTTCTCCGCTCAGGCCGACGGCACCGGCTGGGCCGAAGGGCTGGGCGTTCTCGTACTGGAGCGCCTCTCCGACGCCCGGCGCAACGGACACGACGTTCTCGCGGTGATCCGCGGCACCGCCGTCAACCAGGACGGGGCCTCCAACGGGCTCACCGCGCCCAGTGGACCGGCGCAGGAGCAGGTCATCCGGCAGGCCATGGCCCAGGCCCGGCTGGTGCCGGACGATGTCGACGTGGTCGAGGCACACGGCACGGGTACCGTGCTGGGCGATCCGATCGAGGCGCACGCCCTTCTCGCCACCTACGGCCAGGACCGGGAACACCCCCTGCTGCTCGGCTCGCTCAAGTCGAACATCGGCCATACGCAGGCCGCCGCCGGGATCGCCGGGGTCATCAAGATGGTGCAGGCCATGCGGCACGGCATCGCGCCGAAGACCCTGCACATCACCGACCCGACCGCACACGTGGACTGGTCGGCGGGATCGGTGCGGCTGCTGACCGAGGCCACACCGTGGCCGTCGCGCGGCCGTCCGCCCCGCGCGGCCGTCTCCTCGTTCGGCATCTCCGGGACCAACGCGCACCTCGTCATCGAGGGCGTCCCCGCGCCCGGCCCTGACCGGACGCCCGACAGCGGCAGCACCATGCCGCTGCTGCTGTCCGGGCACACCGGGCAGGCGGTGGTCGACCAGGCACGGCGACTGGCCGTGGCGCTGGCCGGGGCCGACCCGGACGACGTCGCCTTCTCGCTGGCCACCACCCGGCAGCACCGGGAGCACCGCGCGGTCGTCGTCGGCGGGGACCGCGACGCGCTGCTCGCGGGGCTGGGCTCCCTCGAGGCCGACGACGTGTGCACGGCGTCGGCCGGTGCACTCGCCTTCCTCTTCACCGGTCAGGGAAGCCAGCGCGGCCGGATGGCGGCGGAACTCCACGCGCGGTACCCGGTGTTCGCCCACACCTTCGAGCGCGTGTGCACCGGATTCGACGAGCACCTCGATGCCGGGCTGAAGGCCGTGGTGTTCGACGGATCGGACCTGCTCGACCGGACCGTCTACACCCAGGCGGCACTGTTCGCGGTCGAGGTCTCCCTGTTCCGGCTGGTCGAGAGCTGGGGACTGCGCCCCGACTACCTGGTGGGGCACTCCATCGGCGAGCTCGCCGCCGCGCACGTGGCCGGTGTGCTCGACCTGGCCGACGCCGTGACGCTGGTGGCCGCGCGAGGCAAGCTGATGCAGGCGCTTCCCGGCGAAGGCCGCATGGCCGCGATCACCGCTTCCGAGCAGGAGGTGCTGGCCCGTCTGCCAGGGGCGGACGGGTACGCGGAGATCGCCGCCGTCAACGGGCCGCGGGCCGTGGTGATCGCCGGAGACGAGCGGGCCGTCACCGGGCAGATGGGCTACTGGGAGCAGCAGGGGCGCCGCACGCGCAGGCTGCGGGTCGGCCACGCCTTCCACACCGCACACATGGAGCCCATGCTGGCCGACTTCCACGCGGTCGCGGAAAGGCTGACCTTCCACCCACCGGCGATCCCCATCGTGTCCAACGTGACGGGTACGGTCGCGAGCGACGAGGAGCTGTGCTCCCCGGACTACTGGGTGCGGCACGTGCGCGCCGCCGTGCGCTTCGGCGACGGCGTGCGGTGGCTGTACGACCACGGCGTCACGGACTTCCTGGAGCTCGGGCCGGATGCCGTGCTGACCACGCTCGGGCCCGAATGCGTCGACGGAGACGCGCGGTTCGTGCCCGCGCTGCGCCGTGACCGCTCAGAGGCGGCCACGCTCACCGAGGCCGTATCAAGGCTCTACGCACACGGTGTCGGCCTGGACTGGGCGGCCGTCTACGACGGCACCCCGGCACGACGCACGCAGCTGCCCACCTATCCGTTCCAGCGCAGGCGCTACTGGCTGGACCAGCCCCCCGGAGCCGGCTCCTCGCCGGGCGCGGTCGGGCTGCGCCCGGCCGGGCATCCGCTGCTCGGCGCGCGGATCGCACAGCCCGACGGCGATGGTGTGGAGTTCACCGGTGTGCTGTCCACGCGCACCCAGCCGTGGCTGGCCGACCACGTCGTGGGCGGGACCGTGCTCGTCCCGGCCACGGCCTTCCTCGAGATGGCCGTGCACGCCGGTGGCGCGACGGGCTGTCCCACCGTCGAGGAGCTGGTGATGACGGCGCCGCTCGCGCTGCGGTCCCACGAGACCGTCGAACTCCGGGTGGGCGTAAGGGAGAAGGACACCGACGGGCGCCGTGCGCTGAGTGTGTACTCCCGGCCGGTGGACGGCGATGCCGAGTGGACACGGCATGCGACCGCCGCCCTCGTCCCCGCATCGGCCACCCCCCAGCGGGTCCTCGGCCACTGGCCGCCGGTGTCCGCCGTCGAGTTGTCCACGCAGGACCTCTACGGCGGTCTGGCCCAGTGCGGGCTGGAGTACGGTCCGCGCTTCCAGAACGTACGACGCGCCTGGCGGGCCGGCGACGAGGTGATCACCGAGGTCGAACTGGACCTGGACCTCGCCGGGCGGGCCGGTGAGTTCGCCCTGCATCCGGCGCTGCTCGACGCGTGTCTGCACGGCGCCGGCGCGCTCGGGCTCTTCGACGGTGCGAAACTGCCGTTCTCCTGGCAGAAGATGGCCGTCCACGCCACCGGTGTCGCCGCCGCCCGGGTGCACACCAGGCGTACCGGCGAGGACACGGTGTCGTTGCGCATCACCGACACCGCCGGAGGGCCGGTCGCCGACATCGAGGCGCTGAGTGTCCGCACGGCCGGTCCTGTGGTGCACGACGATCCGTTCCTGAAGGTCAAGTGGGTTCCGGTCACCCCGGCGTCCACGACATCCCGTGTCGCCGTAGCGGACGACGGAGATCTCTCCCGGTGCGCGGCGGAGCGTCCGGACCTCGTGGTGGTGCCGGTGTCCGCGGAGACGGACCGGACTCTGCCCGGCGCCGCCCATGCGACGGCCGGTCGGGTGCTGGAGCTGGTGCGCTCGTGGATCAAAGACGAGCGGTTCGCCTCGGCTCGGCTGGTGCTGGTGACGCGGTCGGCGGTGGGCACCCGGGAAGGCGAGGAGGTCCCGGGTCTTGCCCAGTCCCCGGTGTGGGGTCTGGTGCGTTCCGCGCAGCGTGAGCATCCCGGCCGGTTCGTCCTGCTCGACCTGGACGCCGACGTCGAAGCGGCGCGGCACCTCCTGGACGTACTGCCCCTGGACGAGCCGCAGTTGGCGGTGCGCGCGGACACATTCCTCGCCCCCCGGCTGACGCGCGGGCGCAGGCCCGCCACCCTCCGCGGCTGGAACCCCGACGGCACCGTGCTGATCACCGGCGCGTCCGGAGGGCTCGGCCGGCTCATCGCCCATCGGCTGCTCACCGAGCACGGCATGCGCCACCTGGTGCTGGCCGGCAGGCGGCCGGTGGACGTGGCGGAGTTCGGCCCCGGTGTCAGTTGGCGGTCCTGCGACGTCGCCGACCGTGACGCGGTGGCCGGGCTGCTGGCCTCGATCCCGGCCGAGCATCCGCTGACCGCGGTGGTGCACGCGGCAGGCGTCCTGGACGACACCGTGATCTCCGGGCTGACCACCGAGCGGCTGGCATCGGTACTGCGTCCCAAGGTGGACGGGGCGTGGCACCTCCACGAGTTGACCCGGGACCTCGCCCTGGACGGGTTCGTGCTGTTCTCCTCGGCGTCCGGCATCCTCGGCGCCGCAGGACAGGCGAACTACGCCGCCGGGAACACGTTCTTGGACGCCCTGGCCCAGCATCGCGCGGCGCAGGGGCTGCCCGCCACTTCGCTCGCGTGGGCCCCGTGGGAGCAGACGGGCATGGCCGCCGAGTTGTCCCGTACCGACCTCGACCGGCTGGCGGACATCGGCATGCCCACCCTGTCCACCGAGGACGGCCTGGCGCTGTTCGACGCCGCGCTGCGACTGGACACCCCCCTCCTGGTGGCGGTGGGCCGGAAAGCCGGACAGCCGCGGTCCGGGGCCGAGGACCCGGGGCCACTGCTGCGCGGTCTGGTTCCGGTGGCGTCGAGGACACGGCCCGAGCGGGACGCCTCCCCCCTCGACCTGGTGCGCCGGGAGCTGGCCGGCTGCCTCGGGCAGGGCCCCGACGAGGCGATCGACCTCGACCGCGGCTTCCGGGAACTGGGTGTGGACTCCTTGATCGCGGTCGACCTGCGCAACCGGCTCAACCGGGTGACCGGACTCGTGCTGTCCCCCACGGTCGTCTTCGACCACCCGACCCCGAACCGGCTGGCCGCCCTGATCGCCCGGAAGATGGCGCCCGCCGAACCGCCACCGGTGGACGAGGCGGCGTTGCGCAAGGCGCTGGCCACGCTGCCCGTGGCACGTCTGCGCGCCGCCGGTCTGCTGGACGCCCTTCTCACGCTGGTGGCCGAACCGCCCGCCCAGGCCACGCCCCCGGCCGACATCGACCACCCGGGCGGCCCCGAGGGGCCGGACAGCGTCGGCGAACCGTATGGCCTCGGTGAACCGTACGGCCTCGACGAGTTGGACGGCCTCGACGAGCTGGACGCGGACGACCTGGTCAGGCTGGCCCGTCGCAGCCTGGAATCCTGAGCGAGCCGGAGACGACACCGATGAGCGAAACAACCGCCGCCGCGGTCACCGAGGCGCTGCGCGACAGCATCCGTGAGGTCCAGCGGTTGCGCAGGAAGAACCACGACCTCACCGCCGCCGCGCGCGAGCCCTTGGCGATCGTGGGAATGAGCTGCCGCTACCCCGGTGGCGTCCGCTCGCCCGAGGACCTGTGGGAGCTGGTCGAGCGAGGCGGCGACGCCGTCACCGGGTTCCCGGTCGACCGGGGCTGGCGGTTGACCGAGCTCTTCGACCCGGACCCGGCGCACCCCGGAACGTCCTACTGCGGCCAGGGCGGGTTCCTGCACGACGCGGGCGGGTTCGACGCCGAGTTCTTCGGCATCGGCCCGCGCGAGGCACTGGCCATGGATCCGCAGCAGCGGCTGCTGCTGGAGGCGTCCTGGGAGGCCCTGGAACGCGCCGGACTCGTACCGGGCACCCTGCGCGGCAGCCGCACCGGAGTCTTCGCCGGAGTGATGTACCACGACTACGGGCCGCCGCTGGAACACACCGCGGGCGCGGTCGACGGGCACCGGCTGACCGGCACCACCGCCAGCGTGCTGTCCGGCCGCGTCGCCTACACCCTCGGGTTCGAGGGGCCGGCGGTCACCGTGGACACGGCCTGCTCCTCGTCGATGGTGGCGATGCACCTGGCCGCGCAGTCATTGCGCAGCGGTGAGTGTTCGCTGGCGCTGGCCGCAGGTGTCACCGTCATGGCCACACCCGGCACCTTCGTGGAGTTCTCCCGGCAGCGGGCGCTGTCCCCGGACGGCCGGTGCAAGTCCTTCGCCGCGGCGGCCGACGGCACGGGCTGGTCCGAGGGGGTCGGGGTACTCGTACTGGAGCGGCTGTCGGACGCGCGTCGCCACGGCCACCGGGTACTGGCCCTGATCCGGTCGACGGCGGTCAACCAGGACGGCGCGAGCAGCGGGCTCACCGCTCCCAACGGTCCGTCGCAGGAGCGTGTGATCCGCGCCGCGCTGGCGGGCGCCGGCCTGTCCCCGGCCGATGTGCACGCCCTCGAGGCACACGGCACCGGCACCAGGCTGGGCGACCCCATCGAGGCCCAGGCCGTGCTGGCCACCTATGGACAGGACCGCCAACATCCCCTGCTGCTCGGCTCGTTGAAGTCCAACATCGGCCACACCCAGGCCGCGGCCGGGGTCGGTGGCGTCATCAAGATGGTGATGGCCCTCCAGCACGAGCAACTCCCGAGAACCCTGCACATCGACCGGCCCTCACCGCTGGTGGACTGGGACAGTGGCGCGGTCCGGCTGCTCACCGACCCCGCGCCCTGGCCGGACACCCAGGGCCCGCGCCGCGCCGCGGTGTCCTCGTTCGGTATCAGCGGCACCAACGCCCACGCCATCATCGAACAGGCACCCGTGGCCGAACCGGCGGCGCCTACGCCGGCCACGGCGCCGCTGACCCTGACCAGCGTGCCGCTGGTGGTGTCCGGACGCACCCCCGAGGCACTGAGGGCGCAGTCCGGCCGGCTGTCGACCGCGCTGACCGATGACGCCGACCTCGCCACGGTAGGTGCCTCGCTCGCCCTCGCCAGGTCCGCGTTCGAGCACCGCGCCGTGCTTCTCGGCCGGTCGGCCCAGGAGCTCCGTACGGGGCTGGACGCACTGGCCCGCGACGAGCCCGCCTCGACGACCACGCGCGCCACTGCAGGCCCCCGCAAGGTCGTGTTCGTCTTCCCGGGACAGGGCCCGCAGTGGGCGGGGATGGCGGTGGACCTGCTGAAGACCTCGCCGGTCTTCGCCCAGGCGATGGCCGACTGCGAACGCGCCCTGACCCCTCATGTGGACTTCGCGCTCACCGACGTGGTGCGTTCCGGGGAGTTCGAGCGGACCGAGGTCCTGCAGCCGGTTCTGTTCGCGGTGATGGTCTCGCTGGCGGCGCTGTGGAAGTCCGTCGGGGTGGTGCCGGACGCGGTGATCGGCCACTCGCAGGGCGAAATGGCCGCGGCGGTCGTCGCGGGCGCGATGTCCCTGGAGGACGCCGCCCGCGCGGTCGCGCTGCGCAGCAAGGCCATCGCCGAGGGCCTGTCCGGCCGCGGCGGCATGCTCTCGGTCAACCTGCCCCTGGAGGAGGTCCGGTCCCGCCTGGAGGGCTTCGAGCGGGTGAGCGTGGCCGCGCTCAACGGCCCCACCTCCACCGTGGTCGCGGGCGATCTCCCCGCGCTCGCCCGGCTGGAGTCCGCGCTGTCGGAGGAGGGCATCTGGTCGCGGCGGGTGCCCATCGACTACCCGTCCCACTCCGCCCACGTCGAGCCGATCCGGGAGCGTGTGGAGCAGTTGCTGGCCCCGGTCCGGCCGGCCGCCACGTCGACGGCGTTCATGTCCACCGTGACCGGCGACTGGATCGACACGGCCGAGCTGACCGGTGAGTACTGGTACCGCAACCTTCGCAGGCCCATCCAGTTCGAGCCGGCCACCCGGGCACTGCTGGCCGCCGGCTTCGACACCTTCGTGGAGTGCAGCCCGCACCCGGTGCTGCTGGTCGGCATCCAGGAGACCATCGACGACGTGGGCGCCGGGGCGGCGGTTCAGGGCACCCTCCGGCGGGGGCAGGACGAGTCCGACTGCTTCCTCGGCTCGCTGTCCGCCCTGCACGCACACGGCGTCGCGGTCGACTGGGCGAGCGTGTTCGCCGGGGCCGGGGCGGGACACGGCCACCTCGACCTGCCGACGTACCCCTTCCAGCACCGCCACTACTGGCTGCCGAGCGGCAGCCCGGCGGATGTGCGGACCGCGGGCATGACGGCCGTGGACCACCCGCTGCTGGGCGCCGCGGTGCGCTTGGCGGACCACGGTGACACCGTGTTCACCGGTGTGCTGTCCGTCGGTGCGCAGCCATGGCTGGCCGACCCCGCCGGGACGCATGCCGCACTGCTGGAACTGGCGGTGCACGCCGCGGCCGAGGCCGGTTTCGACCGTGTCGAGGTCCTGCGTCAGGTGGACCCGCCACGGCTGCCCGACTCCGGCGTCCTCCGTGTCCAGGTGCGCGTCGGCGCCGACGGTGCCATCGACGTGTTCTCGCAGCCGGACGAGGAGACACCGTGGACCCGCAACGCGACGGCGAGCGCCGGCGTCGCATCCCCGGACACCGGGGCCGGTCTCACGCAGTGGCCACCGGCCGACGCCGAAGCGGTGAGCCCGCCGGAGGGCTCATCCCCCCTGCTGGCGCGGGTCTGGCGCGCCGGTGGAGAGTTGTTCGCGGAGGCCGGCCTGGAGCGGGAGAGCGAGGCGGAGCCGTACGGTCTGCATCCGGAGCTGGTCGGCGCGGCGCTGAGCCTGGTGGCCGCCGGGGACGAGACACCCGTCCTGTGGCACGGCGTGCGCCCGCACGCCGTCGGTGCCGCAGCGGTCCGCGTCCATCTGCTGCCGCTCGGCGAGCACACCTACGCGATGCGGATCACGGACGGTGCCGGTCAGCCCGTGTACACCGTCGAGTCCGTGACCCTCGCGGCGGTGGACACCGCGCGGGTCCGGCACCACGCGCCACTCCACCGACTGGAGTGGACGGTCACACAGCCGCCCTTCGCGGAAGCGGGCCGGTGGGCCCTGGACGGTGCGGACGAGCACGGGCTTCGCGCCGTCCACCCCGGCATCCAGCAGTCGCCCACGGCGGACGGGCAGGCGGACGTGGTGCTCGCCGCCTTCGGCCCCGGCCACGAAGGGGCGGACATCGCCGCCCGGGCAAGCGAGGCCACCTCGCGGGCGCTGCACCTTCTCCAGTCCTGGCTCGCCGAGGAACACCCCGCCGACGCGCGGTTGGCATTCCTCACGCGCCGGGCCGTGTACGGCAGCACCGAGCTTCGCGACACCGTCCAGGCCGCGGTGTGGGGCCTGGTGCGCACCGCGCAGACCGAGCACCCGGACCAGTTCGTCCTCGTCGACCTCGACGGCACCGAGGCGTCCTCGCGCGCACTGCCGGGCGCACTCGCCTCAGGCGAGCCGCAGATCGTCCTCACCGAGGGAAGCGCCCGCGTACCCCGGCTCGTCACCACGCCCACCGTGGCCGGCACGCCGCGGGCCCTCACCGGAACAGCGCTGATCACCGGCGGGACCGGCGCGCTGGGATCACTCGTCGCACGACACCTCGTCGCCGAGCACGGGGTACGGCACCTGCTGCTCACCAGCCGTCGTGGTGAGGCCGCCGAGGGCGCCGCCCGACTCCGTGCCGAGCTGGAGTCCATGGGGGCCGAGGTCACCATCGCGGCCTGCGACGCCGCCGACCGCGACGCACTCGCCGCACTGCTCGCCGCCATCCCCGCCGACCGGCCGCTGACGGCCGTCGTGCACGCGGCCGGAATCGTCGACGACGCCGTGATCACGTCGATGACGGACGATCAGGTGGCACGGGTGCACCGCCCGAAGGTGCGGGCCGCGGTCAACCTCCACGAACTCAGCCGGGGCGCCGACCTCCAGGTCTTCGCACTGTTCTCCTCGTACTCCGGACTCGTGGGCAACGCCGGACAGGGCGCCTACGCGGCGGCCAACGCCTTCCTCGACGCCCTCGCACAGACCCGGCGCGCACAGGGCCTTCCGGGCGTGTCGATGGCCTGGGGCCTGTGGGACGACCGCGGCGGGGTGACCGCCCACCTCGACGAGGACGACCTCGCGCGACTCGCCCGCGCGGGGATCGACCCGCTGACCGCGGACCACGGACTGGCCCTGTTCGACAGCGCACTGCGCGCCGATCACCCGGTGACGGCACCGGTGCGGCTGAACCTCTCCGTGCTGCGCGCACAGGCCGGCGCCGGCACCCTGCCCGCCCTGCTGCGCGGACTGGTCAGGGCCCCGGCGCGGCGGGCTTCGGGCACCGCGGCACAGCAGCCCTCCGCGTTGGCGGAGCGGCTGCGGGAACGCCCCGAGTCCGAGCGGCCGCGACTGCTGCTCGACGTGGTCCGTGACGAGGTGCTCACCGTGCTCGGTCACACGGAGTCCGGCGCGCCGGACATGACGCGCCCCTTCCGTGACCTCGGCTTCGACTCGCTGGGCGCCGTCGAACTGCGCAACCGCCTCGGCGCGCGCACCGGGCTGAAGCTGCCCACCACCGTGGTCTTCGACCATCCCAGCCCGGCGGCGCTCGCCGACTACCTGCTGGCCGAACTGCTGGGCGTGGCACCGGAGTCGGTGGAGCGGCAGACGGCCGTGGCCGCGACCGGCGACCCCATCGCGATCGTGTCGATGGCCTGCCGTTTCCCCGGCGGCGTGTCCTCCCCCGAGGACCTGTGGCAGGTGCTCGAGGAGGGCCGTGACGTGCTGTCGCCCTTCCCCGACAACCGGGGCTGGGACCTTGAGCGCCTGTACGACGACGATCCGGACCGGGCGGGCACCAGCTACGCCCGCACGGGCGGATTCCTGCACGACGCCGACCGCTTCGACGCCGCGTTCTTCGGCATTTCCCCGCGTGAGGCGCTGGGCATGGACCCGCAGCAGCGGCTCGTGCTGGAGTCCGGATGGGAGCTGTTCGAACGTGCGGGCATCGACCCCGCGGCCCAGCGCGGCACCCGGTGCGGGGTGTTCATGGGCACCAACGGCCAGGATTACGGCACCGGGACCGACACCGGCGCGCTGGACGCCGAGGGCTATCTGCTCACCGGCACCGCGGCGAGCGTGCTGTCCGGGCGGCTGTCCTACACCCTGGGTTTCGAGGGACCCGCGGTCACCGTGGACACGGCCTGCTCCTCCGCGCTGGTCGCCCTGGACGCGGCGGCGAAGGCACTGCGCGCCCGGGAGTGCTCGCTCGCGGTGGCAGGCGGCGTCACCGTCATGTCCACCCCGAACGCCTTCGTCGAGTTCTCCCGGCAGCGCGGACTGGCCCCCGACGGGCGCTGCAAGGCCTTCGCCGCGGCGGCGGACGGCACCGGATGGTCCGAGGGAATCGGCCTTCTGCTGCTGGAACGCCTCTCCGACGCCCGGAAGAACGGCCACCAGGTGCTGGCCGTGGTCCGCGGTGCGGCCGTCAACCAGGACGGTGCCTCCAACGGTCTGACCGCGCCGAACGGGACCGCCCAGCAGCGCGTCATCCGGCAGGCGCTCGCCGACGCCCGGCTGGCCCCCTCCGAGGTGGACGTGGTCGAGGCACACGGCACCGGCACGGCGCTGGGCGATCCGATCGAGGCCGGCGCACTGCTCGCCACCTACGGCCAGGACCGCGAACAGCCCCTGCTGCTGGGCTCGGTGAAGTCCAACCTGGGCCACACCCAGGCCGCCGCGGGCGCCGCCGGGGTGATCAAGGCGGTGCTGGCGATGCGGCACGGCGTCGTCCCCGGGACGCTGAACGTCGATGAGCCCACCCCGCATGTGGACTGGTCGGCGGGCGGGGTGTCCCTGGTGACCGAGCCGACGCCGTGGCCGTCGGCCGACCGGCCCCGCCGGGTCGGAGTCTCCTCGTTCGGCATCAGCGGCACCAACGCCCACACCATCCTCGAACAGGCCCCCGCCGAGCCCGTGCCCCCGACGACGCCTCCCACGGTGTCCACCCCGGTGGTCCCGTGGGTGCTCTCGGCCCGCGGCGCGGCGTCCTTGCGGGCGCAGGCCGCCCGCCTGCACTCCTGGCTGACGGACCGCCCGGACCAGGACCACGGCCCGGCCGATGTCGCCTGGTCACTGGCGACCGGCCGATCGCTGATGGGACACCGTGCGGTGCTGGTCGGCGGCAGCCGCGAGGACCTGCTGGCCGAACTGGGCCACCTCGCCGGCGGCGAGCTCACCGACGGCGTCGGTCAGGCCCGGCCACAGCGGCTCGCCATGGTGTTCTCCGGGCAGGGCAGCCAGCGGCCGGGTATGGGACGTGGGCTGTACCGCGCGTTCCCGCGGTACGCGGCGGCGTTCGACGCGGTGTGTGCCGAGTTCGACCGGCACCTCGCACTGCCGCTGCGCCACGTGGTCCTCGGCGCCGACGACGAGGCACTGAACGACGAGGTGCTCGACGACGAGGTGCTCGACCGCACCGAGTACACGCAACCGGCCCTGTTCGCCATGGAAACCGCCCTGTTCCGGCTGATGGAGCACTGGGGAGTCGCTCCCGATCTGCTCCTGGGGCATTCGATCGGCGAGCTGACCGCGGCGCACGTCGCAGGTGTCCTGTCGCTGCCCGATGCCTGCGCGCTGGTCGCCGCGCGGGGCCGGCTGATGCAGGCCCAGCCCGCGATCGGGGCGATGGCCGCGATCGAAGCCTCCGAGGAGGAGATCCGGGCCGACCTCGGCACCGGCGTGGAACTCGCCGCCGTCAACGGGCCGTCCGCCGTGGTGATCTCCGGGGACGCCGACGAGGTCGACCGTGTCCGCGAGCACTGGCGCTCGGCCGGACGCAGGACCAGCAGGCTGCAGGTCAGCCACGCCTTTCACTCCGCGCACCTGGACGGCATGCTGGACGAGTTCCGCACCGTCGCCGAGAGCGTCCGCTACCGGGCGCCGGCCGTTCCCGTGGTGTCGAACCTGACCGGCACGGTCGCGAGCGACGAGGAACTGTGCTCCCCGGAGTACTGGGTGCGGCACGCGCGTGGTTGTGTCCGTTTCGCCGACGGGGTGCGCGCGGCCGAGGCCGACGGCGTCACCGCGATCCTGGAACTCGGACCCGACAGCGTCGCCGCCGGCATGGCCGAGGACAGCCTGTCCGATCCCGCCTCGACACTCGTCGTGCCCGCGCTGCGCCGTCACCGCGGTGAGGTGTCCGCGCTGACCGGAGCGCTCGCCGACCTCTCCGTGCGGGGTGTCGCCGTCTCGTGGTCCTCGGTCCTGGCCGGTCGCGGAGGCAGGCGCGTCGACCTGCCGACCTATGCCTTCCAGCGAGAGCGCTACTGGCCGGCGCGCGACGCCGTGAGGAAGCCTGCCGACGCCGCGACAACGGAGTACACCACGGATGTCGTGGAGCCACATGATGGCCAATCAGATGACGTTCCGCAGCCCTCGCTCACCGAGCGGCTGGCGCCCCTGACCCGGCCCGAACGGGTCGGCCTGCTGCTGACGGTCGTCCGCCAGGACATCGCGAAGGTGCTCGGCCACCGCACCGTCGCCGAGGTGGAGCCCACGGTGTCGTTCGCCGAGATGGGCATGGACTCGCTGGCCGCCGTCCGCCTGCGGAACGTGCTGGCCAGGCGCACCAGTACCGAACTGCCCACCGCCATGATGTTCGACCATCCCAGTGCGGAGGCGCTGGCGGAGTACCTGGCCACCGTTGTCCTGCCCGATGACCGGCAGCAGGTCGACGCCGTCTTCCGCCGGCTCGACGACGTGGAGTCGGCACTGCCCGCCGTACGGGCCGACCGTGCGGCGCGCTCCCGGCTGGCCGCCCGGCTGCGGAGCCTCAGCAGTCGCCTCGACGACTCCGGTGAGCTGGACGAGGTGGACGGCGTCCCCGACGACGAGCTGTTCCGGCTGATCGACGAGGAGCTGGAGCTGTGAATGTCCGCCTGTGCGACCGGCCCGGTGCCCGTGGCCGCGCTACCCGGGCGCCCGGCTTCGACGCCGCGCCGTTCGATGTGATTGACGAGGAGTTGGGTGTCTGATGAGTGAGCAGCAGCTTCGCGACTACTTGCAGCGGGTCACCGCCGACCTCAAGCGCACCCGCCGGTCACTGCGCCGCTACGAGGCCATGGCCACGGAGCCGATCGCGATCGTCGGCATGGCCTGCCGCTACCCGGGCGGTGTGCGCACCCCCGGGCAACTGTGGGACCTCGCGGTGTCCGAAGTGGACGCGATCACCGAGTTCCCCACCGACCGCGGCTGGGACCTGGCCTCGGTGCGAGACCGCCTGGCCACCGAGGCCAGCGGGTTCCTGCGGGACATCGACCGGTTCGACGCCGAGTTCTTCGGGATCAGCCCCCGGGAGGCGGTGGCGATGGATCCGCAGCAGCGGCTGCTGCTGGAGACGGCGTGGGAGGCGGTCGAGCGCGCGGGCATCGCTCCCGACTCCCTGCGGGGCAGTGACACCGGCGTGTTCGTGGGCACCTGTGCCCAGGACTATCCGGAACTGCTGCGGGACACCGTCGACCAGGTCGAGGGCTACGTCGGTACCGGCAGCGCCGCCAGTGTCATGTCGGGCCGGATCTCCTACACGCTCGGGCTGGAAGGCCCCTCCCTGACGGTGGACACCGCGTGCTCGGCATCCCTCGTCGCGCTCCACTCGGCGGTACGTGCCCTGCGTGCCCGGGAGTGCTCGCTGGCGCTGACCGGCGGCGTGGTCGTGATGACCACGCTCTCGCCCTTCCTGGAGTTCACCAAACAGGGCGGCCTCGCTCCGGACGGCCGGTGCAAGTCGTTCTCCGACGACGCGGACGGCACGGCATGGTCGGAGGGGGCGGGCATGCTCGCGCTGCGACGACTCTCCGACGCCCAGCGCGACGGCCACGAGGTGCTGGCGGTGATCCGCGGCTCCGCGGTGAACTCCGACGGCGCCTCCAACGGCCTGAGCGCACCGAACGGTACTGCCCAGCAGCAGGTCATCTGGAGCGCGCTGGAAAACGCCGGACTCGCACCCTCCGATGTGGACGCCGTGGAGGCGCACGGCACGGGCACCCGGCTGGGTGACCCGATCGAGGCCGGCGCACTGCTGGCCACCTACGGTCAGGACCGCGAACGGCCGCTGCTGCTGGGCTCGTTGAAGTCGAACATCGGCCACTCGCAGGCGGCGGCCGGGGTCGGCGGCGTCATCAAGATGGTGGCGGCGCTGCGCGCCGGAGTGCTGCCCGGTCTGCTCCACTTCTCGGCGCCGTCCTCGCGTATCGACTGGGCGTCGGGTGCGGTCTCCCCGCTGGCGCACACGGCCGACTGGCCGGAGACCGGCAGGCCGCGACGTGCCGGAGTGTCCTCCTTCGGCGTGTCCGGCACCAACGCGCACGTCATCCTCGAACAGGCGCCGGAACCCGAGACGCCCGAGCGGCCACCGCTCGCGGAGGACGAACAGGCCGTGTGGCAGCTCTCCGGCAGGAGTCTGCCCGCGCTGCGCGCCCAGGCACGAGCGTTGGCGGACCACCTCGAGGCCCGGCCGGACCTCGGCTCGGCGGACCTGGCCTACTCCCTGGCGACCACACGCACCCGGTTCGAGCACAGCGCGACCGTGATCGGGGACCGGAAGGCCGCGCGCACCGCGTTCGAAGCCATGGCCCGCGGTGAAGAACCGGGTTCCGTCACGCTGTCCGCCGCCCGGGTCACCGACTCCCGTCCGGTGTTCGTGTTTCCGGGGCAGGGGTCGCAGTGGGTGGGGATGGCGGTGGAGTTGCTGGAGTCCTCGCCGGTGTTCGCCGCGGCGATGGAGGAGTGTGCGGGGGCGTTTGAGGGGTTCGTGGAGTGGTCCCTGGCCGAGGTGCTGGGGGATGAGGTGGCGTTGGGGCGGGTTGAGGTGGTGCAGCCGGTGTTGTTCGCGGTGATGGTGTCGTTGGCGCGGTTGTGGCGGTCGTTCGGGGTGGTGCCTGCGGCGGTGGTGGGTCATTCGCAGGGGGAGATCGCGGCGGCGTGTGTGGCGGGTGTGTTGTCGTTGGAGGACGCGGCACGGGTGGTGTGCGTGCGGTCGAAGCTGATCGCGGAGAAACTCGCCGGGCGTGGGGGAATGGTCTCGGTGACGTTGCCTTTGGCCGAGGTGGAGGGGCTGGTCGCGCCGTTCGGTGAGGGGCTTGTGGTGGCGGCGGTGAACGGCCCTGAGTCGGTGGTGGTGTCGGGTACGCCGGAGGCGGTGGCGGCTTTGGTGGAGCGGGAGCCGCGGGCCCGGCGGATCGCGGTGGACTACGCGTCTCACTCCCCGATGGTGGCGGAGATCCGGGACGCGGTCCTGGCCGGTCTGCCCTCGGTGCGGCCCGTCGCCGCCGAGGTGCCCTTCTATTCGTCGGTGACGGGTGGCCGGGTGGATGGTGCTGAGTTGGGTGCGGAGTATTGGTTCCGCAACCTTCGCGAGCGGGTGGATTTTCATGGTGCGGTGTCGGGGCTGATGGAGGGTGGGTTCCGGGTCTTCCTGGAGATGAGTCCGCATCCGGTGCTGACCACGTCGATCGAGGAGACGGCGGAGACCGTCGCGCTCGGCACCCTGCGCCGCGGCGAGGGAACACTCGACCGGATCCGCCTCTCGCTCGCCCTGGCGCACCAGCACGGGATCCCCGTGGACTGGAGCGCCGTCTTCCCCGACGCCACCCGCGTGGAACTGCCCACGTACGCCTTCCAGCCGCAGCGCTTCTGGCCCCGTGGGGGCACGACCTCGGTGGACGTCACCGCGGCGGGATTGAGCGTTCCGGAGCACCCGCTGCTCGGGGCCGGGATCGAGCTGCCGGGTGACGACGGCTATCTGTTCACCGCCCGTCTGTCGCTCGGCACCCACCCCTGGCTGGCGGACCACGCCGTGGCCGGGACGGTGCTGCTGCCCGGAACGGCCCTGCTGGAGATGGTCATCCACGCGGGCGACGAGGTCGGCTGCCACCGGGTCGACGAACTCGTACTGGAGAAGCCGCTCGTCCTGCCGGAACAGGGGAGTGTTCAGCTACAGATCCGGGTGGACCGGCCCGCCGCCGACCACCGCAGGACCGTGCGCGTCTTCGCTCGCGGTGGAGCCACCTGGACGCAACACGCCTCCGGCACACTGTCCACCGGCGAGCACGAGGGCGGCGCCCCCACGCCGTCGATCACCTCCTGGCCGCCCCCGGGCGCGGAGCGGATCGAACCGGCGGGGGTGTACGACGATCTCGCCGCGGAGGGCTACGGTTACGGCCCGGCGTTCCGGGGCCTGAGCGCCGCGTGGCTCACCGAGGACGGGGCCTGCGCCGAGGCGGTCCTCCCCGAGCACGAGCGGGCCGAGGCGGGCGCCTTCGGTCTGCACCCCGCGTTGCTGGACGCCGTCCTGCACGCGACCAGCCTGCTGGGCAGCACCCGTGTGCTGCCGTTCGCCTGGAGCGGGGTGCGCCTGTACGCGACCGGGGCCACCTCCCTGCGGGCCCGGCTGCGCGGCATCGGCCCGGACACCGTCGAGCTGACCGTCGTCGACCCCGCGGGCGCGCCGGTGCTGACCGCCGAGTCTCTGGTGCTGCGCCGGCACACCGCTGTGGACTCCGTCCTCGACGCCCCGCTGTACCGGCTCGCCTGGCGGCCCGTGCCCGCCGACCCGGACCACGCACGTGCCGTCATCGAGCTCGACCCGGGGACCTGGGCACTGCCCGAGTCGGTCACCGGTGTCGACGCGGCCGTGGTCCGCCTCGATCGGGCGGGCGAGGAGATGCTGCCCGCCACCCATCAGCTCACGGCACGGGTGCTCGGCCTGCTGCGGGCCTGGCTGGCCGAGCCACGGCTCGACGATGTCTCGCTCATCTTCGTGACCGAGGGCGGTGTGGCCGTCGGTGACGAGGACGTCGTGCCCGCGGTGGCGGCCGCCCGTGGCCTGATCCGGTCCGCGCAGAGCGAGAACACGGGCCGATTCGTCCTGGTGGACACGGACGAACCCGCTGTGCCGGACGAGCTGTTGTCGCGCGCGCTGGCCAGTGGCGAACCCCAGCTCGCGGTGCGCGAAGGCGCCCTCCTCGCGGCCCGGCTGGCCGAGCCCGGCTCGCTGACGCCACCGCCCGGTCCGTCGTGGCGCCTGGAGACCATGCGCAAGGGCAGCCTCGACGACCTCGACCTGGTGCCGTGGCCCCGCGCGGAGGAACCGCTCGGACCCCAGGAGGTCCGGGTCGACGTCCGGGCCGCCGGGGTCAACTTCCGCGATGTCTTCGACGCGCTGGGCATGAACCGACGTGCCGCCACCCCGCTGGGGGCCGAGGTGTCCGGTGTCGTGCTGGAGACCGGCCCGGACGTGGCCGGTCTGCGGCCCGGCGACCGCGTGTTCGGGCTGACCGTCGGCGCCTTCGGCCCGCTGACCGTCACCGACCACCGGCTGCTCGCGCCGATGCCCGACGACTGGACCTTCGCGCAGGCGGCGTCGGTGCCCGTCGTGTTCCTGACCGCCTACTACGGTCTGGTCGACCTGTCCGAGGTGCGCACGGGACAGTCCCTGCTGGTGCACGCGGGCGCGGGCGGCGTCGGCATGGCGGCCATCCAGCTCGCCCGGCACTGGGGGCTGGAGGTCTTCGCCACCGCCAGTGAACCCAAACAGCATGTGCTGCGCTCGCTGGGCATTCCCGACGACCACATCGCCTCCTCGCGCACCCTCGACTTCGAGCGGCGGTTCCTGGAGGCCACCGGTGGCCGGGGCGTCGATGCCGTACTGAACTCGCTGGCCGGCGAGTTCGTGGACGCCTCGCTGCGGCTGCTGCCGAGGGGCGGGCGGTTCGCCGAGATGGGCAAGACCGACATCCGCACCACTGTGCCGGACGGGATCGGCTACCGCGCCTTCGACCTGGCGGAGCTGGAGCCCGACGCCGTACAGGAGAGGCTGCGGGCCCTGCTCGACCTGTTCCAGGACGGCGCGCTGCGGCACCTCCCGGTGTCCACCTGGGACGTCCGGCACGGACGTGAGGCGTTCCGGTACATCAGCCGTGCCCAGCACATCGGCAAGGTCGTGCTGACCATGCCGCGGCGCTGGAATCCGCGGGGCACCGTGCTGATCACCGGCGGCACCGGCGGCCTGGCCGCGTCGCTGGCCCGCCATCTGGTGACCACGCGGGGCGTACGGCATCTGCTCCTCGTCAGCCGAAGCGGACCGGACGCACCCGGCGCGGCGCGACTGGTCGCGGAGCTGGCCGAATACGGGGCCGAGGCCCTGGTGCGCGCCTGCGACGTCGGCGACCGGACGGCGGTGGCGGACCTTCTCGCCACCGTTTCCGACCAGCACCCGCTGACCGCCGTCGTACACGCGGCCGGGGTGCTCGACGACGGCGTGATCCAGTCGCTGACCCCCGAACGCCTGGTCACCAGCCTGGGCTCCAAGGCCGACGGCGCCTGGCACCTGCACGAGCTGACCCGAGACCTCGACCTCGCCGCGTTCGTGCTCTACTCCTCTGCCGCCGCCGTGATGGGCAGCGCGGGCCAGGGCAACTACGCCGCCGCCAACGCCTTCCTCGACGCGCTCGCCGCCCATCGCAAGGCCGCGGGTCTGCCCGCCACGTCGATCGCGTGGAGCCTGTGGGCCGAGGCGAGCGGCATGACCGGCGCGCTGACCGCACGGGACATCGACCGGATCGCCCGCTCCGGCCTGCCCGCGCTGTCCACCGAGGAGGCGCTGGCCATGTTCGACGCGGCGGTGGCGCAGGACGAGCCCGCGGTCGCCGGGATGCGCCTGGACCTGCCGACATTGCGGGCCGCCGCGTCGGCACCGCACATCCTCTGGGCACTGACCGGCACCACCGGCCGCAGGCACGCCGACTCCGACGAAGGCGCCCTCGTCGACCGCCTCGCCCGGATGGGTCCGCCGGACCGGGCCGCCGAGCTGACCAGGCTGGTGCGGGCGCAGGCCGCCGCGGTGCTCGGGCACTCCGACGATCAGTCGCTGGAGGCCGACCGCCCGTTCAAGTCGCTCGGCTTCGACTCGCTGACCGCCGTGGAACTGCGCAACCGGATCGGCACCCTGCTCGGCCTTCGACTGGCCTCCACCATCGTCTTCGACCACTCCTCGCCCACCGCACTGGCCGACCACTTGTCCTCCCGCTTGGGCGGCGACCAGCCCCAGGAGAACCCGGTGCTCGCCGAACTGGCCCGGCTGGAGGACGCCTTCGCCCGGTTCGACGGCGACGCGGCGATCCGGGAGCAGGTGATGCGCAGGCTGTCGGCACTGCTCGTGACCGACGACACCGAGGCCCAGGAAACCGATCTCGGCGAGGCCACCGACGAGGAAATGTTCGAGCTGCTCGGTAAGGAGTTCGGTATCTCATGACCAGCACAGAGGCCAAGCTGCGGCACTTCCTCAAGGAGACCACCGAGGACCTCCGGCGCACCCGGCGGCAACTGGACAAGCTGCTGGCCACCCGCAGCGAACCCATCGCGATCGTCGGCATGGCCTGCCGGTACCCCGGCGATGTGCGCAGCCCCGAGGAGCTGTGGGAACTCGTCGAGACCGGCGGCGACGCGATCACCGAGTTCCCCACCGACCGGGACTGGGGCGAGGTGCCGTCGAGCACCCGCTCCGGCGGGTTCCTGCCCGACGCGGCCGAGTTCGACGCGGCGTTCTTCGGGATGTCCCCGAGGGAGGCGCTGGCCACCGATCCGCAGCAGAGGCTGCTGCTGGAGCTGGCCTGGGAGGCGCTGGAGCGTGCCGGGATCGTGCCCGGCACCCTGCGCACCAGCCGGACCGGAGTGTTCGTCGGCGCGCTGCACCAGGACTACCAGTCGGTACTCGACAAGGTTCCCGATCTGCCGCCCGGGTTCTCCTCGACGGGCAACGCGTCCAGCGTGATGTCCGGCCGGATCGCCTACACCCTGGGCCTGGAAGGCCCCGCGGTCACCATCGACACGGCGTGCTCGTCGTCGCTGGTCGCCCTGCACCAGGCCACGCTGGCGCTGCGGTCGGGAGACTGCTCCCTGGCCCTGGCGGGCGGGGTGACCGTGATGTCCACGCCGTCCGCCTTCATCGACTTCACCCAGCAGGAAGGTCTGGCCCCCGACGGCCGCTGCAAGTCCTTCTCCGACGACGCCGACGGCACCAGCTTCTCCGAGGGCGCGGGTCTGCTCGTGCTGGAGCGGCTGTCGGACGCCGAACGCGACGGACACCAGGTGCTGGCCCTGCTGCGCGGCTCGGCGGTCAACTCCGACGGCGCGTCCAACGGCCTCACCGCGCCCAATGGCTCCGCTCAGCGCCGAGTGCTCAGCAGCGCACTGGACAACGCCGGGCTGCGCCCGTCCGACGTGGATGTGATCGAGGCGCACGGAACCGGGACGCGGCTCGGCGATCCGATCGAGGCCAGTGCGCTGCTGGCCACCTACGGTCAGGACCGGGAACGCCCGCTGCTGCTGGGCTCGTTGAAGTCGAACATCGGCCACTCGCAGGCGGCGGCCGGGGTCGGCGGCGTCATCAAGATGGTGGCGGCGCTGCGGAGCGGGATCGTGCCGCCAACGCTGCACGTGAGCCGGGCGAGCTCCCGCGTGGACTGGGCGGACGGCGCCGTCGAACTCGTCACGGACGCCCGGCCGTGGCCGGAGACGGACCGGCCACGGCGCGCCGGCGTGTCGTCGTTCGGCATCTCGGGCACCAACGCGCACGTGATCATCGAGCAGGCGGCGCCGCGGCCGCAGGCCGAAGCCACGGCAGAGGGGCCGAGCCCGTGGGTGCTCTCCGGCCAGAACACGTCCGCGCTGCGCGAGCAGGCGAGGCTGCTCGACACACACCTGAGGGGCCGCACACTGCCCGCGCGGGACATCGGCCGGGCACTGGCCCTCTCGCGCACGCACTTCGCGCGGCGGGCCCTGGTCACCAGCCCTGAGGGCCTGCGCGCCCTGGCCGAGGGCGAACCGTCCGCTGACCTGGTGCAGGCAACGGCACTGCCCTCGGCCCGTCCGGTGTTCGTGTTTCCGGGGCAGGGGGCGCAGTGGGTGGGGATGGCGGTGGAGTTGCTGGGGTCTTCGCCGGTGTTCGCTGGGGCGATGGAGGAGTGTGCGGGGGCGTTTGAGGGGTTGGTGGAGTGGTCTCTGGCCGAGGTGTTGGGGGATGAGGTGGCGTTGGGGCGGGTTGAGGTGGTGCAGCCGGTGTTGTTCGCGGTGATGGTGTCGTTGGCGCGGTTGTGGCGGTCTTTTGGGGTGGTGCCGTCCGCGGTGGTGGGTCATTCGCAGGGTGAGATCGCGGCGGCGTGTGTGGCGGGTGTGTTGTCGTTGGAGGATGCGGCACGTGTGGTGTGTGTGCGGTCGAGGCTGATCGCGGAGGGGCTTGCGGGGCGTGGCGGGATGGTGTCGGTCCCGCTCTCCCGGGCCGAGGTGGAGGGGCTGGTCGCGCCGTTCGGTGAGGGGCTTGTGGTGGCGGCGGTGAACGGCCCTGAGTCGGTGGTGGTGTCGGGTACGCCGGAGGCGGTGGCGGCTTTGGTGGAGCGGGAGCCGCGGGCTCGCCGGATCGCGGTGGACTACGCGTCTCACTCCCCGATGGTGGCGGAGATCCGGGACGCGGTCCTGGCAGGTCTGCCTTCGCTGCGGCCGGTCGCCGCCGAGGTGCCCTTCTTCTCCGCCCTGCGGGGCGGGCAGATCGAAACCACCGGCCTCTCGGCCGACTACTGGTACACCAATCTGCGCGAGCCGGTCGACTTCGCCGGGGCCGTGTCGGCCCTGCTGGCAGCGGGCCACCAGATGTTCCTGGAGTTGAGCCCGCACCCCGTACTCACCATGAGCGTTGAGCAGACCGCGGACGCCGCCGGAGCGACGGTCGCTGCCCTGGGCACCCTGCGGCGCGGCGAAGGTGGTCTCGGCCAGTTCGTCCGCGCGCTGGGCAGCGCCCATGTGCACGGCGTAGCGGTCGACTGGAGCGCCGTCTTCCCCGACGCCACTCGGGTGGACCTGCCCACGTATGCCTTCCAGCGCAGTCGCTTCTGGCCCACCGATCCTGCCGACACCCTCGATGCCGTCCCGATGACCGAAGGCCCCCAGGACATGCTGGACCTGGTCCGTGGGCACGTGGCGGCCGTGCTCGGCCATCGACGGGCCGCCGACGTACCGGCCGACCGTGCCTTCTCCGACCTCGGACTCGACTCGCTGACCGCGACCCAACTGCGCACGGCCCTCGGCGACGCGACCGGCCTCGACCTGCCGATCAGCCTTGCCTTCGACTACCCCACACCGGCCGCGGTCGCCGCGTTCCTGACCGGGGCCGCCGACGCCCCGATCCGGCGCACCGTCGCCGCGGACGATGGCGACCCGGTGGTCATCGTCGGCATGGCGTGCCGGTACCCCGGTGGCGTCGCCGACCCCGAGGGGCTGTGGCGTCTCGTCGTCGATGAGCGGGACGTCGTATCCGGGTTCCCGACCGACCGCGGCTGGGATCTCGACCAGCTGATGCTGACCAGCACGACCGCACAGGGCGGTTTCCTGCACGGCGCGGGCGGGTTCGACGCCGAGTTCTTCGGCATCAGCCCGCGTGAGGCCCTTGCCATGGACCCCCAGCAGCGAGTGCTGCTGGAGACGGCGTGGGAGGCGGTCGAGAGGACCGGGATCGACCCGAGTACGTTGCGCGGCAGCGCGACGGGTGTGTTCGTGGGCGCGTCCCAGCAGGACTACCTGGGCGCGGCCGACGGGGCGGAGGCCGGGCTCGGTGGCCTGGTCCTCACCGGCAAGATGTCCGCCGTGCTGTCCGGCCGCATCGCGTACACCCTGGACCTGAAGGGACCCGCGGTCACGGTGGACACCGCGTGTTCGTCGTCGCTGGTCGCGCTGCACACGGCCGCCCAATCCGTGCGCAGCGGGGAGAGCGCCCTCGCCCTGGCGGGTGGTGTCGCGGTGATGGCGACGCCGTTCGCCTACGAGGAGTTCACCCATCAGGGCGGGCTGGCCGCGGACGGCCGGTGCAAAGCGTTCTCGGCGGACGCGGACGGCACCGGATGGGCCGAGGGCGCAGGTTTCGTGGTGCTGGAACGGCTGTCCGCGGCCACCCGCAACGGACACCGGGTGCTCGCCGTGCTGCGTGGCTCGGCGGTCAACCAGGACGGCGCGTCCAACGGTCTGTCCGCTCCCAACGGGGTGGCACAGCAGCGGGTGATCCGGCAGGCGCTGGCGAACGCGCGCCTGCGCCCGCAGGACATCGACATGGTCGAGGCGCACGGCACCGGCACGGTGCTCGGCGACCCCATCGAGGCCAACGCCCTGATCGCCGCGTACGGCCAGGACCGTGAACAGCCGCTGTGGCTGGGCTCGATGAAGTCGAACATCGGCCATGCCGCCGCGGCGGCGGGCATCGGCGGCGTGATCAAGACGGTGTCCGCCCTGGCGCACCGGGTCATGCCGCGCACCCTGCATGTGACCGAACAGGCGTCCACCGTGGACTGGCCAACAGGGGTCCGGGTGCTGACCGAAACACTGCCGTGGCCGGAGGCCGACAGGCCGCGGCGTGCCGGAGTGTCCTCGTTCGGTGTGTCCGGCACCAACGCGCACGTCATCCTCGAACAGGGACCCGACCTCCCTGACGAGGCGTCTGCCGTCGACGCCGGGCCGACCGGTGTGCCCTGGCCGCTGTCCGGACGCACCCCTGAGGCCCTGCGGGCACAGGCGGCCCGCCTGGCCGAGCACCTCCGCGACCGTCCCGACCTGCGTCCGGTCGATGTGGGCCTGTCGCTCACGACCACACGCACCGATCTCGCCTGCCGTGCCGTGGCCTTTAGCCCGGACGAACTCGACCGGCTCGCCACCCAGGACCGGGCCATGCGCACCTTCGACTCCCGTCCGGTGTTCGTGTTTCCGGGGCAGGGGTCGCAGTGGGTGGGGATGGCGGTGGAGTTGCTGGGGTCTTCGCCGGTGTTCGCTGGGGCGATGGAGGAGTGTGCGGGGGCGTTTGAGGGGTTGGTGGAGTGGTCTCTGGCCGAGGTGTTGGGGGATGAGGTGGCGTTGGGGCGGGTTGAGGTGGTGCAGCCGGTGTTGTTCGCGGTGATGGTGTCGTTGGCGCGGTTGTGGCGGTCTTTTGGGGTGGTGCCGTCCGCGGTGGTGGGTCATTCGCAGGGTGAGATCGCGGCGGCGTGTGTGGCGGGTGTGTTGTCGTTGGAGGATGCGGCGCGGGTGGTGTGTGTGCGGTCGAGGCTGATCGCGGAGGGGCTTGCGGGGCGTGGCGGGATGGTGTCGGTCCCGTTGCCGTTGGCCGAGGTCGAGAGGCTGGTTGAGCCCTTTGGTGAGGGGCTTGTGGTGGCGGCGGTGAACGGCCCTGAGTCGGTGGTGGTGTCGGGTACGCCGGAGGCGGTGGCGGCTTTGGTGGAGCGGGAGCCGCGGGCCCGGCGGATCGCGGTGGACTACGCCTCCCACTCCCCGGTGGTGGAGTCGATTCGCGGGGGTGTGCTGGAGGGGCTGGCGGGAGTTGATGCCGGGCCGGGTTCGGTGCCGTTCTACTCGTCGGTGACGGGTGGCCGGGTGGATGGTGCTGAGTTGGGTGCGGAGTATTGGTTCCGCAACCTCCGCGAGCGGGTGGACTTTTATGGTGCGGTGTCGGGGCTGGTGGAGGGTGGGTTCCAGGTCTTCCTGGAGATGAGTCCGCATCCGGTGCTGACCACGTCGATCGAGGAGACGGCGGAGACCGTCGCGCTCGGCACCCTGCGCCGCGGCGAGGGAACACTCGACCGTGTGTACCGGGCGCTGGGGGAGGCGTATGCGCACGGCGTGTCCGTCGACTGGCGGCCCGCCTACCCCGGCGCCCGCGTGGTCGAGCTGCCCACCTACGCCTTCCAGCACCAGCACTTCTGGGTCACCTCGCCCCGTGATCGCACCTCCGTCGCGGACCGCTGGCGCCACCGGATCGACTGGTCCCGTTTGCCCGAGCCCGCGGCCGTCGCCGAACCGGGACGCTGGCTCGTGCTCGGCGCCACCGGCACCACATGGACCGACTCGGTCGTGCGGGCGCTCGGTGAACGGGCCGTCCTCGTGCCCGCGGAGGCACCGCGCGCGGAGCTCGCCGAGCGGCTGAGTGTTCAGGCGCCCGCCGACGGCGTCGTCCTCACACCCGAGACGCCCGTGGAAGCCGCGACCATGCTCCAGGCCCTCGACGACGCCGGAGTGGCCACGCCGATCTGGATCGCCACCCGCGCCGCGGTGGCCGTCGACTCCGCCGACCCGCGGCCGCGGGTCGACCAGGCGGGTGTGTGGGGGCTGGGCCGGGTCGCCTCCTGGGAGTACCCCACGCACTGGGGCGGCCTGGTCGATCTCCCCCAGGACCTGGACGAGTCGGCAGTCGCCAGGCTGCGGTCCCTGCTCGCCGAGGAGAAGGCCGAGAACCAGGTCGCGATCCGCTCCACCGGGCTGTACGGACGCAGGCTCGTCCGCGCGGCTCCGGAGGCGCCTGCCCGAGCCTGGACAGCCGAGGGAACCGTCCTGATCACCGGTGGCACCGGCGGGCTCGGAGCGGAAATCGCCTGCTGGGCGGCGGGCCGTGGCGCCGAGCACCTCATCCTGCTCAGCCGTCGGGGGCCCGGCGCCCCCGGTGCCGAGGCGCTGCGCGAGAAGTGCGAACAGGCCGGTGCCCGTGTCACGTTCGTCGCGGCGGACGTCTCCGACCGGGAGCAGATGGCAGCGGTACTCGACGCGCATCCGGTCACCAGCGTCTTCCACCTGGCCGCGAGCCTCGACGACGGTGTGCTGGACAGGCTCACCTCCGACAGCTTCGCCGCGGTCGCGGGGGCCAAGGTGCGCGGGGCGCAGGTGCTGGACGAGCTGACGCGCGGTCGCGGACTGTCCGCCTTCGTGCTGTTCTCCTCGATATCCGGGGTGTTCGGGGTGCCCGGTCTCGGTGCGTACGCGGCGGCGAACGCCATGCTCGACGCCCTTGCCGTATCCCGCCGGGCGGCCGGTGAACAGGCCCTGGCCGTGGCCTGGGGCGCCTGGGCGGGCGAGGGCCTGGCCACGCATGTGGTCGGCGACGAACGGCTGCGCCGCATGGGCCTGACCGCCATGCCCGCCAAGGCCGCGCTGGCCGCACTGGAACACGCGCTCAACCGCGACGACGCCACCATCGCCGTATTCGACGCCGACTGGGACCGGGTGCCGTCCCACACCCGCGACGGCCTGGGCACGTTGCTGCACGAACTGCCCGAGGCGCGCCGCCCGGCGGCCGCCTCCCGACCCGACGCCCCCGACCTGCGCACCCTGCTCACCGGGCTCGATGCGGCACAGCGCACCGCGAAGCTGCGGGACGTCGTCCGTGCCGAGGTCGCGGACGTGCTCGGCCACGGCGACGCGGCGGTCATCGACCCGCGCCGGCCCTTCGCCGAACTCGGCTTCGACTCGCTCACGTCGGTACGGCTGCGCAACCGGCTCACCCAACTCACCGGCCTGAGCATGGCCGTCACCGCGGTGTTCGACTTTCCCACCGTGACCGAGCTCGGCGAGCACCTGGCCGGACGGCTCGGCGCTGATGACTTCGACGCCGGGAAACTGCTGGTCCGTCTGGAATCCCTGCTCGACGAGGCGGCGCCGGACGACGTGGGCACGCTGTTGAGCGGTATGGAGGCACTGCTCAGCAGCCGACGCCCGCAGCCACTCGCCACGGGCCACTTCGCCTCGTCCAGCGACGAGGAGATGTTCAGCTTCATCGACCAGGACCACGCCCAGCCGCGCAACTGACGTCGAGACACGCCCTCCAGGCCCGCGTCGCCTGGCTCACCCCCCACCCCCCGCCTCACCTCGCTCATGCGCCATCCCAAGGAGATTCCCGCGATGACCGCTGTCGACAACCAGATCCGCGCCTACCCGTTCGGCCCACAGCACGGACTCGACGAGGACCCCGCGTACGAAGAGGCCCGCCGTGCCGGGACGCTGACCAGGGTGCGCATGCCCTATGGCGGCCCGGGCTGGCTGGTCACCCGCTACGACGACGTCAAGGTCGTGCTCTCCGACCCCCGGTTCAGCCGCACGGCCACCCTGGGCAAGGACGTCGCACGCAGTACGCCCGCGATCGAGACCGACATGTCCATCCTCTCGATGGACCCTCCCGACCACACGCGGCTGCGCAGGCTGGTGGCGCAGGCGTTCACCATGCGCCAGGTCGAGCGGCTGCGCCCGGCGATCGACGAGATCATCAACGATCTGCTCGACCGGATCGAGGCGGACGGCACCACGGCGGATCTGGCCCGGTCGCTCACCTGGCCGCTGCCGGTGCGAGTGATCTGCCAGCTGCTCGGTGTGCCGATCGCCGACCACGCGAGGTTCGCCCAGTGGACCGACGACATCATGTCGGTGGCCTCCGAGGACCTCGAACTGATCGTCAAGGCCAGGGATGGCCTCATCGCCTACCTCGCCGAGCTGATCGCCCAGCGCCGCGCCGAGCCCGCCGACGACCTGCTGAGCGGGCTGGTCCTGGCCAGGGACCAGGACGAGCGGCTCAGCGAGCAGGAACTCGTGGTGTTCGGCATGACCCTGCTGCTCGCCGGGCACGAGACCACGGCCAACCAGGTCGGCAACTTCCTCTACCTGCTGCTGAGCCACCCCGAACGGTGGCAGCGGCTGGTCGACGACCCGAGCCTGGTGCCCCAGGCCGTCGAGGAGCTTCTGCGCTACACCCCGCTCGCCGCGGCGGGCAACTTCCCCCGGATGGCCATCGAGGACGTCGAGCTGGGCGGCACCCTTGTCCGCGCGGGAGACGTGGTGGTCGTCCACATGGCCGCGGGCAACCGGGACGCGAGCGTGTTCGAGCGCCCCGACGAAATCGACTTCGACCGCGACGCGCGCGCCCACATCGCCTTCGGCCACGGCGCACACCACTGTCTGGGCGCCCAACTGGCCAGGGTGGAACTCCAGATGGTCCTCACCGCCCTGGTGCGCCGGTTCCCCGACCTGCGCCTGGCCGTCCCCGCCGACGAGGTGCCGTGGCGGACCGAACGACTCGTGAACGGCGTCAGCGCGCTACCGGTCACCTGGTGACCCCGCGACCACGGCAACCAACACAGCACACGCGACCAAGGACTCGGGCGGATGGCTGACCACGACAAGCTTCGCGACTATCTGCGGCTGGCGACCTCTGAGCTGCACACCTTGCGCACCCGCGTGCGCGAGCTGGAGTCCGCGGTACCGGAACCGGTCGCCATCGTGGGCATGGCCTGCCGGTATCCCGGCGGGGTCCGCACTCCCGAGGAGCTGTGGGACCTGGTGGCCGACGGGGTGGACGCCACCGCGGACTTCCCTGGCGACCGCGGATGGCGGCTCGCCCCCGGCGACAGCCTGACCGAGCGCGGGGGCTTCCTCGACGACGCGGGCGATTTCGACCCGGCGTTCTTCGGGGTGTCCCCGCGTGAGGCACGGGGGATGGACCCGCAGCAGCGCCTCGCGCTGGAGGTGGCCTGGGAGTCGCTGGAAAACGCCGGAATACTCCCGGAGACGCTGCACGGCGGGTCGACGGGGGTGTTCGTCGGCGCTTCCTACCAGGGGTACGACACGCTTGCCGACGACACGTCGGAGGTCATGATCGGCAACGTGTCCAGCGTGATATCGGGGCGTATCGCCTACACGCTGGGTCTCGGGGGTCCGGCGCTCACCATCGACACCGCCTGCTCGTCCTCGCTGGTGGCGCTGCATCTGGCCTGCGAATCGCTGCGACGCGGGGAGTGCGATCTCGCCCTGGCCGGTGGCGTCGCGGTCCAGGCGCTTCCCGCGCTGTTCGTGGAGTTCTCGCGGCAGCG
Source organism: Streptomyces hygroscopicus (assembly GCA_002021875.1). Lineage (NCBI taxonomy): Bacteria > Bacillati > Actinomycetota > Actinomycetes > Kitasatosporales > Streptomycetaceae > Streptomyces > Streptomyces hygroscopicus. The sequence continues at coordinate 11,086,489 of CP018627.1, forward strand.
GGGGTTGGCGGTGGACGGTCGGTGCAAGTCGTTCGCGGAGGGTGCGGACGGCACTGGCTTCTCCGAGGGTGCGGGGTTGGTGGTGGTGCAGCGGTTGTCGGATGCGGTGGCTTGTGGGCGTCGGGTGTTGGCGGTGGTGCGGGGTTCTGCGGTGAATCAGGACGGGGCGTCGAATGGGTTGACGGCGCCGTCGGGTCCTGCGCAGGAGCGGGTGATTCGTGGGGCGTTGGCGTCGGGTGGGTTGTCGGTGGGGGATGTGGATGTGGTGGAGGGGCATGGGACGGGGACGGTGTTGGGGGATCCGATTGAGGCGGGTGCGTTGGTGCGGACGTATGGGGGCCGGTCGGGTGGTGGGCCGTTGTGGTTGGGGTCGGTGAAGTCGAATATCGGTCATTCGCAGGCGGCGGCGGGTGTGGCTGGTGTGATCAAGATGGTGATGGCGTTGCGGCATGGGGTGTTGCCGCGGTCGTTGCATGTGGATGCGCCGTCGTCGAAGGTCGAGTGGGGTTCGGTGCGGGTGCTGACCGAGGCCCGTGCGTGGCCGGAGGTGGACCGCCCACGCCGCGCCGCCGTCTCCTCCTTCGGAGTGTCGGGGACGAACGCGCACCTCGTCCTGGAGGAGGCGGCGGAGGAACCGGTTCGGGAGGCCCCGGTCGATGTCGATGTGCTGCCGTATCCCCTCTCCGCTCGCAACGACGCCGGAGTCCGGGAGCAGGCACGGCGGCTGCGCGGACACCTCGAACGCCATTCCGGTGTCTCCCTCGCGGATGTCGCCCACTCGCTCGCCACCACACGCACCGCGTTCGCGCACCGCGCGGTGGTGCTCGCCGCACGCCGCCCGGAACTGGCCGGACTGCTCGACGCCTGCGCCGCCAATGAGCCGCACAACGACGTGGTCACCGGGAAGGTCGTCTCCGAAGGCGGCCCCGTCTTCGTGTTTCCGGGGCAGGGGTCGCAGTGGGTGGGGATGGCGGTGGAGTTGCTGGGGTCTTCGCCGGTGTTCGCTGGGGCGATGGAGGAGTGTGCGGGGGCGTTTGAGGGGTTGGTGGAGTGGTCGTTGGTTGAGGTGTTGGGGGATGAGGTGGCGTTGGGGCGGGTTGAGGTGGTGCAGCCGGTGTTGTTCGCGGTGATGGTGTCGTTGGCGCGGTTGTGGCGGTCTTTTGGGGTGGTGCCGTCCGCGGTGGTGGGTCATTCGCAGGGTGAGATCGCGGCGGCGTGTGTGGCGGGTGTGTTGTCGTTGGAGGACGCGGCACGTGTGGTGTGCGTGCGGTCGAGGCTGATCGCGGAGAAACTCGCCGGGCGTGGGGGAATGGTCTCGGTGGCGTTGCCTTTGGCCGAGGTGGAGGGGCTGGTGGCGTCGTTCGGTGAGGGGCTTGTGGTGGCGGCGGTGAATGGCCCTGAGTCGGTGGTGGTGTCGGGTACGCCGGAGGCGGTGGCGGCTTTGGTGGAGCGGGAGCCGCGGGCCCGGCGGATCGCGGTGGACTACGCCTCCCACTCCCCGATGGTCCAGGACCTGTGCGAGGACGTGCTGAAGGCACTGGCGCCGATCGCCCCGGCCACGGGCACCGTCCCGGTCTACAGCTCGGTGACCGGTGGACTGGTCGACGGATCGACCATGGGCGCGGAGTACTGGTTCGCCAATCTGCGGGAACCGGTGGACTTCACCGGGGCCGTGTCGGCGCTGCTGGCCGACGGCTTCCGGGCGTTCGTCGAGCTGAGTCCGCACCCGGTGCTGACCACGGCGGTCGAGCAGACCGCCACCGCCATGGACACCGAGATCGCCGTGGTGGGCACGTTGCGCAGGCAGTCCGGCGGGCAGACGCAGTTCCTGCGGGCCTTGGCCGGAGCCCACGTTTCCGGAGTCGAGGTGGACTGGAGCCCGGTGTTCCCCACCGCCGTCCGCCAGGTGGAACTTCCCACGTACCCGTTCGCCAACGAACGGTTCTGGCTGGACGGAAGCTCCGCTCGCGGTGATGTGTCCACGGTCGGCCTGGCCGCGGTGGACCACGGGCTGCTCGGTGCGAGGGCGGACATGGCGGGTTCCGGCGAGATCGTGCTGTCCGGGGCGCTCTCGCTGCTGACGCATCCATGGCTGGCCGACCACACGGTGCGCGGCTCGGTGATCCTGCCCGGTGCCGCCTTCGTCGAGCTGGCCGTCCGGGCTGGCGACGAGGTCCGCCGCCCGGTCGTCGAGGAGCTCACCATCCACGCCCCGCTGGTGATCCCGGCGGGCGAGCGGGTCGATGTGCAGGTGTCGGTCACCGCCGACGGCCATGTCCAGGTCCACTCCCGTACGGCGGGTTCGGACTGGACGTACCACGCGAGCGCGCTCACGACCGACCGCGCGGAGGAGGCCCAGGTCTGGCGGAGCTGGCCGCCGGAACCGGCGGAAGCGGTGGACACCGAGCGGTTCTACGACACGCTGGCGGGCGACGGCCTGGGGTACGGGCCGGCCTTCCGGGGCGTACGGGCCATGTGGCGGTCCGCGGACGCCTTCTACGCCGAGGTGGCGTTGCCCGACGAGGTGCAGGCGACCGCGTTCGTGCTGCACCCCGCGCTGCTCGACGCCGCGCTGCAGGTGATGGCCTTCGGAGCGGCGGAGTCCGGCCGCACCTCCCTTCCCTTCGCCTGGTCGGGGGTTCGGGTACACGCCTCGGGGGCCCGGTCACTGCGGGTGCGCGTCGCCGCGTCGCCGTCCGGTGACATCTCGCTGCTGGCCACGGATCCGGCGAACGCACCGGTGGTCACCGTGGACCGCCTGCGCTCCCGTCCGCTCCGTACCGGCGAGTCCGGTCCGGCATTGGACGGACTGCTGTCCCGCCTCGACTGGACCCCCGTGGACAGCCCGTCGGCCGAGGACCCCGGCCCCGTCGTGATGTACGAATGCGAGGCCACGGACGCACCGGTCGAGGTGGCGGGCCGGGCACTGGAGGCCGTCCAGGGGTGGCTGCTGAACGAGGGCCGTCCGGACTCCCGTCTCGTCGTGGTGACGCGCGGCGCCGTGTCGACCGGTCCAGACGACGCCCTGTCCGCTCTCCAGCAGACACCGGTCTGGGGCCTGGTGCGCTCGGCGCAGACCGAACACCCCGGGCGGCTGGTCCTCGTCGACATCGACGACGAGTCCGCCGACGCCTTGCCCGCCGCCCTCGCGACCGGTGAGCCGCAGCTCGCCCTGCGCCGCGGCGCGGTCCTGGCCCCCCGGCTCGTGCCCGCCCGGAGCGACGGTGACATCCCGCGGCTCCCGGCCGAATCGACAGTCCTCGTCACCGGCGGCACCAGTGGACTGGGCGCCCTTGTGGCGCGGCATCTGGCCGGGACGCACGGGGTCCGTCACCTGGTCCTCGTCAGCCGCTCCGGACCGCGGGCCGACGGTGTGGCAGAGCTGGTCGCCGAACTCGGTGCACTGGGTGCGACGGCCGACGTGGTGGCCTGCGACATCGCCGACCGGGACCAGGTCCGGGCGCTGCTCGACGGCATCGACGAGTTCCCGCTCGCCGGTGTCGTACACGCCGCGGCCGTGCTCGACGACGGAATCGTCACCTCGATGACCCCGGACCGGCTTCGCACCGTCGCCGCACCGAAGATCGATGGGGCATTGAACCTGCACCGGCTGACCGAGGGCATGGACCTCGCGCTGTTCGTGTTGTTCTCCTCGGCGGCGGGCATCCTCGGCTCTCCGGGGCAGGCCAACTACGCGGCGGCCAACACCTTCCTCGACGCGCTCGCCACCCAGCGGCGTGCGACCGGCCTCACCGGGCACTCCCTCGCCTGGGGCCTGTGGGAACAGGCGACAACGCTGACCGCCCCGGTCAAGGGCACCCGCCCCCAGGCCGCCGTCGGCGCCCTGTCCACGGCCGAGGGCCTGGCGCTGTTCGACCGTGCGCTGGCCGGTACCGACCCGGTGACGGTGCCCGCGCGCAGGGCACCGGCCGCCCGTGGCCCCCTGCGACCGACCGCCGCGGTCGCGGTCGCCGAGCCGGACTTCGCCGCCCGGATGGGCGCTTTGAGCCCGGCCGAGCGCAAACGGGAACTGCTGAGGCTGGTACGCGAGCAGGCCGCGGCCGTCCTCGGATTCGCCCGGCGCGACGAGATCGACCCCCAACGGCCCTTCCTCAACGCCGGATTCGACTCGCTCACCGCCGTGGATCTGCGAAACCGGCTCAACACGGTCACCGGCCTGCGGCTGCCACCCGCCACGACTTTCGACTTCCCCACCCCCGACGCCCTCGCCGGGAAGATGGCCGAGGAACTGGCCTCGGAGACCGGCACCGAGCAGGCGCTGCTGGCCGCGCTCGACCAGCTCGAGGCGGCACTCGCCGCGCCGTCGACCGACGGGGCGCTGCGCACCGTCCTGGCCGACCGCCTGGCCCGGCTGCAGGCGCACAGCGCACCGGCCCGGCAGCCCGCCGCGGAGCTGCGGACGGCGAGCGCCGGGGAGCTCCTCGACTTCATCCACAACGAACTCGGCATGAAGTAGAGCCCTTCCCGCCACTCTCACAGACAGGTCCCGTGTCATGCCGAACGAGGAAGAACTGCTCAATCACCTGCGCTGGGTCACGGCCGAGCTGCACGAGACCCGGCAGCGTCTGCAGGAGCGCGAGTCGGCCGCCCGTGAACCCCTCGCGATCGTGGGCATGTCGTGCCGCTATCCCGGCGGGATCAGCTCACCCGAGCAACTGTGGCAGCTCGTCATCGACGAACGCGACGCCATCACCTCACTGCCGACCGACCGGGGCTGGGCCCTGGAAGGGCTCTTGGACGACGACCCCGCCAGCCGCGGCAAGTCCTACGTCGCACGCGGCGGCTTCCTCACCGATGGCGACTGGTTCGACGCCGAGCACTTCGGCATGTCGCCCAGGGAGGCGCTGGCCACCGACCCGCAACACCGGGTGCTGCTCGAACTGGCGTGGGAGGCCCTGGAGCGGTCGGGCATCGCCCCCGACTCGCTGCGTGGCAGCCGGACCGGTGTGTTCACCGGCGTCATGTACCACAACTACGCCGACCGCCTGACCAGGCCGCCCGAGGAGCTGGAGGGCTATCTCGGCACCGGCAACTCCGGTGGCGTCGCCTCCGGCCGGATCGCCTACAGCCTGGGCCTGGAAGGGCCCGCCATGACACTCGACACCACCTGCTCGTCCTCGCTGGTGGCGCTGCACCTGGCGGGCGACTCGCTGCGCAAGGGCGAATGCGACCTCGCCCTCGTGGGCGGAGCGACGCAGATGTTCACGCCCGCCGCCTTCGTGGAGTTCTCGCGGCAGCGGGGGTTGGCGGTGGATGGCCGGTGCAAGTCGTTCGCGGAGGCCGCGGATGGCACCGGCTGGTCCGAGGGTGCGGGGTTGGTGGTGGTGCAGCGGTTGTCGGATGCGGTGGCTTGTGGGCGTCGGGTGTTGGCGGTGGTGCGGGGTTCTGCGGTGAATCAGGATGGGGCGTCGAATGGGTTGACGGCGCCGTCGGGTCCTGCGCAGGAGCGGGTGATTCGTGGGGCGTTGGCGTCGGGTGGGTTGTCGGTGGGGGATGTGGATGTGGTGGAGGGGCATGGGACGGGGACGGTGTTGGGGGATCCGATTGAGGCGGGTGCGTTGGTGCGGACGTATGGGGGCCGGTCGGGTGGTGGGCCGTTGTGGTTGGGGTCGGTGAAGTCGAATATCGGTCATTCGCAGGCGGCGGCGGGTGTGGCTGGTGTGATCAAGATGGTGATGGCGTTGCGGCATGGGGTGTTGCCGCGGTCGTTGCATGTGGATGCGCCGTCGTCGAAGGTCGAGTGGGGTTCGGTGCGGGTGCTGACCGAGGCCCGTGCGTGGCCGGAGGTGGACCGCCCACGCCGCGCCGCCGTCTCCTCCTTCGGCGCGTCCGGCACGAACGCACACCTGATCCTCGAGGAGTTCGAGCACGAACCCGTTGCGCCGCCCGAGGCCACGGACATGGTGATGCCGCTGGTGCTCTCGGCGAGCACCCCGGCCGCGCTGCGGGCCCAGGCGGAAGGGTTGCTCGATGCCACAGGCCGCCACGACCTGACCGACCTCGCCCGTGCGCTGTGCACCACCAGGGCGGCTCTGCGCTCTCGCGCGGTCGTGGTCGCGGGCACCCCCGCCGAGGCACGCACCGCCTTGCGCGCCCTGGCCGACGGGCAGCCCAGCGGCGCCGTCGTCACGGACACCGCGCGTGTGTCCGCACACGACGTCGTCTTCGTGTTTCCGGGACAGGGGTCGCAGTGGGTGGGGATGGCGGTGGAGTTGCTGGGGTCTTCGCCGGTGTTCGCCGCGGCGATGGAGGAGTGTGCGGGGGCGTTTGAGGGGTTGGTGGAGTGGTCGTTGGTTGAGGTGCTGGGGGATGAGGTGGCGTTGGGGCGGGTTGAGGTGGTGCAGCCGGTGTTGTTCGCGGTGATGGTGTCGTTGGCGCGGTTGTGGCGGTCGTTCGGGGTGGTGCCGTCCGCGGTGGTGGGCCATTCGCAGGGGGAGATCGCGGCGGCGTGTGTGGCGGGTGTGTTGTCGTTGGAGGACGCGGCGCGGGTGGTGTGCGTGCGGTCGAAGCTGATCGCGGAGAAACTCGCCGGGCGTGGGGGAATGGTCTCGGTCCCGCTCGGCTTGGCGGAAGCGACCGACCTGGTCGCCTCCCGGTCCAAAGAGCTGGAGATCGCCGCGGTCAACGGCCCGCAGTCGGTGGTCGTGTCCGGCGCGCCCGAGGATCTCGACGACCTGATGTCCCACTGCGAACGAGAAGGAGTGCGGGCCCGCCGGATCGAGGTGGACTACGCCTCCCACACCGCACAGGTCGACCCGCTCGCCGACGATCTGCTGCGCGCGCTGAAGACCGTGACCCCCGGACAGGCCGAAGTGCCGTTCTTCTCCACCGTGACCGGGCGGTTCGAGTCCGGGACCGCGCTGGACGCCGAGTACTGGCTGCGCAATCTGCGCCGCCCGGTGCGCCTCGACTCCGCCGTACGCGGCCTCGCCGACGAGGGCTTCGACGCCTTCGTGGAGGTCAGCAGCCATCCCGTGGTGATGCCCGGGGTGCAGGACACCCTCGCCGAGATGGACGCTCCCGCGACAACGGTGGGCACGCTGCGCCGCGGCTCCGGTGGCATGGACCAGTTTCTGCGCTCGGTGGCCGCGGTGTTCGCGGCCGGCGCGGCGGTCGACTTCAGCCCGTTGTGGGCAGACCGCGCCCCCGTCTTCGTCGACCTGCCCACCTACGCCTTCCAGCGCGAGCGCTACTGGCTCACCGACGCCGGACACGGCGGCGACGTGTCCGCGGTCGGCCTGACCGGTGCCGGGCACGGCCTGCTCGGTGCGGTCCTGGAGGTCGCCGAGACCGGCGGCGCCATGCTGACCGGCTCGTTGTCCATCGACTCCCACCCCTGGCTGGTCGACCACGCCGTGCTCGGCTCGGTGATGTTCCCCGGCGCGGGCTTCGTGGAGATGGTGCTCAGGGCGGCGGACGAGACCGGCTGCGGGCGCGTCGAGGAACTGACCCTGCACACACCGCTGGTGTTCGACGGCCACGAGCGGGTCGACGTCCAGGTGGCGGTGGGAGGCGACCGCGAGGGGCGTCGTGAGGTGACGGTGCACTCGCGCGCGGCGGGCACCACGACGGGCTGGGTGTTGCACGCGACCGCGACCGTGGCCCGCGAGCCCGCCGCCGGAGGGCCGCGGTGGGAGGCGTGGCCGCCCGCGGGCGCCGTCGAGGCGGACCTCGGCGACTTCTACGCCGCCCTCGCGGAGGACGGGCTCGTGTACGGGCCGGTGTTCCAGGGCGTGCGGCGGGTGTGGCTCGACGGGGACGTACGCTATGCCGAGATAGCCCTGCCGGAAGCGGCCTCCCCCGAAGACTTCGTGCTCCACCCGGTCCTGCTGGACTCGGCGCTGCAGGTGATGGCACACGGAAGCCTGGCGGAGGGCCGGACGTTTCTGCCGTTCACCTGGTCGGACATCTCCGTGTCCGCGTCCGGCGCCCGCGCGCTGCGCGTACGGATGGAGCCGCGGGGCACCGACAGCGTGTCGGTCCTGGCCGCCGACTCCGCGAACGTCCCCGTCCTGACCATCGGCGAGGTCGTCACCAGGATGGTCTCCGGGGGCAGGCCGGTCTCCACGCACCGCGGGCGGACCGCGAAGCTGCTGCGCGTCGACTGGACGCAGACGCCCGCGGCCACGTCACCCCCGCCGAGGACGGCCGTCCTGTCCGACCGCCCGGAGTCCGGCCGGTGTCTCTTCGACGGCCTGGACGCCGACCGGTATGCCGGTGTGGAGGCGCTGGCCGCCACGATGGGCACCGCGCCCGCCCCCGGCGTCGCCCTGCTGAGTCTTGTGCCGCGGCCCGGCGACACGACGGCCGCCGCGTACGAACTCACCGAGCGTGCCAGGGCCGCGGTCCAGTCATGGCTGTCCGACGACAGGTTCGCCGCCGTGACGCTCGCATTGGTGACGGTAGGGGCGTTCCCGGTCGGCCAGCGCCGCGCGCCCGACCCGGCCGCCGCGGCCGCCGCCGGGTTCGTTCGTTCGGCGCAGAGCGAGCACCCGGGCCGTTTCCTGGTCATCGACCTCGATCCCGACGCCGACCCGCCGCAGGTGCCACCTGCCGCCCTCGTCGGCGACGAACCCGTCGTCGCCGTGCGGGGCGACCGGCTGTTCGCCCCCCGCCTCACGGAGGACGACACCCTGCCCGTCCTCACCCCGCCGCCGGACACCGAGGCGTGGAGCGTGGACCTGAACTCCGCGGACAACCTGGACGGCTTGGGCATCGTGCCCGCCCCCGGTGTGCTGGCACCGCTGGCGGAGGGCGAGGTCCGCCTGTCCGTGCGCGCCATGGGCGTGAACTTCCGGGAAGTCCTCGTCGCACTCGACATGGTGCCCGGCGGGGACCGGCCCGAAGGGGGCGAGGCGGCAGGCGTGATCGCCGAGATCGGACCGGGCGTCACCGGATTCTCGGTCGGCGACCGGGTGATGGGCCTGGTCACCGGCGCCTACGCCGGGCCGGTCGCGGTGGCCGATCACCGCACGCTGGCGCCGCTGCCCGCCGGCTGGACGTTCGCCCAGGGAGCGGCGGTGCCCGTCGCCTTCCTCACCGCCTACTACGGGCTGACCGACCTTGGGGGTGTCCGGCCCGGTGACCGGGTGCTGATCCATGCGGCGGCCGGCGGTGTCGGCATGGCCGCGGTGCAGATCGCACGGCACCTGGGGGCCGAGGTGTTCGCCACCGCCCACCCCACGAAGTGGCGCGATGTGCGGGCCGGCGGCGTCGACCCCTCCCACCTGGCGTCCTCGCGGACCACACGGTTCGAGGACGCCTTCCGCCCGGCGCTCGGCGGGCACGGGATCGATGTCGTACTGAACTCGCTGGCAGGCGAATTCATCGACGCCTCCTTGCGGCTGACCGCCGACGGAGGCCGGTTCCTGGAGATGGGCAAGACCGATATCCGGGACGCCGACGAGATCGGCCCGCGCCACCCTGCCGTGCGCTACCGGGCGTTCGATCTGCTCGACGCCGGTCCCGACCGCATCCGGACCATGCTGGCCGAGCTGGCCGCCCTGATCGAGCGGGGCGCCCTGACGCCGCTGCCGGTCCGGGCCTGGGACGTCCGCCGCGCCGCGGAGGCGTTCCGGTACGTCAGCCAGGCGCGCCACGTCGGCAAGGTCGCGCTGACCGTGCCCCGGCCGTGGGATCCGGCGGGGACGGTGCTGCTCACCGGCGCGAGCGGCACACTGGGCGGCACGCTCGCCCGGCACCTGGTCGCCGAGCGCGGTGTCCGGCACCTGCTGCTGCTCAGCCGGCGGGGGAAGGACGCGGAGGCGGCGGCCGGGCTGGAGGCGGAACTCACCGCCCTCGGCGCGTCCTCGGTGACCTTCGCCGCCTGCGACGTCGCCGACCGGGCGGCCGTGCGCGAGGTCCTGGCCGCGATACCGCCACAGTGCCCGCTCACCGCCGTCGTGCACGCCGCCGGTGCCCTCAGCGACGGCCTGGTCGGCTCGCTCGGCCGGGCGGACGTCGACGCGGTCTTCCGCCCCAAGGTCGACGGCGCCGCGGTACTCGACGAGCTGACCCGCTCCGACGACCTCGCCGGCTTTGTGCTGTTCTCCTCGGCCGCGGGCGTCACCGGCAACGCCGGGCAGGCGAACTACGCCGCCGCCAACGCGTTCCTCGACACACTGGCCGGACGCAGGGCCGCCGAGGGCCTGCCCGCGCAGTCGCTGGCCTGGGGGCTCTGGGCGGACACCAGCGAGCTGACCGCCACGCTCAGCGAAACCGGCCGGGCCAGGATCGCCCGCTCGGGTGTCCGCGCGCTGCCCGCGGCGACCGCGCTGGACCTGTTCGACCAGGCGCTCTCCCGTGACGAGGCGCTGCTGCTGCCCATCGACGTCGACCCGTCCGGCGAGACGGAGTTGCCGCCGCTGTGGCGCAACCTGGTGCGCCGCCGGGTCCGCCGGGTGGTCGCCGCGACGCCGGTCGCCGAGACCTCGACCGCCGAGCTGCTGGCCGGTGTTCCCGCCGCCGAGCGGGTGCGAGTCCTCACCGACCTGGTGTGCGCGCATACGGCCGCTGTCCTCGGGCTCACCACCGACCGGGTGGAACCGCTGCGGGCGTTCAGCGAGATCGGCTTCGACTCGCTCAGCGCCGTCGAACTGCGCAACCGCCTCAACTCGGCGACAGGGCTCCGGCTGCCCGCCACGACGGTGTTCAGCCACCCCAGCCCTCAGGCGCTTGCCCGGAAGCTGGCCACCGAGCTGTTTCCCGAGGCCGACGCGGCTTCGGAGGAGGCCGGGGCGGAGCACCAGCGCGAGGGGGCGCTGACCGACGTGGACATCGACGGCCTCGACGTGGAGGAGCTGATGTCCCTCGCGCTCGGCACGGCCGACCCGCACACCTCCGAAGGATGACCGACATGACGATCTCACCCGACCGCCTCGTCGACGCGCTTCGCTCCTCGGTCAAGGAGACCGAGCGACTGCGGGAGCACAACCGGGCCCTGACCGAAGCGGCCAGGGAGCCGATCGCCGTGGTGGCGATGGCCTGCCGCCTGCCCGGCGGCGCCGACTCGCCGGAGAAGCTGTGGCAGTTGGTGGACTCCGGCCGGGACGTGCTCGCGCCCTTCCCCCGGGACCGGAACTGGGACCTGGAGTCCCTCAGCCCCTTCGCCACGGACGCCTACTTCATCGACGACGTGGGCGGATTCGACGCCGATCTGTTCGGCATCTCGCCCCGCGAGGCAGCCGCGATGGACCCGCAGCAGCGGCTGCTGCTGGAGGCGGCCTGGGAGGTGTTCGAACGCGCCGGATACGCGCCCGACGCGCTGCGGGAGAGCAGCACCGGCGTGTTCGTCGGCGCGGGCCCGGGCGACTACCTGATCCGCCTCCTGGACAACCCGGACGCCGCGGAGGGCTACGTCGCCACCGGTACGGCGCCGAGTGTCACCTCCGGACGGATCGCCTACACCTTCGGCCTGCGCGGACCCGCTGTCACGGTCGACACCGCCTGTTCCTCGGGCCTGGTCGCCCTGCATCTGGCCGCACAGGCGCTGCGCAAGGGCGACTGCTCGAAGGCGCTGGTCGCCGGTGTCTCGGTGATCTCCGCACCGCACGGGTTCGTCGAAATCTCCAAGCAGGGCGGTCTGGCGGCCGATGGGCGCTGCAAGGCGTTCGCCGACGCCGCCGACGGCACCAACTTCGGTGAGGGTGTCGCCGCGGTGCTCGTCGAGCGGCTGTCCGACGCCCGGCGGCTCGGACACCCGGTACTCGCCGTCGTACGCGGGTCCGCGATCAACCAGGACGGCGCCTCCAACGGGCTGTCCGCGCCCAACGGTGCCGCCCAGGAAGAGGTGATCCGGCAGGCGCTCGCCGACGCCGGAGTCCCCGCCGACGAGGTCGACGCCGTCGAGGCGCACGGCACCGGCACCACCCTGGGCGACCCCATCGAGGCGGACGCCCTGCTGGCCACCTACGGCCGGGACCGCGAGCACCCCCTGTGGCTGGGCTCGGTGAAGTCCAACGTCGGGCATACGCAGTCGGCCGCCGGGCTGGTCGGTCTGATCAAAATGGTGCAGGCGCTGCGCGCGGGCCGGCTGCCGATGACCCTGCATGTCGACCGGCCGTCCCGGCACGTCGACTGGTCCGGTGGCCCGGTGCGCCTGCTGCGCGAGGCCCGGCCGTGGCCCGCCGCCGACCGCCCGCGCCGGGCGGGCATCTCGTCGTTCGGGATCAGCGGGACCAACGCGCACGTCATCGTGGAGGACGTTGCCGCGCCCGAGGAGCAGCCCCGTACGGAGCACTCCGGCCCGGTGCCGCTCATCCTGTCCGGCAGGTCCGAGAGCGCTCTGCGCGCCCAGGCGGCCCGGCTGCGCTCGCACCTGCTGGAGCGCGAGGAGCCGGTGGCCGATGTCGCGTTCACACTGGCGACCACGCGCGCGCGGTTTCCGCACCGGGCCGTGCTGCCGGTGCACGACCGTGCCGAGGCGATCGAGGCGCTGCACGCCGTGGCCCTGGGGGAGCGGGTACTCGGAGCCGGTCAGCGGGCTCGCGGGGAGCGGGTCGTGTTCGTCTTCCCCGGACAGGGCTCCCAGTGGGCCGGGATGGGCGCCCGGCTGTGGGACGAGTCACCGGTGTTCGCCGAGGCCATGCAGGACTGCGAGAAGGCCCTGTCCGCGTACGTCGACTGGTCGTTGCGGGAGGTGTTGTCCGACGAAGAGGCGCTGGCCCAGGTCGACATCGTGCAGCCGGCGCTGTGGGCGGTCATGGTCTCGCTCGCCGCGCTGTGGCGCTCGTTCGGCGTCGAGCCCGCCGCGGTGATCGGCCACTCCCAGGGCGAGATCGCCGCCGCCTGCGTCAGCGGTGGCCTGTCCCTGGAGGACGGCGCCCGCATCGTGGCGCTGCGCAGCCGTCTCATCCGCGAGCGGCTGTCCGGGCGCGGCGCGATGATGTCGGTGATGGCCCCGCCGGACCGGGTGCGCGAGCTGCTGGCGGACGACGGGAAGAGCGCCGTGTCGATCGCGGCCGTCAACGGGCCGCAGAACGTGACCATTTCCGGTGACCCGGCGGCGCTGGACGACGTCGAGCGCCGTCTGTCGGCCGCCGGGATCATGCGCTGGCGGCTGGCCGGGGTGGATTTCGCCGCCCACTCGCCCCATGTCGACGGGATCGAGGCCGACCTGCTGGCGGCTTTGGCACCGGTTCGGCCCCGCCAGGGGGACGTGCCGTTCTATTCCACGGTGACCACCTCCCGCCTGGACACGACGGCGCTGGACGCCGGGTACTGGTCCCGCAACCTGCGGCAGACGGTGAACTTCGCCGACACGATGGACGTCCTCGTACGGGACGGACACGAGGTCATGGTCGAGGTCAGCCCACATCCCGTGCTCGCGCACACCACCGCCGCGGGCCCGGTGCTGGACACTCTGCGCCGCGACGACGGCGGGCTGCACCGGATGCTGACCTCGCTGGCCGCCGCCGACCTGCACGGCCTGCCCGTGGACTGGACCGTGGCGCTGCCGGAGGCGCGGGCCGTGGAGCTGCCGACGTACCCGTTCCAGCGTGAGCGCTACTGGGTGACCCCCGCGGAGCGGACGACCAGCGCCCCCGCACCGGCGGAGAGCCCCCTCGACCGGTTGCGTTACCGGGCCGACTGGACGCCGCTGCGGCTGTCCGCCGATCCGGTGCTGACCGGCACCTGGCTGGTCGTCACGGACACGCCCGACGCCTGGTCCGACAGCGTCGTCGAAGCGCTGCGGCAGTACGGCGCCGAAGTGGCGGTCCGGGCACCGGACGAGGCAGACCTCGCCGCCCTCCCCGAGCCCGCCGGTGTCCTCGCGCTGCTGGCCCACGACGAGGACCCCGAGCAGGACCACCCCGCCGTCCCCCAGGGCTTCGCCCGGACCGTGCGGCTGGTGCAGCGGTTGGGCGCGGCGGGCGTCGAAGCACCGCTGTGGTGCGTGACCAGGGACGCGACGCGCTCCCCGGCGCAAGCGATGACGTGGGGATTCGGCCGGGTGGCCGGGTTCGAGCGACCGCGCGCCTGGGGTGGTCTGATCGATCTGCCGCAGCCGCTGGACGACGCAGGCCGGCGCCGGATCGCCGCCGTGCTGTCGGGCGACACCCACGAGGACCAGGTCCGCATCGACCGGCACGGAGCGTTCGGACGACGGATCCTGCGGGCCCCCGTGCGTCCGGAGAGCAGCGGCGACTGGCAGGTCCGCGGCACCGCCCTGGTGACCGGTGGCACCGGCGGACTCGGCCGGCATGTCGTGCGCTGGCTGGCGGCCGAGGGCGCGGAACACGTGATCGTGGTGAACAGGCGCGGGACGGAAGCCCCCGGCGCCAGTGAACTGGCCGCGGATCTCGCCGAGTTCGGGACGCGCATCAGCATCGTCCCCTGCGACCTGTCCGATCGCGCCGCCCTCGCCAAAGTGATCGACTCCGTCGACCCGGCGACACCGCTGCGCACTGTGGTGCACACCGCCGCCGTACTGGACGACGCCGCCATCGACGCCCTGACCATGGAGCAGTTCGACCGGGTCCTGGCGGTCAAGACACAGGGTGCGGCCAACCTGCACGAGCTCACCCGCGACCTGGACCTCGACGCGTTCGTGCTGTTCTCCTCGCTCGCCGGCACGGTCGGCGCCTCGGGCCAGGGCACCTACGCACCGGCCAACGCCTACCTGGACGCGCTGGCCGAACACCGGCGTGCCGAGGGGCTGTCGGCCACGTCGATCGGCTGGGGCGTGTGGGCCGGGGACGGGATGGGCGACGGCCCCCTCGGGGAGGCCGCGCGACGGCACGGAGTGCCGGGGATGTCCCCGCAGGACGCGACCGCGGCGATGCGGACGGCCGTGGAACACGGTGACGGCGCGATCGTGCTCGCCGACATCGCATGGGACCGCTATCACACGGCGGTCACCGCGTTGCGGCCCAATCCGGCGCTCTCGCAGATCCCCGAGGTCGGCTCGCTGCTCACCGAGGGCACCGCCCCGGCGGACGCCGCCGATCCGCTCGCGGTCGTACGCGCCCAGACGGCGGCCGTGCTGGGCTACGCCTCCGGGGCGCACGTCGACCCGCACCGGCCGTTCCACGAATTGGGATTCGACTCGGTGTCCGCCGTCGATTTCCGCAACCGCCTCAACGCCGTGACGGGGCTCTCCCTGGTGACCACCGTGGTCTACGACCACCCGACGCCCGCCGCGCTCGCCGGCCACCTGCGCGCGGAGGCCGGTGGCGGCACACCGGACGGGACGACCCGCACCCACACGGTGGCCGACCCGGCCGTCACCACCGATCCGATCGTCATCGTCGGCATGGCCTGCCGCCTTCCCGGCGGCGTCACCTCGCCGGACGAGCTGTGGCAGCTGCTCGCCGAGGAACGCAGCACCGTGGGACCGCCGCCGCGCGAGCGGGGGTGGGACCTCGCAGCCCTGCCCGACGACTGCGTGACCACGGCTTCCTACCTGGACGACATCGCGGCCTTCGACGCGGAGTTCTTCGGGATCTCCCCTCGGGAGGCCCTGGCCATGGACCCGCAGCAGCGGCTGGTCCTGGAGACCTCGTGGGAGGCGCTGGAACACGGCGGCATCGCGCCCGGCAGCCTGGCCGGCAGCCGCACCGGAGTGTTCCTCGGCAGCACCGGACAGGACTACTACGCGCTCCTCACCGGCGCCGAGGCCGACGACGCCACCGGCCACGTGGGCACCGGCAGCGCGGGCTCGGTGCTCTCCGGCCGGATCGCGTACTCGCTCGGGCTGGAGGGACCCGCCGTCACCGTCGACACGGCATGCTCCTCCGGGCTGGTCGCCCTGCACCTGGCCGCGCAGTCCCTGCGCAACGGCGACTGCACCGCGGCGCTCGTGGGAGGGGTCACGGTCATGACCACCCCCTTGGGCCTGGCCGAGTTCTCCCGCCAGGGCGGGCTGGCCCCCGACGGCCTGTGCAAGGCGTTCTCCGACTCCGCGGACGGCACCGGATTCGCCGAAGGCGCGGGCATGCTCGTCCTGCAGCGCCTGTCCGACGCCCGTGCCGCGGGACGCCGTGTATGGGCCGTGGTGCGTGGCTCGGCGATCAACCAGGACGGCCTGTCCAACGGCCTGTCGGCGCCCAACGGCCGGGCCCAGCGGGAGGTCATCCGCCAGGCCCTGGCGAACGCCGGCCTGTCCGCGCGGGACGTCGACGTGGTCGAGGCGCACGGCACCGGGACACCCCTGGGTGACCCGATCGAGGCACACGCCCTCTCCGCGGCCTACGGGCAGGACCGGACACGACCGCTGCTCATCGGGACGCTCAAGTCCAACATCGGCCACACCCAGGCCGCCGCCGGCGTCGCGGGCGTGATCAAGACGGCGCTGGCCATGCACCACGGCACCGTGCCCGCGACCCTGCACGCCACCCCGGCCTCGTCCCATGTGGACTGGACGGCGGGCAGCGTCCGGCTGGCCCACGGCAGGACTGAGTGGCCCGACACCGGCGCACCCCGCCGGGCCGGGGTCTCGGCGTTCGGCATCTCGGGCACCAACGCACACGTCGTGCTGGAGGCCGACACGCCACCGCCCGCCGAGCCACGGGCCACCGGGGAGACCGCGCTGATCCCGCTGGCCGTATCCGGCCGGGGACCGGCCGCCCTCGCCGCGCAGGCGAGCCGTCTGTCCGCGTTGCTGGATGCCGGTACCGATCCGATCGACATCGGCTGGTCCCTGGTCACCACACGATCGCAAGCGTCCCATCGGGCCGTGGTCCTCGGCCGGGACCGCGCCGAACTGGCCGCCGGGCTCACCACGCTGGCCCGCGGCACCTCCGCACCCTCGGTGGCCTCCGCCGTGGCCGCCGGCCAGGACCCGCGCCCCGTCTTCGTCTTCCCCGGCCAGGGCTCGAGCTGGGCGGGGATGGGACGGGCCCTGATCGAGTCCTCGCCCGTGTTCGCGGACTCGATGGCCGAGTGCGCGCGGGCGATGGCCACCGAAGCGGACTGGGACCTCCTGGAGGCGCTCGGCGACGAGGAGATGCTGCGGCGGGCCGATGTCGTCCAGCCCGCCCTGTTCGCCGTCATGGTGTCGCTGGCCCGGCTCTGGGAGTCCTACGGCGTGACTCCGGCCGCCGTGGTTGGGCATTCCCTCGGTGAGTACGCCGCCGCATGCGTGGCGGGCGCGCTGCCGCTCGAACAGGCGGCGGTCGCGGTCGTGCGACGCGGCCGGGTGATCGCCGACCGCCTCTCAGGTGACCACGGAGTGCTGTCCGTTCCGGTCGCCCCCGGACGCGTCCGCTTCGACGGCGTCGAGATCGCCGCGTTCAACGGGCCGTCGTCCACGGTGGTCGCCGGAACCAACAGCGCACTCGACCGCGTACTGGAGGCCGTGCCCGCGGCCAAGCGGGTGCCGATGGACTACGCCTCGCACACCTCCGCCGTCGAGGCGGTCGAGGACGCGCTGCTCGGGGAGCTGGCCGAACTGAACCCGAGCGGCGCCGACATCCCGTTCTACTCCACGGTGACCGGGGGACGCCTGGACACCGCGACCCTCGACGCGCACTACTGGTACCGCAATCTGCGCAGCCCGGTGCTGTTCGAGACGGCCGGCCGCCGGCTGATCGAGGACGGGCACACCGTGTTCATCGAGATGAGCCCGCGCCCGCTGCTGGCGGCGGCCCTGCACGAGACGGCGGAGGCACTGGACCAGCAGGTGCACACCGTCGCGTCGCTGCGCCGTGACGACGGCGGTATGGACCGCTTCCTGCGCTCGCTCGCCGACGCCCACACCCGCGGGGTGGCGGTGGACTGGAGCCCCGCGCTGCCCGGCGGCAGGGCCGTCGCACTGCCCACGTACGCCTTCCAGCGCAAGCGGTTCTGGCCGACGGCTCAGCCGCCGCGGCGCCCCGGCCAGACCCATCCGCTGCTGGGCCCCGCCGAAGAGCTGGCCGGTTCGCCGGACGTGGTGTTCACCAGCACCCTCTCCACTCGGACCCAGCCGTGGCTGGCCGACCATGTGGTGCGGGACTCGGTGCTGCTGCCGGGCACGGCGTTCCTGGAGATGGCGGTCCGGGCCGCCGACGAGACCGGCTGCCGTGGGGTCGCCGAACTCGTCCTGGCGGCGCCGCTGGTACTGACCGGCGGCGACATCCGGATCCAGCTGACCGTGCACGGCCCCGACGAGTCGGGGGACCGGCCCTTCTCCGTGCACAGCCGGGGCGAGCACGACTGGGTGCGGCACGCCACGGGCCGGCTCTCCGCGTCGGCGTCGCCGCTTCCTTCGCTCACGCCGGTGCCGCCGCCGGACGCCGAACCGGTCGCACTTGATGCCTTCTACGCCGAACTCGACAGCGCCGGCTACCGGTACGGCGAGTCGTTCCGCGGCATGCGCGCGGCGTGGCGGGCGGGCGACGAGCTGTTCGCCGAGGTGGCCTTGGCCGACGCGGTCCCCGCGGACCGGTTCCAGCTGCACCCCGCGCTGCTGGACGCGGCCTGCCAGGCGATGACACTGGCCGGTGGGGACGAGCCGGGACTGCCGTTCCTGTGGTCCGATGTCGAACTCCACGCGCGCGGCGCGCGGGAGCTGTTCGTCCGCCTCACCCCGGCGGGGCCCGACGCGATGTCGATCACCGCCGTCGACGGTCAGGGAGCGCTCGTATTCCACGCGGGCCGCCTGCTCACCCGGCCGTTCGCCCAGCCCGGCACGGGCGCCCTGCCCGCGGACTCGCTGTTCACCGTGGGCTGGGTCCCGCTCCCGGAGCCGGAACCCGCCGACGACCGGGGGTGGGCCGTGCTCGACGGCCCCGAGGCCGACCACGGTCTCGGCGTTCCGGCGTTCCCCGAGCCGTCCGCCGTGCCCTCGGACACGTCGATCGTGCTCACGGCCGTCGACTCGTCCTCACTCCACCGGATACTGGCCGCGGTGCAGGCCACGATCGCCACCGACCGTCCCGAACCGCTCGTGGTGCTGACGCGCGACGCGGTGGCCGTACGGCCCGCGGACGAACCGGTGCCCCACCAGGCCGCGGTATGGGGCCTGCTGCGCACCGCGCAGTCCGAGCACCCCGGGCGGTTCGTCCTTCTCGACACCGACCGGCCCGTCACCGCGGCCGACCTCTCCGCCGCCCTGGCGACCGGGGAACCGCAGATCGCCCTGCGGGACGCGGACCGGTATGCGCCACGCCTGACCCGTCGACCGGCCGCGCTGGAACCGCCCGTCGGCGAGGCATGGCACCTCACCGCCTCGCCCACGGGCAGCCTGGACGATCTCGCGCTCGCCCCCCGTACGGCCGAGCCACTGACCGACGGGCAGGTCCGCATCGCGGTCCGTGCCGTCGGGGTGAACTTCAAGGACGTGCTGATCACCCTCGGCATGGTTCCCGGTGATCTGACCCGGCTCGGCGTGGAGGCCGCGGGAGTGGTGCTCGACGTAGGTCCCGGCGTGCGCGCCCTGCGCCCCGGCGACCGGGTGTTCGGCATCGCCGACGCCGCGTTCGCTTCGATGGCCGTCACCGACCAGCGGCTGCTGGCGCGGATACCCGACGGCTGGGGCTTCGCCCGCGCCGCGAGCGTGCCCGCTGTGTTCCTCACCGCCTACTACGCGTTGCGCGATCTGATCGACCTCCAGCCGGGGCAGCGGATCCTCGTGCACTCGGGCGCGGGCGGTGTCGGCATGGCGGCGATCCAGCTCGCCAGGGTGTGGGGCGCCGAGGTGTTCGCCACCGCGAGCGAGCCCAAACAGGACACCGTCGCCGGACTCGGGGTGGCCCGGGACCACATCGCCTCCTCCCGGACACTCGACTTCGAGCGGGCCTTCACCGAGGTCACCGGCGGTACGGGAGTGGACGCCGTGCTGAACTCGCTCGCGGGCGAGTTCGTGGACGCCTCACTACGGCTGCTGCGCCCGGGCGGCCGGTTCGCGGAGATGGGCAGGACCGACGTCCGCGAGAACCACCCTGACGGCGTGGACTATCTGCCGTTCGACCTGTCGGACGCGGGGGAGGAGCGGATCGGCGAGATGCTGGCCGAACTGCTCACCCTGTTCGCCACCGGGAAGCTGATGACCCTGCCGGTCACCACCTGGGACATACGCCGGGCCCCGAGCGCGTTCCGCCATCTGAGCCAGGCCAGGCATGTCGGCAAGGTCGTGCTGACCGTCGGCCGGGACCTCGACCCGGACGGCACGGTGCTGCTCACCGGTGGCACCGGCGGCCTCGGCGCGTCCCTGGCCCGGCATCTCGTCCGGGCACGCGGCGTGCGCAGCCTCGTCCTGGTGAGCCGCACAGGGATCGACGCACCCGGAGCCCGGGAACTGCGGGACGAACTGACCGAGGCCGGCGCGTCGGTCACCGTGGCCGCCTGCGACATCGCCGACCGCGCCGCACTGGGCCGAGTCCTGGGCGCCGTCCCGGCGAAGCACCCCCTCACGGCCGTGGTGCACGCGGCGGGAGTGCTCGACGACGCGACGATCGGCGAACTCGCCCCCGACCGGCTGGAGACGGTGCTGCTGCCCAAGGCCGGGGGCGCCCACCTGCTGCACGAGCTGACGCAGGACCTGGACCTCAGTGCCTTCGTCCTGTTCTCCTCGGCCGCGGGTGTGTTCGGCGCGGCGGGGCAGGGGAACTACGCGGCCGCCAACGCCGTACTCGACGCCCTCGCCCAGCAGCGCAGGGCGCGGGGGCTGCCCGCGGTGTCGATCGACTGGGGGCTGTGGGACCTCCCCAGCGCCATGACCGAAGGGCTCGACCACGCGCGCTTCGCGCGGTCGGGTCTGCTGCCGCTGGCCGAGGAGCAGGGCCATGCGATCTTCGACACCGTGGCCACCGGCGGGGACGCCCAGGTCGTCGCCGCCCGGCTGAACCTGGCGGCCTTCCGCGACCTGCCGGACCCGCCCCGGCTGATCGCCGGGTTGGTGCGCGGTCCGCGCAAGGCGGCGGGCACCGCCGTCGCGAAGCCGGCGCGTACCGAGGAGGGGCTGCTGGAGATGGTGCGCGCCACGGCGGCCGACGTGCTCGGCTACGGCGGAACCGAGGAGATCGACCCGGCGGGCCTGTTCGCGGAGCTGGGCCTGGACTCGCTGACCGCCGTCGAACTGCGCAACCGCCTTGCCTCGGCCACCTCGCTCAGGCTGCCCACCTCGATCGCCTTCGACCACCCGACCCCGGCCCGGCTCGCCCAGCACCTCCTGACCCATCTGGGCGCCGAGCCCGACGCGGCGACCGCGCCCGCACCACCGTCCACCGACCTGGTCGCCGACCTGTGCGCGGCGGCGTTCGAGGCGGGCGACGGGACGCGGGCGTTCGACCTGCTGCGTACCGTCGCCCGCAACCGCCCGACCTTCCGGACCGAGCCCGGGACCCCGGCCTTCACCCCACTGGGGTCGGGTGCCGAAGCCCCCCGACTGGTCTGCCTGACCCCCTTGGTGCCACTGGCGGGGGCCTACACCTACGCCCGGTTCGCCTCCGGATTCCGGGGCAGCCGCGCGGTCGACGTCCTGGCCACCCCGGGATTCCTCGACGGTGAGCCACTGGCGGAGTCGGGGGAGGTCCTGGCCCAGGTGCAGACCGAGCGGGTCCTCGCCAGGACCGGGGACGGCCCGTTCGTCCTGGTGGGATACTCCTCTGGAGGGCTGCTCGCCCTGGCGATGGCCGCGTTGCTGAGCGAACGCGGCGCACCGCTGCGGGCGGTCGTGCTGCTGGACACGTATCTGCCCCCGCCGGACAGGATGGACGAGTTCGTCTCGGCGCTGATGCGCGGCATGACGGACCGCCGCGACGTCGTGCGGGGCCTGACCGGTACCGGGCTGTCGGCGATGGCATGGAACTGCGACCTGTTCGCGCAATGGTCCGCGGCGCCGCTGCCCGTGCCTGTGCTGTCCGTACGGGCCGACGTGCCCCTGCTGGCCGGTGACGGATCCCCAGCGGTCGTTGCGAATGCCGATATCCGCACCACGGCTGGTGATCACTACACGCTCATGGAGGAGCACGCTTCCCGTACGGGTGCCCTGGTGGCCGAGTGGCTGACCGAGGCCGAGCACACGGTGCTCTGAGGCCCGAAGGCCGCCTCGGCCGGCCGATTGCCCCGGTGGCGTGCGGCTGCCCCCTTCGTGCCGCGGCACATGGGCGCGGCGCGCGTCCCGGGGCGGCTCCGCCACCGGCGAAGCCGAACCCCTGGGGAAACGCCTGGCGTTTGCTGATTCGCCGACGTTATGCCCGCGGCGAACCGGAAGATGTGAGTCAGGCCGCTCCCGCGGGCGACCGCGTGCGCGAGCCGACAGCCTGCCGGGCACCATGTCGGCGGGCGTGACCGTCCCCTGGGAAAGCGGCGCACACATGTCGGACGACCTTGGCAATATCGATCTCAACATTCTCATCGCCCTGGACGCTCTGCTGGCCGAACGCAGTGTGACCAGGGCGGCCGAGCGGGTCTTCGTGGGACAACCGGCGATGAGCGCCTCGCTCGCCCGGTTGAGGAGCCATTTCGGGGATCCGCTGCTCGTGCGGCAGGGGCGGGGGATGACGCTGACCCCGTTGGCCGAGTCGCTGGTGCGGCCGACACAGGAGGCCCTTTCGGCGGTGCAGGCCGTCATGGGCGCGAGCAGAAGGTTCGATCCTGCCGATGGCCCTCCCCGCACGTTCACCGTGATCGCCAGCGACTACGCCCAGGCGGTGCTGATCTGGCCCATTCTGCGCAAAGTGGAGGCGGAGTCGTTGAATATCCGCATCAACGTATTCCCCGCGCAAACCGACTTCATCGACCAGCTCCGCCGGGGCCAGTGCGATCTGCTGATCTGGCCGACCAGCCTCGCCCAGAATCTGTCCGGCTTCTTCAGCGAGACGCTGTTCACCGACGAGTTCGTGGTGGCTGTCGACGAGAACCACCCCGGGGTGGGTGACTCCATCACCGTCGAGGAGCTGCGACGGCTGCCGTTTCTCGGGGTGAACGGGCCGATGACCTCGATCGTGGAGTCCTACTTCGACCGCGTGGGCGCCCGGCTCCGGGTCGCCGCCGACGTCGGGGGTTTCGCCATGGCCCCCCATGTGGTGCCCGGGACCCGTCTGGTCACCGTGCTCCAGGGACTCCTCGCGCGCGAGACCGAGGGGACGGGGCTCAAGACGATGCCGCTGCCGGTGCCCATGACCACGCTGACCGAGGCCATGTACTGGCATCCCCGTAACAACCAGGACGCGGCCCACCGCTGGCTTCGTCACCAGATCTTGGAGGTCTCCGCGGGACTCAGGCTCTGACCCGGCGCCGACCGGTCCTTTCCGCCCGGCGCCGAACGGGCCGGCGGCTGTGCCGCCGCCGGCCCGTTCCGGTTCAGGCGCTGTGCAGGCTGGGCGCGCGCAGCTCCATGGTCGGCGGGGGATCGTGGGGTTCGGGGAACAGGTGGAGGCGCTCCACCTCCGGCTCCCGCGGCGGGGCGAGCCCGGCCCGGCAGTCGCACGGCTCGCCGGTGAAGCCGGCGAGGCGGTAGGCGATCTCCATCATCCGATTGCGCTCGGTCCGCCGGAAGTCGGCGGCCAGATGGACACCCGCGCGCGAGGCTTCGTCGACGAGCCAGTTGAGGATCACCGAACCGGCGCCGAACGACACCACGCGGCAGGACGTGGCCAGCAGCTTCAGATGCCAGAGCTGTGCGCGCTTCTCCAGCAGTTGCAGGCCGACCGCGCCGTGCGGCCCGAACCGGTCGGTGAGCGTGACCACCAGCACCTCGTGGTCAGGGTCGGCCAGCAGTGCCCGCAGGTCGGCGATGGAGTAGTGCACCCCCGTGGCGTTCATCTGGCTGGTGCGCAGAGTCAGCTCCTCGACCCGGGAAAATGGGCGGGCTGAACTCCGGCAGTACGGCGAGATGCGGCAGCTGCTCGGGGGTGTAGCAGCGCACCTCCGGCAGATGGAACTGGACTTCCGCCCGCTCCGCCGGCTGGTCGTCGACGAAGGCGATCGTCTCGAGCGCGGCTCCTCCTCGTCTCGGTTCGTCGCCATCGACACGGCGTGGCCCGACGAGGGGCTCAGGCATCGGCGGGCTGCCCGGCGGTGGGCTGCCCGGCGTCGCGCAACCGCAGCACCAGAGCGGTCATGGCCTTCACGGAGCGGAAGTTGTCCCGCTTGAGGTCGTCCCCCAGGATCTGCCTCTCCCCACTCATGCAAGCGCCTCTTCCTTGTCGGAGTAGCCGCGCCCCGTCCCGCGGTCAGGATCGTCGCGGCGCACCTTTTGGACTGGAGACGCTAGTCGGCTGATCGATCACCCCGGAAGGCAACTGATATCGATCAAGCGCATCGGCACCCGGGATACCAGACCTGTCGAACAAACTGCCCGGCAGGTTGCGCTGCGTAGCAGATCGGTTGTCGACCGCGCAATCCGTGTGACGCCGACGGCGGCGAATTCGCTTGTGGTGCCCAGGTCCATGGTGACGGGTCACGGCCGACTCTACCGTTCCGGCCACGTCTGGTGCTTCCGGCGCACAGCGACGCGTCGGTGGCCACAGGAACACCGGGAGCGCATCAACCGAAGGAGCACTTCCATGCCAGTCCCCCCACGCCAGGCACTGCCACGGAGCCGATGGAGCCGTATCGCGGCCCGGCTCCTCCCCGTCGCCGCCCTCGTGCTCGGAGCCGTTCTCGCCGGGCCCGCGCCCGCCGCGAACGCCGCGGTCACCCTCACGAAGGTGGGCAACTTCGGCTCCAATCCTGGCGCGTTGAACATGTACGTGTACAAGCCGGCGTCGCTGCCCGCGAACGCGCCCGTGGTCGTCGCGCTCCACGGGTGCACACAGAGCGCCCAGGTCTACGCCGACAACTCTGGGCTGCCCGAGCTCGCGGACCGCGACAAGTTCGTCCTGGTGCTCGCGGAGACCACCTCGTCGAACAACCTCACCAAGTGCTTCAACTGGTTCCAGGCCGGTGACAATCGGCGTGACCAGGGCGAGGCCCTGTCGATTCGGCAGATGGCCGACCACGCCGTCTCGGCATATGGCGGGGACTCCAAGCGGGTCTACATCACCGGACTGTCCGCCGGCGGTGCCATGACCTCGGTCATGCTCGCCACCTACCCCGATGTCTTCTCCGCCGGCGCGGTCGTCGCGGGCCTGCCCTACAACTGCACGAAAATGAACAGCCCTTACCAGTGCATGAACCCCGGGCTCGACCTCGGTCCGGGCGAGTGGGCCCAGCGGGTGCGCGAGGCGTACCCGTCGTACGGGGGACCGTGGCCGCGCACCGCCATCTGGTACGGCGACCGCGACACGACGGTCGTGCCGCGCAACGCCACCGAACTGCGCGATCAGTGGACCGCGTTGCACGGACTGTCCCAGACGCCCACCCGCACCTCCAGCATCGGCCCCAATGCCACCCAGCACGACGAGTACGTGACATCCGACGGCACGGTGGCCGTCGAGGTCAACAAGGTCCCCGGCATCAACCACGGCACGCCGGTCGACCCCGGCACCGGCGCCGAACAATGCGGCAGCACCGGCGCCCCGTACTTCCTGGACTCGATCTGCTCCAGCTACTGGATCACCAAGTTCTTCGGTCTCGGCGGCTAGGGGCACTGTCGCCGACAGCGGCTGCTCCCGCTCGCACACTCCGCGGCTGTCGTACTCGGTGAGGTGAAACGGCCCGTCATGGTGTCCGGCACCCCCGTCCGGGCCGCCGCCATGGCGGGCCCGCACATGTCCCGTCCGGTGACCGTGCCTCTAGCCTCCGGCTCGTTCACCACTCGACTCGGAGGAGAATCGGATGTCTCCACCCCGCACAGCCTCCGCCCCACCCCGCGGACGGCCCGGACGGCGTGCCGCTCTCGGAGTACGGGCGCTCGTGGGCGCCTGTTCGCTCGTCGTCGCATCGGTCGCGGCGGTGCCCGCGGCCGGCGCGGCGGGGGCACCGGGCGCCCACTGCTCCGGATACGCCCTGCCGCACGTACCGGGTGCGGCCCACCAACAGGCCGCCTGTCTGGGCGAGTTGACCACAGCCGGAACGGTGGCCTCGGGCCACACCGATCCGGCCGACTTCGCGGGACTCACCACCAGGGACCTGCCCACACCGAGCGGCGTTCCCGGGATCCAGATCGACGGCTACTTCCCCGACACCTCGACCACCAACACCAACCACGGCTGGAACCACGACGCGCAGTTCGTCATCCGGCTGCCCGACCACTGGAACGGCGGTCTGGTGGTATCCGGTACCCCGGCCAACCGCGAGCAGTACGCCAACGACCGCGCGATCTCCGACTGGGTGCTCTCCCGCGGCTACGCCTTCGCCGCCACCGACAAGGGCAACACCGGCCCCGCCTTCTACCGCGACGGCCGCAGGCCCGGTGAGGCCGTCGCCGAGTGGAACAAGCGCGTCACCCAGCTCACGCGCGCCGCCGGAGCCGTTGTCACTCAGCGGTACCACCGGCCTCCCGTCCGCACCCTCGCCACCGGTATGTCCAACGGCGGCTACCTGGTGCGCTGGCAGTTGGAGAACCACCCCGAGCTGTACGACGGGGGAGTGGACTGGGAGGGCACTCTGTGGCGCTCCGACGGCCCCAACCCGCTCACCTTCCTGCCGCCCGCGCTGCGCGCATACCCGGCGTACGCCGCCGGCGGGGCCGGAGCCGAGGACGCCTGGAAGACCATGCGCAGGGCCGGCTACCCGGCGGGCTCGGAGTTTCTGTGGCCGTACCACCACAAGGTCTACTGGGACCTGACACAGCGCGTCTACCGCGAGGAAGCCGACCCGGACTTCGACGGACCGACCGAGGCGGGCACCCCCTACTGCGCCCCGGGCACCCGCGGCTGTGACGCCGACTACGACTACGCCACCCGGCCGCCCGCGGTCCACCGCGCTGTCGACCGCATCGCTCTGACCGGACGCATCGGCAAACCGCTGATCACCCTGCACGGCACGCTCGACGCGCTGCTGCCCATCAGCAAGGACTCGGACGTCTACGCCCGCATGGTGCACCAGGCCGGCCGGGGCGCGCTGCTGCGCTACTACCGTATCGAGGACGGCACGCACGTCGACTCCCTCGTCGACGCCTACCCCGACAGGCTCCGCCCGATAGTCCCCTGCCACCGCTCCGCCTTCGCGGCACTGGAACAGTGGCTGACCGGAAAAGGCCGCCCCCCGGCGGACCACACCGTTCAGCGCCCGGCCGACGCGGCTCCGGCGACACTGCTCACGAGCTGCCCGCTGGACTAGGCCGCTTCTTTTGGATCAGCGGTCGGGCGCCTGGTCGGGCTGATGGGGCTGCCGAACCGGCCGTGGGATCCGGTACCCCCGGGACTGCTGGTTACTCAGAGCAGTCCGGCGCTCAGCTCGCTGAACAGGCGGCTGGCCGCCTCGGAGGAGAACTGGCGTTCCAGTTCGGCTCGGGCGACCTCCTTGCGGAAATCACCCTCGTAGGAGGCGTCGCCGGCGTTGTGCATGAGTTCGGTGAGCCAGGCCGCGAACGCCTGGTAGTTCCAGATGTGGCGCAGGCAGGTGTCGGAGTAGTTGCCGAGGCCGCTGGCGTCGCCTTCCTTGATCTTGGCGATGATGGCGCGGGCGAAGACCTCGGTGTCGTAGAGGGCGAGGTGGATGCCCTTCGCGCTCATCGGCGGGACGATGTGGGCCGCGTCGCCGAGCAGGTACAGGCGGCCGTGGCTCATCGGGCTGTACACCACGCATCGCAAGGGCACGATCCGCTTGTCGATGATCTTCCCGGACGGTATGTCGGTGCCGAATCGGGCGGCCAGTTCGCTCCAGATGCGCTGGTCGGGCCACTGCTCGGGGGAGTCGCCGGCCGGGCACTGGAGGTAGAGGCGGCCGGCGTTCTCGCCGCGGGGGATCATTCCGGCCAGGCCGCGGTCATGGATCGCCATGCCGGAGGGGTTCGCGGAGACCTCGGCCAGGATGGTCAGCCAGGAGTACGGGTACTCGTGGGCGTAGCGGGTGAGTGCGTCGGCGGGGATCGCGGCCCGGCTGATGCCGTGGTAGCCGTCACATCCGGCGATGTAATCGCACTGAGCCTGGTGGTGGTGCCGTCGGTGAGCCGCCGATGACGGCGGTACGCAGGAGGGTGCGACGTTTCACTCTCGCTCCAATGAGTGGCGTGACCGTTCCACGCCGTCGGCCGACGGTGTGGTTCCCACGGTCATGGACTCTAGACAGGCAGCCAGTAGGTGGAACTGACGGGATTTGGACAACATATGACGCGGGCGTGGAGGGGGCTATACATCGGTTGGCTGATGCCCTTCATCACCTCGAAGTCGCTGGATGGGTCCAACTCGCCTGCGGATATGGGGCCTTCTGAATTCCGATACGTCGGAGGTCTTCCCCTGGCGCTCATACGGCCTGCACCATGCCGAGTAGTTCACCACCACAGATGGGAGGCACATACGTGACCCCAACGACAGGGAACGGGATCTCTCGAAGAGGTGTGATCGGCTCGGCGGCCGTCGTCGGCTCGGCGGTGGCGCTCGGGGCCGCAGGCCCGCTGGGCGGATCCGGCACCGCCTGGGCCGCGCCCCGGGGAGCCGACGAGGCGGGAAGCCTGTCCGAACGACTGGCCAGAGCCGCCGCCCTGCGGTGGCGGCGGATGCCCGGCGACTGGAAGGACGGTCCCTTCCTCGCCAACGGCCTGCTTGGGGTGAACGTCTACCGGGGCGCCACGGCCAACTCCGTGAAAGTGATGGTCAGCCACTATCACGTACAGGACCAGCGACCCCAGTGGGCCGCCACATACGGCTACTCACGGCTGCCCATAGGACATTTCGACCTCACTCTCGCCGGAGAGGTGACCGGTGTCGACTGGACGCTCGACATCTGGGACGCCGAGCTGACCGGCACCGTCACCACCACCCGGGGCAGCGTCCGCTTCTCCATGCTGGTGCACAACGCCCGTAGCGCGCTGCTGATCTCCACCGTGCCGAGCGCGGGCGAGGAGAGTGCGGCCTGGTCGTTCACCTGGATGCCCGCCGCCTCACCCAGGACGAAGGGCAAGCCCGCCGACTACACGGGCAACCCCGACCCCCGCACCGGCTCCACGGGCGACACCCACTACGTCGAACAGCCGCTGATCGCGGGCGGCGGCTGGGCCACCGCCTGGCGGGAACGGCGGGTCGGCACCGGCAGGCTGCTCGCCGCGCACATCGTCTACCGCTACCCCGACGACCTCGCGAAGACCACCGAACTCGCCGTGGCCGAGGTGGCGCGCACCCTGGCCGAGGACCCGGACGAGCTGGTGCGCGCGCACCGCGGCTGGTGGAACCGCTTCTACCAGCGCAGCCTGCTCTCCGTGCCCGACAAGCGGATTCAGGACTTCTACTGGATCCAGCTCTACAAGGCCGCCTGCGCCACCCGCGCCGGAAGACCCTCGATGTCCGAGTGGGGACCCTGGTACCCCGAGACCGGCGGGAGTTGGACCGCGGTCTGGTGGAACCTCAACGTCCAGATCGCCACCTGGCTCATCCAGGGCTCCAACCACCTCGAACTCGACTCCGTCACCTCCACCTTCAGGGACTTCGAGAAGAATCTGCCGCTGTCCCTCCCGCCCGAGATCCCGAACGAGCAGATCTACGCGCTGTCCCACCCCTCCGACTGGACGCTGCGCCCCGGCGCCCACACCGTCGGCGTCCCGGGCACCTCCACCAAGACCGACAACAACGGCAACCTCTCCTGGGCCATGCACAACGTCTGGCTCAGCTACCGCCACACCATGGACATCCGTATCGTGCGCGACGTCCTCTACCCGATCCTCGTCAAAGCGGTGAACTACTACGACCACTTCCTCTACGAGGGCGGTGACGGCAAGCTGCATCTGCCGCTCACCCGGTCCCCGGAGTACGCGGACGCGGTGGACTGCACCTACGACCTCTCCCTGCTCCGCTGGGGCTGCGCCACCCTCCTGGACTGCCTGCGCATCCTCCGCACCGACAACCCGCGCGCCGGGCGCTGGCGGGAGATCCTGCGGCGGCTGGTCGACTACCCGCGCGACGCGACCGGCGTCACGATCGGCGCCGGCACACCACTGGCCGACTCCCACCGCCACTTCTCGCACATGCTGTGGCTGTACCCGCTGCACGAGCTCACCTGGGACCGGCCGGCCGACCGGCACATCATGCGGACCACCTTCGACCACTGGACCGAGGACCGCAGCCTCTGGGCGGGGTACAGCTACGCGGCGGCCTCCTCGATGGCGTCGCGGATGGGGCGGCCCGAGGACGCCCTCGACTTCCTCACCACCTTCACCGGGAACCTCTTCGACGAGTCCTACATGGACTGCTACATGACCGCGAACACCATGTACGCCGAGGACACCAACCTGGGCATCGAAAGCCCTCTGAGCACGGCCCAGTCGATCCTCGACATGGGTATACAGAGCCATGGCGGCGTCGTTCGGGTCTTCCCCTCCGTGTCACGGCGCTGGCCGGACGTCTCGTTCCAGGCACTGCGCGCCCAGGGCGCGTTCCTCGTCGACGCGGACCGCTCCGGCGGCAGGACCCGGTGGGTGCGGGTGCACAGCGAGGCGGGCGCGCCACTGGTGCTGCAACACGGCATCGCCGGCGCCATCGACGTACGGGACGAGCACGGCCGCCGGCTGCGGTACCGGGAGACCGGACCCGGCCGTATCGAGATCCCGCTCGGCCGGGACGAGACGGCCGTCATCGCCCCGCGCGGCACCCACCCGGATCTGCGACCGCGCGACGTACCGGCCGTCGGCGACGCGAAGCCGTGGGGACTGCCGGACTGAGCCGGGGCGTGTCAGGTGAGCAGCCACATGTAGGACGAGGTGAGGCCCGAGGCCAGCCAGAACGATCCGGAGGCGATCCCGATGATGATCAGTACCGCCAGCGCGCTGTCTATCTTTTCCACCCGCGGGGACGGACGCCGGGGCTCCAGGTCATGTGAACTCACCCGTCCACCATATATGGCAAGAAGTGGGTGTGTGTGGCGGCTTGTTGAGGACCTTGGCAAGGCGAAGTGATCGGAGCCCGAATCGACCGGCTGCGTCCCGGATCATCAGCCTCGTCCTCGTACCCGACAAACCCGCCGAAGCCGGGACGGGCACCGGCGTCGGCGGGGAGGCCGCGAGCGAGACCTGAGCGGCTGCGCGATCGCGCGACCGGACCGAAATGCTAACCGAGGTTCCACCTGCCCACGCGCTCCTCGTCGAGCCCGGTCGCGTCCATCTGGTACGTCACGGCCGTGATCTTCGCGCCCTCCGGTACTTCGAAGATCACCCACCCGGCGGCCCGCTCGCCCGGCTGGAGGATCAGGGAGAGGTCCAAGGACTCGCCGACGGTGGGGGACCCGGGCTTGCCGAAGTACCTCTTCCCCGTCGAGTCGATGACCTTCGCCCCGTTGTACCCGCTGTCGTGGTAGGTGCCCGTGCCCGTGCCGACGATCGAGAACTCCGCCGCGACCAGGCGCTCCCCGGGGGGAGCCTTGAAGTAGGCGATCTCCGCCTGGGCGCGGTCCACGTACCTCTTCAACGTGAAGTCGGCCCGGACCGTGCCAGTGGTGTCCAGATTGCCGGCCAGTCCATCCAGCGCGAGAGTGTCGCCGAGCTTGCCGACCGGCGGCCCCGCGCTGCTGGGCGCGGCGTCCGGCGCCTGCTCCCCGCCGGGTTCGGCCGGGCCGCTGGGGCCGGTGTTCTTCGTGGGCCCGCCCTTGCCGATGCCCACGTCCGAACCGCCGCATGCCACAAGGGCGCCGCCCGCACCGGCTCGCCCCTGTTCACCTGGCCTGCCGTCGTCCTCTACGCGCTGCTCGTCGCCGCCTGGGCCGTGGTCGCCTGCCGCTCACTGGGCCACGCCGCCGCGCACGCGGGCAGGCCGAAGAGCCGGGCGTAACCCGGTGCCGGTCGCGGTGCCGCTCAATGGAAAGCCGCCGCACAGGTCTTGACCTACCCCGCGCGCCACCCGCAGAGTGCTCGGTAATGCGCATAGGTAATGCGCATTACCACTCGGCGGGGAGAAGGAATCAAGCGTGGAGCAGTCGAGGAAGCGGGCGAAGCCGGGGCGGAATCCGGGCTCGGTCGGCCGCACGTCACGCCCGCGGCAGGCGGAGGTGGCCCAGCTCGCCGGAGTCTCGCAGGCCACGGTCTCGCTGGTGCTGTCGGCCCGCACGGACGGCAAGGCGGCGACGATCTCCGAGGAGACCCGGGAGCGCGTCCTCGACGCCGCCCGCAGCCTCGGGTACGTGCACGACCCGGCCGCGCGGCGGCTGGCCGCCGCCCGCAACAACCTCCTCGGCGTCTTCAGCTTCACCGCGACGTTCCCGACGGACGTGCAGCACTCGTACTATCCGTTCCTCGTCGGCGTGGAGCAGGAGGCGGCTGCCCGGGGCTACGACCTGGTGCTCTTCACCGGGTCGAGCGCGGGCGGGCCGGACGCGCTGAGCCGGGTGCGGCTGGCCGACGGCTGCCTCTTCCTCGGCCGCCACGCGCCGGGCGCCGAGCTCAAGCGGCTCGTGGCCGACGGGTTCCCGGTGGTCCACCTGGGCCGCCGCGAGGAACTGGAGGGGCTGGCCTGGGTCGGCGCCGACTACGTCAGCGCCAGCCGCGCCGTCGTGGAGCATCTGGCGGCGCTGGGTCACCGGCGCATCGTCCTGGTGCGTGAGGACGACGACGCCCCCGCGTCCACGGACCGTCAGCGCGGCTTTCTGGAGGGGCTGGCGGCCGTCGGCGCCGACGCGGGCCCGGAGGCGGTGCTGCGCTGCGCCGACCCGGCGGGCGAGGTGACGGCGGAGCGGGTGCGCGCGCTGGTCGAGGACGGGGTGACGGCGTTCGTCGCGGAGGAGACGGACACCGGAGCGGCCTGGCGCGCGCTGGACGCAGCCGTCCACGAGGCGGGGCTCGGCTGCCCCGGGGACGTCTCGCTCGGGCTGCTCGGCGGCCCGCCGCCGGACGTGGCCGCGGCACCCGTGCCCATGGGGTTCGACGTGCCCCGGCACCAGCTCGGCGCGGCCGCCGTCCGGCTCCTCGCCGCCCTCGTGGCCGGCGAGGAGACCCACGAACCACTGGTGGCCTGTGCGTTCCGTACCGGCGAGACGTCGGGTCCGCCCGGCCGGCGGCCATGACGCCCCCTGACGAACACCGCAGTTCGGACACGGCAGTTCGGACACGACCCCAAGGAGCAGCGTGATAGCGGAACCGGACATCCTGATCGTCGGTGGCGGCCTCGGCGGAGTCGCCGCCGCGCTCGGCGCCTGCCGGGCGGGCCGACGTGTGGTGATGACCGAGGAGACGGACTGGATCGGCGGTCAGCTCACCGCGCAGGCCGTGCCGCCGGACGAGCACCCCTGGGTGGAGCAGTTCGGTACGACGGCGACCTACCGGGCACTGCGCGAGGGAATCCGCGCCTACTACCGGCAGTGGTACCCGCTGCGCGCCGAGGCGCTGGGGCTCGCGGAGCTGAACCCGGGAGCCGGCCGGGTCAGCAAGCTGTGCCATGAGCCGCGGGTGGCGCTCGCCGTCCTCGAGGGCATGCTCGCCCCGTACCGGGCCGCGGGCCTGCTGACCGTCCTGACCGAGCACCGCGCCGTGGCCGCCGAGATGGACGGCGACATGATCCGCGCGGTGACCGTGCGCGACCTGCGCTCCGGTGGGCGGACCACGTTCACCGCCCGGTACGTCGTCGACGCCACGGAGACCGGCGAGCTGCTCGACCTCGCCGGTGTGGAGCACGCCAACGGGGCCGAGGCGCGGGACGAGTTCGGCGAGCCGCACGCCCCCGCCGAAGCGCGGCCCGATAACCAGCAGGGCATCACCGTGTGTTTCGCGCTCTCGCACCACGAGGGCGAGGACCACACCGTGGAGCGGCCCGAGGACTACGACTTCTGGCGTTCCTACCGGCCCGGCTTCTGGCCGGGTCCGCTGCTCGGCTTCGAGGCGCCCGACCCGCGCACCCTGGAGTCCGTGCCCCGCACCTTCGTGCCCAACCCGGACCTCGACCCGCTCGCCGTCAGCGCCGACCAGAGCGCCGACGCCGGGGACAAGGAGCTGTGGGGATTCCGCCGGATCCTCGCCCGCGGACTGCACCGGCCGGGCGCCTTCGGCTCGGACATCACCCTCGTCAACTGGCCGCTCAACGACTACTGGCTCAAGCCGTACATCGGCCAGGAGGCCGAAGCCCTGCACGAGGCGCGCCAGTTGTCGCTGTCGGTGCTGTACTGGCTGCAGACGGAGGCACCACGGGCGGACGGCGGCACCGGCTTCCCGGGGCTGCGCATCCGCCCGGACGTCACCGGCACCGCGGACGGTCTGGCCAAGGCGGCCTACGTACGCGAGTCGCGGCGCATCAAGGCGGTGACCACCGTCGTCGAACAGGACGTCGCGATCGACGTGGTCGGTCCCCATGGCAGGACCCGCTACCGCGACTCGGTCGGAGTGGGCGGCTACCGCATCGACCTGCACCCCTCCACGGGCGGCGATACGTACATCGACGTCGGCTCCGTGCCGTTCGAGATCCCGCTCGGTGCGCTGGTGCCGCGCCGCGTGCGGAACCTGCTGCCCGCCGGCAAGAACATCGGCACCACCCACATCACCAACGGCTGCTACCGGCTGCACCCGGTCGAGTGGAACGTCGGCGAGGTCGCGGGCGCGCTCGCCGCGCACTGCCTGGACGAGGGCGTGGAGCCCCACCAGGTGCAGGCCGAGGACAAGCGGTTCGAGGAGTTCGGCCGCCTCCTGGACCGGGCGGGTGTGCAGCGCCGCTGGCCCGACGTCCGCGGCTACTGACCCCGTCCGACAGCTCTTCCGGCCCCCGTCCCTTACCACGCGAAGCACGTCAACACACAAGGAGGTGCCCCGCCATGACTCCAGACCGCCGCATCCGCGTCGGCATCGACGTGGGTGGCACGTTCACCGATGCCGTGGCGGTCGACGCCGCCGCGCTCACACTGGTGGGCCAGGTGAAGGTGCCCACCAGCCACCATCACGAGGACGGTGTCGCCCACGGCATCGTCGAGGCGCTCGAACAGCTCCTGGCGAAGGTCGACCGGACGGCCGGGGACGTCGTGTTCCTGGCGCACGGCACGACCCAGGCCACCAACGCCCTGCTGGAAGGCGATGTGGCCACGGTCGGGCTGATCGGGATCGGCGGCGGGCCCGGCGCGGTGATCACCCGGCGGCTCGCCGCCTTCGGCAAGCTCGAACTCACCCCCGGCAAGCGGCTTCCGCTGGTGTACGCGCACGTGGCCGATCCGTCCGCGCGGGCTGAGGTGCGCGCGGCCGTGGAGCGGGTGCGCGCCGAGGGGGCCGAGGTCCTCGTCGCCACGGAGCCGTTCGGAGTGGACCGGCCCGAGGGCGAGCAGGCCGTGCTCGAGGTGGCGCGGCCCACGGGGCTGCCGCTGGCCGCGGCCCACGAGATCACCTCGATGTACGGGCTGCACAAGCGGACCCGGACGGCGGTGGTGAACGCCGCGATCCTGCCGCGGATGCTGGCGACGGCCGATCTGGTGGACGCGTCCATCACGAAGGCCGGGGTGACCGCGCCGCTGATGGTGATGCGCTGCGACGGCGGTGTGATGTCGCTGGACGAGATGCGCCGGCGTCCGCTGCTGACGATCCTGTCGGGCCCGGCGGCAGGCGTCGCCGGGGCGCTGATGCAGGAGCGGGTCAGCGAGGGCGTGTTCCTGGAGACGGGCGGCACCTCGACCGACATCAGCGTGGTGCGGCGGGGAAAGGTGGCGGTGCGCCACGCGACGATCCTCGGCAAGACCTCCTATCTGAGCGCCCTCGACGTCCGCACGGTCGGGGTCGGCGGCGGTTCCATGGTGCGGGTCTCCCGCGGGCAGGTGGCCGGCGTCGGTCCGCGCAGCGCGCACATCGCGGACCTGCCCTACGCCTGCTTCGCCTCGCTCGAGGAACTGCGGGACGCCCGGGTGGCGATGGTGCGGCCGATGGCCGGTGACCCGGACGACTACGTGGTCCTCGACGCGGCGGGCGGCAGGTTCGCGGTGACGATGACGTGCGCGGCGAACGCGCTCGGACGGGTCGGGGAGGAGGACTTCGCACGCAGCGACCAGGAGGTCGCGCGGGCCGCCCTCGCCCCGCTGGCCGCCACGCTCGGCACGGATGTGGCCGGTGCGGCGCGGTCGGTCCTCGACGCGGGGACGGAGCAGGTCAGGTCGGTGGTGGACGCCATGATCCGCGACTACCGCCTGGACCGGGACACCGCCCTCCTCGTGGGCGGCGGCGGGGGAGCGGCGGCGGTGACCCCGCATCTGGCCGCCTCCGCCGGGCTCCAAGGGCGCATCGCCCGCCACAGCGAGGTCATCAGCCCCATCGGGGTGGCGCTGGCGCTGGTGCGCGAACAGGTCGAGCGCATCGTCCCCGGCGCCACCCAGGAACAGATCCTCGCGGTGCGCGCCGAGGCCGAGCGGGCCGTCGTCGCCCAGGGCGCCGCCGCCGACGGCGTCGAGGTGGAGGTGACCGTCGACCCGCAGACCAACACCGTGCGGGCGGTCGCGACGGGCGCCACCGAGCTGCGCACCCAGGACCGGGCACATCGCGCCGATGCCGACGAGCGGCTGCGCGCCGCCGCCACCAGCCTCAAGACACCCGAGACCCGTGTGCGGACGCTGGCGGGGACGGACGCGTACACGGTCTACGGCACCGAGGTGCGGCGCCGGTTGCGGGCGGACCGCCATCCGGTGCGGGTGGTGGACGCGGACGGTGTGGTGCGGCTCGGCGCGGCGGACGCGCGGGTGGAGACCATGACGGTGGAGGGCTCCGGCGAGGCGCTCGCCGCACTGGTCCGCGACGCGACCTCCTACGGTGACGGAGGCGTACGGGCCCCGGCCGTACGGCTCCTGGTGGGCGGCCGGATCGCGGACCTCTCCGGTGTCCTGGAGCCCGAGGCGCTGCTCGCCCTGGCCCGCGCCGAACTGCGTCCGCGCGGCGCCGGGGAGCCGGTCGTCGCCGTCGTGGAGTCGCGGACATGAGCGGTGACCTTGACGTGGACCTCGCGGTACGCCTGCTCGGCGGGACACCCACGCACGAGAACCGCGACCCCGTGCTGCTGCGCCACTGGGCGGTGGCGGCGACGGAGTTCGGCCGCCGGATGACCCCGCGGGCCGAGACCGTGCGGGTCGTCGAGCGGGACGGCGGGCTGGACGCGGGGCTGCTGGCCCGCTACCGGTCCCGGCCGCCGGTGGTCGAGGTGTACACCGACACCGTCGAGCGCGCCGAGCGGCTGGTCGCCGAGCGCGGCTGGCGCCACTGGTTCCCGGAAGGGTCGGTGCGCGCCGCCGCCCTCGCCCACGAGCAGGCGCACGCCTGGCTCCACCACACCGCGGTGCGCGCCGAGTTCAAGCGGGCGCTGGGCCACACCGCACTGCGGTTCGGACGGCGCCGCCTGTACGCGTACGTCGCGGGCGCGGACGAGGTCGCCGCGCACGCCTACGCCCACGCCGCCTGCGGCCTGGGCCGCAGCCCTCTGCTGCTCACGGAGGCGCTGGCCGCCGCCGTGTCCTGGGAAAGCGAGAACTGATCGATGGGTGTCGTCATTCTGCTCGTCATGGCGGCGGGAGTCGCCGCCATGCTCACCCGCAAGCTGCCCACGGCGTTCGCCCTGGTGCTGCTCGCCGTGGTGATCGCGTTCCTGGCGGACGCGCCGCTCACCGGCAAGGGCAGCGTGCTCGACACGGTGCTCCAGGAGGGGGCGCCCGCGCTCGCCGCCACGATGATCGCGATCCTGCTCGGCTCGTGGCTCGGCAAGCTCCTGGAGGAGACCGGTATCGCGGGCACCCTGGTCCGTAAGATCGTCGAATTCGGCGGCGACCGGCCGGTGTTCGTGGCCCTCGGTGTGCTCGCCGTGTCCGCGGTGGTCGGCACCGTGACCGGATCGGCGCCCGCCGCGATGCTCGCCGGTCTGATCGGCATCCCCGCGATGATCGCGGTCGGCATCCCCAAGGTGACCGCGGCTGGCACGGTCCTCATGGGGATCGCCGTCGGTGTGCCCTTCGAACTGCCGGTGTGGCAGTTCTTCTCCACCGCCCTGGACCTGCCCGTCGACACGGTGCGCGGCTTCATGGTGAAGCTGTTCCCGTTCGCGCTGGTGGCCGCCGTCGCCTACGTCCTCGTGGAGTCCCGGCGCCGCGGCGTCGAGCACACCTGGTCCCTGAAGTCGGTGCGGGCCCGGCCCGCGCGCGGCGACCGCCGCCGGCGGCTCGGCGACGCCCCCTGGTACGCCCTGCTCACCCCGGCGGTCCCGCTCACCCTCGCCCTCGGCCTGGACGTGGCCATCATCCCCTCGCTCCTCGGCGGAGTGCTGTACGCGCTGGTGACGACGACCCGGCCGCGGGAGATGAACCGCCGCCTGCTGCGCACCCTCTACGGCGGATTCGAGGTGGCCGCCCCGCCCATCACCCTCTTCGTGGCGATCGGCATCCTGCTCGCCGCGGTCAAGCTGCCCGGCGCCGTCGACGCCCTGCAGCCCCTCGTCAAGTCCGTCAGCCCGCAGAACACCGTCCTGTTCATCCTCGTCTTCACCCTGCTGGTGCCGCTGTGCCTGTTCCGCGGCCCCCTGAACGTCTTCGGCCTCGGCGCCGGCATCGCGGGCGTCCTCGTCGCCACCGGCATCTACCCGGCCGTCGCCGTCCTCGGCATGACCGCCTCGTACAACCAGGTCTTCGGCGTGTCCGACCCGACCAGCACCCAGACTGTGTGGAGCGCCCAGTACGCGGGCGTCTCCCCGCACCAGGTGATGCTGCGCACCCTGCCGTACGTATGGGCCGTGGCCTTCGGCGGCCTGTGCGTCACCGCCTTCACCGAGCTGTGACCGAAGCCGAGCCGCCCCACGCCTCGACCGGCCCGTGCGGTCACCCCACCCCGTAGCCGCCCCACTCCGTAGCCGCCGAACCCCCGGCCACCGAACCCGCAGTATCCGACCCAAGGAGCCGATCATGCCCGAGCCGCAATCCGGCCTCGACCGCCGTATGTTCCTGCGCGCCACCGCCGTGTCCGGCGCGGCGCTCACCGTCGGCGGGCCGGCCATACCGTCCGCCTCGGCCACGCCGTCCGCCTCGGCCGCGCCCGGTGGATTCCCGAACTACACCTACGTCCGTACGCTGCTCACCCCGTCGAAGCTGAAGTACAACCCGACGGGCGAGATCATCTTCCCCACGATCCGCGGGGTGTACGACAAGCTGGCCAACCCCCTGGGCCGGTACTACCTCTACTACGCGCCGCACGACGCGCCGGGCGGCATCTGCCTGGCCTACGGGAACTCCCTGGAGGGCCCGTTCACCGAGTACCCGTCGAACCCGATCGTGTCCAACAGATGGGATCCGCACTACTCGGTCAGCCACGTCTCCTCGCCGCATGTGCTGTGGAAGGAGGACGTCAAGGAGTTCTGGCTGTACTTCCACGGCGAGAACACCACCACCCGCCTCGCCCGCTCGAAGGACGGGATCCACTTCACCTACGACAAGGTGGTCCTGAGCACGTCCATGATGCCCGCCGGCACCACCGAGACGTCCTACGCCCGGGTGTTCCGGTACGACCTGCCCTCCCGCGGCGCCCACTACGTCATGCTGTTCATGACCAACAACACCACCGACCAGCGGGACATCGGCTGGGGCTGGTCCGCGGACGGCCGCAACTGGACCTTCGCCCAGACGCCGCTGGTGCGCCACTCGGACGTCGGCGCGGTCAACGTCGGCGGTCCGCACCTGCTGACCCGCGGCGGCTCCGCGTTCGTCGTCTACAACAAGGACAAGGCCAGCGGCGGCGACATCATGATCACCGAGGTGGGCAAGGACTTCTCGCTCCGCAAGCATCTCGGCGTCTTCTACAACTCCCGCTCATCGGCGCCCGAGAACGGCCGGGCCGCGGCCCCCTCCTTCGGCACCGACGGCGGCCTCCCGTACATGATCTACGAAGCGGGCGAACGCCTCGCCGGATCCATCGCCATGGCCCGCGGATAGCCACGGTCCCCGCCGGACCCGGGTACGCACCGTACGATCATCCGCCCTCCTGAGGAAGACAGTCCCGCATGGCGCTCTTCGACCTTCCACGCGAACAGTTGCACCGCTACCGAAGCGTCTCCGCCGAACCGGACGACTTCGACGCGTTCTGGTCCGCCACACTGACGGAGGCCCGGCAGCACGACCTCGACGCCCGCTTCGAGCCCGTCGACACGGGCCTGAGCACCGTGCGGGTGTACGACGCCACGTTCGCCGGCTTCGGCGGTCACCCGGTGAAGGGCTGGCTGACGCTGCCCGCGCAGGTCGCCGAGCCGGTGCCGCTCGTCGTGGAGTTCGTGGGGTACGGAGGCGGGCGGGGACTGCCCCACGAGCGCCTGCTCTGGGCGTCCACCGGCCGGGCGCACTTCGTGATGGACACCCGTGGCCAGGGCAGCGGCTGGGGCGGCGGGGGAGGCACTGCGGACCCGGTGGGCGCCGCCCCCGCCTACCCGGGATTCATGACCCGCGGGATCGACGCGCCGGAGAACCACTACTACCGGCGGGTGTTCACGGATGCCGTGCGGGCGGTGGAGGCCGCCCGCACGCATCCGCTCACCGATGCCTCCCGTACGGCGGTCATCGGGGAGAGCCAGGGCGGAGGGATCTCCATCGCGGTGGGAGGGCTGGTCCCCGACCTGCTGGCGGTCGCCCCGGACGTGCCGTTCCTGTGCGACTTCCCGCGCGCCGTCACCCTGACGGACTCGGGCCCGTACCGGGAGATCGGTCTGTTCCTGCGCACGCATCGCGGTCGCACCGAGGTAGCGCTGCGTACCCTCTCCTACTTCGACGGCGTCCACTTCGCCGCTCGTGGCCGGGCCCCCGCGCTCTTCTCCACCGCCCTCGAGGATCAGACGTGCCCGCCCTCCACCGTGTTCGCGGCCTTCAACACCTGGGCCCACGAGGAGAAGTCCATCGAGGTGTACGACTTCAACGGCCACGAGGGCGGCGGGCCGTACCAGGCGGCGGCGAAGCTGAGGTGGCTCAGGCCCCGGATGTGACACGGGCGGCGGCCCGGATCGCCGCACGACCCCCGAAACGGCTGGTGGGCGGCCCTGCCCCACCGGTCGATGAGCCCTGCCCGGAAACACCCTGGCCGCACGGACGGCCCCGCGAAAACCGGTGAACTGCTGACGTCACACCCGTTGACGCGCGGACCGGGACCCCCGAAGAATGTGCGGCACCCCTCTTCTGACAACGTTGTCCAGCCTATGAGGTATCGCCCCGTGTCGTATCAAACCGTGCCCTTCGACCGCCGCCGCTTCCTGCACCTCGCCGGTCTCACGGGCGCGCTGGCCGCCCTGCCCCCGCTCACCGCAGCCGCGAGCGCCCACGCGGCGCACGGCCGCCGCGCGGATACGCCGCCCGACGCCGTCGCGGCCACCTACCTGCGGGTCCTCCTGGACCACACCCGGTGGTCCGAGACGCAGTGGGACCAGACCCAGGGCCACTACCGGGCCAAGGACTTCGGGTTCGCCGTGGTCCTCGGCAACGCGGTCCTGCTCACCCACGGCACCTACGACGCGGCGCGCGCGGGCACCGACCGGGAGACCCTCGAGCGGCGCACGCTCGCCACCATCCGTCACTTCGCCGCGTCGAACCGGCTCACCGGCGGCGACGAGTGGGGCCGCACGCTCTTCTTCGACACCACCTTCCAGTCGTACTTCGTCCTCGCCGCCCGGCTGCTGTGGAAGGACCTCGACACCGAGACACAACGGAACGTCGAGACCATCGTCCGCGAACAGGCCGCCTACACCGTGTCGTTGGGCAGCGGCGACGACCCCGCCTCGGGCGACTGGACGCCGAACGGCCTGAGCGGCGGACACATCGGCGACACCAAGCTGGAAGAGATGGGCCTGTACGCGCAGACCCTCGCACCGGCGCTCGCGTGGGCCCACGACGACCGCCGTGCCGCCGACTGGGCCACGTGGTACGGCATCTGGTCGCGCAACGAGGCGGGGCTGCCGCCCGCCGACCTCGCCAACCCCGCCCGCGTGGACGGCGTCGCCGTCTCCGAGAACACCGCCCGCAACCTGTACGACACCTTCATCGTCGAGAACCACGGCTCCTTCGGCCCGCACTACCAAGAGGAGCTGTGGCGCACCTCCGGCCGCAACGCCGCGCACTTCCTGGCCGCCGGACGCCCCCTCCCGCAGGTCCTCGCCCGGCAGCCGAACGCCCAGCCGCTGTGGCGCACCCTGCTGGGCGTCATGAGCGACGCGGGCGAACCGCTGATGCCGATGGTCAATGACCGCGAGCACCTCTACGGCAGGGACATCATCCCGCTCGCCTTCCTCTCCCAGGTGATGCGCGACCGGGCCGCGGCGCGCGCCGAGCGGGAGCTGGCGTCGCGGCTGGAGGCGTACCAGCAGTACCCGCCCGAGCACCGGTTGGCGAAGTTCTCGGGGGAGCCGAAGTACGAGCCGGAGGCACGCGCCGAGATCGCGATCAGCTACCTGCTGCATGTGTGGGCGGCGGCATCCGGGCGGCCCGTCGAGGCGCTCTCGCGCGAGGAACTGTTCGCGCGGGCCTGCGGTGTCACGGACTTCGGGACCGGCCCCGGACTGGTGTCGCACCAGTCGCGCACCGCGTGGGCCGGTGCCGTGACGAAGCCCGGGTTCGTGAAGTTCGCCTGGCAGCCGGGGCACGACGACTGGCTGTTCCGGCTCAGCGGCGCCACCCCGATGTTCCTGCCCGCCACCGACGCGCGGGTCCAGGGCCGTACCGTGCGCGTATACGAGTCCTTGCGCGACGGCTTCGACGGCAGCGCGACGCTCCTGCGCCTCGACGGCGGCTGGGCCGGGTTCGCGACGCTCCCGACGGGCGCCGTCGTCTACGCGAGCAGCGGCACCGCCGACGCGGAGGGCCACCTCGAGGTGCACAACCTGACGATGCCCGGCATGCCGGGGCTCGACGGCGCGCGTACCTACCGCTTCGAGGAGGGCGAGGCGACCGTCCGCGCCCGTGACACCTCCACCGGCACACCCGCTGGACGGGTCGACGACCTCGGCCTCACCCCCACGACGGTGCGCCACGTCCGCATGCTCGGCGTGCGGCCCGACCCGGCCTACGGGTACTCCCTGTACGCCTTCGAGGTGCGCGACGGTGCCCAGGGCGCGGACCTCGCGCGCGGCGGGTCCGCCACCGCCTCGTCGGCCGACGCCGGGAAGGGCGCGCCGCTCGCGGTCGACGGCGACGCGGCCACCCGCTGGGCGGTGTCGAGGGACGACCGTCCGCGCGCCGACAGTTGGCTGGCCGTCGACCTCGGCGCCGAGCGCCGGGTCGACCGGGTCACCCTGCGCTGGGAATCGGCGGCAGGACGCGCCTACCGCATCCAGGGCTCCACGGACGGCCGGGACTGGAAGGACCTGGCGACCGGGCCGAGGCCGGCGGTGAGCAGCCGCGGCGGCTGGCTCGACGTCGAGGGACGCGCCGGGCTCGTGGTGCGGGACGGCCGGAACCCGATCGGCGTCCACGACGACAAGATCGTCCTCGGCGACGGCCCGGCGGCACCTCTCCTCGTCGAGGGCTTCCCCGGCACGTCGGCCGGGAAGCTGCGCGCGATCGCCCGGGGGACCGCACCCACGGCGGAGCACACCGAGGTGCGCACGGCGCTGACGGACGGCCACCTGACCCTGTTCAACCTCTCCGGCGAGTCCGTCAGGACGCGGATCACGATCCCGCGCACCGGCACCGACACGGTGGTCTTCGAGGGCACGCAGCGGCTGACCGCCGACGGCACGTCCTTCGAGGCCGCGCTGCCCGCCGCCACGGCGGTCGTGCTGGCCCCGCGCTTCACGCTCACCCCCCTCACGGGCCGGCGCCTCCCGTCGGGGCTGCGGGTCCAGGCCGTCGACGGCGCGACCGTGCGCCTGTCCGGGGCCTCCTGCACCCTGCGCGTCCGGGCCCAGGGGCGCAGCCAGGTCGCCGTCGTCAGGGCGGGCCGGACGATCACCGTCGTCCTGGCCGGGGCGGCCGCCCACCCGCACGACGACCTGGCCCTTGGCAGGACCGTCTTCCCCACGAGCCCGCTGCCGGAGGGCATGTCCGACCCCGCGGCGGCGGTGGACGGCGACACCCACACGGCGTGGACGCCGGGCACGCGCGGCCGCATGGTCGTGGACCTCGGCGCGGCCCGCCCGGTCCGCCTGGTGGAGACCGAGTGGACGGCGGGCGCGGTGCCGGGCGCGAAGATCGCCTTCAGCACCGACGGCATCACCTACCGGGGCGCCGGGACCCTCACCGGCCGGGGCCGCGTGCGCCGGCTGACCGCCTCCGCGACGGCCCGCTACGTCAGCCTCGAGGTCGACGGGCCGGCGCCTGCGACGGTCT
Source organism: Streptomyces hygroscopicus (assembly GCA_002021875.1). Taxonomy (NCBI): domain Bacteria; kingdom Bacillati; phylum Actinomycetota; class Actinomycetes; order Kitasatosporales; family Streptomycetaceae; genus Streptomyces; species Streptomyces hygroscopicus. The sequence continues at coordinate 11,130,682 of CP018627.1, forward strand.
CACGCCTGCGACGCCTGACGGTGCGCTGACCGCTCCGTGCCCGCCGGCAGTTCGCCGGTACGCGGGTGGCGGGCGGTGAGGCCCGTCGCGGAGAACGCGCCGTCGTGGACGCGCGGCCGAACAGCGCCTCCCGGACCGGCGGGCAGCCTGCACTGCGGTCGGCTCCGGCGGTTCCCGCCGGGGCGGCGTGCTTGCAGGTACATGCCCGTCCCGGCGACTGCGCAGCGGAGCGGGGACGGGCATGTCGTGGCGCGGGACCCGGTCAGCCAGGGGCGATACGGCTGAGGTGCTCCCAGGACCGGTACAGATCCGTTCGGGCCCGGCCCATCTCCATGAAGTGGTCAAAGGACTGGCTGCCGACTATCAGCCGTCGGGGCGGGTCCGGCAGTGCGGCCAGCTCCATGATGACCGGGGCAGCGGTTTCCGGCTCCGGGCCGACGGCGTCGCCCCACATCGCCTCCATCTCGGTTCGCAGGTGCTGATACCGCGCCAGGGGTTCGGTGGTCGTGGTGCCGGCGGTGAACAGGCCGGTGTTGTAGCCGCCCATCTGCACGTTGGTGACTTTGACGCCGAACCCTTCGACCTCCATCGCCAGTGCCTCGCTGACCGAGTCCAGCGCGGCCTTGCCTGCACCGTAGAAGCCGACGGTGGCCATGCCGCCGCCACTGCCCATCGAGGTGACCTGGAGGAGCCGTCCCCCGCCTTGGGCGCGCAAGTGGGGAAGGACCGCCTGAGCCACCCACACAGCGCCGAAGAAGTTCACATCCATACTCGCCCGGATCTGTTCCTCCGTGGCTTCCTCCACCATGCCGTAGAGCATTCCGCCTGCGTTGTTGACGACAACGTCCAGTCTGCCGAACGCGGCTGCCGCACGCTCCACCCCGTCGAACACGCCCTGACGGTCGGCGACATCCAGCGAAAGCGGGACCAGGTGGCCGGGGTACTTCTCGGTCAGTTCCTCCAGAGGCCCGACGTTGCGGGCGGCAGCCACTACTCGGTCGCCGCCCGCCAAGGCGGCCTCGGTGAAAGCTCTGCCCAGGCCGCGGGATGCACCGGTGATGAGCCAGACTCTTGCATTCGCCACGGCGCCTCACTCTCAGTAAAGGAAACGGTTCGTCTCGATTCGTTTTGAGTCTAGGGCATCACTCGAAGTCCATCAATACGGATCGTCTCGTTTCGTTTCAGGGGTAGGCTGGACGCATGCCTGATGAGAAGGGGCCGGACCACTCCCGGCGCAAGGAACGGTCGCGGCGGGCAATCCTCGCGGCTGCCCGCGCCCTGGTCGCAGAGGAGGCGTACGAGAAGGTCACTGTCGAAGCCATCGCTGCCCGTGCCGGCGTCGGCAAGCAGACGATCTATCGGCGGTGGCCGTCGAAGAGCGCGGTCGTCTTCGCCGCCGTTCTGGCTCTGAGTGAGGATGCGGACGGGCAGTCGGTCGCACTGCCGGACACGGGCGACCTCGAGGCAGACCTCAAGCTTGTCATGCGTGCCACGGCGGAGGAGTTCGCCGCCCCGTCCTTCGACAGGCTGATCCGGGCCCTCAATACCGAGATCGCCAATGATGCCGCGCTGGCGGCCGAGTACCGCGAGAAGCTGGCCCAGCCGCTGGAAGAAGCGAAGAAAGCACGCTTGCGAAGCGCCCAGGAAGTCGGCCAGCTCGACGCCGACGCCGACCTCGACCTGGTCCTCGAAGTGCTCTACGCCCCCCTCTTCCAGCGGTGGCTGCACCGGAGCGGTCCGCTGACCGCCGGATACGCCGACTCACTTGTCGACGCGACGCTCAGAGCTTTCGGCCCCTGAACAGGAGCGGATCCACACCCGCAGAGCTCGGCCCGGTCGGCTCCTGCCCCTTGAGCGCCCGTCTCCAAGCGTTCCAGCCCGGGGACTTACCGCTGATTTCCGTTCGGATACTCCCCGAGGCCGGATCACTTGCGAAGTCGAGAACGGTACTCGCCAGGGGCCGTGCCTCGGGCACGTCTGAAGGCACGGCTGAAGGCGTGCGGAGAGCCGTATCCGACCGCGTCGGAGATCGACTCGACCGGCTCATCGGTATCGCGGAGCCGGACGGACGCCAGGTCGATGCGCCACTGCGTCACGTACGCGCCCGGCGTCTGGCCGAGGGCGGACCGGAAGCGCCTGGACAGCGTCGCCCGGGAGACGCTCGTCGCGGCGGCCAGGGTCTCCGTGGTCCAGGGGTGTTCCGGTTGGGCGTGGACACATGCCAGGGCGTCGCGCACGACCGGATCACGCATCGCTCCCAGCCATGAGCCGGACTGTTCCTGCGGGTGGCGGGCCAGCCAGGCGCGTACGAACTGGACGAGCAGAAGGTCGATGATGCTGTTGATGGCGGCGGTGGTGCCGATCTGCGGCTGCGCGAGCTCCGCGGCGAGAAGTTCGACGGTCCTTCTGAGCTGCGCGTTCTCCCGGGCTGTGACGTGCATCGGCCGAGCGAGGGAGGTAAGCACCGGGGTGCGCACCTCCCGGTCCTGCTCGTAGTGCAGCACGATCACTTCCGTCTGCACCGGCGCCGAGCCCAGACGCAGGGCTCGGCCATCGCCAAAAGACCGGGCCGCCGCCTCACGGTCGCAGGAACCCATCGTCACGCCGGCGCCGCCGGCTATCCCGTGTGCGGTGCCCGGCGACACCAGGACGGCGTCTCCGGCCTGCACCTGAAGAGGTTTCTCGCCTGGGACGTGGAGCCACATGGTGCCGCGGGACACCACGTGCAGTGCCGCTCCTGGAGAGGAGTCCAGCCGCAGGCCCCAGGTTCCTCCGGCCTTCAGCATGACCCCGAGCGCCCCACGCGCACCCGAAACACGCAAGACCTCCGCCAGCACATCCATGGGTCCATTCTCGTCCACTCCGGCGAACCGCCCACCGGCGGGCGAGGCGCGTGTGTCCTCGTCCACAGCGTCAGGCCACGTCAAGAACGGCCTTTCCGTGCACCTTCCGCGCGAACAGCGCCTGGACGGCGTCGTCCACGTCCTGCCAGTCGCCTCGCAGTCCGACCGGTGCCGAGAGCCTCCCGGCGGCCATGAGGCCCAGCAGGTCCGTCAACTCCCCGCTGGTCGGCGTCATATCGCCGTAGGTGGCGATGTTGCGGGGTTCACCGAAGCCGAACAAGGTCCCTGACGGGAACGTGGTTTCCTGCCCCGAGGAGTAACCGACCAGGTGGATGGTGCCGCCCTCGGCGAGGGAACTCCAGGCCTGGGCCACCAGTGGTCCGCCGACCGTGTCCAGGACGAGATCGAACCGGTCCCCGGTCTCGGCCAAGTCGGTCAGGACCTTGTCGGCGCCGAGTTCACGGAGTCCGACGGCCCGCTCCGGCGAACCGACGAGTGCCGTCACCCGGGCGCCCGCCAGCGCCGCCAGCTGGACGGCGAAGTGCCCCACGCCCCCGCTGGCGCCGGTGATCAGAACGTTGCGCGCCAGCAGGGAACGCTTGCGCAGCACCCGGAATGGCGTGACTCCGGCGATCCCCAGCGCGGCGGCGTCGGCCAGGTCCACGCCCTCGGGGACGGTGCCGAGCGAGACGGGGCTGACTGCCACCCGCTCCGCCCACGCGTGGGGAGCCATTCCCACTGCGACGCGCGTACCTTCGGGCGGCCCCGAGCCGTCGGATGCGGCGCGCACCACGACGCCGGCCGCGTCGTGACCGTGTACAGCGCCGGCTGGCCACTGGTCCACGTAATTCAGCTCTCCGAAGTTGAGACCGATGTGCCGTATCTCCACCAACGTCTCACCGGCGGACGGTACGGGCTCATCGACATCGGCGAACCGGACGGGTCCGGCCTCACTGTGATCGACCACAAGGGCGCGCATAAGGGGTGTGTTTCCTTCTCTCGTGGGTGCGCCTGAACACTCGGCGCTGCAGCAGATCGAGTGCGCAAATGCCGCACTGCCGTCTTCTTGAAACCCTACGCAGGACCGGGACAGGGACCAGACCCGTGAGAATCAATCAGTTGACGATCTGTGTCAGTGCGACTCGCGGCGCGTCGAGCCCTGCACCCGTCCGGTCAGGAGCATCGAGGTGAAGGTGCCACTCCGCGCGGGCAGCCGCGCGTTCGGCCGGCGCCTCCAGCAACGACGGAACGTCAATGACCGCGATGGGGACGGCAGGGGAGCACAATCGCCGATTCCGCCCCCATGGATCCGGGCAGTCTCCAAGCCCACTTGCGGGAGATCGGCGTCCCGCCACAGCGCGGCAGAACCTCCGCGATCCGCCAACTCGTCCTCCAAGCCCCGGCCCCGTCATCGCGAAGACGCTCGGTTACCACGACAAGACAGCCACCCGCCTGGACACTGAAGCCGATGGAACCTGGAGCCGATACGCCTCCGGCGACCACACACGGTGACACCAGGCACGGCCTCAACGAGGAATACGCGACACCTCAACATGCGAGCCCACCAGTCCCGAGGGTCTATTCGGTTGCCACGCCGGCCAGAAGCTGCGCCGTGCCTTCGGGCGCCTCCACCGGGAAGTGGTGGCTGCCCAGGTCGACGGGCACGATGTCGAAGCGGTCCCCATAGCGGTCGATCGCTTCCCGCGTCACCAGGTCACGTATCGCGAACACGGTGATCGGCTGCTTTGTCGCGCGCAGCGCCGCGTCCATGTCCCAGCGAATCAGACCCTCGATGGAACGCAGACCCGCGGGCTGCCGCACCGCGACCATCTTCTTGAAGTACGCAGCCTTGAAGGCTGTGTCGGTCCCTGCCGGCGAACCGGCCTCGACGAGACCGTGCACCCCTGCGGCGAAGTCCTCACGGAACATGCTCAGCATCGCGTCGGTCTGCTCTTCGCTCAGCGCGGGGAACAGGGACAAGTAGTGCAGAGCGTCGAGTGCGACCACACGCGAGACCGTGTCGGGGAGCAGTCGGCCGACCTCGACGGCGACGGCCCCGCCGAGGGAGTGCCCGGCCACGACGCACGTGTCCACCGACTCGGCTTCCAGTACCGCCGCCACGTCGCGAGCGAACTCTTCCATGGTCCAGACGTCCCGCGTCGACCGCGACTCGCCATGCTCGGCGAGGTCGATCGCGAGAACGCGGTAGTCCTCGGGCAGATGGTCGGTGACCGCGTCGTAGTCGCCGCGGTTGCACGCCCAGCCGTGAATGAGAGCCAGGGTCGGCCCGCCTGCCGGACCGCTGGCCGTGTACCGGATCGTCGTGTGGTCCGATCGCTGAACCTCGAGGTTCTTGCTGGTCCTGATGGCGTTCGTCACGGTGTCTCCTCGTGCTGTTCCGGATGGTAAACGGTGTATCGGTTCAGCGGCATGAAACGGCGGTCGCCGGAACCTCCGTGGCGGCGGGAACCGCAGCCGCAGGGGCCATGGCGGCACGGCGCTCCGCCCGTATCCGGTTCAGGCGCAGGACGAGGGCGCTTGGGCCACGCTCGGGGGCAGTTCGCGCGGTGGTGGCGGGACGCAGCCGTTCCCTCAGAGCTTCGCGGAATCAACCAGCCGTCGTGCAAGGCGGCCACCGCCTCATGTGAGGATGTGGCAATGGCATCGCTGAGGAAGCGCGGGAGGCGGAGGGGCGGGCTCGTGGCCGCGGCGAGTGCGGCGCTGGCGCTGACCGCCTGCGGCCCGGGCGGCTCCGACGACGGGGACCACGGGGACTACGGGGGCCGCGAGGCGAAGTACAAGCGCGTCATCGAAGACGCTCACCCGCGCCCCGCCAATGTCATCGAAGCGGCCGGCGCACCCTCCGGCGTCGTCCGCGCGGACGACGGCTCGCTGCTCCTGACGTACAACGCCGGCAACGTCGAGGACGACGAGGGACCGGCCGCCACCGCCTGGCGCATCGTCGGCCCCGACGGCCGTACGGTCGCCGAGCACGCGGAACACGCGGACGCGGAGGCGGCGCCCGCCGCGTTCAAGGGGGTGCGCGGGGGCTTCGTGCGGGTGCCCCCGGGGGAGGGAACCGGGGGAGCGTACGCACTCGATGTACGCGGCAAACCGCACAAGGTCATCAGCACCGAGACCCCGTTGCGCACCCGCCCCGGCGACGTCCTGCTCGCCGAACTGGAGCCGACCCTCATCTACCGCCCCGCCACGCGCACCGTGGCGCCCCCGGCCGGAGTGCTGGACGACGCCATCCGCCTCGACATCGACGAGCGAGGCACGGCCTGGAGCCTGGCCCAGCCCCTGACCGAAGACCCCAACCGCGTCGTATGGCAGCACGACGGTCGCATCCTTGGCTCCAGGGCCGTCCCGAAGCCGTTCACGGGGGGCATCCTCGCCGCGCGGGGCGGCACCGTGGCACTGTCCCTCACCCGGGGCGAGGGCGTACGCGGCCTGTTGGTGACGACGGACGGCGGCGGGCGCTGGCGGACGGTCCTCACCGGCGGCATCCCCTGGAGAGACCTGAAGCGTGGCCCGGAGTCGCTGGTCCTGGAGGTGCTTGCGGACGGGCGGCTGCTCGTCGGCGAGGAAGGCGGCCGCTACTGGCTCGCCGATGACCGCACCAACAGCGCCTTCCACGAACTGAAGACGCCGGCGAAATTCACGTCGATGACCGTCGACGGCACGACCCTCTACGGGATCGCGGACGCGACGACGGCGACGTACGACCTGGTGAAGGGCGAGGGGCTATGGATCTCTCGCGACGGTGGACGTGAGTGGCGGCGCTACGAGCAGCGCGGGTAGCGGCGTAACGAGCGCGTGCACGCGTCCGCAAGCTCCCCAACCGCCACCCCGGCGCACGAGCCGCCGCCCCGGCCGGGATGACACCGACCTTGCCCGACGAACAGACCACCGGTGGCGCCACCTTGCCGGAGTGGCTGCTGTCGGCGAAGGAACTGCCCGGCCGATGCCGTGTGCACACCGCGATCGGCCAGGCCGCCGACGGTCCGGATGCCGAGGCATCCGGACCGGAGAACACCGGCGTCGGCACGCCCAGGTGTCAACGGGACGCTGACACCCACCGCTCCTGCGCCGCCCACCCGGGCACGGCCGGGCCCGAGCCGCACACGGTGGTCCGGTGGCGGCTGTGCCGGGGTGCGGTACGAGCGGGCCCGTGGTGAGTGAGCGGGTGCGCACCTTCGCTGGTTTCGGGCGGGCTCAGCAGGCCGCGTCGACGGAGCTCAGCATGTTGTCGTGGGCAGGGTTGAGGTTGCCCTTGAACCCACCCGGCATGGTTCCCAGCCGCCCGGTGTAGGTGCCGTCGTAGAGGACGATGGGGGTCGGTGTCCTGTTCCAGGCCGACGTCGCCTTGCCGTCGAGGTAGTCGGGGAGATGATGTCGCCCGCAGCTGGGGACGGTCCAGAACAGCCCTTCGCCCTGGAAGTGCTGGAAGAAGCACGTGCCCGCCCCACAACGGTCGTACGCGTCCTGCGCGATGGCGTCGCTGCTGGTTCCAGTCACCCTGTACAGTCCTTCGACCCCGGCGACTTCGGTGAAGCGGGTCTCGGATGCGCTTGCGGCGCTCGGTCCGGCAAGTGCCGCTGCGAGCGCGGCGACACCGGCGGACAAAGCCAGCAATTTCCGCATGGATGTTCCCCCTTTTGGCTAGGAGTGTGGTGCTGACGTGGCGCGGCAATCCTCTGTGTTCAGTTGAACGAGGGGCGGAAGGCGCGGGGGCCGCGGTACGGTGCCGGCGTCCCCCTGCCTTCCCCCGGTTCCCTCACTCACATCGTGGCGCGCGCCGTCGGCCGCGAGTTGGCGATGCGTGCGGGGTTACTTGTCGCTCAGCGCGGCCCGCCGCGTATCCGGCAGACCGCGCGGCGCCACCTGCCGGAGCTCTCTGGGCGCCACGCCGTACGCGGCGCGGAACGCTCGGCTGAAGTCCGCTGGGCGCAGAAACCCCCACCGGGCGGCGATGGCGCTGATCGACCGCCGTCGCAGCCGGGGGTCGGTGAGGTCGGCGTGGCAGCGTTCCAGGCGGCGCCGGCGTATCGAGGCCGCCACGGTCTCCCCTTGCTGCCGGAAGAGCGTGTGCAGGGAGCGCACGGAGAGGTGATGGTGTGCCGCGATGTCCGCCGGTCCCAGGTCCGGATCGCCGAGGTTGTGGTCGATGAAGGCGTTGACGCGGGCTAGCAGGGCCTGTTGGCGGGTCTCGGCGGGAAGGTCGTCATAGGCTCCGAGGTGCTGGGCCAGACAGGCGCCCGTCAGGTCGAGTGCCATCGCCCCTAATCGGCTCAGATCGCACGGGTGGCAGTCGCGGCCGTAGGCGTCCAGTGTGGTCATGAACCGGGCGAGAATCGCTCCCATACCGGTGCGGGCCGACAAGGGCTGGGCGAGGAGCCGGTGGACCTTGTCCGGTGGCAGCGGCAGCTCCTCGCGCGGCAGCTGCATGATGACCGACTGGACGTGACGGCCCTGGTCGGGCACCGCGCCCTCGAACGGGTGCGAGACATCCCAGAGCACCATGTCGCCGAGCACCAGCCCGGAGTCCTGGCGCCGCTGGCTGACCCACAGTGGGGTGCCGGAGACGAAGGTCAGCTGGTACGTGCCCGGGTCGGCCCGCCGGATGTCCGCCCAGGTGCGTCTCAGGTGCGCGGGCGGGCTATTGAACGCGACCACCCGTACGGAGCCGAGGTCCAGTACGGAGGCCCTCGCGGGAAAATCCACAGTGGCCTTCGTGCTGCTGAGAGTGAGAGGGGCCAGCTCGTGGGAGAGCAGATCGGCCCAGAAGGGGAACCGGTCCTGCGCGGGCAGGTCCTTGTTCGATACGTTCAACCACATTCCGCACTCCCGGAATCACCGTACCGACGACCGCGTCGCCGCCACGGACCAGGCGGCCCCACGATGTACCCAAATGGTTTACCTACTGACGCTGTTGTACCTTCTTAGGCTGTCGTCTCGCTCGGGTCGCGGTCAGTGGCGGCCGGGAGGCTGTCCGGCCTGATGGCCAGAATTCCCATCAGCCCGTGGCCGCGTCGGCACGGCACCCCCGAGTACGTCATGGTGCGCGAACGACTGCTTGCCCGGCTGGGTGTCGAGGTGCCCTCCGGGCAGCAGGGGGATCGTCCGGGGAGCCGGGCGGTAGCCGCTTCGTCAGCGCTGATGCGCTGACGAAGGCGCAGGTCGCCGGGGTTCCGCACGATGAGACACCTAAAGGTGTCCATTGACAGCGGCTTCTGCGGTCGCGACCATAAGGGGTATGCACTCGACGCATCCGGGCGTGCTCTGCCGCTACGTGGACTACCTGCGCACCTCCAGCGCTCTTTGTCGCTGAACGGCGATTTTCACCGTCCCTGGGAGCGCTCGGCACCATGTAGGTGACCGCTTCCCGCCACCGGCCCGGCCCGGAATTCCCCCTCAACTCCCGTGAGCCCGGGCGTGATCAGCCGCCCCCGGATCGACGGACCTTGCTCCGGCCGTCCCCGGAGCCGTGCGCGGTGTTCGTAGGCGCGGTGTTCAGCGGCGGGGCCGCGGCCCCGCCGGTGACGGTCCGCGTCCGCCGCGCCGATCACCACGCTCCCGGGGACCGGACCACCGCGGGCGCCGCACCCCGTACGACCACGACCGCCGACGCGACAGCCACTCCGGAGACCCCGTGACCTCCACCACCAACCGGACCCACCGTTCCACCGCCCTGCCGCCCCTGGACTTCGACCGGCTTCCCGCGCTCACCGCGGCGCTGGCCGCCCGTGCTCCCGCACACGACCGCGATGCCTCCTTCCCCACCGAAGGGGTCGCCCTGGTCCACGAAGCCGGGCTGCTCACCGCCACCGTCGCCACGCGGCACGGCGGACCCGGGGCCGGGCTCGCCGACACCGTCCGCATCCTGCGCGCCCTCGGCGCCGGCGACCCGGCCGTGGCCCTGGTGGCGGCCATGACCCTGTTCGTCCACGCCGCCGAGGCCCGTACGCCCGCCTGGCCGGCCACCGTCTACGCCGACTTGCTCGCCGCGTCGGCCGCGGGCCCGGCCCTGGTCAACACCCTGCGCGTCGAGCCGGAACTCGGCAGCCCGATCCGCGGCGGGCTGCCTGCCACCACCGCGCGGCGCGACGGCGGCCACTGGCTGCTGACGGGCCGGAAGATCTACTCCACGGGTGCGATCGGGCTCAGCCGCATGCTGGTCTTCGCGCGCACCGAACCCGGCGACGGGGAGCCCGCACGCGTCGGCACCTTCATCGTCCGCACGGGCAGCCCCGGGCTGACCGTGGAGCCGACCTGGGATCACGTCGGTCTGCGGGCGAGCCGCAGCGACGACGTCGTGCTGGATTCCGTACCGGTCCCCGCCGACGACGTCATCGGCCTCACCGAGCCCGGCGACACGCCGGGCGCCCGCCCCGACCCGGTGACCGGGGCCTGGAACGCCCTCGGCCTGACCGCGCTGTACCTCGGCGTCGCGGGCGCCGCCCGCGACTGGCTGACCGGCTTCCTCCACGAGCGCGTGCCCACCGCCCTCGGTGCGCCGCTCGCGACCCTGCCCCGCTTCCAGAGCGCCGTCGGCGAGATCGAGACGGCCCTCATCGGCGCCGACACGCTCGTGGACGCGCTCGCCGCCCGCGTCGACGCGGGCGACCCGGAGGCCGCCGAACGGGCGGGCGTCGCCAAGGTCCTCGGCACCCGCGCCGCCATCACCGCCGTCGACCAGGCCCTCACGCTCACCGGAAATCACGGCCTCACGCACGCCAACCCGCTCCAGCGGCATTACCGGGACGTGCTGTGCAGCCGTGTGCACACCCCGCAGGACGACTCCGTCCTCACCGCCACCGGCCGCGCGGCACTGGCCCGCCGGTTCACCGCCACCGCGTCCAACCCATCTGCTCCGAAAGGCAATTGACCTATGACCCCACGCTCCCCATCGCCCGCATCGTCGGTCGAGTTCATCGGCGTGATCGAGACCGAGGAGGCTCGATGATCACCGCACCCGCCGTGTCCGCCACCACAGTGCACAGCTGGCAGCCACCCACCGGAATCCTGCCGCGGGGCACCCTCCTCGTCCTGCCCGGCCGCGGTGAACACGGCGGCACGTACGAGCGCTTCGGCCGCAGGCTCGCGGCGGACGGGTATGTCGTGCACGCCCTCGATACAGTGCCGGAGCACACGGTGCGGGAGGTGCTGACCAAGGTGGCGGCGGCCGCGGGTGAACGCCCGGCCGCGCCGATCGTCCTCATCGGCAGCGACACCGGCGTCCTCCAGGCCCTCCACGCGGCCGCCGACACCGATGCGCCGCTCGCGCCGGCGGGCCTGATCCTCGCCGGAACCGCGCCGACGACGGATGGACCCGCACCGGCCACCGGCGCCACCGGCTCCACCGGCGACGACCAAATCATCGACTGGGAAGCAGAGTTGGCGGCGCGCACCGCTTGCCCGACCCACCGCGAGAAGATCAACGACGACCGGGAGTTCGTCCGAGGGCGCCTCTTCGGCCCCGTACCGGCGCATCTGCTCCCCGACACCCGGCCCGACCTCCCCGTCCTGGTCCTGCACGGCGAGGCGGACCCGGTCTCTCCGCTGGAGCAGGCCCGCGGCCTGGCCGAACGACTGCCACACGCGACCCTCGGCGTACTGCACGAGGGCGTACACGACGTGCTGAACGACGCCACTCACCGCACCACGGCGGCCACCATCGTGCTGTGGCTGGAACGCCTGCGCGCCGACCGCGAGATGAGCCCGCTCCTCACCCTCGGAACCGGCGCACACCCCGCACATTCCTGACCGTCCGGCACCGCCCCCTGAGAAGGAATCACATGACCGTGTCCACCGACCGCCCCGCCACCGAACCGGCGACCGCCCCCACAGGAGCCGACAACGGCGACATACTGCGCCGCACGCTGCGCAGGCACGCGGCCGGCGTCACGGTCATCACCGTGCCGGGGCCCGCCGGGTTCACCGCGACCTCGTTCACCTCGGTCTCACTCGACCCGCCCCTGGTCTCGTTCTACCTCGGCACCGCCGCCTCGACCGCCGGCGCCGTCCAGCGCGCGGACCGCTTCGCCGTCCATGTGCTGGGCGCCCACAACGCCGCGCTCGCGGGGCAGTTCGCCCGCAGTGGCACCGACCGCTTCGCGGGTGTCTCCTGGCAGGACGCGGGCGACGGCCTCCCCGTGCTGGACGGTGTACCGGCCTGGCTCACCGCCCGCGTGACCCGGTGTGAGCAGGTCGGCGACCATCTTCTCGTGATCGGCGAGGTGCAGTCCGGAGGCGGTCCCGCCGAGGGGCCCGCCCTCGTCCACCACGACGGCGCGTTCGCCACCGCCGTCAGCCTCACGTCGTCGACCGCCATGTGACAGGGAGCCGCACCATGCCGCTGACCTCGAAGCCCCTACGGAAGCTGGGTTTCCTGACCATAGGGCTGTTCGACGAGGCCGACCCTCACCGGGGCCATGAGTCGACACTGCAGATCATCGAGATGGGCGAACGGCTGGGCTTCGACAGCGCCTGGGTGCGCCACCGGCATCTGCAATACGGCATCTCCTCCCCGATGGCCGTGCTGGCGGCGGCTTCGCAGCGCACCAGCCGCATCGAGCTGGGCACCGCGGTCATACCCGTGGGATGGGAGAACCCGCTGCGGCTGGCCGAGGACCTGGCGACAGTCGACATCCTGTCCCGGGGCCGCCTCAACCCGGGGGTCAGTGTCGGTCCGCCGAACCACTACGACCAGGTCAAGGGCGCGCTCTACCCCGACACCGCCGACCTCGAGGACTTCGGCCACGAGCGGGTGCGACGGCTGCTGGACTTCGTACGCGGCGAACCGGTCACCGACTTCAGCGGTGTCGAGGGCTTCGAGGTGTTCTCCGACCGCGTGCAGCCGCACTCCCCGGGGCTCGGTCGCCGCATGTGGTACGGCGGTGGCAGCCTGCGGTCGGCCCAGTGGGCCGGTGAACACGGAATGAACCTGCTCACCAGCAGTGTCGTGAAGGCGGAGGAGTCCGAGGACTTCGCCGAGATCCAGCTCTCGCACATACGGACCTTCCGCGCCCACCACCCCGACGGCGACCGTGCCCGTGTCTCCCAGGGGCTTGTCGTCATCCCCACCGACACCGCCTCGCCGGACCAGCGCGCGAAGTATGAGCAGTACGCCCTGCGACGCCTGCCGCGCACCGCCACGCCCCAGGGACCGGCGCGCATGATGTTCGCGCCCGATCTCGTCGGCACCTCCGAGGAGATCGCCGAACGGCTCGCCTCCCACGCCGCTTTCCGGGAGGTCGACGAGGTGGCGTTCGCCCTGCCCTTCACCTTCGACCACGAGGACTACGTCCAGATCCTCACGGACATCGCCACCCGGCTCGGCCCGGCACTGGGCTGGCAGGCGGCCCCGTAGCGCGCACCACCTCCACGTCGCCCGACGCGGGCGCGTCACAGTGGGCGCAGCACCCATGACCAGTGGTATGTGCCGGGGCCCAGCCGGTAGCGCGGGAGGGTGTCCGGGCCACAGGACGCGGTGCCCAGGCCGCGGTGGGCGGCGTCGAGCTGGACCACGCACCGCGGCCTGGGGATCAGCTCGTCGTGGTGGGAGGCGGCCGCGAGGTCGGCCGCGCGGTACCGGGTGACCGAGACCTGGCGGGGCGCGTCCAGCCGTACGCCGAGACCGGTGCCGGTGTCCGACAGCAGCGCGAAGCGGCGTACGCCGGACCGGCCGCCGCTCTCCTGGGGGCGCAGATAAGGGGTGAACAGGCTGTCCACGCGGGCCCGGTGGTGGTCCACCGGGCCGCCCGTCCGCCGGTCCGGGTAGGTCTCCCAGGGGCCCTGGCCGTACCACTGAAGGTGGTTCAGCCCGGCCACCGTCTCGAAGACCGTGCCCACGCGCGCGACGTCGGTCAGCCCCTCGGGGAGGACGGCGGTCTCCTCGATCAGCAGGCCGTCGTCATCGAGGAGGCCGAAGACCTGCTGGTGCTCGACGGGCCCGGCGCCGGTCGGGTAGACGGAGCGCACGCGGACGCGGCCGTCCGTCCGGTCGACGGAGACGGGTTCGCGGACGAGCCGGTCGAGGCCCAGCGCGCGCCAGTGGTCCGCGGCGCCGCCCAGCAGATCGTTGTCGGTGGGCGCCCGCCACAGGCTCAAGGCGGGCGGGCAGGTCAGCAGCGGATGGCGCAACAGCCCTTCCGCGTCGACGTCGGGGGAGTGGGCGGACACCGCCACGGACATCGCCACGGACACCGCCGCCAGTGGCGCCGGGGCGGATCGTTCGCGCACCTGGATCTGGGGTGCGCACACCTCGGTGCCGCGCGGCGCCCAGGGCTCGTCATGGCGGGTGGTCACCCGCAGCGTCAGCCATGCCTCGCCGCCGCCGGCGGCGCCCGCGGCGGGCAGTTCGGCCAGCAGCCCGTGCGGCAGGGGCAGGTCCGCCGAAGCCCCGGGCGGGAGGTCGGGCAGTGCGGCCGGGGCGGTGCGGGTGCCGCCGTCCTCGACGGACAGCCGCCACTCGGCCGTCAGCCAGGACACATCGCGGAAGTGCTGGGCGTTGGTGACGCGCGGCGGGCGGCCAGGATCGCTCCGCGTCAGCCGCAGCGGGGCGGCGATCTCGCGATGCTCGTACATGGCGGGTTTCGGGGTGCGGTCGGGGAAGACCAGACCGTCCGCGCAGAACGCGCCGTCGTTCGGCAGATCGCCGAAGTCCCCGCCGTACGCCCAGCGATAGCCGTCGGCCGCCACCCCGTGGGCGTAGGCGCCGGACGCGGCAGGGCCGGCGGGGCGGCCCGTGGCCCGGCGCTGGAGGATGCCGTGGTCCCAGAACTCCCAGATGAAGCCGCCCTGGAGACCCGGGGTGGTCTCGATGGCCGCCCAGTGGTCGGCGAGGGTGCCGTTGCTGTTGCCCATGGCGTGCGAGTACTCGCACAGGATGAGCGGCTTGGTCTGCTCCCCGGACGCGGCGTGCGCGGTGATCTCGTCCAGTGACGCGTACATCGGGCAGAGGATGTCGGAGGCGATGTCCGCCCCGGACCAGTCGGTCTTGGCCGCCCCCTCGTACTGCAGCGGGCGGGTCGGGTCGTAGCGGCGCAGCCAGCCCGCCGCCGCGTCGTGGTTCGCGCCGTAGTCGCTCTCGTTGCCCAGCGACCACACGATGACGCACGCGTGGTTCTTGTCCCGCAGGACCATGCGCGAGACCCGGTCCACGAACGCGCCCAGATAGCGGGGGTCGTCGGCGATCTCGTGGGCGTGGTCGTGGCTTTCGATGTCGGCCTCGTCGACAAGGTAGAGGCCCAGCTCGTCGGCGAGGTCCAGCAGCGCGGGGTCGTTCGGGTAGTGCGCGGTGCGGACGGCGTTGAAGCCGAAGCGCTTGATGGTCTCCAGGTCGGCGCGCATGTCGCCCGGGGTGACGGTGCGGCCGGTGAGCGGGTGGAAGTCGTGCCGGTTGACGCCCCGGATGAAGACGCGCTCGCCGTTGACCAGCAGGTCGTTGCCCACGATCTCGACGGTGCGGAAGCCCACGCGGTGGCGGGAGATGTCGGCGATGGATCCGTCGGGGCGGTGCAGCCGGATGTCGAGCCCGTACAGCTCGGGCGTCTCGGCGGACCAGCGGCGTACGTCGGGCACGGTCGCGAGGAGGCGCGCCTCGCCGAGGAAGTCCGAGACCCGGTCCTCCCGGACGCACCAGGCGGCGTACTCCTCGTCGGGGGTGAGTTCGCCGACCCCGTCGAGGTGTCCGGATACGCGCCAGCCCGCGGGCAGTGGCCCGTCCGCGTGGCGCACCTGGACCTCCACGCGCAGCCGTCCGTCGGCGGGGGCGCTGATCCTCACGTCGGCCAGATGCAGCGGATCGGTGGCGTAGAGGAGGACGGGGCGGGTGATGCCGCCGTGCCACCAGTGGTCCTGGTCCTCGATATGCGAGGCGTCGGACCACTTGACCACGGTCAGCCGTACGGTGTTGGCCGCCCCGGTCCGTACCGCGTCGGTGATGTCGAACTCGGACGCGAGATGCGAGTCCTTGCCGATGCCCACGGCCCGGCCGTTCACCTCGGCGATCAGCACGCTGGTCGCGGCGCCGACGTGCAGGATGACGCGGCGCCCGGCCCAGTCGGCCGGGATGTCGACGTCGCGCTCGTGTACGCCGGTGGGGTTGGCGGCGGGGGAGTGCGGCGGGACGTCGGGCCAGGGCATCCGCCAGTTGGTGTACTGCGGCAGGTCGCCGGTGTCCTGAGTGGTCCAGGCGCCGGGCACCTTCAGATGCCGCCAGTCCTCGGACGGGGGCACCTCCGGCGCGGGCAGCAGCTGGAAGCGCCAGTGGTCGTCGTCCAGCGAGAGGGCGCCCGCGCCGCGGTCCACGGCGTGCATCGGCAGCCGTCGCCAGGAGGTGAGTTCGGGCGACTCCCAGGGACGCAGGCCCATCGGGCGCGGATAAGAAGGAGGCGGGTCCAACGGAGGCGGGTCCATCGGAGGCGTGTTGAGCGGAGGCGTGTTCAGCGGACGCGGATCCATCAGCGGATGGCCCCCTTGGCGAGGTCCGCCATGATCTGGCGGGCGCCGATGAAGAACACGACGAGCAGCGGGATCAGGGCGAGCAGCGCGCCGGCCATCACCATGCCGTAGTCGGTGGTGCCGTTCACGCTGTTGAGCTGCGAGAGGGCGACCTGGAGCGTCACATGGTCCGGGTTGATCAGGGCGATCAGCGGCCAGGCGTAGTCGTTCCACTGGGCCATGAAGGTGAAGATGCCGAGGAAGGCGAGGCCGGGCCGGACCACGGGGAGCGCCACGTGCCAGTACTGGCGGAGGAAACCGCAGCCGTCCAGCCGGGAGGAGTCCATGAGTTCGTCGTGGATGGAGCCCTTCATGTACTGGCGCATCCAGAAGATCCCGAAGGCATTGGCGGCCGCCGGGATGACGAGGGAGGTGAGGGAGCCGATCCAGCCGAGCTTCGCCATGATCACGAACTGCGGGATGGCCTGGAGCTGGGCGGGCACCATGAAGATGCCCATCATGATGACGAACAGCGCCCGGCGGCCCGGGAAGTGGAACTTCGCGAAGACGAAGGCCGCGAGCGAGTCGAAGAACAGCACGAGGAAGGTCACCGAGACGGCGACGACCAGGGTGTTGAACATCGACCCGAAGAAGTCGATCTTCTGGAAGAGATGGTGGACGTTCTCGTCGAAGTGCGAGCCCGGCAGCAGCTTCGGCGGGTACTGGAAGATCTCCGTCGAAGAATGGGTCGACATCACGATGGTCCAGTAGAACGGGAAGAGCGAGACGAGCACACCGGCGATCAGTGAGATGTGCAGGGTCAGCCCTCTGGCGCGGGTACCCTTCATGCCTTTCACGATGGTCTCCCTCTACTTTTCCCCGCGCTGTACCAGGCGCCAGTTGACGATCGAGAAGATGGCGACGACCAGGAAGATGCCCCAGGCGATGGCCGCGCCGTAGCCGAAGTCGTTGTTGTCGAAGCTCTGCTGGAAGAAATAGAGGACCATCGTCTGGCCGGAGTTGCCGGGGCCGCCCGCGAAGGTGGAGGTGTTGTTGGTGTTGGCCAGCAGCACCTGCGGCTCGGTGAAGCTCTGCAGTCCGGTGACGGTCGAGACGACCAGCGCGAAGAGGATGATCGGCCGCATCATCGGCACGGTGATCCGGAAGAAGGTCTGCACGGGCCCGGCGCCGTCGACGCGGGCGGCCTCGTAGAGCTCGCTCGGAATGGTCTGGAGCCCGGCGAGGAAGATCAGCGCGTTGTAGCCGGTCCACTGCCAGGTCATCAGCACGGCAATGGAGACCTTGATGCCCCAGTCCGTGTTCAGCCAGGCCACTTGATCGAGCCCGAGTCCCTGCAACACCGCGTTCGCGAGGCCGAAGTTGGTGGAGAAGATCGAGGTGAAGATGATCGCCACGGCGACGACCGAGGTGACGTTCGGAAGGAAGTACGCGAAGCGGTAGAAGTTCTTGAACCGTACCGCGGAGTTGAGCATCACCGCGGTCACCAGCGCGATGAACAGCATCGGCAAGGTGGCGATCGCCCAGATGATCAGGGTGTTGGTGAGGGAGTTCCAGAACTGTGAATCGCTGAGGAGATAGCGGTACTGCGACAGGCCCGCGTACTCCATCGAGCCGAGGCCGTCCCACCGGTGGAAGGACAGATAGAGCGAGAAGCCCACCGGGATCAGGCCGAAGCACAGGAAGAGCAGATAGAAGGGCGAGATCGCCAGATACAGCCGCCAGTACCCGAGCACGGAGCGGGGCTTCGGGCGGCGCGCGGCGGCGGATCTGACACCGTCGTCGGCCGGCGCGCCGAGCGTGGGGGCGGCACCTACTCCGGTCATGTCAGCACTCCCAGGTGGTCCGCTATGCGCCGGCACTTGGCCATGGCGTCCTTCCACGCCCGGCGGGGATCCTTGCCCAGGGCGTTCACATTGCGCAGTTCGTCGGAGACCGCTTGGTCCAGGGGGTAGTCGTACGGGCTGTGGTAGGCGATCGGGATCTTCTCGGCCGTGGGGCCGAAGACATCGATGGTGGCCTGGCCGCCGAAGAACGGGTCCGGCGCGCGCATCGCCTTGTGCTGGTACGAGGCGGGGGTGGACGGGAAGAGCGTGGCGTCGGTGAAACCGCGGGTCTGGTTGTCCGCGTTCAGCAGCCAGGTGACGATCTCGAAGGCCAGCTCGGGCTTCCGGCAGGACTTGGTGATCGCCAGGAAGGAGCCGCCGTTGTTGGCCGGGCCGCCGGGCAGGGCGGCCACCCGCCACTTCCCCTTGGTCTTGGGCACGCTCAGCTTGAGGTCGCCGGCCACCCAGGAGGCGCCGATCTGGCTGGGCAGCAGGCCGTTCTCGATGGCCGCGTTGGCGTCCGGGGTGCCGGACTGGTACCGGGAGCACAGGCCGCGCTCGTACGCGTCGATCGCCATGTTCCAGGCGCGGCGCACATGCCCGTGGTCGCCGATGAAGCGCCGTTCCTCATCGACGTACCGCAGGGTGCCCTGCGCGATCATGTACTGGTAGATGGTGAGCGCGTCGATGACCATATGCGCGCCGCGGACCTTCTTCTTCAGCCGCTCACCGGCCGCCAGGTACTTCTCCCAGGTGTCCATCTCCTTGCCGACGTCCGCCGGATCGGTCGGCAGCCCCGCCCGGTCGAACACCTCGGGCATGAAGTAGTGGGCGACCGGGCCGGTGTCGATGGGAAAGCCGATCACGCTGCCGTCCGGAGCGATGCCCTCGGCCCACTTCCAGGGCAGGTACTGGTCCTTCAGCTTCTCCGCGCCGAGCGTGCGCAGGTCGATGAACTGCTCCGCGTTGGGAAGGTACGAGGCCATGTCCTCGCCCTTGAGACCGGTGATGTCGGGTATGTAGGCGCGCCCGGTCATCGTGGTCAGCAGTTTGGATTTGAAGTAGCCGCCGATCTGGGCGGGTTTGAGCGAGACATCGGTGAAGCGCTTCTTGGCGTCCGCCACGACCTTGTCGCTCAGCCCGCCGGTCCAGTACCAGAGGGTCATGTTCCGGCCGGTCGATCCGTTCGGTACCGAGCAGCCTGCCGTGGTGCCGCCGAGCGCCGCGGTCGCCGTGGTGGCGAGGCCCGCGTACAGCAGTGCTCTTCGCGAGAGGTGCACCGCTCCCACCGCCTTTCGGGTAGTACGCACTGCGATTACAGGGTGTGGGGGGTGACGGGTGTGGTGTGCGGGGCGGGGCCGGGGTCCTCGGGGATGCGGTCCGCCAAAAATCCGTAGGTCCGCCGCAGCGCGGGGTCGCGGCTGCCGGTGGTTCGCCACCACTGGTCGACGCCGTGCCAGCCCGGTGCGGCGAGCGCGCCGCCGTGCCGCGTGACGGACAGGCCCGCGGCCAGTCCCGCGAAGCGCAGCCGGTCGGCGAGCGGCCAGCCGGCGAGGGTCGCGGCGGTGAAGCTCGCGCCGAAGACGTCCCCGGCTCCTGTCGCGTCCACGACATCGATGTCGAGCGCGGCGACCTCGGCGGCCTCGCCCGTCGTCTGGTCCACGGCGAGGGCGCCGTGCGGGCCGCGCGTGACGACGGCGACCGGCACGATATCGGCGAGCTTGCCGAGCGCGGCCCGCGCGCTGTCGGTGCGTGTGTAGCCCATCGCCTCGCCCTCGTTGGGCAGGAAGGCGTGGCAGCGCGAGAGCTGGTCGAGCAGCTCGCCGGACCAGGCCCCCGTGGGGTCCCAGCCGACATCCGCGAAGATCTTGGTGCCCGCGGCGGCGGCCTTCGCGATCCACGTCTGGGGCTCGGCGCCGAGGTGCGCGATGGCCGCCCGTGCCCCCGGGGCGCTCGCCATCAACTCGTCCTGCGGATACGGGGGTTCCTGGCCGTGCGTGATCAGTGCGCGGTCGTCTCCCTGGGCGAGCGAGACGGTCACCGGCGTGTTCCAGCCGGGTGCCGTGCGCGAGAGCGCGAGGTCGACGCCCTCCTGCCGGGCGAGGATGTCGCGGCAGTACGCCCCGTAGAAGTCGTCCCCGAAGACGGTGGCCAGCGAGGTGGCGAGGCCGAAGCGGGCGGCGGCCACCGCGAGGTTGGCGATGCCGCCGGGGCCGCAGCCCATGCCCCGGGTCCAGATCTCCTCACCCGGTGCCGGCGGCCGGCCGAGACCGGTCATCACGAGGTCGTAGAAGAGCAGACCGGTCACCAGGACATCGGGTCCCGCAGCGTCGGGAGCCCGTTCCCCGGGCGGGGGAGGTTCGGCCACGAGCTCCTCCTCTCGTCAAAAGTGTGCAGAAGTGCAGCGCATTGCAGAGGATCGTGCGGGCTCTGCGCAAAAATGGCAAGAGGGGTGCACGCGGATGCATAGAAATGATTGAGATTGACGAGTAGGCTGCTCGCCGTGCTGGCTGAACGACGACATCAGATGATCCTCCGCGCCCTGCGGTCCGGGGGCCCGGCGGCCGTGACCGACCTCTCCGAACAGCTCGGCGTCTCCGCCGCGACCGTCCGGCGCGACCTGCTGAAGCTGGAGGAGGAGGGACTGCTCACCCGCGTCCACGGCGGCGCGGTCGTCGAGGAGGGCGACCAGCCCTTCGCGGAGGTCGCCGGGGTGCGCGTGGCCGAGAAGGACGCCCTGGCGGTGGCGGCCGCGGACATGATCGAGGACGGGCAGTCCGTGCTGCTGGACATCGGCACCACCGCCTACCGGCTCGCCCGGCAACTGCACGGCCGACGGCTGACCGTCATCACCAGCAATCTGGTGGTGTTCGAGGAGCTGGCCGACGACACCGCCGTGGAGCTGGTGCTGCTCGGCGGAGTGCTCCGGCGCGAATACCGCTCCCTGGTCGGATTCCTCACCGAGGACAATCTCCGCCAGCTCCACGCCGACTGGCTCTTCCTGGGGACCAGCGGCGTCCGTCCCAGCGGGCAGATCATGGACACCACGGTCATCGAGGTCCCGGTGAAACGGGCGATGATAGCGGCCAGTGACCAGGTGGTGCTGCTCGCCGACGCGGGCAAGTTCCCCGGCACCGGCATGACCAAGGTCTGCGGCCCCGAGGATCTCGACGCAGTAGTGACCAACGCCCCCTCGGACTCGGCCACGTGCTCGGTGTTCGAGCAGGCAGGAGTAAAGGTGGTGCGGGTGTGAAGCTGACCATTCTCGGCGGCGGCGGGTTCCGGGTGCCGCTCGTGTACGGGGCGCTGCTCGCCGACCGCTCCCCGGGCCGCGTCACCCATGTCACGCTCCACGACCTGGACGCCGCCCGGCTGGGCGCCGTCGCCCGGGTCCTGGCCGAACAGGCCGCGGCCGGCCCGGGAGGCACCGCCCGGCCGGAAGCCGGGGGAGCGCCCACGGTGTCCCACACCACCGACCTCGACGAGGCGCTGCGCGGTGCCGACTTCGTCTTCTCGGCGATCCGCGTCGGCGGCCTCGAAGGCCGCGCCGCCGACGAGCGCGTCGCCCTGGACCACGGTGTCCTCGGTCAGGAGACGGTGGGCGCGGGCGGCATCGCCTACGGGCTGCGCACCGTCCCCGTCGCCGTCGACATCGCCCGGCGGGTCGCCCGGCTGGCCCCCGACGCCTGGGTCATCAACTTCACCAACCCCGCGGGCCTGGTCACCGAGGCCATGTCCCGCCACCTCGGCGACCGGGTCATCGGCATCTGCGACTCGCCGGTGGGCCTCGGCCGCCGGGTCGCCCGCGCGCTCGGCGCCGACCCGGACCGCGCGTGGATCGACTACGTCGGCCTGAACCACCTCGGCTGGCTGCGCGGCCTGCGCGTCGCCGGGCGCGACGAACTCCCGCGTCTGCTCGCCGACCCCGAGGCCCTCGGCTCGTTCGAGGAGGGCAAGCTCTTCGGCCCCGAGTGGCTCGCCTCCCTCGGCGCGATCCCCAACGAGTACCTGCACTACTACTACTTCAACCGGGAAGCGGTACGCGCCTACCGCGAGGCCGAGCAGACCCGCGGCGCCTTCCTCCGCGACCAGCAGGCGCGGTTCTACGAGGTGATGGAGCAGGGCCACGCCCCGGCGCTCGCGACCTGGGACCGCACCCGCGCCGAGCGCGAGGCCACCTACATGGCGGCCAACCGCGAGGCGGCGGGCGCCGGCGAGCGCGACGAGTCGGACCTGGAGTCCGGCGGCTACGAACAGGTCGCCCTCGCCCTCATGCGCGCCATCGCCCGCGACGAGCGCACCACCCTCATCCTCAACGTCCGCAACCGCACCACGCTGGGCGCGCTCGACGAGGACGCCGTCATCGAGGTGCCCTGCCTGGTGGACGCGAGCGGCGCGCACCCGGTCTCCGTCGACCCGCTGCCCGGCCACGCCACCGGCCTGGTGTGCGCCGTCAAGGCCGTCGAGCGCGAGGTCATGAACGCCGCCGACAGCGGCTCGCGCGCCACCGCCGCCAAGGCGTTCGCCCTCCACCCCCTCGTCGACTCGGTCGCCGTCGCCCACCGCCTCGTCGACGGCTACACCACGGCACACCCCGGACTCGCCTACCTGAACCGCCCGTAGGAGCCCTCGCCATGCATGACGAACGCCGCCGCATCGAGGACCGCGTCCAGCGCGTCCTCACCCAGCGCATCCAGCCCGCCGCCCACTCGGCCTCCGTGCCCTTCACGATCGAGGCATGGCAGGCACCCGACGAACCGGTGCCCTTCGCCGAGGCGGCAGGCGCGCCGTACGAGCCCTTCACCACCGGGACCCCCTGGGGCCCGCCCTGGGGCACCACCTGGTTCAAGGTGCACGGCGAGGTCCCCGCCGCGTGGGCGGGCAAGCGCGTCGAGGCCGTCTTCGACCTCGGCTTCGTCGGCGACTGGCCGGGCAACCAGGCCGAGGCACTGGTCCACACCACAGACGGCGCCCCGCTCAAGGCGGTCAACCCGCAGAACCAGTACGTGCCGGTGGCGCACCCCGCCGAGGGCGGCGAGCACGTCTCGTACCTCATCGAGGCCGCCTCCAACCCCGACATCCTCGCGAACGACTTCAGCCGCCCCACCCCGCTCGGCGACAAGCTCACCGCGGGCCGCGCCCCCCTCTACACCTTCGGCCGCGCCGACCTGGCCGTACTGGACGAACAGGTATGGCACCTGGGCCTGGACCTCACCGTGCTGCGCGAGCTGATGCTCGAGCTGAGCGAGCACGACCCCCGCCGCCACGAGATCGCCCACGCCCTCGACCGCGCCCTGGACCGGCTGGACCTGGACCACATCTCCGGCACCGCCACCGACGTACGCGACGCCCTGCGCGGTGTGCTGGAGCGCCCCGCCAACGCCAGCGCCCACACCCTCTCGGCCGTCGGCCACGCGCATATCGACTCCGCCTGGCTGTGGCCCATACGCGAGACCAAGCGCAAGACATCGCGCACCTTCTCCAACGTCACGGCGCTCGCCGAGGAGTACCCGGAGTTCATCTTCGCCTGCTCGCAGGCGCAGCAGTACGCCTGGGTCAAGGAGCACTACCCCCAGGTCTGGGACCGCATCCACGAGGCCGTGCGCAACGGGCAGTGGGCACCGGTGGGCGGCATGTGGGTGGAGGCCGACGGCAACCTGCCCGGCGGCGAGGCACTGGCCCGCCAGCTCATCCACGGCAAGCGCTTCTTCCTGGACGAGTTCGGCATCGAGACCAAGGGCGTGTGGCTGCCCGACTCCTTCGGCTACAACGCGTGCTTCCCGCAACTGGCCAGGCTGGCGGGGAACGAGTGGTTCCTGACCCAGAAGCTCTCCTGGAACCAGACCAACAAGCTGCCCCACCACACCTTCTGGTGGGAAGGCATCGACGGCTCCCGGGTCTTCACCCACTTCCCGCCGGTGGACACCTACAACGCCGAGTTCTCCGGCCAGGAGATGGCCCACGCCGTACGCAACTACCAGGACAAGGGACGCGGCACCCGCTCCCTGGCACCCTTCGGGCACGGCGACGGGGGCGGCGGGCCCACCCGCGAGATGATGGAGCGGGCGCGCCGGCTGGCCAACCTGGAGGGCTCCGCGAAGGTCGTCATCGAGCACCCCGACGACTTCTTCGCCGCCGCCCGGGCCGAATACCCCGACGCCCCGGTGTGGACCGGCGAGCTGTATCTGGAGCTGCACCGCGCCACCTACACCTCGCAGGCCCGCACCAAGCAGGGCAACCGGCGCAGCGAGCACCTGCTGCGCGAGGCGGAGCTGTGGTCGACGGCCGCCGCGCTGCACGCCGACCGCCCCTACCCGTACGAGCGTCTCGACCGGCTGTGGAAGACGGTGCTGCTCCACCAGTTCCACGACATCCTGCCGGGCTCGTCGATCGCCTGGGTGCACCGCGAGGCGGAGGCGGAGTACGCGCGGGTGGCGGCGGAACTGACCGAACTCACGGCCCAGGCGATGGCGGCGCTGGGCGGTGCCGCCGCGACCGGATCCGGTGCGCGGGTGTTCAACACGAGCCCCCGCCCGCGTGCCGAGGTCGTCGCCGTCCCCGCGGGCACGGCCGAAGGCCAGTCGCTGGCGGACGGCACCGTCGCCGTCTACGCGCGGGTGCCGGCGTCCGGCGCCGCCCCGCTGACCGCGGCCGCGGCCCCCGAACCCGTCACCGTCACCGGCGGCCGCGTCCTGGACAACGGCCTGGTCAGGGTCGAGCTAGCCGAGGACGGCACGCTCGCCTCCGTACGGGACCTGGTGGCCGGCCGCGAGGTCCTGGCCCCGGGCGCGGCGGGCAACCTCCTGCGACTCCACAGCGACCTGCCCAACTACTGGGACGCCTGGGACATCGACAAGCACTACCGGCAGCGCTGGACCGACCTGCTCGACGCCGACGCGGTCACCGTCGCCGAGGAGGGCCCGCTGCTCGGCGCCCTGCGCGTGGAGCGCGCCTTCGGCAAGGACGGCCGCTCGCGCATCGTCCAGACCATCACCGTCCGCGCGGGCAGCCGCCGTATCGACTTCGCGACCGAGATCGACTGGCACGAGGCCGAGAAGATCCTCAAGGCCGCCTTCCCCATCGACATCCACGCGGACCGGTCCACCGCCGAGATCCAGTTCGGCCATGTCCACCGCCCGACCCACACCAACACCAGCTGGGAGGCGGCCCGCTTCGAGGTGTACGGCCACCGCTGGGTGCATGTCGCCGAGCCGGGCTACGGAGTGGCGGTCCTCAACGACTCGACCTACGGGCACGACGTGGCCCGCACCACCCACGACAGGGGCGAGGGCACCGGCGGTACGACGACCACCGTCCGGCTCAGCCTGGTGCGCGCCCCGCGGGTGCCCGACCCCGAGGCCGACCAGGGCATCCACCGCTTCACCTACGCCCTCCTGCCCGGCGCGACCATCGAGGACGCGATCGCCGAGGGCTACGCGCTCAACCTCCCGCTGCGCGTCGCCGACTCCGGCGCGGCCGTGGCGCCGCTGGTCACCACGGACGGCCCGGCCGCCGTCGTCGAGGCGGTCAAGCTCGCCGACGACCGTTCGGGCGATGTCGTGGTGCGGCTCTACGAGTCGCTCGGCGGCCGTACCCGCACCACCCTCCGCCCCGGCTTCTCCCACACCGGCGTCACCGTCACCGACCTGCTGGAACGCCCGCTCACCGAGGTCCAGGACGTGCCGAGGACCGATGCGGACGGCAACGTCACGGTGAGTCTGCGCCCGTTCCAGATCCTGACCCTGCGGCTGAAGCGGAGCTGACGCCATGGCCATGCGACCGTGGTTCCCCGACGCGAAGTTCGGGATCTTCATCCACTGGGGCATCTACGCCGTGGACGGCGTGCAGGAATCCTGGTCCTTCTTCGAGGGCGACGTCCCGCACGAGACGTACATGGCGCAGCTCGACGGGTTCACCGCGGCGCGGTACGACCCCCGCGCATGGGCCGCCCTCTTCGCCCGCGCCGGAGCCCGCTACGCCGTGCTGACCAGCCGCCATCACGACGGTGTCGCCCTGTGGGACACCGCCCTCGGCGACCTGAACGTGGTCCGGCACACCCCGGCCGGCCGCGACCTCGTGGCCCCGTACGCCGAAGCCCTGCGCGAACAGGGCCTGAAGGTCGGCCTCTACTACTCGCACAGTGACTGGAACCACCCCGACTACGCCTCCACCCGCTACGAGGGACGGCCGCCCGAGCAGGAGAACAACCCGTACGCCGAGGTCCCGAAGGAAGAGGAGGACCTCGACGCCTGGGCGCGCTACCTCGCCTACCGCGACGGCCAGGTGAACGAGCTCACCACCCGTTTCCGCCCCGACCTCCTGTGGTTCGACGGCGAGTGGGAGCGCACCGAGGAGCAGTGGGAGATCCGCGAGCTGGCCCGGCTCATCCGCGCCGAGGTCCCGGACTGCGTGCTGAACGCGCGCATGCTGAGCGAGGGCGACTACGCCACCCCCGAGCAGGGCGTGCCGATCGAGCCGCCCGCCGGGCCCTGGGAGCTGTGCCTGACCTTCAACGACTCATGGGGCTTTCAGCACCACGACCACAACTACAAGACGACGACCCAGCTGATCCGCTACTTCTCCGAGACCATCGGCGCGGGCGGCAATCTGCTGCTCTCCGTGGGCCCGAAGGAGGACGGCACGATCCCGGACGAGCAGGTCGAGCGCCTCGAAGGCATGGGCGCCTGGATCGCCCGGCACGCGGACGCGGTGTACGGCACCGTCGCGGGCCTGCCCGCCGGGCACCACTACGGCCCCAGCACCCTCGCGGCCGACCGCCGCACCCTCTATCTGACGGTCTTCGACATCCCGCGCTCGCCCATCGGCGTACGGGGCCTTAGGACCCCCGTACGCCGGGTGACCGTCCTCGGCACCGGCACCGAGCTCGGCCACCAGGTGATCGGCGGCCTTCACGAAGTCCCCGGCGTGCTGTGGATCGACCCGCCGGCGGCCGCCGACCTCGACGACCACGCCACGGTCCTCGCCGTCGAACTCGACTCCGAGCTGGAGCTGTACCGGGGGCACGGCCGGTCCTGAAGGGAGGCACGTCAGCCGATGGTGATGACGATCTTGCCTGGGGTCCCACCGGCGGCCAGGGCGCGCCGCGCGTTGGCCGCGTGTTCCAGCGGCGTCGCTGTGAGCACGCCGCTGCCGACGGTGTCCAGGGCAACGTCCACGCCATTGGGGCGAGTTCGCGGACGTGACCTGCAGCACCGTGGCCGTAGGTGACCGGCTCGGCCCCGAGCGTGCGCAGGTAGTCGTGGTCGCGCGGTGAGGCGGTGCCGATGACGCGTGCTCCGCCCGATCGGGCGATCTGCACCGCGAGCGAGCCGACGCCTCGCCGTAGCCGGACGCTCACCTCGGCCGCGTGGAAGGATCAGCCTATGCGGTCACGACTGGCGTTCGGGGACGAGTTACGGGCCGAGCTGGGATCACCCAGGAGCTCTCGCAGGCTGGGCAGCAGTGCGCGCTCGCGGGTGTGGCGCGTTGAGTTGCCAGGGACATCGGCGGTGGTGAAGCAGATCGTCGACGGGCCCGATGCCGACGAGCGATACGCCCGCGAGGTGGCCGCCCTGCGGCTCGCCGCCCGAGCCGAAACGCCCATCGTGCCCGCGCTGCTCGCCACCGATTCCGGCGAGCGGGTGCTGGTGCTGGAGCATCTGGATCACCAACGCCCGGCCGGGGACTGGATCGTCGGCTACGCGGCCGCTCTGGCGCGGCTGCACGCCACCGCCCGTCCGGAGGATGCCGGGATACTTCCGCGATGGCAGGGCCCGAACCGGGCCGACATCGACTCCTTCCTCGGGCTGGCCGTGGCGCTCCAGGTTCCTGTTACGCCCGGTGTCTCCGATGAACTCGATGACCTCGTGAACCGACTCGACCAGGCACCCGGCCATGCCCTGCTCCACGGGGATCCCTGTCCCGGGAATGATCTCCACACCGCCACGGGGATCAGATTCATCGACTTCGAGCAGGCGTCACTGGGCAGCGGTCTGATGGAGCTGGCCTATCTGCGTATCGGCTTCCCGACCTGCTGGTGTGTCACTTCGGCGTCCGAGCCGCTGCTGGAGCGGGCCGAGCGCGCCTACCGCACGGCGTGGCGCACCGCGACCGGCACCGAGACCCAGGACGGCCTTGCCGACGCGTGCGCCGGCTGGCTGCTCCGCGGCGACGCGCTGGTCGAGCGGGCGCGCCGCGAAAGCGATGACCATCTGGCCCGGATTCCGCAACGGGACTGGAAGTGGGGCACGGCGACAGCCCGGCAACGGCTCGTCCACCGGCTCGGTGTCGTCAGCAAGCTGACCGCCGATCACACCTCTCTGAGCGGCGTGAGCCGCCTCACCACCGGCCTGCGCCAACGCATGCTCACTCGCTGGCCGGCACTGCGGCCGGTCCCGGCAAAGCGACCGTAGAGCCCGGCCGGCGCCCCGGCCGGCGAGGTCGGGGCCGGGACTTCCCGGACCGGGCCCGGTGGAAGCGCCGAAACCTCGTACGTCCCATGCGTCTCGGAGATCGGCGTTTCGGCCAACCATCGGTACCGCACGGCGGCGCTGCCACGGCGACCGCACACTCGCCCCCTTGCGGCTCAAGGGCTCCAGCACGTCCGGAATCGAGCGCGTTCGATTCCCTCTCCGCGTCGTTATGCCGTGCACTGCCGAGCCATCCAGGCGCGGCACCCACCCCCAGGAGGGATGCAGGTGACGATGACCGACACCTCGACCGCACACCCGAAGACGCCACCCCCTCCACCCCCGGCCACCATCACCTTCGAAGGCCAGCACGGCAAGAACCCGCTGGCCGAGGCCAATTTCAGGGCGATGTGCAGGCGCCTGCCCGCCGTGCTCGGGCACACCGCGCGGATGGCCTGGGCCGTCGACAAACCCGGCGTCGTGCTCCTGCTCGTCTGCCAGCTCCTCACCGGTGCCGCGGCCGCCATCGTCCTCACCTTCACCGCGCAGGCCATGACCCACATCCTCGGCACCGGCACCGTGTCCGAACGCCTGCACGCCGCCCTGCCCGCCCTGATCGCCGTGACCGCCGCCGCGGGCATTGGCCGAATCAGCGGCGCCCTGTCCTCCTACGCCGACGGGCGCATCACACCCCTGCTGATGACCGAGGCGGACGTCGCGCTCGTCTCCGCCGTATGCCGCGTCGAAGCCTCCGCGTACGGCGAGGACGGATTCGCCGACCGGCATGAGGCCGCCGAGGTCGGCGTCACCCGCACCCGGATGATGGTCCAGGACGCACAGCGGTTGATGGCCGCCCTGGTCCGCATGATCGCCGCGAGCGGCGTCATCACCGCGCTCCACTGGCTGATGCTCCCGCTGCTCCTGCTCGCCGTGCTCCCGGCCGGCGTCGGCGCCGTGCTGTCCGCGCGCGTCGACTACGAGACCCACTACCTCAACGTCGGCGACCGCAATGTGCGCTCCATGATGCGCTGGTGGGCCACCTACTCCCGCTACGGCGACGAGGTCCGCGCCAACGGGATGACCGGCTACCTCATCTATTGGTACCGGGCCCTGTCCGACCGCATCGACCAGCGCGTCCTCACCGCCGCACCCCGCATGCTGCGCATCGCCCTGGCGACCAGCACCCTGGGCGGATTCTTCCTGCTGTGCACCTGGGCCACCCTCGCGTGGCTGGCCACCACCGGCCGGGTCGCGCTCCCGGTCGCGGCCACCGCGGTGGTCGCCGTCCAGACCACGCTGGCCGCCCTCTCGCAGTTCGTGATCCACGGCGCGGCGATGTTCCACACCTCCCTGTACCTCGCCGATATGCGGTCCTTCCTCGACATGGCCGACGAACGTGCCCCGAAACGAGGCGAGTTGACGATCCCGGAGCGCGTCGACGAGATCAGGCTCGACGAAGTGGTCTACCAGTACCCCGGCAAGGAGGAGCCCGCCGTCGACGGCGTCTCGCTCACCCTGCGCCGCGGCGAGATCCTGGCCATCGTGGGGGAGAACGGCTCGGGAAAGTCCACCCTGGCCAAACTCATCACCGGCATCCTGCTCGCCGACAAGGGCCGCGTCCTGTGGGACGGCACCGACCTGGCCCAGGCGGACCCCGACGCGGTGTGGAAGCGCACCGCCCTGGTCCCACAGAACTTCGCCTGCTGGCCCCTGCGCGCCCGCGAGAACATCACCCTGGGACAGCCGAAGACCTTCGACGACGAACCGGTGTGGCAAGCCGTCGACGCCGTCGGTATGCGGGAGGCGGTCGAGAAACTTCCCCGGCAGCTCGACACGCTCCTGGCACGTGAACTCTTCGGCGGGGCCGAGTTGTCCGGCGGCCAGTGGCAACGGCTGGTGTGCGGCCGCGCCCTCTACCGGCGGACACCGCTGCTCATCCTCGATGAACCCACCTCGCAGATGGACCCGCGAGGCGAGCACCAGATCTTCCTGGAGATCAAGCGCATCGCCGCCGAGCGCATGACCATCGTCGTCACGCACCAGCTCGAGAACACCCGCCTGGCCGACCGCATCCTGGTCATGCGCGAGGGACGCGTGATCGAGCAGGGCGGATACGAGGAGCTGGTCGGCGCGGGGGGCCTGTTCGCCGAGCTCGTGGCCCTGGCCAAGGACCGATGAGGTGAGGAACCCCCGGCGCGCCGGCGTGTACGGCGCGCCGGGGTCCATCTGAGGCAGGGCTCGCGGGACTCCCGGAAGGCCAGGCCGACCTCCCACTCTCCCCACAGCCGCACGCTGTCAGGTCGGGTCAGCCCCCCGGGCGGGTGACCAGGCGGCCCCGGACCTTGCCGTGGCGGAGTCGGTCCAGGCCCTCGTTGAGGTCGGCGAAGGGGATCTCTTCCACGATCGGGGTGATCCGGCCCTCCGCGATGAAGCCGAGGACCTGGCGGAATTCGTCCTTGCCGGCGCCGTAGGAGCCGCGGAGTTCCACGCTTTTGCGGATGAGGCTGCCGTTGGAGAAGGTCGTGGTCCTCGTGCCGAGCCCGACGACGACCACGCGGCCGAGGCGGCGTACGGCATCGATCGCGTCCGACGTGGTGGAGCCCACGCCCGCGAAGTCGATGATGGCGTCGGGTCGCAGGTCCGCCAGCGCGGTGACGTCGGTGAAGCACTCGCGGGCGCCCGCCGCGCGGGCGGCCTCGAAGGTGTCGGGGTTGATGTCCACGCCGTAGACCGTGGCCCCCGCGATCACTCCCGTACGGACGCCATTGAGACCGAGGCCGCCCAGGCCGACGACAGCGATCACATCCCCCGGTTTGGCCTGAGCCTCGGTGCGGACCGCATGGTAGGCGGTGACGACCGAGTCCGTGGCGACGGCCGCATGGACCGTGGAGACGTTGTCGGGCAGGGGGACGAGGGTGGAGGCATGGGCCACCAGGCGTTCGGCATAGCCGCCGTCGATGCCGATGCCCGGCGCGTAGGACGCCTTGACCTCCGGGTGCGCGATGATCGCGACGGCCACGCGGTCGCCTGTCGCATAGCCCTCCACCCCCTCGCCGAGGGCGGAGACGGTGCCCGCGACCTCGTGGCCGAGCGTGAAGGGCGGTCGGACGATGGGCTCGATCATGCCGTCGATCACATGGACGTCGGAGTGGCACAGTCCGGCGGCCTCGACGTCCACCACGACCCAGCCCGGGCCGGCTACCGGGTCCGCCAGTTCGGCACCCTGCAGCGGGGCGCCCTTCGCCACGTACCGGAAGGCCTTCATCGACTACTCCAAAGTTCAGCTGAGACGAACCGCCGCCGCAGCCTACCGCTGTGTCAGTTGCCGCTGATGGGCGGGCGGTTGGCCTTGGCCTGGGCGGAGCTGCCATGGGTTGCGGGCATACGCGTCGGCCAGGGCCCCGAATGATTCCTTGGGTTCCCAGTGCCAGGGAGAATTCGGATCCGCCGGGCGGTCCCGGATCACTTTCACCAGGCTGTAGCTGGCCATGTCCAGGTCGAGTCGCTGTTCGCGGCGGTGTGGGGCGTCGGGTGTGAGGAAGGTATAGGCCATGGCCGCGTAGAGGTTCATCGACTCGAACACGCCGAACACGTCGGTGAGGTATGCGGCCTGGGTGTGCTCGCTGCGCACCAGTCCCTTCTTCACCTGTGGTGGCGTCGTGGCGTAATCGACGACGTCCCAGGCCATGCCGCCCAGGCGCGGCGCACCCTCGAAGGTGCAGGAGCCGAACTCGGTGATCGCGAGCGGCTTGCCGTGACGCTGGTACGTGCGCAGCTCGCGGACGTGCCCGGAGCGGTTCGGATACCAGCCGTAGTAGTCGATGCACACCAGGTCGAACAAGTCCCAGTCCACGTCTTCGTCCTGCGCGGCGCCATAGGACAGGGGGCCGTGGAAGACCGAGCGGCCGACGGCGGCGGCCCGTGCGGTGAAGCGGCGCAGTCGCTGGGCCGTTTTCACCGGGTCGTAGTTGCCCTTGACCAAGTTGTCGATCCGTTCGACCGCGGTGGCGCCGGGCACGATTCCGGGAACGAACAGAATGAATTCACAGCCGACGTTCAGGTGCACCCGCACGCCCTGCCTGCGCAGTCGTTCCGCGAACCGTCCGGTCTCCGCGAGGTGGTCGAGGATGTCGTGGGCAGGCATGTCCCCCAGGGTCGGCTCCAGCCAGACGTGCAGACCGTTCTCGGCCGCCTCGGCCGCCGTGCGCGTAAGGCGTTCGACGCCATCGCCGGTGACCTTCACCGTGTCGGCATGCAGCTCGCGGCGGATGGACCGCAGATCGGCCCGGGTACGAGCCGCGCTCCATCCCGTCGCCGGTGTCTCGCCCTGCCCCACTTCGTAGACGACCCCGCGATAGCGCACGCCGCCCACCCCTGAGTCCCCAGCCCGCCCCCGATCGGCCGTGGCATGCGGCCTGTCCCGCCACCCCGTCGCGGCCGCCTGCCCGGCGGGCAGCGCCGCGCCGACTGCGACGACCCCCGCCAACCGCAGAAACCTCGCCCTGCTGACCTGGGTTGCACCCATCTCGTTCTCTCCCGTCTTCCGGATGGAAGCAGCCTGCGGGACCACCGGGGCGGGCACCATTCGCCGATGGTCTACCGGGAGACAGAACGAAAGACCGGCCGCCATCGCCGAAGGAACGGGCCTGACATGCCCTTCCGGGCCACGACCCGGGTGCCGAAGTGACAGGCGGCGCCACCCGCCTCTGCCACATGGCCAAGGCCAATCCGGCCGATGGGCCGATACTGCCGCCCTCAGCGGTCCGCATACCCTCAGCTTTATGACCAACGGCCTCGACCCCGTCCTCCCGGCCGGGCGCACCTGGCGCGACTGGGCGGTGGACGCGGTGCTCTTCTGCGCGGCCGTCTTCCTCGGCATGGTCGTCCTCGGCGTGGTGAAGGAACAGGGCGAGCTGTCGGGCCGGGCGGCGGAACTGGACCCGCTGCTGGGGCTCGTGGCCTGCCTCGCGCTGTGGTGGCGGCGCCGTTTCCCGCTCGCCGTGGCCCTGATCGGGCTGCCCGCGGTGGCTCTGTCGACCAGCGCGCTGCCCGCGGGCGCGGTGATCGTCACCAACTTCGCGCTTCGCCTCCGCTGGCGGCAGGCACTGCTGACGCTCGGTGCGTACGTGGTGTGCATGGTGCCCTCCGGCCTGCTGCTGTACGGGCGGGGGGCGGACCTGTTCGTCGATGCCGTGTTCTGCCTGGCCTACCTCCTGGCCACCTTCGCCTGGGGCCATGCCCTGCGTTCCCGGCGGCTGCTCCTTCAGCGGCTGCGGGTGGACGCCGAGCGGGCCCGGGCCGAACACGAGCGCCGGCTCGCCGACGTCCGCCGCGGCGAACGCCAGGCCATCGCACGTGAGATGCACGATGTGCTGGCGCACCGCATCTCCCTGCTCTCCGTGCACGCGGGCGCGCTGGCCTACCGCACCCGGCAGGCGCAAGTCGGTGCCGGACCCGCGCTCGACAGCGTCGAGGTCGCCGAGAGCGTCGAGGTGATCCGGGGGAACGCGCACGAGGCCGTGGAGGAACTGCAGGAGGTGCTGCACCTGCTGCGGGCGGAGGGCGGTGGCGAGCCGGTGTCGCTGCTGCCACGGATCGAGGACATCGGCTCTCTCGTCGCGGATGCCCGCGCCACGGGGCAGCCGGTGGACTTCCGCCCCGAGCTGACCGCCGACGCCGTCCACGAGCTGCGGTGGCAACTGCACCGCACCGTCTACCGCGTGGCCCAGGAGGCCCTGACCAACGCCCGCAAGCACGCGCCCGGCGCACCGGTCAGCGTGTGCCTGGCCGGTGGTCCGGGCCGCGGCCTCACCGTGGAGGTCCGCAATGAGCTGCCCGCCTCTCCCGGCGCCGACGAGGTGATCCCGGGCACCGGCGCCGGTCTGACCGGGCTCGCCGAACGCGTCCGCCTCGACGGCGGCACCCTCGACCACACGGCTGCCGACGGCACCTTCACACTGTGCGCCCGGCTACCGTGGTCCGCGAGGTGACGCCATGATCCGAGTGCTGCTGGCCG
Source organism: Streptomyces hygroscopicus (assembly GCA_002021875.1). Taxonomy (NCBI): domain Bacteria; kingdom Bacillati; phylum Actinomycetota; class Actinomycetes; order Kitasatosporales; family Streptomycetaceae; genus Streptomyces; species Streptomyces hygroscopicus. Next base: position 11,165,243 of record CP018627.1, read on the forward strand.
ACGACGACCCCCTGGTACGGACCGGACTGAAGTTGATGCTGCGCGGGGCGGACGGCATCGAGGTCGTGGCGGAGGCGGCCGACGGTGTCCAGGCAGCCGCCGCCGTCGGTGAACACGAGCCCGATGTGATCCTCATGGACATCCGGATGCCCGTCATGGACGGCCTCGAGGCCACCCGCGCACTCACCCGCCGCGGCACGAAGGCCCCGCAGGTGATCGTGCTGACCACCTTCGACGAACACCGCCTGGTCCTGGAGGCGATGCGCGCGGGCGCCGCCGGGTTCCTCGCCAAACACACCGCGCCCGAGGACATCGTCGCCGCGGTACGCCGGGCCGCTCGCGGTGAGCCCGCACTGTCGCCGTCCGCCGCGCGCGCTCTGATCGAGCACGCGGCGGCCGGACCGGACGACCGGGCCGAACACGCCCGGCAGCGGCTGGCGTTGCTCACCGCACGGGAGCGCGAGGTGGCCCAGGCGGTTGCCGAGGGATTGTCCAACACCGACATCGGCACCCGCCTGCACCTGTCCCTCGGCACGGTCAAGGCCCACCTCTCGAGCGCCCTGGCCAAACTGGAGCTGGACAACCGCGTCCAGCTCGCGCTCCTCACCCACGACGCTCATCCGCGGTCCTGACCGGGGCGAGCGGGTCGTGGCCGCGGGTAACCGCGTCTTCCACCGATTGCAGCAGGTCAGACGTAGAAACGGGACAGACTCTGCACCACGGCCGCGGGCTTCGCGCCGCCGTCCACCTCGATCGTGCCGTCGACGGTGATCTGGACGCCGCCGGGTACGTCCTCGACCGAGGTGAGCCGGGCGGCGAGCCGCAGGCGGGATCCGGTCCGCACCGGCGCGGGGAAACGTACCTTGTTCAGGCCGTAGTTGACCTTGGTGGTCACGCCCCGCACGTCCAGCAGTTGGGTGAAGAGGGGGATGAACAGGGACAAGGTGAGGTAGCCGTGCGCGATCGGCGCGCCGAAGGGGCCCTGAGCCGCTCGCTCCGGGTCGGTGTGGATCCACTGGTGATCGCCGGTGGCCTCGGCGAAGGTGTCGATGCGGTCCTGCGTGACCTCGATCCACTCGCTGGTGCCGAGGCCGCTGCCGGCGAGCTTCCTCAGTTCGTCCAGGCCGTTGACGGTGATGCTCATGAGTCGGCTTTCTGTTGAGGGCTTGGGGTGCCGTAGTGGTGGCGGACCCGGGACTTGAGGAGCTTCCCGGAGGCGGTGCGCGGTAGTTCGTCCGCGATGACCACGGACTTGGGGATCTTGTACTTGGCGAGCCGCCCGGACAGTGATGCCAGCACCTCGCCCGGATCGAGTTCGGTACCCGCTGCCGGGACGACGACCGCGCGGGGCACCTCGCCCCACGTGTCGTCCGGTACACCGATCACCGCACACTCGGCGATGCCCGGGTGGGTGAGGAGAAGGTCCTCGATCTCGGCGGGATAGATGTTCTCGCCACCAGAGATGATCATGTCCTTGATCCGGTCGACGATGTACACGTATCCGTCTTCGTCGACCCGGGCCGCGTCCCCGCTGCGGAACCAGCCGTCCGCGAAGGCGGCCTCCGTCTCCTCGGGCAGTCCCCAGTAGCCGGACATCACATGTGGTCCGCGCACCACCACTTCGCCGGTCTCGCCGGTGTCGACCGGGGTGAGGCCGGGCCGTACGACCCGTACGTCGCTGAAGAAGTGCGGTACGCCCGCCGAGCCCGCCTTGCCGGCGGCGTGCTCGGCGTCCAGGAAGAGTGCGCCGGGCGCGGCCTCGGTCATGCCGTAGCCCTGGAGGAAGGTGAGCCCGCGCTTCTGGTAGGCGGCGATGAGCGGGGTCGGCACCGGTGATCCGCCGCAGGTGAGGATGCGGAGTGAGGACAGGTCGGCGTCGGCCCAGCGGGGATGCCGGGCCATCTGGCCGAACATCGTCGGCACTCCGAACATGAAGGTGATGCGGTGCCGTTCGATCAGGTCGAGGGTCGTCTCCGGGTCGAAGGCCGCCACCAGGACGCAGGTGCCGCCCTTGAGCAGTACCGGCAAGGTGATCATGTTCAGACCGGCGGTGTGGAACAACGGGGCGGATACCAGGGCGCGTTCGTCGGCGAACAGGTCGTGGTCGACCAGGACATTGACGGCGTTCCAGATGACGTTGGCGTGGGTGAGCATCGCGCCTTTGGGGCGGCCGGTCGTCCCCGAGGTGTACATGATGACGCAGGTGTCGTCGGCGGTGACCGGTTCGTCGATCGGCTCGGCCGACGCGGCTGCCAGGGCCTGCTCGTATGCGTCGCCGATCTCGAGGTGGGTCCGTACCTCGGTGCCGGTGGGCAGTGCGGCGACGAGCCCGGCGTGTGCGGGGCCGTGGATGAGGGCCTTGGCGCCGGAGTCGGCGAGCTGGTAGGCGATCTCGGGGGCGGCGAGGCGGGTGTTGAGGGGGACGAAGACGGCGCCGAGGAGGCCGGCGGCGAACAAGGTCTCCAGATAGGCGGGGTGGTTGGGGCCGAGGTGGGCGACGCGGTCGCCGCGTCCGATGCCTCGGGCGCGCAGGGCGTGGGCGAGGCGGGTGGTGCGTATGTGCAGGGTGCGGTAGTCGGTCGACCGCTCGCCGTGGATCAGGGCCGTGCGGTGCGGGGTTTTGCGGGCCCGGCGTGCGGGCCACGACCCCAGTCCCTCGTTGCGCATCTGGCACCTCTCATGGTTGCGTCAGCCCGAGCAGGCGGGCCGCGTTCTCCTTGAGGATCTTCGGCTTGACCGCGTCCTTGATGGCGAGCCTCTCGAAGTCGGCCAGCCATCGGTCCGGGGTGAGCACCGGGAAGTCCGAACCGAAGAGGACCTTGTCCTGCAGCAGGGTGTTGGCGTACTGCACGAGCTGCGGCGGGAAGTACTTCGGGGACCAGCCGGACAGGTCGATGTGCACGCCGGGCTTGTGGGTCGCCACCGCCAGGGCCTCGTCCTGCCAGGGGAACGACGGGTGCGCCAGGATGATCTTCAGTTGCGGGAAGTCGGCGGCCACATCGTCCACATGGAGCGGGTTGGAGTATTTCAGGCGGATGCCGCCCCCGCCGGGAACACCGGCGCCGATGCCGGTCTGGCCGGTGTGGAAGAGCGCGATGGTGCCGGTCTCCTCGATCACCTCGTACAGGCCGTACGCCACCGAGCGGTCGTTGGGAAAGAAGCCCTGGACGCTGGGATGGAACTTGAAGCCCTTCACGCCGTACTCCTCGACCAGCCGCCGGGCCCGCCGCACGCCCGCCTTGCCCCGGAAGGGGTCGATGGAGGCGAACGGAATGAGGAAGTCCGCGTTGGCGGCGGCGGCCTCGGCGACCTCCTCGTTCGGGACGGGCTGGGTGCCGGTCGCGGACTCGGCGTCCACCGTGAAGATGACGGCGGCCATCCGCCGCTCGCGGTAGTAGGCGGCCGTCTCCTCGAGTGTGGGCTTCCGGTCGCCCTCGACCTTGAAGTAGGCGGAGGAGGCGTCGTGCAGGTCGTCGTCCAGGGAGGAGTGGCCCTTGGCGGACACCTCCGCGTGGGTATGGACGTCGATGGCGACCAGATCCTGAAGGTGCATCACGCCTCCGGAATCTTCGGCGCGGGGATACCCACCGTCTGTGGTTCGGCGCCGACCGACGTGGGCCAGGCATCGGCCAGGGCGTCGGAGGTCCAGCCACCGTCGGCGTAGGCGGCCCGGACCTCCTGCGGATGCGACCAGAGCGCCACCTTGTCGCCGCCGATCCCGATGCACTGGCCGGTGATGCCGCGGGCGGCGTCGGAGGCCAGGAAGGGGACGAGGGCGGCGCAGTCCTCCGGTGTGCCGAATCCCTCTCCCTTGCGCAGGAAGTCCGGCAGCGGTCGGCCGTTCCTGAGGGCCTCCGCATACGGGGCGAGGGCGGGAATGGTCTCGGTCATCGCGGTGGCGGCGACCGGCACGATCGCGTTCACGGTGATGCTCGCGCGGGACAGTTCCATGGACCAGGTGCGCGCCATGGCGGCGATTCCGGCCTTGGCGGCGGAGTAGTTGGTCTGGCCGAAGTTGCCGCGCTGCCCGGCCGGGGAGCCGACGAGGACGAGCGTGCCGCCTTCGCCCTGTTCGCGCAGGCGCACGGCGGCGGCGCGGGCGCAGGTGAAGGTGGCCCTCAGGTGGGTGGTGATGACCGCGTCGAAGTCCTCGTCGGTCATCTTCCACAGCACCTTGTCGCGCAGGATGCCCGCGTTGGTGACCAGGACGTCGAGTCGGCCGAACTCCTCGACGGCACGGCCCACCAGCCGGTCGGCGGCCTCGGCGGTACCGACGGGGACCACCTCGGCCACGGCGGTGCCGCCGGCCTCGGTGATGGACTTGACGGCCTGTTCGGCCGCGTCCTCGTCTACGTCGTTCACGACCACGGACGCGCCGTGGGCGGCGAGGGCGTGTGCGTAGGCGAGGCCGAGGCCCCGGCCGCTACCGGTGACGACGGCGGCCTTGCCGGTCAGATCGATGGTGGGCACGAGCGAGTCCCTTCGCATGGGGTGCGCCGGTCCGGCGCGGGGTGCGGCATCGAGATCGAAGCTAAGCACAATAATTGTTGACGTCAACAGTTGTTGTTTACCTCGGGTGCGTCATGCTGGACTCTGCACACGAGACCAACCCTTCCGGGGAGCCGAGACCGGCGCCCCGGGGCCGAGACCAGGGAGCCCGCCATCACCCGCCGGCACACCGACGACCCGCGCCCCGTCGACGCGGACGAACCATGGATGCGGGCACTCCACGCGGACACGGGCTATCTGCTCTACCGCCTGGGTCTGCGCTCCGGTCAGCTCTTCAACACCTTCCTCCAGGAGTCGGGGCTGCGGCTGCGGCACTACGCCGTGCTGCGCTTCCTCGCCACCTGCGAGGGCGCCTTGCAGCGAGAGCTCAGCGCCCGGCTCGGCTATGACCCGAGCGCGATCGTCGGCCTGGTGGACGACCTGGAGAAGCTCGGCTTCGCCGAGCGCCGCCCCGCCCCCGACGACCGCCGCAGCCGCATCGTCGTCCTCACCGAGGACGGCCGCGCGTTCCTCCAGGACACGGATCAGGCGGGTCAGGATGTGACCGACGAGCTGCTCGCCCCGCTCGCCCCCGCCGAGCGGGAGACGCTGCACACGCTCCTGCTGCGCGTCGCCGGGAACAGGCTCGCCTGATGCTTCGCCCGCCGGGCGTCGGGCCATGATGCTGGACACCCTGCTGTCTGGAGGGAACGCGACTCCGGCACGGTAGAATGCCGTCATATTCTCGCAGTGGAATTGTCCGGAGATTTATATGGCTGACCTGCCCAGGATATTTGAGGAGTAAAATTAGTGCCCCAAGGTCAGAGTTCCGCACCGCGTTACAGCGTTGGTCAGGAAGTTATATTTCAAGCAGCTCTGACCCGTTTTTATCGTCACGGATACGATGGCACCTCTGTGCGTGACATCGCCAAGGCGTCCGGCACTACGCCTGCGGCCATGTATCACTACTACGCTTCCAAGCAAGAGCTGCTGATGGACATCATCGGCCGCTTCATGGAGCAGTCGATCGAGGTTACCCGGGCGGCCATCGAGGCGGCCGGGGACGATCCTGCCGCTCAGCTGTTCGCGGCTGCGCGCTCCCATGTGCTGTGGAATGCGTCAGACGTGATGTCGAGCTTCCTCGTGAACAGCGAGATTCGCAGCCTCGAACCGGACAACCGACGCCTCAACATCGCTCAGCGTGACAAGCTGCAGCGCATGTTCGACTCCGTGGTGGTGCAAGGCGTCGCAGCCGGTGCCTTTCTGACCCCGTGGCCCAGGGAAGCCAGTCGAGCCGTGGTCACGATGTGCACTGCTGTTGCCACCTGGTACAAGAGCGCCGGCGAACTTTCGCCGGAAGAGATCGCAGACCGTTATGGATTCCTGGCCTTGTCGCTGGTGGGCGGCCAGGCTGATTCGGTCTCCTCCTGAAGGACTTTTCCCGCTGACGCCGAGGGGCGTCTCCCTTTCCGTGTGATAGCCGACCCGTACCCCTGCGACCGGTGATTTTCCCGGTCCACCGGACGGGGCACTCAGGCGCGCCGACACAGTAGCAGACGCATTGCCGGGCTTCCCCCGGCAGTGCGCGCCCCTGATCCCTCGTGGTTTGCCCGGGGGAGGGTGCGATGCGGGGCCGCCCCTGCCACTCCCGAAGCGGTTGCGCACCTACCTCCTGAACGATCGTTTAGGGCTTTTGGTGAGACGCTATTGCCTAAACGCTCGTATAGGCCCTACTGTGCGGCGGGCGTTCAAAGCGACGCGTCAGGTGGCAACCGGAGGGATGCATGGATCATCAGTGGACCGCACACTTCATCGCCGGGGAGTGGGAGCACGAGGGGGGTGAACGACCGCCGATCCCCGTGGAGAACCCGGCCACCGAGCAGGTGATCGCCTCGGTTCCCGCGGGAGACGCGGGGCACGTCCACCGGGCCGTCGTCGCTGCCCGCGGCGCGTTCTCCTCGTGGTCGACCCGGACCGCCGAGGAACGCGCCCAGATGCTGGACGGCCTGGCCGATCTCCTGGAGGACCGGCGGGAGCTGATCGCGCGGACGGTGGCCGAGGAACTGGGTGCCCCCATCAAGCTGGCCCGCCAACTGCACGCGACACTGCCGGTGCACGACGTCCGGGAGACCGCTCGTGCGCTGCGGTCGATGGAATTCGAGACCGAGCTCGGCAACTCTCGCGTCTACGCGGTGCCGGTTGGTGTCGTGGGGGCCATCACGCCCTGGAACTATCCCGTCCACCAGGTGGTCAGCAAAATCGTTCCGGCGATCGCCGCCGGATGCACGGTGGTCCTCAAGCCGAGCGAGGTCGCTCCCCTGAGCGCACTGCTCCTGGCGCGGATCATGCAAGAGGCAGGTCTTCCCGACGGGGTACTCAACGTCGTCAACGGAGCCGGACCCGAGGTGGGCCAGGCCATCGTGGAGCACCCTGGGATCGATGCGGTGTCGTTCACCGGTTCGGAGGCGACCGGGCGCGCTGTCGCCCAGCAGGCCGCGCTGACCCTGAAGCGCGTCACACTGGAGCTCGGTGGCAAATCGGCCAACGTCATCCTCGACGACGCCGACCTCGCTACGGCCGTCAAGGTCGGCGTCGCCAACTGCTTCCTCAACTCGGGGCAGAGCTGCAACGCCCTGACCCGCATGCTGGTGCCCCGCGAGCTGCTCTCCTCGGCAGAGGAGATCGCCACTGCCGCGGCCACGCGTTATGCCCCGGGCGACCCGGCGGACGAGCGGACCAGGATCGGCCCGCTGGCCAGTGCGCGACAGCGCGACAGTGTGATCCGCGCGATCGAGACCGGCCTGGCCGACGGCGCGAAGCTCATCGTCGGGGGACCCGAGCGGCCGGCCGGCGACGCGCTGACATCGGGTTACTACGTGCGGCCCACGATCTTCACCGACGTGGACCCCGACTCCTTCCTCGCCCAGGAGGAGATCTTCGGCCCCGTGCTCGCCATCATCGCCTACGGCGATGAGGAAGAGGCGGTCGCCATCGCCAACAATTCCCGTTTCGGGCTCGGCGGCGCGGTGTGGTCGGCCGACGCCGAACGTGCCCGCACCGTCGCGCGCCGTATCCACACCGGACAAGTCGACATCAACGGTGGCGCCTTCAACCCCGCCGCACCGTTCGGCGGAGTGAAGAACTCCGGGTACGGGCGCGAACTGGGTCCCGCGGGCATTGAGGAGTTCCTCCACCGGCAGTCCCTGCAGTTCTGAGAAACCGGAAGAACGGAGCCGCACAATGGAGCTTGAGCCTGACGTCCCGGGCCGGGACAGCCAGTGGGTGGATACGGGACGGGCCGTCGCCACCACGATCCGCAGGACGTATCCGGACACCACACCATGGTCGCGCGATCAGTTGCTGGAGATCTTCGGCAAGCTGAGGTCGACGGGATACCTGGGGTCGACGATCCCGAAGGAAGCGAATGGCGCCGGCCTCGCCCTCGGTCAGTTCGCGTCGCTGACCGAGGGAATCGCGAGTGCCGTGCCCTTTCTCTCCAACCACAGTGTCCAGCGGTTCATCACCGCCGCCGGCAGCGCCGAGGCGAAACAACGAGTGCTGCCCGGCCTGCTCGAGGGGACCAGCATCGGCGCGGTGGCGGTTACCGAGCCGCGCGGTGGCAGCAGCATCAAGAACCCCGCCACCACTGTGCATCCGGGCCGAGGGGGGCTCGTCCTCACCGGGCGCAAGGACTGGGTCACCCATGCGATGACGGCGGACACCGCCGTCGTCCTGGCGGCGGACGAGCAGGGCCGTTCCGTACGGGTGCTCGTCGACCTGGCGGCCCCGGGTGTGGAGCGGCGTCCTCTCCGGACCCACGGCTTGTGCCATCTCACCTTCGGCTCGCTCGAGTTCCACGGGGTGGAGGTGGAGCGCTGGCGGCTTCTCACCGAAGACGGCACGGCAGGAGCGAAAGCGGGCTTCGGGGTGGCGCGCGTACTGGTCGCCGTCCAAGCCGTGGCAGTGGCCTTCGAGGCACTGGCCAGGACGACACAGCATCTGACGACCCGCACCGCCCGCGGCTCACGGGTCGCCGACCTGGACCTGACCACCCATCGAGTGGGGGGTATCGCGGCCGAGCTGCTGGGCGCGCGGTTGCTCGCCTACCACGCCGCCACCGCCCTCGAGACCGGGCACCCCTCTGCCGCCGCACTGGCCAGCGGAGCCAAGGCACATGCCTGCAGCACCGCTGTGCGGGCGTGTACGGAACTGCTGTCCATGTGCGCCGGACATGGATTGGACACCAGCACCGGAGTCGCCGCCTTCCGCGACGACGCGGAGATGCTCGCCACCGCCGACGGAACCGGACTGGTCAACAGCGTCCTGTGGGGGGCTCATGTCAAGGACCACCTCGCCGGGTCCCGCTGAACTGAAGGAGAAACAGTGTCGTCTTTCCAGATAGTCGCCCTGATGGTGGTGGCCTACATCATCCTCATCGCAGCGGTGAGCGTCATCGCCCGTAAGGCCGGCGCGACGTCGGAAGGATTCGTCCGCGGTGGCCGGGTCTTCCCCGCAGTGGTGATCGGTCTGTTCATGGCCTCCGAAGTCGTGGGCACCTCGGCCAGTATCGGGACGGCCCAGGGGGCTTACGCTGACGGTATCTCCGCTGCCTGGAACCTCGGCGCTCTGGGAATCGGGTTCATCGTCTTCGCCGTGCTGTTCGCGAAGCGATTCAAGCAACTCGACGAGGTGACCATCTCCGGTGCCCTGGAACGGGCATACGGGGCGGGCGTGCGGCGAGCGGCTTCGGTGACCATGATCGCGTCACTCCTGCTGGTGGCCACCGCGGCCTATGTGAGCGGCGGAGCGATGATCTCGACGCTGCTCGGGATCGACGCCGGCTGGGCCGTCGTGATCGTTGGTGTGCTGTCGAGCGTCTACGTGGTGATCGGCGGTATGCGCTCCGTCATCTACACGAACCTGATCAACGTCATCGTCAAAGTGGCAGGGGTCGTTGTCGTCGCGGTGTCCGCTTACTTCGCCGCGGGGGGCTACGAAGGCATCCAGGTCTCGTTGCCGTCACGGATGCTCGACTGGGACGGAGTCGGCTGGAATCAGATGGGCGCCTGGCTCGTCGCCGGCGGCGGCGCCATGTTCGCGACCCAATACGTGGTGCAGGCGATGACCGCGGTCGACGACGAGGGCAAGGCGAGGAACGCCGGCCTGTACACCAGCCTCGTCCTGATCCCTTACGGCGTCCTCGCGGCATTCATCGGTGTCTGCGCGGCCGTGGTGCACCCCGACATCGACAGCCTCCAGGCACTTCCGTCCATGGTCGTCGACCTCAGCCCGTTTCTTCAGGGCGTTGCGGTCACCGGACTGATCGCGTCAGTGTTCGGCCTCATATCCGCCCTGACGATCGGCTCCTCCACGCTGCTGCTGAAGGACTTCTACCAGCCGTACTTCAATACCTCGGGCGACGAGAAGAAGGCCGTGCGATTCGCCCGGCTCGCCACCCTGGGCTGCGGCCTGATCCCGGTGGCGGCGGCGCTGTTCGCGTCGGATGTGCTCGGCGTGACGTTCCTCGCCAAGGCACTCCGGGCCTCCCTGGCCGTCTTCGTCGTCCTGATGTTCTACCGGCCGTCGTACGGCTCCCGGCAGGGTGCCCTGGTCTCCCTCTGCCTGTCCTTGCCCGCCGTCGTCGGCTGGTATCTGGCGGGCGACCCCTTCGGCATCGACAACGCCTACATCGCCATCATGACCCCTCTGGTGGTCATGACGATCGCCCAGCTCAGCGGACGAGGCACCAAAGCGAGCACACCCATCGCCCACACTCCCGCGGCGGCGGCCCCCGTATCGGCCGCCGGCCCGTTCCGGGAAGGGCGCGCACGGACACGGTGAGAACCCTGACGAAGACCGACGAGGAGATGATGGTGCCCACTTTGGTGACCAGCGACATCGACAGCACCGGGGTCGCCCTGGTGACGCTCAACCGCCCCGAGAAGCTGAACACGATGACTGGTGACCTGCTGGAACAGGCCCACAAGGTGTTCTCCGCACTCGCGGAGAACCCGGCAGTCAAGGTCGTGATCCTCACCGGAGCGGGCCGGGGTTTCTGCGCGGGCGGAGACCTCGCCGAGGGCCCGGGGGGCGCGGTCACCGGATCCCTTCGTGGCGCCTCCGCCGCCGCCCAACTGCGCGGCTACATGGAGACGGCCGCGCTCCTGCACTCGATGCCGGCGGTGACCATCTCCGCGATCAACGGTGCCTGCGCGGGGGCCGGACTGTCCTGGGCCTGCGCGACCGACCTGCGGTTCGCCGCGGACCGAGCCCGCTTCAACGCCGCCTTCCGGGGCGCCGGGCTGTCCGGCGACTTCGGCGGGACCTGGACCCTGCCGCGGATCATCGGGATCGGACGGGCGCGGGAGAAGTACCTGCTGTCCGAGCCGTTCGACGCCCAGGAGGCGCTTCGTATCGGGCTGGTCTCGAAGGTCTGGCCGGCTGAACAACTCCTGGAACGCGTCCGCGCCGTAGCCGAGGAACTGGCGGCCTCCGCACCGGTGGCCCTGCGCCTGATGAAGCAGAACCTCGTTGAGAGCGAGTACGTCGGCTTTGAGCAGGCGTTGGACAACGAGGCGGTCAGGCACTCCCACTGCGCCGAGACCCAGGACGCCGCCGAAGCCGCACGGGCATTCCTGGAGAAGCGGCCCGCTGTGTTCGTCGGCAAGTAGGACGACAGGCGCCAAGCCGGCGGCACGGTGCCCTCACCCGCCGCCCACCAGAACGGAGACACCGACCGTGAAGGTCGACTTTCCCACGGATGGTCCAGCCGGCGCAGGCCGGCGCGGGCCGGCAGACCGCCTTCCCTTCCGGGGAGTGCGCGTCATGGACGTGTCGGACACCATCGCAGGTCAATTCGCCGCCCGACTGCTCGCCGACCACGGGGCAGCCGTCACCCTGCTGCGCCGTCCGTCGGCACTCGTCGGCGCGTCCCCGGCCATGGATGTGCATCTCAACCACACCAAGTCGGTCCAGCCCTGTCCCACGGACGGCTGGGAGAGCGCCCTGGGACAGTGCGCGCGGGACGTCGACGTCGTGGTGGTGTCCGACCACGGCGAAGCCGCGATCGCCGCCGGCCTGGCCCCGCACGCACTGGTCGCGGTCGCCACCGACTTCGCCGACCAGGGGCCCTACCGCGACTGGCACGGATCGGAACTCATCCACCAGGCATTGTCCGGGTCCATGCACTACACGGGCCTGGCCGGGCGCCCACCGCTCTACGGCACGGGCAACCGCGCGTACATCGCGGCCGGTCTCTTCCTCTATGTGTCACTCGCGGCGAGGCTGCTCGCTCGTCCGGCCGTCGGAGCCGCGGGGGAGATCGTGCGGGTCGCGGTGCATGAGGCGGCGGCGGCGATGGAACAGAACTTCGCCATCCAATGGGCCTACAGCGCGACGATCGCACAGCGAGGCGAGCTGAACCGGCCCAAGGGCCGCATCCGCTGTGCGGACGGTTGGATGACCGCCTTCGCCATGGAGGGTCGGCTGGGCGAGTTGCTCACCGCCGTGGGCGCCGACGATCTGGTGGATTCACCGCTGTTCTCCTCATGGCCCGACTTCATGCGAGACATCCCGTCGGCTTTCGCGCGGATCCAGGAGCGGGCACGAGGCCGTAGCCGGGAAGCCCTCCTCCAAGCCGCACTGGACCACCGGCTGGTCATGTCCCCGGTCCGCACCCCGACCGAGCTCAGAACCGACCCGCAGCTAGTGAGCAGGGACTTCTGGCGGCACGCCGAATTCCAGGGCCGAAAGCACCTCGTGCTGGGCCCGCTGTGGCGGCCCGCGAGTTATGAGCCGGGAACCGTACACGGCACCAGCGACGGCGTACCGGCCGCCCTCCCCACGCTCGACCGGCATCCGGGCGGGACGGCGGAACCCGACGAGCGGCCGTTGCGGGGTACGCGCGTAGTGGACTTCACCACGGCCTGGTCGGGGCCACTCGCCACCCGTATTCTCGCCCTGCTGGGCGCGGAGGTTCTCAAGGTGGAAAGCGCCTCCAGGATGGACGCCTGGCGGGGCCCCGCCGACGCCCCCACCGCCACCGAGTTCTACCCGAACGGCGAGCCCGGTGACCGCCCGTACAACCGCAACGCGTGGTTCAACGCCCAGAACCTGGACAAGAAGTCGGTGCTGCTGGACCTGAAGACGGACATCGGCCGCCGACAGGCCCATGATCTGTGCCGCGAGAGTGATCTGGTGGTCACCAACTTCACCCCGGACACCATGAGACGCCTGGGGCTCGGCTTCGACACACTCCGCGAGATCAACCCCTCCCTCGTCATGGTCGAGATGTCGGGCTTCGGCACCACAGGGCCGCTCCGGCACCACCGTGCCTACGGACAGACGATGGAGGCGATGGCCGGTATCACCGCACTGATCGGATACGACGAGGAATCCGGACCGCTGGGGTCGGGCTCCGCGTATCTCGATCCCATGGGCGGGTTGGCGGGCGCGGCGGCCGCCGTCACCGCGCTGGCGCACCGGGACCGCACCCAGCAAGCGCAGTACGTCGAGGTCGCTCAGCGCGAAGCGGCCATGTCCTGGATCGGCGACATCATCCTGGATTCCCTCTCCGCGGGGGCTGACCCGGTGCCGCAGGGCAACGCGATCCCCACCGCCTTCCCTCATGACGCGTTCCGTTGCGAGGGCGAGGACCAGTGGATCGCCATCGCTGTGCACACGGCGGACCAGTGGTCCGCGCTGTGCTCGGAACTGGGCTGGACCGACTGGGCCCGCGACACGTCGCTGGCGGAAACGACGGCGCGGAAAGCCAGGGCGGAGGAGATAGCGCGGCGCCTTTCGGAGGCGACGCGCGAACACGACAAGACGCGCCTGGCCACGCGTCTCCAGCGGGCCGGTGTCCCCGCCGCGCCCGTGCAAAACGGCCGGGACCTGTTCGAGGACCCACAGCTCAGGCATCGCGGGTGGTTCGCCGCCCTGACACATCCGGAGGCAGGGACACACGAGTACGCGGGCCTGCCCCTGGAAGCGGCAGGACGCCTCCTCCAGCCGTCGGCCGCCGCGCCACTGCTGGGCCAGCACACGGCCGACGTCCTGGGGTCCGTACATTCGGCATGACCCGGAGCCGGAAGACGGGCCCATCCCGAATGCGGGGTGGGCCCGCCCCGCGCCCTCGAGACGGCCGGGATTCTGGCGTCCGAGGGGATCGAGCCGGACGTCATCGATCCATCGGGGCTCATGGAGCCAGGACGAGGGATCGGCACGCCGCCGGAGTCCCCCAGGCATCACGGAGGGCGCGGGCCTTGCGGATCCACAGGGACAGCTCCAGCTCCTCGGTGTAGCCGAGCGCGCCGTGCACCTGCAGGGCCGTGCGCGAGGCGGCGTAGGCCGCCTCGCCCGCGGTCACTTTCGCCGCCGCGCACTCCCGGCGGGCGGACGGGGCGTCCGAGGCCAGGGCCAGGGCGGCGGAGTGGACCAGAGGCTGGGCGAACTCCAGGGCGAGGAGAACGTCCGCCAGACGGTGCTTCACGGCCTGGAACGAGCCGATGGCGACTCCGAACTGAGTGCGTTGCGCGGCGTACGCGACGGTATGGTCCAGCAGCGCGCGGCCGAGCCCCAGGGCCTGGGCGGCCGTTGTCAGGGCCGCCACATCCGTGGCGTACGAGGTCGCTGCCCGGACCGTGGGCCCCTCGACCAGGACCGTTGCGCCCGTCGGGCGGAACAATCGGCGGGCCGGATCGGAGGAACGCTGTAGCGGGCCGCGCCCCGCTGCCAGCCATACGGTGTCGTCCTCGACGACGAACACGGCGTCGGCCGTGTCCGCGTCGAGGGCGTAAGGGCTCCCGGCGTCGGGCGCGCACAGGGATACGAGCGCCGCGCCGGCGGCGATCCGCGGCAGCCACGTCTCGGCAGGGGCGCGGTCGCCGAGCCGGTCGAGGAGGGCCGCCGCCGCGACGGTTTCGACCAGCGGGCCCGGTACGGCGTGGCGGCCCAGTTCGGTGAAGGCGACGCCCAGTTCGACAGGCAGCAGGCCCAGGCCCTCGTGCCGCTCCGGTACGGCGAGGCCGAAGACTCCCGCCTCGGCGAGCCGGCTCCACAGGGTGCGGCCGGGGCCCGGGTCCCCGGCCGCCCAGGACCGTATCGTGCTCGGTGTGTCCGACGAGCCGAGCATGCCGTCCAGGGTCTTCGCGAACGCACGCTGCTCGGTGTCGAGGAGGAACCGCATCACCGGCGTCCTTTCGGCAGGCCGAGCAGCCGCTCGGCGATGATGTCGCGCTGGATCTCGTTGGTGCCGGCGTAGATGGGGCCCGCGAGGGAGAAGGTGTAGCCCTCTGCCCAGCCACCGTGGGCCGGCGCGTCCGCGGCGTCATCGGCGAGCTCCCCGTAGGGGCCGAGCAGGTCGAGGGCGGTCTCGTGGAGCGCGATGTCCAGCTCCGACCAGAAGACCTTGTTGAGACTGGACTCCGCGCCGATCGACTCTCCGGCCGCGATCCGCGAGACGCTCGCGTAGGCGAAGAGTTCATACGCGCGGGCGCCGATCACCGCGTCGGCCACCCGGTCGCGCAGAGCCGTGTCCGCTGGATCGGCCTCATCGCGCCACAGCCGGGCCAACCGGTCCGCGGCGGCCGTGAAGCGGCCGGGGCTGCGCAGGGTCAGCCCGCGCTCGCTGCCCGCGGTGCTCATCGCCACGCGCCAGCCCTCACCCGGCGCTCCGATGACGTCCTCGTCGGGCACGAAGACATCGTCCAGGAAGAGTTCGGCGAAGGCGGGCTTGCCGTCGAGGCGTCCTAGGGGCCGCACCGTCAGGCCCGGCGCGTCCAGGGGGAACATCAGATACGTCAGTCCCGGGTGCGGCTTGTCCGCCGCCGGATCACTGCGGAAGAGGCCAAAGGCGCGGTCGGCGAAGGCGGCCCGGGATGACCAGGTCTTCTGACCGGTCAGGCGCCAGCCGCCCTCGGTCCGCTGGGCCGTGGAGCGCAGACGCGCGAGGTCGGAGCCCGCCTCCGGCTCGGACCAGGCCTGAGCCCAGATGACCTCGCCACTCGCCATGGGCGGCAGGACGCGGGCGCGCTGCTCCGGTGTGCCGTGCTCGAAGAGGGTGGGGGCGAGGAGGTTGATGCCGTTCTGGCTGACCCGGCCGGGTGCGTCCGCCGCGTAGTACTCCTCCTCGAAGATCAGCCATTGGAGGAGTGAGACACCCCGGCCGCCGTATTCCTCGGGCCAGGAGACGACCGACCACCGGTCCGCGAAGAGGGCGCGCTCCCACTCCCGGTGGGCGGCGAACCCCTCCGCGGTCTCCAGGGAGGGCAGGCGAGAGGTGGACACATGTGCGGTGAGCCAGGCGCGGGCCTCGGCCCGGAAGGCGTTCTCGGCGGCGCTGAAATCGAGATCCATCAGGTGCCGGCCTCCTTCATCGCGCGGATGTCCATGCCGCCCAGCGCGTCGGGGGCGGTCTGCGCGTTGTGCGCGTGGGCGAGATGGTGCGGTCCGAAGACCGAGTCCGGCCCGGTGTGCAGGCCCGGCAGGTCCTCGGCCCGGTTGACGGCGCGTTTGGCCAGCGCCGGCCCCAGGCGTGGCATGCCGGCGATGCGCGTCGCCAACTCCATTTCTAACAAGTGTTTGGTAGGTTACCGTACGGCCATAAGCGCCGTCGAGGTTCGAGGAGGCCCATGTATGACTGCCGTCGGCCCGCCCCCGTATGTCCCCGGCCATGCCCTCCTCGACGGCCGTACCGCGGTGATCACCGCGGCCGCGGGCGCCGGGATCGGTGGGGCCACCGCACGCAGATTTCTCGACGAGGGCGCCCGCGTCGTCATCGGTGACGCCCACGCGCGCCGGCTGAAGGAGACGTGCGACGCGTTGTCCGAGGAGTTCGGCGCCGGCCGGGTCGCGGGCCTGCCCTGCGATGTCACCGACGAGCGGCAGATCACGGACCTGCTCGACCTCGCCGAGGAGCGGCACGGGCGCCTCGACATCGTGGTCAACAACGCCGGGCTCGGCGGCACTGCCCAGCTCACCGAGATGACCGACGAACAGTGGGACAGGGTCCTCGACGTCACCCTGAACGGCACCTTCCGCTGCACCCGCGCCGCACTGCGCCGCATGAAGGCGGCGGGCGCCGGGGGCGTGATCGTCAACAACGCCTCGGTGGTCGGCTGGCGCGCGCAGGCCGGGCAGGCGCACTACGCCGCCGCCAAAGCCGGAGTCATGGCGCTGACCCGCTGCGCCGCAGTGGAGGCGGCCGACTACGGCGTGCGGGTCAACGCGGTCGCCCCGAGCCTGGCGATGCACCCGCATCTGGTGAAGGTGACCACGGCCGAATTGCTGGCGGAACTCACCGAGCGCGAGGCGTTCGGCCGCTATGCCGAGCCCTGGGAGGTCGCCAACGTGATCGTCTTCCTGGCCGGCGACTACTCCTCGTACCTGACCGGCGAGATCGTCTCGGTCAGCAGCCAGCGGGCGTGAGACGACAATGGCAGGGTGCCGAACACAAGGAACACCAGCGTGCCGGGGACCGGCAAGAAGAAGCCCGCGATGAGCCCGTCGCCCGCGCGGCGTGCCGAGCTGCTCGCGGTCGCGGCGGAGGTCTTCGCCGAGCAGGGCTACAGCGCGACAACCGTCCGGCAGATCGCGGACGCCGCGGGAATGCTCGCGGGCAGTCTCTACTACCACTTCGACTCCAAGGAGTCGATGCTCGACGAGATCCTGTCCGGCTTCCTGGACGAGCTGTGGGCCGGATACGACGCCGTGCTGGAAGCGGATCTCGCCCCCCGGGCGACCATCGAGGCCCTGGTCACCGAGTCCTTCCGGGAGATCGACCGGCATCGCGCCGCCGTGGCGATCTACCAGAAGGAATCCCGGCAACTGTCCGCGCAACCCCGCTTCACCTACCTCGCCGCGGCGCAGGAGAAGTTCGAGAAGGCGTGGCTGGGGACGTTGGAACGCGGCGTCGCGGCCCACGCCTTCCGTGCCGACCTGGACGCCCGGCTCACCTACCGCTTCGTACGGGACACCGTCTGGGTCGCCGCGTCCTGGTACCGGCCCGGCGGACAGCACAGCCCCGAGGAAATCGCCCGCCAGTACCTGTCGATGGTGCTGGACGGGATCGCCGTACAGACATAGAGACCTCGCGAAGGAGCAGCAGCCATGCCCGAGGCATTCATCGTCGAAGCAGTACGCACCCCGGTCGGCAAACGCGACGGCGCGCTGTCCGCCGTGCACCCCGCCGACCTCGGCGCCCATGTGCTGAAGGCACTGATGGAGCGCTCCGGCGCCGACCCCGCCGCCGTCGAGGACGTCGTCTTCGGCTGCCTGGACACCGTGGGCCCGCAGGCCGGGGACATCGCGCGCACCTGCTGGCTGGCCGCCGGGCTGCCGGAAGAAGTACCCGGGACCACGGTGGACCGCCAGTGCGGCTCCTCCCAGCAGGCCCTGCACTTCGCCGCGCAGGGCGTGCTCTCCGGTACTCAGGACCTGGTGGTCGCGGGCGGGGTGCAGAACATGTCGATGATCCCCATCGCCTTCGCCAGCCGCCGGGCCACCGAACCGCTCGGCCTCGACGACGGCCCGTACGCGGGCTCCGAGGGCTGGCGGGCCCGCTACGGCGACCGGCCCGTCAACCAGTTCTACGGAGCGGAACTGATCGCCGAGAAGTGGGGCATCAGCCGGGAGGCGATGGAGGAGTTCGCGCTGCGCTCCCACCAGCGCGCGATACGGGCCATCGACGAGGGCCGCTTCGACCGCGAGCTCGTCCCGTACGGGGAGGTGACGACCGATGAGGGGCCGCGCCGTGGCACCTCACTGGAGAAGATGGCTTCTCTGGCACCGGTCGTCCAGGGCGGCCGGCTGACCGCCGCCGTCTCCTCGCAGGTCTCCGACGGCGCCTCCGCGCTGCTCGTCGCCTCCGAGCGGGCGGTCGCCGAGCACGGCCTGACACCGCGCGCCCGCGTCCACCATCTGTCGGTGCGCGGCGAGGACCCGATCCGGATGCTGTCCGCCCCCATCCCGGCCACGGCCTACGCCCTGAAGAAGTCCGGGATGTCGCTCGACGACATCGACCTGGTGGAGATCAACGAGGCGTTCGCACCCGTCGTGCTGGCGTGGCTGAAGGAAACCGGCGTGGACCCGGAGAAGGTCAACGTCAACGGCGGCGCCATCGCCCTCGGCCACCCGCTCGGCGCGACCGGCACCAAGCTGACGACGACGCTGCTGCACGAACTGGAGCGCACCGGAGGCCGGTTCGGTCTGCAGACCATGTGCGAGGGCGGTGGCCAGGCCAACGTCACCATCATCGAACGGCTCTGACGCACACCACCCGCCTGCCGCCGCCGACCCGATCACCCGGGTCGGCGGCGGCAGGCGGATCGGCTGGTGCGGAGGGCGCTCAGGTGACCTGGGGCAGGCGCTCGAGGGCGGTACGCGCCTCAGCCATGATCCCCTCGACCAACTCGGCGCACGACGGCAGGTCCTCGATGAGGCCCGCGACCTGTCCCGACGCCATCACTCCGAGGTCCGTGCGGCCGTCGACCATGGAGGCTCGCAGCAGCATCGGAGTGTTGGCGGCCAGCAGGACCTGACTCCAGGTGAGCTCCTTGCCATGCTTCATGGCCAGACCGTCACGGACCATCCGCGCCCAGCTCAGGCCGGACAGCTTCCTGAAGGACGCGGCGTGGCGTACGGCGCGCAGCAGCGCGGCCGTCCGGCCGGAACGTTCCAGGGTGTCGACCAGTTCGCTGCGCAGCATCCGGTGGGGGAGCCCGTCCACTTTCGTGGTGACCGTGACGTCCTGGACCGAGGCTTGGAGATAGCGGGCCTGCACCACGCGCGGGACGGTGCTGTCCGACGTCAGCAGGAATCGGGTGCCCATCGCCACCCCCGCCGCCCCGTAGGCGAGCGCCGCGACCAGGCCACGGCCCTCGAAGAAGCCTCCCGCGGCGATGACGGGGATGTCCACGGCGTCCACGACCTGGGGCAGCAGCACGGTGGTGGCGACGTTGCCGGTGTGGCCGCCGCCCTCGCCGCCCTGGACGACCACCGCGTCCGCGCCCCAGGCGGCGACCTTCTCCGCGTGCCGGCGCGCGCCGATGGAGGGGATCACGATGACGCCGGCGTCCTTGAGCCGGGCGATCAGCTCGCGGGAGGGGGCGAGGGCGAACGAGGCGACCCGCACGCCCTCCTCCACGATGATCCGTACCCGCTCGGCCGCGTCCCCCGCGTCCGCCCGCAGATTGACCCCGAAAGGCGCGTTCGTACGAGATCTGACCTCGCGGACCGCCGCCCGCAGCTGATCCGGTGTCATCGTCGCCGATGCGAGGATGCCCAGCGCTCCGGCGTTCGCCGTGGCCGAGACGAGTCGGGGCCCGGCCACCCAGCCCATGCCCGTCTGGACGATGGGGTGGCGGACCCCGACCAGCTTCGTCAGTGGCGTCGCGATCGTGACACCTTTCATGCCCTCACCTCGCGGTCGCGCAGCCCCTTCGGGTCGAGGACCTCCCGGATCAGGCGCAGTTCCTCCGCCGACGGCATACGGGTGTGCGGCACTTCCTCCGGCTCCTCCGGGACGGTCAGCGGGAAACCGGTGGCCTCCCGCACCTGGTCCACCGTGACGCCGGGATGCACGGAGCACAGCCGCAGGGAGCGGTCGGGTGTGGCGAAGTCCAGGACCGCCAGATCGGTGATGACACGGCGGATCTCGTGGAAGCGCGTCGTCACGGGCTCGGCGGCCGCCGCCCGGTCATAGCCGACCCCCGAGACCATGTCCACCCGCTCGACGAAGACGCGTGGCGAGTGCCGGGGAACCCAGTAACTCGTCGGGTTGTTCAGCGTGTTGACGGGGGCCCCGCGTACGCCGAGGAGCTGCCGTCGTGGCTTTGCCCAGTCGCCGACGCATGAGATGTTCTGGTTGCCGTAGGCGTCGAGCTGGCTGGCGCCCATCATGACGTGGCGCCGCCCACTGGCGACCATCGCCAGGTGCCGGCGGTACGGCAGCCAGCCCTCGGTCACCTGGGAACCGCTCCCCACCGCCGGGACGTCGCCGATCAGCAGCGCCTCACCATCGGTCAGCAGCAGGTCGGGGGAGAAGGTGAGCTTCGCCAGCCGCGCGCCGATCGTGGGCACGGTGCCCATCGGGCTCGCCAGGATCTCCCCGTCGCCGCGCCACGCCTCGGCACAGGCCACCACACAGCATTCGGCCCGGGTCGCGCTCTCACTCATGTGGCCTCCTTGGCGAACGCCGTGACGGCGGCCTGATAGGCGTCTTCGTCTCCCGAGAGGAACTGCTCGGTGAACCGTCGCCACGCCTCGGGATCGGCGGCGGCCTGCGCGTACGCGCGCTGGAAGGTCTCGTCGCGGTCGTAGTCGGGGACGCATGAGGTGAAGTGCGCACCGCCCGGGGCCTCGACCACGCCGTTGACGAACGCCCGGCTCACCAGCAGGGTCTGCGGGCCGTGTTCCGCTCGCAACTCCGCGCTGTCCACGATGCGTTCGCAGGAGAGGTACGCCTGGTCCGCGGCCTCGCAGAACAGGTCGTCGAAGTAGGGATCGGGCCCGAGGTACTGGCCGTTGCCGTGTGCGTCGGCCCGGTTGAGGTGGACGAGCGCGGCATCCAGGCGCAGTGCCGGGACGGCGACGAGTTCCTCGCCGTCGTCGTATGGGGAGCGCACCGTGCGCAACTGCGGGTTGACCTTCATCACGTCCGAGCCGAGGCCCGCCCGGATCGGCATGAACGGCAGACGGTGCCCGGCCGCGGTCAGCCCCCACATGAACATCGCCTCGTCCAGCTCCGTCATCTCGAACGCGCCGCGCTCCCGGGCGGCGCGGAAGTGCGGTTCGAGGGGTATGGAGTCGAGGGTGACGAACGCCGCGATCAGCTTGCGGATCTTCCCGGCCGCGGCCAAGAGGCCGACGTCCGGGCCGCCGTAGGAGACGACGGTCAGATCGGTGATGTCCGAGCGCAGGAGGGCCCGGATGAGAGCCATGGGTTTGCGCCGCGATCCCCAGCCGCCGATGCCGATCGTCATGCCGCTCTCCAAGCGGGCGGCGACCTCATCGGCGGTCATGGTCTTGTTCCGGCTCATGGCTGCCGCTCCTGCCCTTTGTCCTTGTCCGTACCGAAGCCGGCGCGGACCCGGTCGGCGACCCCGCTGAGGTTCGCCTCGAAGGTGAACCCCTGCTCGAAGCGGTAGCTGCGCCGGACGTCCACGGGGTCGATGCCGTTGATGGCGGCTTTGGCCAGCCGTAGCAGAGATCCGTCCTTGGCGGCGATCTCGCGGGCCAGCTCCAGGGCCGCGCCCCGCAATTCCGCGCGCGGGACGACCTTCCACACCGAGCCGTGGCGATGAAGCTCCTCGGCGGTGGCGGTGCGCGAGGTGTAGTAGAGGGCGCGCATCAGATGCTGGGGGACCAGCCGGGCCAGATGGGTCGCGGCCCCCAGCGCGCCCCGGTCCAGTTCCGGCAACCCGAAGACCGCGTCCTCGCTCGCCACGATCGCGTCGGAGTTGCCCGCCAGTCCGATGCCGCCACCCAGGCAGAAGCCCTGTACGGCCGCGACGACCGGGACTTCGCATTCGTACACCGCGGCGAACGCCTCGAAGCAGCCGCGGTTCGCTCCGATCAGGGCACCGTGGCCGTCGTCGCGCTGCATTTCCTTGATGTCGACGCCCGCGTTGAAACCGCGTCCGGCGGCGGTGAGGACGACGCACCGCACGCCAGGGTCCCGGCCCGTCACGCGTATCGCATCGGCCAGGTCGTACCAGCCCCGCACGGGCAGCGCGTTGACGGGCGGAAAGTCGACAGTGATAACGGCGACGCCCTTTTCCGTCTCGGAGGTGGAGACACCCATGAGCGCATCAGCTACCTTTCTACCAAGCATTTGTTAGGTACGGTAGCAGTGGATCGCATACCGCGGGAGGTTCATGGTGAGCGTGGCTTGCGACCTGTCGGGCCGGGTCGCCGTGGTGACCGGCGGCACCCGGGGTGTGGGTGCGGGGATCGCGCGGGCCTTCCTCGAAGCGGGCGCCGAGGTCGTGGTCTGCGCACGCAGAACCCCGGAGACGACGGTGGAGGCGGATGGCCGCACGGCCCGATTCCTCCCCGTCGACCTGCGCGATCCGGAAGCCGTGAGAGAACTCCTCGCCCGGGTGGCCGCCGATCACGGACGGCTGGACAGCCTTGTCAACAACGCCGGGGGCACGCCGTTCCGGACACTGGGCAACGGCGGGCCGGAGCGGCACGCTCGGGTGATCGAGCTGAACCTGCTCGCCCCGCTGACCGCTTCCCTCGCCGCGTACGAGGTGATGAGCCGCCAGGCGGCGGGCGGTTCGATCACCATGATCGGCAGCGTCAGCGGCACCCGCCCCTCCCCGGGCACCGCCGCCTACGGCGCCGCAAAAGCGGGACTGGAGAGCCTCGCCCGCTCCATGGCCGTGGAGTGGGCACCGACGATACGGATCAACACGCTCGTCCTCGGCATGGTCCGCACCGAACTCTCCTCATTGCACTACGGGGACGAGGCGGGAGTGGCCGCCGTCGGCCGCACCGTGCCGCTCGGGCGCCTCGCGGAGCCCTCCGAGGTCGGCGATGCCTGCGTCTTCCTCGCCTCGGACCGCGCCGCGTACATCTCCGGCGCGAGCCTGCTCGTCCACGGCGGCGGGGAACGCCCCGCCTTCCTCGACGCCGCCACTGCCAACAAGGAGACTTGAAGATGACCGGAATCTGCTCCGGACGCGTCGCCGTCGTCACCGGGGCCGGCCGCGGACTGGGCCGGGCACACGCGCTCGCCCTCGCCGCCGAGGGAGCGAAGGTGGTGGTCAACGATCTCGGGGTGGGACTGGACGGGGCCGCGGAAACGGACGGTCCGGCCCAGCGGGTCGTGGACGAGATCACGGCCCTGGGCGGCGAGGCGGTCGCGCATGGCGGCGACATCGCGACCACTGACGGCGCCGCCTCGCTGATCACGACCGCCCTGGAGGCATTCGGGCGGTTCGACACCCTGGTCAACAACGCCGGGTTCCTCCGCGACCGGATGCTCGTCAATCTGGACGAGGACGACTGGGATGCCGTCATGCGGGTCCACCTCAAGGGCCACTTCCTGCCGCTCAAACACGCCGCCGCACACTGGCGCGCCGAGGCCAAGAGCGGCCGGACGCCCCAGGCGCGGGTCGTCAACACCAGCTCGGGCGCCGGCCTGCTCGGCAGTGTCGGTCAGGGCAACTACTCCGCCGCGAAGGCCGGAATCATCGGCCTCACGCTCGTTGCCGCCGCCGAGATGGGCCGGTACGGCGTCCAGATCAACGCCATCGCCCCGGCCGCGCGTACCCGCATGACCGAGCACACCTTCGCCGAGACGATGGCGGCGCCGGGCGAGGGCGGATTCGACGCGATGGCCCCGGAGAACATCTCCCCGCTTGTCGTCTGGCTGGGCTCAGCCGCCTCCACAGGGGTCACCGGACGCGTCTTCGAGGTGGAGGGCGGCCGGATCACCGTCATGGAGGGCTGGCGGCCCGGACCGACCGCCGACAAAGGGAACCGGTGGAGTCCGGCGGAGGCGGGCGAGGCGGCGCTGGGACTGCTTGCCGCCTCGGACGTCCCACAGCCGGTCTATGGCACGCGATGAGCGGTCCGCGGCCGGGCCCGGCGCGTGGGTGGTGGGCCCAAGAGCTGCGGTGTCGTCGTCTTCTTCGCCTTGGCCGTCGTCGCCTTGGCCTTGGCCGTGCCGGTGCGCTTCGCGGTGGCGCGCTTCGGCTTTGTGGGCGCGCTTTCCGTGTCGCTGTCGAGCAGGCCGTGCGGGGCGACAAGAGACAGGAGATTCGGATGCGGGACTTCGACGGCCGACCGGGCGCGGCCGTGGTCGCTGGTGCCACTGGTGGCATCGGAGCCGCCATCACCCGCATGCTTGCCGGGCGCGGCAGCCATGTGGCACTGACGTACCGGAAGAACGCCGAGGCCGGGGCCGCCCTGGCCGCGGAGGCCGAGGCGACGGGTGTCCGAGCGGCCGTCCGGCCGCTGGACCTGTCGGACGCCGACGCGACGGCGCGCTTTCTGGACGAGGTCGCGGACCGCTTCGACGGCATCCACACGCTCGTCTACGCGGCTGGTCCGCATGTGCCCATGGTGCATCTGAGCCGGGTGACGCCGGACCGGTTCCGGCAGCAGATCGAGGCGGACGCGATCGCCTTCTTCAACCTGGTGCAGCCGGCCCTGCCTCGGCTGCGCGCGACCAGGGGCGGCATCGTCGCTGTCACCACGGCCGCCACGCGTCGATTCCCGGTCCGGGACGGCCTTTCCGCCGGGCCGAAGGGGGCCGTCGAAGCGCTGGTACGGGGATTCGCGGCGGAGGAGGGCCGGTTCGGGGTGCGTGCCAACTGCGTGGGCCCCGGAATGCTGCTCGACGGAATGGCCGCCCGGCTGATCGGTTCGGGCGACCTGGACGAACGGGCCCTGGAGGTCACCCGCGGCAACATCCCCCTGCGGCGGTTCGGATCCGCGAGCGACATCGCCGAGGCCGTGTGCTTCCTGGCCTCCGACCGAGCCGCTTTCATCTCCGGTCAGATGCTCGACGTCGACGGAGGTTACGGGGTGTGAGACGGCGCGTCCCGGCTGAAGAGGGCACAGTGTGTATGAGGAGCTCGCGAAGCGGGCCTTGCCACGGCCGGCCGGGCTCTCCCATTGGCTGTCTCCTGCGATGCCTTTGCGTGCGTCATGCCTCCGCCGAGCCCAGGACCAGCACCTGGATGGCCAGGACGGCGGCACCGCGGGCCCAGTCGTGGAAGTCGGACACCCTGGTCTCGAGGTTGACCTTGTCGGCCCGGGGATGGCGGTTGGCGAGGATGGCCTCCTCCATCGCAGCCCCGGCCACGTCGAGCAGGCCCACTCCCTCGCCGGCCAGCAGAATCTTCTGGGGCATCGCGAAGTTGGCGATCTGGGACACGATGGTGCCCAGCGCCCGGGCCGCCTCGTCCACGACCCGGGCGGCCATGGGCTCGCCATCGGCGGCGAGGCCGAGGATCTCCTCGTACGTCATCTCCCGGCCGGTGGCGGCCTGGAGCTGGTAGCGGATGCTGGGGATGGTCAGCAGGGAGACGGCACTGCCGCGTTCTCCGTACGGGGTGAGCGGGCCGTGGGGATTGACCATCCAGTGCCGTCCCCGGCCGACGCTCAGGCCGTCCTCGGAAGAGATCACCCGCCTGCCGCCGCTGACCAGTCCGTAACCCAGCCCCGCCCCGATGGTGAGCACCGCGAACCGGTCGAGGCCGCGGCCCGCGCCGAACCAGCACTCGGCCTCGACCAACGCCGCCACGTCGTTCTCCACGACCACCGGCAGCCCCGTCTGCTCCTCGACCAGTCCGGCCAGCGGCACCTCGTCCCAGCCGAGAAAAGGTGACCGGACGACGACCGAGCGGTCCCGGACACCGGCCCCCACCCCGATGCCGATCCCGGCCGGCCGGGGATGGGTTCGGGTGAACTCCTCCGTCATCTCACGCAGCAGATCGGCGACCAACGCGGGCTCGTGCGTGGTGAGCGGCCGCTCCGCGCGGGCCATGATGTCGCTGCGGAGCGTGGTGACAACCCCGTAGGCCCGGTCCTCGGTGATCTTGAAGCCGATGAAGAACCGGGACTCGGCGACCATGTCCAGCGGCTGCGAGGGCCGGCCCTGCCGCACCTCCGCCGGTGCGGTGCCCTCGGTGGTCTGCTCGACCAGTAGACCCGATTCGATCAGCGGCTTGGTCAGCCGGGTGAGGCTGCCCGCCGAGAGGTTCAGCCGACGGGCGAGTTCGGCGCGCGGCAGCGGACCGTGCACGAGCACCTCGATCGCCACCGCACGTTCCCCGGGACTCAGCGGCAGCCAACTGGCGTCAAGTGTGGTCATGAGGGCGGACTCCTCTATGTTTTCTTCCGTGTCGGAAGTAATGATGTCACTCCATGGCGCGAGAGTCGGCGTCGGAAAGATATTTGCCTGACCCTTGACGCCAGGATTCTTTCGCGTCAAAAGTAAGTGCTGCCCGAGGACGAGCCGCAGACGAAAGAGTCGCTCCTGATGACCGTCGCCTCCAGCAGCCCTCCTTCGCGCCTGCGCCCGCGCCGCGCCGAGGGAGCCACATCGAAACTCAAGATCCGCAAAGCCCGAGAAGCCGGTGACGACGGAGCCCTCGCGGCCGTCTTCATCGCTCCTGCCCTGTCGGGCTTCCTGGTCTTCCTCCTCTGGCCGACGCTGCGAGGCATCTACCTGAGTTTCACGCGCTTCAACCTGCTGACTCCGGCCGAGTGGGTGGGCCTCGACAACTACGACAGGATGATCCGCGACCCCGTCTTCTGGCACTCGCCGGCGGTCACGGTCGAGTACGTGGTCATCAACATCGGTGTGCAGACGGTCGCGGCCCTCGCCATCGCGGTTCTGCTCCAGCGGCTGACGCGGTCGGCCGTACCGCGGGGCATCGTGCTCACCCCGTATCTGATGTCGAACGTCGTCGTCGGCCTCCCGGGTGCTCCTGCCGATGTCGGCCACCCCCATCGTCACCCTGGCCGTCCTGACCTACATCACGTCCTGGAACGACTACTTCTGGCCGCTGATGGTGTCGTACAGCGACAGCTCACGTGTCCTCACCGTGGCGCCGGCCACCTTCAGGGCACAGACCCCGCAGACCGGCACCGACTGGGCCGGGCTCATGGCGGCGACCCTCATCGCCGCGCTCCCGATGCAGGACCTCTACGCCAACGACGCGCCCGTCAGCGGCCTCGACGAGGTCAACAGCCAGATCAACTTCCTTCTCAACCGGTGAACCGGCACCAGCTCGACCATCCCATCAGCAGCTGTAAACCATCGAAAGGCATTGCCACATGACGTTCTCACTCGGCATCGTCGGCGCCGGGCAGTTCTCCGGCCAGTTCGCCAAGCTGTTCCTCGCCCACCCGGGTGTCAGCGATGTCTACGTCACCGATCTGCTGCCCGAGCGTGCAGAGCAACTGGCCGCCGCGGAAGGACTGGCGGGAACCTTCCCCTCGTACGAGGCGATGCTGGAGTCGAAGGCCGTCGACGCGGTGGCCATCTTCACCCAGCGCTGGACACACGGCCCCCTCGTACTCCAGGGCCTGAACGCCGGGAAGCATGTGTACTCGGCGGTACCGATGGCGATCACCCGGGAGGAGATAGCGGCGATCATCGAGGCCGTACGCGCTACCGGTCTGACGTACATGATGGGTGAGACGAGCCAGTACAATCCGGCTACCGTGCACGCCCGCGACCAGATCGCCGAGGGTGCCTTCGGGCGGCTCTTCTATGCCGAGGGCGACTACGTTCACGACATGGATCTCGGCTTCTATGAGGCCTATCAGTACAGCGGCGGCGAGAACTGGAAGGCGACCGCCAGCTATCCGCCGCTGCTCTACCCCACGCACTCCGTCGGCGGGGTCCTCGGAGCCTGGCAGACGCACGCGGTGAGCGTGTCGGCGATCGGAGTGAAGGACGACCGCGGGGACAATGTCTTCGACCAGGAGATCAGCCAGTTCGGCAATGACGTCTCCAATGCCACCGCGCTGTTCGAGGTGTTCGGCGGCGGCTCGTTCCGTACCAACGAGTTCCGGCGGGTCGGCTATCCCTCGCACATCCGCGAGTCGCGGTTCCGGTTCTTCGGGACGGAGGCCAGCATGGAACAGCTCGCCACGGTGAGCTTCTGGCAGGACAAGAAGGGGGTCAAGGACATCACCGAGTTGTTGGAGCCCAAGCCGACACTGGCTCCCGATGACCCGTCACTCGAGCACATCGCGCCTGCCCTGCGCGCCGCCTTCACTTCGGGCTCCGCGCCCGTGCACGACCGGTCGCGGCTGCCCCGGGAGTTCGATCACCTGCACAACGGGCACGAAGGAAGCCACCACTTCCTGGTGGACGACTTCGTGACCGCGGTGAACACCCGCACGCTTCCATCCGTGAACGCATGGGTCGCGGCCCGCTACACCCTGCCGGGCATCGTGGCGCACGAATCCGCGCGGCAGGGCGGGGCCCGGCTGGAAATCCCCGACTTCGGGGACGCACCCCAGGTCTGAGCGGCCCTGGACCGGCCGCCTCCCGGGGCGGCCGGTCAGGTGCCTGGCTGACGAATTGCCCGAGTCCGACATCGCCGCGCCCCAGCCCGTCGAGCACCCGGACACGAAGCGCGAACAGCAACGGCGCATACAGTCCTGACCAGCGTCGTGGACAGCACTCGTGGCGTGGGGTCAGGGGGAAGACGACGTGGTTTCGTCCTGGGGCGAGGTCGGCCGGCCTTCGGCGCCACCGGTGTCGTCGCCGAACGTGCCGTGCGGAGCCTGCTCAGCGTGTGCCTGCACGGCGGCCTCGAGGATGGCGCCGATCGCCTCGGGGCTCATGGCCGACAGTCCGTCGAAGAGGTTGCTCGACCGCAGCGCGATGACGCCGATGAGGCAGGAGATCAGGACTTCGGCCCGGCCCGCGGGATCGTCGGCGCCTTCTGCCGCCAGTCGGTTGGCGAGAGGTGAGATGAGCCGGGTGCGCATCTCGTCGGCCGCGGAGGCGCGTACTTCCTGGGCGCTGCTTCGGGAGAGAAGAGCCTGGACGAGCGGCCCCGGTGCCCCTCTGCGGTCCGCTCGGTGCAGTGCGTACGCGGTGAAGGCTCGCAGGTCCAGGGTCTCCGCCGGGGCGCCGACCTCACGGCTGTCCTCGGCCACGGCCGACCTGTAGACGGCGGCCTTGTTGCCGAAGTACCGCGCGATCAAAGAGGCGTCGACACCAGCGCGCTCACCGATGTCCTTCAGCGTCACGGCTTCGTACCCGTGGCGGCCGAACAGATCGCGGGCGGCGGTGAGCAAGGCGGCACGCGTGGCGTCCGAGTCTCGCTTCCTGCCACGCGAGCGATCCGTCCCCGAGCCCGTCAAAGGTCCTCTCCGGTCTGGTTCCCGTCACTGCGGGGAACCATGGCGGACGATACCCGACCGGATCCCGTCGGCCGTGTGTCCACGGCCGGACCCCCTGCCGCCACGGCGGGCGCCGCATCGGACCCGGCGCTTCGGCGCGGCGGAAGGACGACGGCGGCGATGACACCGAGGAAGGACGCGGCCGCGGTCGCCAGGAGGGCCGTGGTGTAGGCGGTGCCGCGGGGCAGGTCGCCGCCGGCCGGAGTGTAGGCCAGCATGATCGCGGAAATGGCGGCGCTGCCCATGGAGCCGCCGACCGTTCGCAGTAATTGGTTGAAACTGGTGGCGCTGCCGGTTTCGGACGGCGGTACGTGTCGCACGATGAGCAGGGGCATGACCGCGTACGCCGCCCCCACGCCGTTGCCGAGCAGGAACGTGCCGAGGACGAGGACGGCCACGTCGTCGCGGCAGAAGGCGAGCAGGACGAGGTCGACGCAGACCACGAGAGCGCCCAGCGGAAGCACGCGGTAGAGCCCGACCCGCGCCACCAGAGCCGAGGCGACGCGGTTCGCCGTGAGGCTGCCCAGCGATATCGGCATCAGGACGAGGCCGGCAGCGGTGAGGGACAGGTGGAAGCCGTATCCGGCAGCGGCGGGGACCTGGGTGTAGAGGTTGACCAGGGACAGCACGCCGTACATGCCGATGCCCATGAGCAGGGCCGTCGTGTTGGCGGCCAGGACCGCGCGGTTGCGGATCAGCCGGATGTCGACCAGAGGGTGCCGTGCGCGCAGGGCCTGCAGCACCCACAGGGCGAGCACCACGACTCCCGCACCGAGACTCCCGAGGGTGGCGGGCGAGGACAGGCCCCAGGCCACACCTTGGCTCAGGGCCAGCAGGATCACACCCAGCCCCGAACAGAGCAGCGCCGCCCCCGCCACGTCGAGCGGACGTCGCGTCGTGATCAATGAGCATCGCAGCTTGCGGGGCGGGCGCCCGTCTGGGGTACGGGGCCCGGCGATCTGCGGCTGCGCCGTGTGGGCGCGAGTGACCGGAAGCGGTGCCGCAGGCAGGCAGCGGGGCCCGAGGACCCCGGCCGCGTGCCCGCCGGGACGGTGCGTCAGACCATGGCGAGGCGGTCCACCAGCAGCTTCGTCCTCCGCTCGGCGTCCCCCGGCGGCAGCCGCCCGGCCCGGGTCAGGGTCGCCAGGCCGTGCAGGGCCGCCCAGAACGTCTCGGTGAACAGCCCCGGATGGACATCGTCCCCGGCGACCTCGCCCAGGCTCTCCAGCAGCGCGGCGAAGGCGTCCTTCAGCGGCGCCGGGGTGTCCTCGTCCGCGAACGCCAGGCCGCCGTCGAGCTGGAACATCGCGTCGTAGACGGCCGGATTGCGCTCGGCGAAGTCGAGGTAGGCGCGGGCGAGGGCGGCGACCCGGGCGCGCGGGCCGCCCGCGGCGGAGGCCGCTGCCCGCACCGCGGCGGCCATCTCGGCGGCGCCCTCGAGCGCGACGGCACCGATGATCTCGCGCTTGCCGCGGAAGTGGCTGTAGAGGACGGGCTGGCTGTACTCGATGCGCTCCGCGAGCCGGCGGGTGGTGACCGCGTCCCAGCCCTGCTGCTCGGCGAGTTCGCGGGCCGTCGCCACGATGAGTCGCTCGCGGCTCGCCCGTTCGCGCTCCTTGCGTTCCTGTACCGACATAATTCGATCCTATCATCGCTAGACAAGCGAGCAGCAGCAGTACTAGCGTTGCCGGATCAGCTATCAATGCTAGATCCCAGGAGGGGGCATCATGCTCAACGCACTCGAGGTCTTCACCACCGTGATCGTCGGCGTGATGGTGGGGGTGGAGTTCTCCGTCGCCTTCGTCATCAACCCGATCCTCAACGCACTCCCCGAGGACAGTGGCCAACTCGGCCGCGCCCACGGGGGCCGGATGCTCGGCGCCGTGATGCCGGTCTGGTACATCACCTCGCTCGTCCTCGTCGCGGTCTGGGCCATCGCCGGATGGCACCACCACGGCACCGGCCTCGCCGTCACCGCCGGCGTGCTGCTGATCCTCAGCGTGATCATGTCGATCCTGCTGCTCGTCCCGATCAACAACCGGGGCAAGACGTGGACCCCCGAGAACCGACCCGAGGACTGGAAGGAGCAGATGAACCGCTGGGACCGCTTCCACTACGTCCGCGTCGCCGTGATCATCGCCGCCTTCGCCCTGCTGGTCGCCGCCCTCACCTGAGCCCGCGGACCGACACCGCGCTGGTGGCGTACAAGCCCCACTCCCAGCACGGGGATGAACTGAGGGCCGTCGGCGGCCTGTCCCGCAGTCAGGACGAACGCCGGCGGACGGCACCTGCGGTCGGCGACGAGGTGGACCTTGCTGGTCTGCCCGCCCCGGGAGCGTCCCAGGAGGGCGGCCTTCAGCCGGAGTTTGCGACGGCGCCGGATGCGTCGTCGCTCTTCCCGTCCGGGATCGTCTTCCGTCTTCCGCCCGTTTCGCTCTTCACGATCGCCCCCCTTTGGCCTGGGCTTCTCCTCCTCAGCGGCCTTCTCCAGCACGTCGAGCGCACCGGGATCGAGGTGCATCCCGGCGGCGTCGTGGTGGGCTCGGGCCGTGGTGGAGTCGACGCTGACCAGCGACAGGTCCACCATGCCCCGCTTCGCGGCCTCCGCTATCAGCCCCTCCAGCAGGGCCTCGAAGACACCGGCGTCGCGCCACTGCCGGAAACGGTTGCGGACAGTCGGCCAGGCACCGAACTCGGCGGGCATCTCCCGCCACTGACCGCCCATCCGGAACCGCCACAGCACCCCTTCGAACTGCTGCCGCAGCCGCACCGGCTACGGACCGTACTCGCCGATCGGCAGGTACGGAGTCCAGTCGTTCTGCGTGGGCACACACAGGCGGACAGGCCGTTCGTCTGTCGTTTCCAGGAAGGACGGGCTGTCCACCGGGTCGGGCGTCACCAGTTACGCACCGGCCGGAGACGGGACTCAGCAGACTTGACCCGCCATCGCCCGAACAGACGCGGCGCGCGACGGACGTAGGAGAGTCTTAACCATATCTACATATGACTTCCTGATTCTTCCTGTTCCACCTTCCGCCCCTTTTGTTCGGTCGCTTAACTCAAGGTGAGTGCGATTGACGGTGCCCATTTGATGGCGCCGAGTCGCTTTCCCATGGACGACCCGCCTCCAGGTGCCAGTCCCGAGGCAACGGGTCTTCACGCGAGCCCCTCCCGTCTCACCGGGATTCCTCCTGCGGTTGTGGGGCCGCGTTCGTCCATCCGCTGGCTCCCCGCACTGCCAGAGCGATGCGACCGAAGGAGAATGATCATGGCAACCATCACCTCGGTGGTCGACGCGACAACCACCACCAACCAAGGCAAACCCGGTGACACCGTCCAGATCAACGGCACTGCTATGGCCACCACGACGAGGGTGAACTTCGGTTCGGCGGCGGTCACTCCGACCTCGGTCACCGCCACCCTGGTCACCTTCGTCGTGCCCAGCACGGCCGCCTGCTCCGGACAGGTCTCCATCAGCGTCACCAGCAACACCGGCGCCACCAGCAACGCACTGCCGTTCTTCGTCATCGGCACACCGACGACCACGGGGCTGAGCGTCGCCTGCGTTCCGGCCGCCACCGGTGGCGCGGTGACGCTGTTCGGCACCAACTTCCTGACCGGGACACAGGTCGTGGTGGGCGCCGTCGGCAACGTCGCGGTCACCCCCACCCAGTCCGCCCAGGTCACCTTCACCGCCCCGGCCAACCCGGGCCAGGTCGGCACGGTCTCAACCCAGCCGGTGACCATCACCACGGCCGGCGGCTCCAGCGCATCGGGCACCACCCTGATCGACTACTACCTCGCCCCGGCCGTCACCTCGACGGCTCCCACCACGGGGACGGCAGGAGAGTCGGTCACCATCAACGGAACCGGCTTCGTAGGCGTCGACACCGTCACCTTCACCGACAGCGCCGCCGCCACCGCCCTCGCGGTCTTCACCCCATCAGCGACACCCAGCTCGTCGCCACCGTGCCCGGCGGACTCGCCACCGGCGCCGGGACCATCACGGTCCACACCTGCGGCGGCAACTCCAACGCTCAAGCCTTCACAATCACCTAACCGTCCGGGGCAACGGGGCACAGACGGCACGACCATCAAGTCGCCGCCCGCGCTGTCGCGTACGGGCGGCGACGTCCCACCGCGCCCTGGCCGACCGGCCGGCCAGGGCGCGGCCCGTCCAAGAGGAACGAGAAGGAAGAAAAGAGCGAGCATCATGGCCCCCGTAGTGACCAGAGTCAGCCCCGCTCAAGGTGGACCAGCGGGGGCACCCCCGTGACCATCACCGGCTCCGGTTGCACCGGCGCCACCGTGGCCAGGTTCGGCCCTGATCTGGCCACCAATGTGGTCGTCGAGAGCGATACGCAGAGCACGGCCGAGACACCCGCGGGAACCGGCACGGTCAAGGTCACCGTCACGGGACCGACGGGGACCAGTACCCCCGGTGCCGCTTCAGCGAGAGTGGCCGTGCGCCTTCTTCTTGGCGTGCTTCTTCTTGGCCTTCTCCTCCTCCTTCACGCTCTTGTGCTGCTTGTCCCTCTTCTCCACCTGCTTGACCACGATCGTCAGCGGCTCGGCCAGCGCCTTCTGACTTGGGTAGCGCACAGGGGCAACGGCTCCCCAGGCACGCTCGTGACCGACTTCCAGCGCCACGACTGAGCACCGACAAGGCCACCACCTACACCCAATGGGGCCGCCGGGAAGAATGCATCGGCTCCCTCGGGCCCGGGAAGAGCGTCTGGGCCGAGATCAAGTCCGCCGGGTGATCGTGTTGTTGTCCATGGTCACGGAGCCGTTGCGTGCCAGCGCCTGGCCATCGATCGTCGTCCCCGTCGTGATGGTGATCGATGTCAGGGCCAGGATCCTGCCGACGAAGGTGGTGTTGGTGCCGAGGGTGGCGGAACTTCCGATCTGCCAGTAGACATTGCGTGGCGCGGCGCCATTGATGAGGAGCACGCTGCTGGCGGATGCCGTCGTCAGAGTCGATCCGACTTGGAATACCCAGACGGCGTTGACGTTGCCTCCGGCGTCCAGGGTGAGCGTGCCAGTGAGCCCGATGGAAGACGCGGCGTTGTAGACGCCGGGAGCCAGCGTCAGACCGCCGAGGTCTCCGGAAATGCTGGCATCGGGCGTCCGGCCGGCGGCGTTGTCGTAGGCCACGGTCAGGTCGTTCTGGGCCTGAAGGGCGGCGGCATCCGCAAAGTGGATGGTTCCGTTCACCAGGCCGGGCGGAAATCCGGTAACAGCTGTCCCTGGGCTGACCCCGAGGTCCCCGTTGACTACGGAGGGACCGGTGTTGGTGACCGTCTGGCCGGCGAGAACCGCGAAGGCCGCTCGGTAGGTGTAGGCACCGACGGCGGTGGTGGTGCCGCCGAGCGTGGTGACGGAGACATCGGCGGGTCCTGGCGTTCCAGCGGGTACGAGGACCTCGATCCTGGTGTCCGACACGATCCGGTAGGCGGTGACGGGGATGCCGCCGATGGTGACGCCGGTGGTGTGGGAGAGGGCGGTGCCGGTGAGGACGACCTGATTGCCGCCGTCTGCCGGTCCGAAGGCGGGACTGACGCTGGTGAGGGCAGGCGGGTTGAGGTAGTTGTAGACGTCACGGGCGGTGGTGGTGCCGCCCCGGGTGGTGACCGTGACGGTTACCGGGCCCGCGGAGGCCGCGGGGACGGTCACGGTGAGCTTGTCGTCGGAGACGACGGTGAATGCGACGGCCCGGGTGCCGAAACGGACCTCGCTCGCGGTCCAGAAGTGACTGCCGGTGATGGTGACGGTGTTGCCACCGGCTATGGGCCCTACGGACGGCGTAGCGAAGCGGACGACCGGCGGCGGCAGGTAGTAGAAATAGCCGACGAAGCCAGTTCCTCTGGGGGTGGTTACGGTGACGCGGACGGCACCGCAGCCGATGGGAGTGGTGGCGATGATGGTGGTGTTGTTGACGACTGTGAAGCTGGCGGCCCGGCTGGAGCCGAAACTCACGTCGTAGGCGCCGGTGAAGTCGCTGCCGGTCAGGATCACCTCGGTGTGGCCGCCGGTGGAGCCCTGGTCTGGAGACACCGGCATGGCGCACCCCCTCCGACAGTCAGTGCGAGAGAGGACTCGGAACGTGTCTTGGATCCGGCGAAGACCTGGTCTCCCGCGGCCCGGAAACGGTGGGCAGCCCGAACCGTCAGACCACAACACATACGATTAACCCACCCGCGAAAAGCCCCGCCAATGACCCTGGCGTCATATCACCCGAAGGATGCAGCGCGCGCAGCACTTCATCACAGGGAAACACCACCGCCACGCCACCCCGCGAGCTGCCACAGCGCCCCTCCCGGAGCCGACCGCTGACGTCAAATCACCCCGGCCCGCTCCAGAGCCTGCACGGCCAGTCGGCGGGAGATCCCGACCGGATCCGGCGCCTCGGCGGGAGCCGCTGCACGCCCCTGTGCGTCTCGCACCGCCGCCTGGCCCAGCGCCGCACTCTCCCGCGCGCGGTGATCTGCTGGATGCTGGACTCCGGCGCCTACAGCGAGCTGGACTTGTACGGCCGTTGGACGGTTTCCACCGCCGAGTACGCCGCTGCGGTCCGCCGCTACAGCGACGAGGCTGGCGAGGTGGAGCGTGCATCGGTCCAGGACTGGATGTGCGTGGATGCCTGTCCTCCAGGGCTGGCCCGGGACGGCTACCTACGGCACATCCTTGGCGCCGCAGACGCCAGCACCAAGCCCGCATCAGCCACTACAAACGACGGGGCACAGCCCCTGAAAACTGCCCAGCACTCAGAGCGAGCACCGTTGCAGTACTAAGTACCCGGCTTCAGGGAACTCAGTTCCCTCTCTGTTCTTCCCGCCGCACTCCCTCAAGTCGCTGGATGATCCGCCACCTCGGGGAGGAGCCCGAGGGCCCGGTTCGCTCGGCGGCCGGCGGCGGTCTGAGCGTGTCCGGCGTCATGGCCGACGAATGCGGTGCGGGCGGAGAGGACCGCGAGCGGCGGGGCGGGCGGCAGCGACCACCAGGTGTTCCCGGCGAGTGCGATCGCCGTCACCACGGCGGCCAGGGCGAGGACGTTCACGGTGATCATCCGCGTGTACCAACCCCTGCGGCGCTCCAGCAGCCCCTGCCTCCTGACCTCCCTCAGGAGGGGAGCGAACCCGCTCCCCTGTGGCGCGGTGCCGCGGGCGAGTGCGCGGGGCTCGGGCGGCACGGTGGCCCTGAGGCATGGTGGCCGCGGTCAGGAGGGAGCCGGGCCCGTGCTGGCGCGGATCACCAGCTCGGGGTCGAACAGCAGCTCACCGGTAGGTACATCGCGATTGCTGACCAGGGCCAGCACCGTACGGCCGACTTCCAGCGCGAGCCGGTCGGCGGGCTGACGCACCGTGGTGAGCGGAGGGTCCACGAACTCGGTGATCATCGTGCCGTCGTATCCCACCACCGAGATGTCCTCGGGCACCGACCGGCCCTGGCGCCGCACCCCGCGGATGGCGCCGAGCGCCATGTAGTCACTCGCCGCGACGATCGCGGTGGCACCGAGGCCGAGCAAGGTGGTGGCGGCCGACTGGCCGCCCTCGACGGTGTACGACTGCCGGATCACCCAGCGCTCGGGGTCATCGATGCCGCGCTTCGCCATGGCCGTGCGGAATCCCTCGACCCGCTTGTCGGCCGGGTGGTTGCCCACCGGACCGGAGGCCATGCCGATCCTGCGGTGTCCGAGCCGGTGGAGGTGGTCGACGGCCAGTTCGGCGGCCAGGACGTCATCGGTGGAGAACACGGGCGCGGGCACACCGTCCGCGAACTCCCCGTTGATTGCCACATAGGGAATACGGCGCGTCCGCAGCATCTCGTAGGTCTCGAGGTCCGCTCCCTCGACGGTGTTCGACGCGGAGAGGAACACCACCGCCGCGATGCCCTTGTCCACCAGGGAGGCGATGAAGTCGCGCTCCTGGACACCGCCGGGGAACGCGGGACACACCACCGTCTTCAGGCCGTGGGGCGCGAGCGAGGACTCGATCCGCTCGGCCACGTCCGCGAAGAACGGATTGGACACGTGCTCGGTGAGCAGGGCGACCAGCTGGCCTTGGGTCGGGCGTTCGTAGCCGAGCTCGGCCATGGCCTGCTCGACGGTGTCGCGGGTCTTCTTGGAGACGCCCTGCCGCCGGTTGATCACACGGCTGACGGTCGCCTCGCTGACCCCTGCCCGCGTGGCGACCTCGGTGATCCCCACCTTCACTGTGTGCCGCCTTCCCTGATCCGGAGTGTGGCCAGTCCCATGCTCGGTACGGGGACCGTGTGCAAGCCGGGTGTGAGCACATGCCGACACCGGTCGATAATACGGCCACGAGGGTCGTGCACCGTGATGTCCGCGGTGTGGGAGTCCTCCCCTGCGGCCACGGTGAGCCGGTCCGCCGGGGTTGCGTTGACCAGCACGATCTCGTGCTGCCCGGCGGGCCGCAGCGGCACGACGCGATCGCTGTGCACATCGATGACGCACACTCCCTCGGCGGCCGAACGGACCAGCGTGTAGAGCTCGTCGGGGCGCCCGGGTTCGACCGTTCCGTCCAGCAGCTGCGGACGCAGACGGCTCCATTCGGCGAGCCAGAACCCGATCGCCTCACGGTGGCCCGCCGGGAGTTGGTCCAGCCGCACCGAAAGCTGCGGTACGGAGTGGAAGGTGCCGATGAGCTGGCGCACCGCGGCCTCGACCGGCGCGGCGGGATCCCACAGCAGCATGTCGGAATGGACCGCACCGCCGACGGTGAGCAGTGAGGTGTCGATGGTGCGGACCCGGTTGGCGGTGGCGTCCGCGGGGCAGTCGAGGGAGCGCATCATATTGCCGTACGGAGCCATACCGGGACCGGTGTACGGCTGGCGCAGTTCCAGCAGCACATCGGGGCGGACGGTCTGGAGCGCGCACCGCAGGTCGGCCAGGAGGAGAGCCATGGCCGCTCCGACGTCCCCGGCGCCGTCGCCCGCGTACACCATGGCCTGGTCGAGGAAGTCCACTTTCAGACCGTCGAGTCCGTGGTCGCGCACCAGGCGAACGCAACTCTCGACGATCCGGGAGCGTACCTCCGGGTGGCGGGGGTCCAGGACGGCGGCGCCGGGGGCCGTGGCGGGGCGCGTGGCGTACGGTGCCCACTGCCGGTGGCATGCGGCCCGTGGGCCCAGCAGGAGCGGGGCGATCCAGACCAGGTAGCGCAGTCCGTGGCCGCGGACCCGGTCGACATGTGCGGTGAAGTCGGGGAACTTGGCCCCGTCCGGCTCCCAGTCGCCGCAGCCCGCGTAGCCGCGCCCGTGGCCGTGGCGTTGCCATCCGTCGTCCAGGATCAGGACTCCACAGCCGAGTTCGGCGGCCAGGCGGGCCTGGGTCTCCACGGATACCGCGTCCACCTGCTGGTTGAAGGCGTACCAGGTGGAGTAGACGGGTGTGCGGGCGCTGTCGGGCACCGGCAGCGCCGCCACCTCGGCGGTGAACCAGGCGCGCAGGACGCGCAGCGCCGCGGCGACCGACTCCGCGCGCGGTACGAGCAGCAACCGGTGCGGGCCGTTCGACGCGGGCAGATGGAGATGGACGACATAGGTGCCGTTCTCCTCCGACACCCCGAACCGCAGGGCGGTCTCCGGGACCGGATCGACGGCCGCGAAGGTCAGCAGAGTGGCGCCGGAGTGGTCGTAGAGGCACCCCGCGGCGTGTCCGTCGACCAGGGAGGCCACCGACCGCCCCTCCCAGTCGGCGAGCAGGGTGCGATGCCATCCGACGCGCGGATGCCAGTATCCGGCGGCGTCCCCGAGCGGTACGGAGAACCGCACCTCGATGGGGGCGCCGTCGGCCCGCAGCCACAGGGTGCTGGGCCCCCCGGGCTCCTCGACAAGGTCCCAGGAGACATCCGCGCCGCGGGCCGGCACGGCGATGCTCACCCCGTCGAGCAGCGGCTCATAGGCCGCGGGAGCCAGCTCCGCGGTGGTGACGGCCTGGTGGGTCGCGTGGGACATGGTCACTCCTTCACGGCACCGGCCAGCAGGCCGGAGACAAAGTGGCGTTGCAGCACGAGGAAGACGACGGCCATCGGCACCGCGGCGACGGCGGTACCGGTGAGGATGGCCCCGTAGTCGGTGTTGTTGAGCCCCTGGAGCGCGGCGAGTGCCACGGGGATGGTGAACGACTGGCTGTCGCGCAGCACGATCAGCGGCCAGATGAAGTCGTTCCACTGGTAGAGGAAGAGGAAGATGGCGAGTGCCGCGAGGGCGGGTTTCATCGGTGGGAGGACCACTTTCCAGAACAGCCGCAGCTCGCCGCAGCCGTCCATCCGTGCCGAGTCGAGCAGCTCGTCGGGGAGGGCGGCCATCGACTGACGCATCAGGAAGATGCCGAACGGCAGGGCCAGATTCGGCATGACCACGGCCTGGTAGGTGTTGAGCCACTCCAGCTGCGCCATCAGTTTGAACAGCGGGATCAGGGTCACCTGGACCGGGATCACCAGCCCGAGCATCAGCAGTCCGAACAGCGCTTCGCGTCCCCTGAAGCGGTACTTGGCGAAGCCGTATCCGGCCAGGGTGCACACCGCGCCGGAGCACAGCGTGTAAATGGCGGCTATCAGCGTGGAGTTGAGCACCACGCGGCCGAAGGACGCGGTCCGCTGGAGGGTGTCGAGGTTCTCCGCGAGGTGGCCGCCGGGCAGCAGGGGCGGGGGGCTGTTGAAGATCTCGTGGCTGCTGTGGGTACTGGCGATGACCAGCCAGTAGAGGGGGATGACCACCGCGGCCAGGGTGATGGCGAGCGAGGAGGTCAGCAGGATGCCGTGGCGGCGCTGTGCGGGCCTCATGACTTGTCTCCCAGCACCCGGAACTGGATCAGT
This sequence comes from Streptomyces hygroscopicus, assembly GCA_002021875.1. NCBI lineage: Bacteria > Bacillati > Actinomycetota > Actinomycetes > Kitasatosporales > Streptomycetaceae > Streptomyces > Streptomyces hygroscopicus. The sequence goes on from CP018627.1 coordinate 11,205,454, forward strand.
CCGAGAATTCCGATGAGGACGGCGAGCACATAGGCGATGGCCGAGGCGTAGCCGAAGTCGAAGTACTTGAAGGCGGTCTGGTAGAGGTACACGCCGATGGTCAGGGTGGCGTTGTCCGGGCCGCCTCCGGTGAGGATGTACGGCTCGTCGAAGAGTTGCAGGGTGCCGATGGTGGAGAGGACCGTGGTGAGCAGCAGTGCGGGGCGGATCCCCGGCAGGGTCACATGGCGGAAGGACTGCCAGGGGCCCGCTCCGTCCACGGCGGCCGAGTCGTAGAGCTCCTTCGGTACGGTTTGCAGCCGGGCCAGCAGGATCACCGCGTTGTAGCCGGTGTAGTGCCAGGTCAGCGCGAGGCCGATGGAGATCTTCGCCCAGAGGGGGTCGGTCAGCCAGGGGACGCCGTCGCTGCCGAGGAGTTCCAGGAACCAGTTGACCAGGCCGTACTCCTGGTGGAGGAGGACGGAGAAGACGATGCCGTAGGCCACCAGACCGGTGACCATCGGCAGGAAGAAGCCCAGCCGGAAGATCGAACGCCCGTGCAGAAGCGTTGAGTTGAGCGCGACGGCGAGTCCGGTGGCGAGGGCCAGCATCACCGGGACCTGGACGGCGAGTACCACGGCGGTGTTCTTGAGCGCGGTCCAGAACAGCGGATCGTCGACCAGCCGCCGGTAGTTGTCGCCGCCCACGAAGGTGTCGACGCCACCCACCGTCTTGTGGAGGCTGAGCACGAAGGACCAGCCGATGGGGTAGAGCTTGAACGCCGCGAAGAGGGCGAGGGCGGGCAGGATGAAGAGGTAGGGGGCGAGGCGCCCGCGCGGTCGGCTTCTTCTCCCTCCGGCCGCTCTGGCGGGGGCGGTTGTCGTCGGCGCCTTGTGGAGGACCGCGCTCATCGGACGATCTTCCGTCCGGTCTGCTTGCCGAGCTGGTCGGCGGCATCGCCCAGGACGTCGGCCGGGTCGGCGCCCTTGAGCAGCACCTTGGTCTGGGCGTCGGTGACCACCTTGAGGACGCGGGCGTAGTCGGCGGAGTAATTGAACGCCGGGGAGGGTGCCTTGAGCGCTTCGAGGAAGACCTCTCCTCGCTTCTGCCCTCCGAAGTAGGCCGACGGCTCGTGGAAGGCGGCGTCGTCGTACGTCTTCATCAGGGCCGGGGCGATGGCCTGGTCCCGGTAGATCTTCACCTGTGAGGCCGGGCGGGTGAGGACGTACTCGACGAAGGACCAGGCGGCGGCCTGGTGGGGGCTGCTGCCCGCGACGGCGAGGTGGGTGGAGTTGACGGTGGCCGAACGGGAGCCGCCGGGGCGGACAGCCGGCGGCAGCTGGACGCGCCACTTGCCCTTCTGCTGGGGCACCTCGCGCTCGATGACACCGCCGAACCAGGTGGGCGAGGGATACACGGCGACGGTGCTCTTCTTCAGCGACCTCACCATCGTGTTCCAGCCCCCGGAGAAGTCGCTGACCAGCCCGGCGTCGTTCAGCCGCTTGATGATCTCCATGGCACGCACCGCCTCCGGGGAGTCGAGCGTGATGTCACCGTCGGCGTTGAAGTAGAAGGTGCCCTGGAGCTGGAGGAGCATCTGGAAGAAGTTGGCGGCGTCGGCCAGGGAAGCGGGCTTGTCTATGCCGATCAGGCGAGTGCCGGTGGCGGCCTTGATCTTCTTACCGGCCTCGATGGCGTCGTCCCAGGTGGCCAGGGCACCCGCATCGACACCTGCCTTCTCGAAGAGGTCCGCGCGGTACCAGAAGCCCGCCGAATTTGCCTCCCAGGGAAGGGCGTTGACCCGGTTGCCATCCGGGGAGACAGTGCGCCACAGGCCCGGGGCGAAGGCCCCGCGGTACCTGTCCGCGCCCAGCTCGCCCAGGTCGGCGAGTCCGTCCGGGAACTTCTCGGCGTAGCCGGGAAGGTAGTCGACGCCGATGTGCAGCACATCGGCGAGCCCCTCGCCTCCGGCCGCCATGGCGGTGGTGATCTTGTCCCAGATGGCCGGGTTCCCGATGTCCTGGACGGTCACCTCGATGCCCGGGTGCTTCTTGCGGAACTCCGGCACCAGCGCCTTCAACGCGGTGGCCGGTCCCTGCCAGCTCCAGACGGTGATGGAGCCCTTGTTCTTGTCGCCCGCGCCGCCGGTCCCGGCGGAGCCGGAGCCGGAGCACGCGGAGAGTGAGGTGGCGGCGGCGAGCACGCCGCCGAGCTGGAGGAGTCTGCGGCGGTCGATACCGAGGGGGGTGTTCACGGGCGAGACGTTCATGGCTGATCCCTGTCTGCGGCTGCGCGCACAGCCGCGCCGTGGCACGAGGGGTGATGCCAGGAACGTAGTACTTGCAAAGATTCACTGCAATCTTTCTGCAGGCTTTAATTTGTTTCATGAGGTCACTAAAGAAAGCGTGCGCATACACATTGCAAGCCTGATGGCCGATTGCTAGCGTCACCGCCCCAAGGGCCGCCCGGCTCCCGTCCACGCCGATGACGACCGGGAGAAAAGAAAGATGAGACCTTCCCGCCTGTCCGTGCTGTCCGCGCTGTCCACGCTCAGCGTCCTCGCCGTAACGCTTCTGCCGGCGGGAGGGGCGCCCGCCGCGGCCACCCCACCGGCCCAGCTCACCGTCACCGACCCCGGCTTCGAGCAGGAGGGCGCGGGCTGGACCCTCCCCTCCGGCGCGGGAACCGCCACCAACCTGCCCCACGGCGGCAGCCGGCTGCTCTACCTCGACGCGGGCCCGGACAAGAAGGCGTCCCAGACCATCACGGCCCGCCGCTCCGGCACCTATGACTTCTCCGCGTGGATCGCCACCGGAGGGCCCGGCGCTCACTTCACGGTGCGGGTGAACGGAAAGGTCATGGACTCCGTCGCGCTGCCCAGCCGCCCGACGTACGCCCGCTACACCGTCAGCCGGGTCGCCCTGACCCCCGACGACCAGCTGGAGATCGCCTTCGAGTCCGGCGACGGCTGGGTCGACGCCGATGACGTCATGGTGTCGCCGTCATCCCCGGTGGACCCCACGATCAGCTCCTCGGACCCGAGGATCGTGGAGATGTTCACCTGGTCGAAGCGGAAGGCCAACAGCTGGGTGCAACTCCCCGGCACCACCGGCCCGTTGAACGTCGACGAGAACCACCGGTCGGGAACCGGCACGGGTACCTACGGCCCCGCCTACTGGGCGGGCTACGCCCACCGCAGCGCGTACTACTCGCGCGACTTCGCCCACCAGCTCGGCGGAGCCGCCGTCCTCGGGCTCGGCGCCGAGAACAAGGCGATGCTCCGTTCCTACGCCGCCTCCGCCACGGCCGAGCACCGCTACTACCCCGTCTGGTCGCTCAACTTCGACACCAGCACCGCGCACGCGATCGACTACCACGGCCCCGACGACTTCGTCCGCGAAGTGCCCGCCACCTTCGAACTGGTGGAGAAGGCCAATGAGGCCTACCGCTGGAGCGGCGACCGCGCCTACCTCGACGACACCGCCTTCTGGGACTACTACCGCCACGCGACCGAGGAGTTCGTCGACCTGCACGACGGCACCAAGGACAACGGGAAGGTCAAGGTGGCCGAGGGCACGGGGAAGGGCATCTTCGCCGGAGCCGCCAGCTACAACGAGGAGGGCAACGAACACCTCGCCGAGGCCGGAGACGGCATCGCGGCGCAGTACCAGGCGTACCGCGCGCTGGCGGAGCTCGCACGCGACAAGGGCGACCGCGCCCTCGCGGCCGCGTCCGCCGCACGGGCCGAGCGGCTCAAGGAGTATTTCAACGCCACCTGGAGCGGCAGCGGATCGGGTGCGTCCATGGTGCGCGCCTACCGCACCGATGGCACGGCGCTCACCGGCTGGGGCAAGGAGAACAGCTGGTTCATGCCGATGAAGGGCATCATCGACCCCGGACCCCGCAACGACGCCTACCTCGACTACATAGACGAGCAGGCGAGCGGCTCGGGCAGGCCGGTGAACATCGAGGCCCTCACCTACCTCCCCGACACCTTCTTCCGGCACAACCGCGCGGACACGGCCTGGAAGTGGATGCGCCACATCTACGACCAGCGGAACACCCAGCACACCGTCACCCGCCAGGGCCCCAACGGGGACTATCCCGAGGTGTCCTTCATCCTCCTGAGCCAGACGGTCCAGGGACTGATGGGCGTCGCGCCCGACGCGCCCCGTCGCTCCCTGACCACCCAGTCACGGCTGCCCAGTGGGATGGACTGGCTGAAGCTGGACCATCTGCGCATCGGCAAGAGCACCTTCAGCCTGCGTCACGACGGCACCACCTCCTCCACCCTCGCCCACACCTCCGGAGGCGCCGCCTACACCTGGGAGGCCCGATTCCCCGGCAAGCACAGCCGGATCACCGTCGACGGGAAGAGGCACACGGTACGAACCAAGACGGTGGACGGCGTGACCTACACCTACGCCGTCGTTTCCGTGGCCCCCGGAATGTCCAGGACCGTCCGGGTCGGCTGACCGCCCTCCCTCGAACCGCCGCCGCACCGGATGCCGCCCCTCTCCGGTGCGGCGGCCCGCTCCACGCGCAGGGGTGCTGCCGCGGGTCAGACCCCGGGGAAGTCCGGCGGCAGGCCGAGCTCCTCCTCGACCGGTGAGCCCGGCCGAGGAGCCTGCGGCAAGCAGGAGCGCCCGGTGCCGCAGGCGCGAGCTCGGCTCAACGCCCTCAAGGGTGGTACACCGTGCCGGGGGGCGGGGTCTTCAGCGTCCGCAGGTAGGTGTCGATCGCCCGTGCCGGGAGGGGCGACTGGCACTTGCGGTAGAGCCAGTGATCCACCCCGTCAAGGACGGCGAGCCTTCCTTTCGGGAACTCCCGTGCCATACGCCGGGCGCCCGCCAGCGGAGTCGCGAGATCGTGTTTGGCGTTCACCACCAGGACCGGCGGGAGGCTGCCCTTGTTCTGGGCCGGCTGCGGCTTGGTTTCCACCGGCCACCCCTGGCAGCCGAGGATCATATCCAGGGCCTGGGCGTTGTAGCGGACGTTGGGGTGCTCGGCGGCGGCTCGGTGGAGCAGGGCGCGATAGTGGGCGTAGTCGCGCAGCCGGAGGTCGTCGTCGCGGCAGATCACCGAGCGCCAGGCGAGCTCCGGGGAGGAATTGTCGATCCAGTACACCTTCCCCTTGCCGCTGTGCAGTGCGGCCAGTTGCTCAGCGGCGGGCTGTGGATTCCACTTGCTCAGGTAGTCGGTGAGGAAGCCGGACAGCTGGTGGGCGGTGACCTTCTTCCGCGTGGGGCCGTGCGGCCCGGGCTCGAACAGCGTGCCCGCGTCCGCACGGGCGAACAGCCCGCGGACAACGGCGGCCACGTCCTTGCCCTTCAGGGCGCACGAGGCATCCTTGTCGCACCACTTGGCCAGTTCCCGCAGCGCGCTGTCGGCGGCGGCGGTGCCGTCCATGAGGAAGCGCTCGGCTCCGGGCCGGGAGGGGTCCATGGCGCTGTCGAGGGCCAGTGCCCGGAGATTCCGCGGGAAGAGACGTGCGTAGCGCTCACCGATGCGCGTGCCGTAGGAATGGCCAAGGAAGCTGATCTTCCGCTCGCCGAGGGCCGCACGGATCGCGTCCATGTCGCGGGCAACGCTTTCGCTGTCCATATGGTCGACGACGGGGCCGCTGCGCTCGCGGCAGCTGTCCGCCAGCCGTTTGTTCAGGTCGCGCATACGGTGGAACTCGGAGGCGTTCTTCGGACGGGTGGGAATCTTCTGGGCCAGCCGGTCATCGCACCGCAGCTCTCCGCTGCGGCCGATACCGCGCGGGTCGAAGCCGATGATGTCGAACCGTTCCCTGATGCTCTTGGGGTAGCCCTCGACCGGGCTGTCGGCGTAATAGGCGTCGTCCAGCCCCGTGCTTCCGGGCCCGCCCGGATTGGACAGCAGCGCCCCGATCCGCTTGCCGGGGTCGGTGGCCTTCTGGCGGGCGACCGCGATCCTCATCGTCGGTCCGTCCGGTTGTGCCCAGTCGACCGGCACCCGCACCGTGCCGCACTTCGCTCGCCTGCTCGGGTCGGGCATGGGCGGCTCGGCCTTCGGACAGGCCGACCAGTGGATCGTCGGCGCCGGGGCCGCGCTCGGCTTGTCGCTCGTGCTCGACCACGCGAACTGCGGGACCGTCAGAAGCGACGTGGCGAGGAAACCGGCCGCCGACGCATAGGTGAGGCGGACCGCGCGCCGCCTGCGCGAGGATGCCACCGGACCGGCCCCGTACGCTCCGGCAAGATCATTCGAATCCTTCATGGCGTCAGGATCGCGGCCCCATGTGATGGTGCTTTGGTGGCCACATGATGGCGAGGTAACAGCGTGCCGCCGATGGGCGGATGGCGGAACTTCGGCACCTCGCGCCCGGGCTGCGGCCCCTTTCTGGCAGTTGGCCGAGCATGCCGGTCACCGCACACCCGCCGGGTGGTGAACGGCCGCGATCGGCTTTTCCTTGTCCGGGGCGGGTGGGGCTGTGGGTTTGGAGCTCGACTCGCGCATGTTCGCTCCGAGGGTCGGGCTGTGCTCACTGGCCCCCATTGACGGGTGGTGTGTGTGGGGGTGGTCCGGCTCGCGCGTGCCCGGCGGGCGGGCTGGAGCTCCTTGTCGGCGGCGGGTCTTTGTCCTAGTTGGAGGAAACAGCTCCTGGCGCACCTGGGGACGGGTTGGTGGCTTCCCAGGCGGCTTCGATCATGTGGAAGATTTCGTCTACGGCGGCCTGCGGGTCGGCGGCCTCGCGGGCCAGTGAGAAGGCGTCGATGGCGAACCGTGCGATGGCGCGGCAGGCGGTTGTGGTCTGTGTCAGGTCGGGATCGGCGGCGATGGCCGTCGCCAGCGACTCGGCGTGGCGCAGTCTCATCGATTCCTCGTATTCCCGCAGGGCGGGTGATGTGTCGATCATGTGCCAGATGGGGGCGGCGCCGTCCGCGGTGCAGTGTCGTACCAGGGCCTGGATCTCGCGGTGCAGTGCGGGGATGAGGGGTTCGTGCGGGGCCCGGCCGGTGACGGCCTGTGTGAGGCGTTGTTCGAAGTTTTCGTCCTGCTCGAATACCAGGGCCTCTTTCGAGGCGAAGTGGGAGAAGAGCGTGGTGACGGCGACGTCGGCTTCGGCGGCCACGTCGCGGATGCCGACCGTGTCGTATCCGTGTTCCAGGAAGAGCCGCAGGGCGGTGTCGGCGATCTTCTGGCGGGTCGCGGCCTTCTTGCGCTCGCGGCGTCCGGTCGGCACGGTCATGCCCTGACGCTATCAGATGCAAATCCGGAACAGTTCTTAAACACTAACCGTTAGTGCTACGGTCGGCGGCATGAAGAGAGTGAGCTTCGCCGAGTTCGGCGGTCCGGATGTTCTGCAACTCGTGGACGCCGAGGAGCCCCATGCGGGCCCCGGCCAGGTACGTATCGCTGTGCGGGCGGCGGGTGTGAATCCCGTCGACTGGAGGATCCGTGAGGGCCAGGTACTGGGGGCCCATCCGGTCGAGTTGCCCGCCGGGGTCGGGCTGGATGCCGCCGGGGTGGTGGATGAGGTCGGTGCGGGGGTCGAAGGAGTCGGGGTCGGTGACCGCGTGTTCGGCGAAGGGTCGAGCACCTATGCCGAGTTCGCCGTGCTGTCGGCGTGGGCCCGGATGCCCGGGGGTCTGTCGTTCGAGGAGGCGGCCGGGTACCCGTCCGTGGTGGAGACCGCGCTGCGCATCATCCGCGAGGTCGGTGCGGAGCCCGGGCAGACGCTGCTGGTCAGTGGTGCGTCCGGGGGAGTCGGATCGGCGGTGCTGCAGATCGCGCGCGAGCGCGGCATCACGGTGATCGGCACGGCCGGGGCGGCGAACCAGGACTATCTGCGGAGTCTGGGTGCCGTGGCCACGACGTACGGCGAGGGCTGGGTGGAGCGGGTGCGCCGGCTCGGCCGTGTCGACGCGGCGCTCGATCTGGCCGGTTCGGGGGTGATCCATGAGCTAGTCGAGCTGACCGGGGATCCGCAGAGGGTGGTCTCCATCGCGGATCTCGGTGCGCCGGAGTTCGGCGTCCGGTTCTCCGGTGTGGCCGGGAGCGTGCCGGAAGCGCTGGCCGAGGCGGCCGGTCTCATCTCGCGGGGGAAGCTCCACATCCCGGTCGAGAAGTCCTACACGCTCGCCGAGGCCGCGGCGGCGCACATCGACAGCCAGGCCGGTCACACGCGCGGGCGCCGGGTCGTGGTCGTCTGAGCCGTTTCCCGCGCAGGTGCGGGGCCCGGCCGCGTGCCGGGCCCCGGTGGGTCGACCGGCGCGGGAGAGATTCCGCCGCTTTCACTGTTGCTCCAGGCGCCCCGGGTCAGTTGTGCCCCCGGTCGAGCCGGTCGGCGAGCCCGGCGGCGGTGAAGGCGGCCGTCAGGCCGTCGTGGCCTTCGGTGAAGTGCACCCAGCTGTCGTAGTGGACGGGGACCACGCGGCGGGCGCCGAGGATGTGGGCGGCCTCGGCGGCCTGGACGCTGTCGAGGACGATCGGCTGGTTGTCGAAGAGGGCGGGGAAGCGGGCAGCGCCCGGGGTCGCTGCCGAGGGTCTGGTAGCCGGTGTTGATCGCGTGCGGCGTGACGACTTCCTTCCGGCGCTACCGCGGCACCCGCCGTGGCGCCCCGTCGGGCATCTCCGGCTCCGGGCCCGCGTCGACGGTGTGGTCGAATACGAACATGTGGCCCGGGTAGTGGGCGATGGTGTACGGCGCCCGTGCCGTGGGGAGCGCCAGTTGCGGTGTCACCCCGCAGGCCCAGAACACCGGGACGTCGCCCTCCTCGATGACGGGGGAGGGGCCGAAGTCCGGCCGGGCCAGGTCGGCGATGCCGAGCGTCGCCGGATCGCCGATGTGCACCGGCGCCCCGTGCCCGGCCGGATAACGGGCGGTGATCTCGACGGCGCGCGCCACCAGCCGGGCCGGTATCGCGCGCATGCTGACCACCAACGGTCCGGACAGCCGCCCGGCGGGGCGGGTGGCCATGTCGGTGACGTAGACGGGCGGCGCCGCCGACTGAGGCGCGTACCGGACCGGGACGCCCGCCGCGCGCAGCGGTCCCTCGAAGGTGTGGCTGCAGCCGAGGAGGAAGCCGACCGCGTCCGCGCGCCAGTGGGCGGTGATGTCGTGCGGTTCGGCGGTCAGTTCGCCGTTGTGCCAGACCCGGTAGCGCGGCAGGTCCGTCCGCAGGTCGGCGACCGTGGTGCCCAGCCGCACCACCGGGTCGCCGGGTTCGGTGACGGCGAGGACGGGACAGGGCGCGGGGTTGCGGGTGCAGTACAGCAGGAAGTCGAAGGCGAGGTCGCGCGGGACGATCACGAGGTTGGCCTGCTGGTAGCCGTCCAGCAGACCGGCCGTGGGCCCGGTCCACCGGCCGTCCGCCACCAGGCGCCGCAACGCCGCCGGGGTGGCGGGGACGTCCCCGGGAAGGCCATCTCCGGAAGAGGCGGGGCCGGGCCGCACGGCGGCCGTCATGCCAGTTCCCCTTGGCTGGATTCGGTGACGGTGCGCAGCGTCAGCAGGGCGATGACCACGGCCGACATCAGCAGGAAGCCCGGGGCGAGCAGACTGCCGGTGGCCGAGATCAGCCAGGTGGCCAGATAGGGGCTGAGCCCACCGCCGACGATGGTGCCGATGTTGAAGCTGAACGAGAGCCCGGTGTACCGCACCCGGGTCGGGAACATCTCGGCGTACGTCGGGTACGTGACGGACTGTACGACCGGCATCGGCAGGGCCAGCACCACCATGGCCGCGACGGCGAGCGGGAAGCTGCCCAGCCCCATGACCAGCATGGCGGGGAGGACCAGGATCGCGTATCCGGCGAAGCCGATGGTGATGAGCCGCTTGCGGCCCCACCGGTCCGACAGTGCCCCGCACACCGGCATCAGGGCGGCCACGAACAGGCTGATTCCGCTCATGATCCAGAAAGTGGAGTCCTTGGGGTAGCCGAGGTCGGTGGTCAGGTAGATGTTCATGAAGATCAGGCCGACCCAGTAGCCGCAGTTGGAGCCGATGGCCAGCAGGGTCACCTTCAGCACCGGTCCGCGGTGCCGCGTGAACACCTCGGTCAGCGGCGCCTTGGCGGTGGCTTGCTCCGACTTCGCCGCGAGGAAACTCTCGGAGTCCGCGAGCCGGTTGCGGGCGATGAGGGCGACGGCGATCAGCGGGAGCGAGAGCAGGAACGGTATGCGCCACCCCCAGGCGTCGAGCTGGCGTTCGCTCAGCGCGGTCGTGGTGACGCCCGCGACCAGTGCCGCGGCCCCGCCGCCGAGGGCCACCCCGACCGGGGTGAAGGCCCCGAAGAAGCCGCGCCGCCCAGCCGGGGCCGACTCGGCGAGGTAGGTGGCCGAACCGGTCACCTCACCGCCCGCGAAGAACCCCTGCACGAGCCGCACCACCAGCAGCGCGGCGGGCGCGGCCACGCCGACGGTCTCGGCCGTGGGCAGCAGCCCGACGGCGGCGGTGGCGCCGCCCATCCCGATCACGGTGAGGATCAGTACGGGCTTGCGGCCTACGCGGTCTCCGAGCCGGCCGAGCAGAATGCCGCCCAGCGGCCGCATCAGGAACGCGCTGCCGAACACCGCGAGCGTGGCCAGCAGGGCGGCGGTGGGGTCGTCCCCGGGAAAGAAGTGCGGGCCGATGACCACGGCCAGATAGCTGTAGACGCCGAACTCGTAGTACTCGATGGCGGTGCCGGCGGCCGCCGCCAGCGCCGCCCGGCGCGGACCGCCCCGCGCTGCGGCGGTCACGGCGGCCGTGGAGGCCGCGTCCCCGGTGTTTCCGGGGGCCGTTGATACGCTCGTCATGGGTTCCTCCGGGTCTGACATGTCCTATGGCTGGGATGTGCTGTCAGTGCCGCTGGTACGGCGCCGGGGGCCCGCGCGACGGTCATCCGCGGGACCAGTCCTCCTGCTGATGACCGTCGTCCTTCCGGGCCGGGCGCCGCTCGCCGGTCGGACGGCGAGGACGGCGAGGACGGCGAAGAATCAGACGGCGAAGAGCTGTCCGAGGTCGGCGAACGCCTTGAACTCCATAGCGTTGCCCGCCGGGTCGAGGAAGAACATCGTCCACTGCTCACCGGGCTCGCCCTGGAAGCGGACGTACGGCTCGATCACGAACTGAGTGCCCGCCTCGGTGAGCCGCTCGGCCAGCTTCTTGAACTCCGGTACCGGGAGCACCAGGCCGAAGTGCGGCACCGGCACCTGGTGGCCGTCGACCGGGTTGGTCCCGGCGATGCCGTCGCGCGGCGTCCCCGACGGGCCGTCGCCGACCTGGTGGGTGACGACCTGGTGGCCACCGAAGTTCCAGTCGATCCATTTGGTGTCCGAGCGGCCCTCGGCGAAGCCGAGCACCTTGCCGTAGAACTCGCGGGCGGCCGCGATGTCGTCCACCGGGATGGCCAGGTGGAAGGGGACGAGGGAGGGGGACTGAGCGGTCATGTTCGGTATCTCCTCAAGGGGTTTCAGGGAGTTTCAGTGGACGGGGGCGAGCCGCAGCCCGTCCCCGGGGAGGGTCTGGCCGACGAGATCGATGTCGGCGTCGGTGACCACCCCGATGACGGGGTAGCCGCCGGTGACCGGATGGTCGGCGAGGAAGACGATCGGCTCGCCCGACGGAGGCACCTGGATGGCGCCGCGCACCGTACCCTCGCTGGGCAGGTCGACCGAGCCGATGGCCAGCGGCGGTCCGGTCAGCCGCGCGCCCACCCGGTCGCACTGGGCGGAGATCTGCCAGGGCGTGGTGGTGAGCCGGTGCCGGTCCGCGGCGTCGAACAGCTCGTGCCGCGGACCCCAGCGGAACCGGACGGTGACCGGGCCACCGCTCGGGACGACGCTGAACGCCAGTTCCAGCGGGATGGCCGGAACCGGACGTACCGGACCCAGTCCGTACTCCGCCCCGGTGCGCACCGGGGCGGTGCCGAGCCCGGTGAGGGAGTCGCGCGAGGCCGACCCCAGCACCCGGTCCGCCTCGATCCCGCCGGAGACGGCGAGGTAGCTGCGGCAGCCCGCCCAGGGGCGGCCGATCGTGAGCACTGATCCGGCGCGCAGCCGCAGCCGCGGCGCGCCGTCGACCGGCACCCCGTCGACCGCCAGCGGCGCCGGGGCCCCGGTGACCGCCACATGGCGGGTGCTGGAGAGGGTGATCGCGAGGCCGCCGAGGGTGACCTCCAGGGCCGGGGTGTTCTCCGGGTTGCCGGCCAGCCGGTTGGCGAGCCGGAAGCTGCGCCGGTCGGCCGGGCCGGAGGCGGGGACGCCCAGATGGGCCATCCCCGGGCGGCCCAGGTCCTGCACGCTGGTCGCCGCCCCCGCCTCGACGACCGTCAGCACGGCGGGCTCCGGGCCGGCTCCGGGGCCGGGCGGACGGTGCCGGGGGAGGACCCGGCGCCCCGGGGCGGCGGAGGTGACCGTCATGGCGTCACCGCCTCGAAGACGACCCGGTCGCCGATCGCGAGCCGGTTCGGCGGATCGGCGGTCACGTCCCACAGCCGGGTGGTGGTGACGCCGATCTGGTGCCAGCCGCCGGGGGTTCCGCCCGGGTAGACGACCGTCTGGTTCCCGGCGATGGCCACCACCCCGGCGGCCACCCTCGGCCGCGGGCTGGACAGCCGGGGCAGCCGGAGGCTCTCCGGTACGCCGTCCAGATAGGCGAAGCCGGGCGCGAACCCGAAGAAGCCGACCCGGTACTCCCTCGCGCCGTGCCGCCGCGCGACCTCCCCCGGAGCCAGTCCGAGGCGTTCGGCGACCTCGGGCAGGTCCGGTCCGTCGTAGCGGACCGGGATCACGATCCGCCGGCCCGGTGGCGGTCCGGCGCGGTGAGCGCCGGACTGGTCGAGCACGGTGCGCAGCCCGGCGGCGAGCTTCCCCATCCCGGTGGCGGTCTCCGCCACCACCAGCACGGTCGTGGCGGCGGGCACGACCTCCCGCAGCCCCGACGCCCAGGGCTGGGCGCGGATCGAGGTGGCGACCTCGGCGGGGCGCAGACCCGCGCACTCGATCAGCCAGCCCCGGTCACCGGCGCGCCGAAGGATCGTTTCGGCGGGCGTCATGACCGTGCCTCCGCCACCTGAAGGCCGGCGGTGGCACCGGGCGGGCCCACCGCGATCCCGCCCGAGGCCAGCGCCTCCCGTACGGCGGCGGCCAGCCCGGCCGCGCCGGGGGTGTCACTGTGCACGCACAGCGCGGCCAGCTCCCCGCCGTCCGGGGCGATCCGTACGACCGTGCCGGTAACCGAGACCACCGTCCCCGACTCCGCCATCCGCAGGGCGCGTTCGGCCGCCTCGGCCGGGTTGGTGATCAGGGCGCCCGGCGCGGAGCGGGGCACCAGCAGCCCATCGTCGGTGTAGCCGCGGTCGATGAACCCCTCGGCCAGCGGGCGCACCCCGGCCTCCACCGCCCGCTCCCACACGGCGGTGCCCGGCTGGCACAGCAGCGGCAACCCGGCGTCGTACAGGGCGACCGCCTCGACGATCGCGGCCGCGTGCCCGGTGTGCCGGGCCGCCGCGTTGTAGAGCGCGCCGTGGGCCTTCACATAGCCGACGCGACCGCCCGCGAGACGGGCGAACACCTCCAACGCGCCCATCTGGTACAGCAGTTCGTTGACCAGGGTGGCCGGCGGTACGTCGATGAAGCGGCGGCCGAAACCGGCCAGGTCGCGGTAGGAGACCTGAGCGCCGATCGCCACGCCCCGGGCGGCGCTCGCCTCACAGGTGCGGCGCAGGATGTCGGGGTCGCCGGCGTGGAACCCGCAGGCCACGTTGGCCGCGCTGACCTGGTCGAGCAACTCGCCCTCGTCGGCCGGCCCCCAGACCCCGAACCCCTCGCCCACATCGGTGTTGAGCGCGAGCGCGGTCACTGGGCCGACTCCGCCCAGTACGCCTGCAGGGCGCCGCTGCTGTTCTCCCAGGCCGCGTGCAGCCCTTCCTGGCCGCCGTCGATATGGGCCGTGATCTGCCGGGCCAGCTCCTCCGCGTCCCCGTCGGCCAGCGCCTGGACCATCGCGGCGTGCTCGTGGTGGACCCGGCCGTACGCCGAGGTGCCGTGGACGTAGAACCGGGAGTACGGCTCCAGCCGGTGGTACATCTGCGAGATGATCTCGTAGCGCATGGGCAGCCGGGACAGCCGGTACATGTCCAGGTGGAAGGCGAGGTTCGTGCGCGACCAGACGTCGGCGCCGGTCCCGGCAGCCTGCTCTATCGCGGTGGCCATCTCGTCGAACCGGCTGATGTCGCGCCGGGAGACCCGCTCGGTGACGTGCTCGGCGAAGCTCGGCTCGATCAGCCGCCGCAGGTTGTAGATCTCGTCGATCTCGTCCAGGTCCAGCACCGTCACGAACGTGCCGCGGCCCGGGGTCGAGCGCAGCAGGCCTTCGCTCGCGAGGGTGCGCATGGCCTCCCGCAGCGGGATGCGGCTCACTCCGAAACGGTCGGCGAGTTCGTCCTGGACCAGTCGGTGACCCGGCGGGTAGACGCCCTCGACGATCAGCCGGCGCAGCTCGGTTGTGAGCGCGTCCGGCGCCATGGCGTCACCGCGACGACCTCTGTCTTCTCGGTTCATATACCGTGTATACAGTGGATGCACAGCAGGGGTGAAGGGGTTCGACCGCAGGAAATCCGGCTTTTACCCGACCGAAATCGGCCACCTTCCCCCGAGGCGGGGTGTTCCGCGACGAGGCTGCCGGCCCTTGCGGCCTCCGGGTCGGCGCTGTCCACGCCGACACGCTCGCTGCCCGGCACGGCCTCCACCACTGGCAGGGAGAGGCGGGAGACCCGGCCGGTGCCGCGGAAGGCTTCACCACGCTGCTGCGCCACACCCGGCGGACTGGACCCCGACCACGCCGGGACCGACTGCGGACCCATGGCTTCTTACGATGTGCCGCCCGACACCCCGCGACGACTCGGCTGCCGATGAGGAATCGCGATCCGATCGCTGAGCAGCGGAGCCGGCCGCTCAGGTGCTCTGCGGCTTGCTCCGCAGCGTGACCAGGTCTTCCGCGCCGTCCAGGTCTGCTACTACCTGACCGGCGTCCGCGCCGACCGCGATGACGTGCCCGTATCGGGATCGCGTCTGGTAGGCGTGTGGGGGCAGCCAGAGATTCGTCCCCGCAGCGACGGCGCCGAGGGCTTCGCGGATCGTGGGGCCGAACCGGTCGTCGTGTACGACGGTGTCGACCACCTCGCAGCCGGCGGCCGGATAGAGGAATCGGATGGCGGCGGTGCGTCGGAGGACAGCATGCCCAACCGCGGAATGAAGTCCCCGCCGATGCGGGCGTTGCCAGCCTCGGGCCGCGGCTGGTCAGCTTGAATTCGGTGTGAGTGGCGCCCTCGGTGAGGCCGATGCCCTTGTGCACCAGGTCCAGCTGGCCGAGCAGCGCGGCGTCGTCGAACAGCGGGTCGTCCGCGTCGACGGTGTGCCCCGTCTCCTCGAAGAAGGGGGCGAATCCGGTCCTTTTGCGCGCGATCACCAACGGTGTGCAGACGCCTTGGCTGATCACCGCGTCGATGCTGATCTCCGGTCCGGTGAGGAACTCTTCGACCAGGACGTCTTCCTCGTACCGGGGAATGCCGGGCCAGACCGCTCCGCTCGCGGTCGCGTACGCGTCGGAGACCGCCGTCGGGTCGTCGACTCGCAGTACGCCGAGGCTGCCGGCCAGTCCGCGGGCCTTGACCACGACCGGGTAGCCGATCTCCTCGGCCGCGGCCACCGCCTCTTCGGCGGAGGCCACCGTGCGCGAGATCGGCTGCGGTACTCCGGCGGCGTCGAGGACCGCTCTGCTGCTGGCCTTGTCCCGGCAGGTCTGTACCGTCTCCGGCGGATTGCCGGGAAGGCCGAGTTCCTCGGCGACCCTTGCGACCGGGCACACCAGCGACTCGTCGAAGGTCCGCACGCCACGCGCCGGGAAGGACGCCGTGACCTGGCGTGCCACGGCGATCAGGGCGTCCGCGTCGAGGGTGTCCGCGACCGTGACGCCCTCGACGTAATCGTGCGGCCAGGTCGAGTCGGCCGAGTCGATCAGCCATAGCCTGAAGTGTGGTCGTAGGGCGGCGAACAGGTATGCGCGGTAGTGGCGATTCCCGCTGCCGACGAGCAGCAGTGGCGGACGGTTCGGTGCGGTCATGGGGTCCTTTCCAGTGTCACGGCCGGGGCTCACCCTTACGGCCAGGGCGGTGCCGGTCATCGGGTTCGTCAACGGTCGAACGTCTGATGAAGCCACTCGCGGATCCCGGTGGTGAACGCCTCCACCTGTTCGTAGGGCAGCTCTTCGTGATTTCCGGGGATGTCCACCGCGTCGTGCGGCTGTGGCCAGGTCGAGCGCCAGTCGTCGGTGGCGCCGTCGGTGCGCATCAGCGGCATCGGGTCCAGCGCTCGCACCAGCAGGGTGGGAACCGGCAGCGGACTCGGCCGCCAGTCGCTCTCCACCAGCATCCTGTTGTAGGCGCCCATGGCCGCCAGGGGGTGTCGCCCGTGAGTTCCTCGAACTGCACGCCGGCTCGCGTCACCCGGCTGGCGGGCAGGTCCAGCAACCAGTCCTGCGACGAGTTCGCCTCCGTCACCGGATAGGTGTCGCCCAGCACCAGGCCGGCGGGCGGGCTGCCCAGCTCGATCGACTTGGCGGCGACGGCCTGCGCGGTGCACCCGCCGATGGAGTGCCCGAGGAGCGCGATCCGCAGGTCGCCGAACTGGGCACGTACGGTCTCGGCGTGCATCGCGACGAGCGTGTCCCAATCGCGCGGCACCACCTCACCGGCGACCAGCCCCGGGTACTGGATCTCGAACATGTCGCGCTCGCCGTCGAAGCAGGGCGCGAACTTTGCCGCTTGATGTGTGCGGCGCGCTCTCGTGGCGCACGCGTCAAGGGGGGCTACAGATCGCGCTGGTCCGCCAGCGGGCCGAACCGCTCGGTCGCTCAGCCGGCTGGGTTTTCCGCCGCGTCGTAGACGGTGGCGAGCGGCCCACCGGCCCGGCTGCGCCCCGGCGGCGGGTTTCGAGCCGCTCGAGTGAACGTACACTCGGCTCATGGGTCGCACACGTGCCGTGAGGGAGTGCCTGCAGCAGGCCACCGGTGCGCTGTGCCCGGCCGCTTCGGGTCCGGCAGCCGTCGGCTTGGCGACCGCGGCTGACGCCCGGGCGCCACAGACCGGCCGCAGCGCGTTGCACGGCCACGGCTAGCGATTCTCACGGCACCTGCCCTGGCTCGCCGCACTTCCGAGAACACCGCAGGACATCGCCTGCCGGGCTGAGCTGTCGCGTCCGGCTCTCATCGGGCATGTCCCCGCCCACCGCTCCACGTCATCACCGCAGCTTCCGGCGCTCCGTCGGTGCTGCCGCCTGGCGACGGCCGCGCGACCGGGCCGAGCCACCTTCGAAGGGATCATTGTGAAGCTGAGTGAGCTGCTGGCCGGGCACGACCACCACATTCTCCAGGGCGACCCGGAGACGACGTGGATCACCGCGGGCACGACCTTCGATGCCGGCCGGGTAACGCCGGGTTCGCTGTTCATCGCGGTGCCCGGGCACCGTGGAGGCGGTCCCGGCTCCGTCGGACCGGCCCTCGCGCGCGGCGCGGCGGCGGTACTTGTCGACGGCGGGGCACCCGATCTTCCGATGTCGGCGGCGGGTGTGTGCGCCGTGCGGGTGCCGGATACCCGGACGGCAGCCGCGGTCGTCGCCTCCCGCTATTTTGGCGAGCCGGGGCGGCAGATGGACATGGTGGCGATCACCGGCACCAACGGGAAGACGTCGGTGTCGTACATGGTCGAGTCAGTGTTGCGGCTCTCCGAGGGCGCGACGGTGGGGGTCATCGGGACGGCCGGCAGCCGGATCGGCGACGAGCCGATCTTGATGCCGAGGTCGGTACTGACCACGCCTGAGTCGCCGGATTTGCAGTACCTGCTGGGCTGTATGCGCGACCGCGGGGCCGGCAGCGTGGTACTGGAGGCCACGTCGATGGCCCTGCTGACGCACCGGGTGGACTGCGCGTTCATCGACGTCGGGGTCTTCACCAATCTGACGCAGGATCATCTGGACGATCATGGAACGATGGAGAACTACCGGGACGCCAAGCTTCGCCTGTTCCAGGGCCGGTGCCGGCGCGCGGTGGTCAACGCCGACGATCCGGTGGGCGCCGGGATCCAGACGATGATGCCCGGCGCGGTCACCACCTACGGCATCGACACCGAGGCGGCGGACTACCGGGCCACCGAGCTCACCGTGGATGCTTCCGGCACGCGGTTCGTCCTGCACCACGACGGCCGCAAGTATCCGGCGGCGATTCCCGTACCGGGCCGGTATTCGGTGGCCAACGCGCTGGCCACCGTGGCGGCCTGCCACGCCCTGGGGCACGACCTGGGCGGCCTGGTCGCCGCGCTCGACCGGATGCCCCCGGTCCCGGGCCGGTTCGAACGCTTTCAGACCCCGCGCGGCACATCGGTGATCGTGGACTACGCCCACTCACCGGACTCCCTGGACAAGGTCCTGACCACCATCCGGGGCTTCGCCCCCGGCGGTGTCATCACCGTCTTCGGCTGTGGCGGGGACCGTGACACCACCAAGCGGGCCGAAATGGGGGAGATTGCCGGGACCCACTCCGACCTGTGCATCCTCACCTCCGACAACCCCCGCAACGAAGACCCCGAGGCGATCCTGGACCAGATCACCCCCGGTCTCACGGCAACCGGCACACCGTTCGAACGGTTCACCGACCGCCGTCGCGCGATCGCCTTCGCCCTGTCCGCCGCGGGCCCGGACGACATCGTCCTGATCGCCGGCAAAGGCAGCGAGCCGCACCAGATCGTCGGTGAAAAACTGCTCCCCTTCAGCGACATGGCAACAGTGCGCGAACTCGCCCGGGCATAGCGGAGTCCGTCCCGCGCGGGCCCGCGCGATGACGGCAGGACTGCGGGAGGCGATGGAGCGGATCGAACAGGGGCGGAAGCGTGCCGGGTCGGCGTACGTACCGGGTGCCTGGGAGCGCCGGGTGGTGCGGGATCAGCGGGTCCATCGGGGGCGGTCCGTTGTGGGCGTGTTCGTCACCCGGCTCGTGGGCGGTGCGCTTCGCTCGACGGGTATGCCCACTGTTGTGGTCAAGATCCGCCGGGTTACAGGTCCGTCCCAGCGGGCGGCGGCCGCGAACAGGTGAGGAACGGTGGCAGGAACCGCCGTCCCGGCCAGTCGGCGGAGTGCCCCGGAGCATTGTGGCGCCCGGCGTCCGAGCCCCGTTTCCCGCGCCGGACGGCGGCGGGGGAGGGGTGCGGGAGGGGCAGCGCGGGCGGGGTGTGACCGGTGGTGGTCCGCATTGCGCCTGGCTGTGTGTGTAACAGGGATGTATCAGAGGGGCGATTGGGCGGAACGTTCGCCGGGGCGGGCGGCTCCTGCTGATCAGAAACGCTCGCTCGTACCGACGTGTACCGAGCGGCCGGCACCCCCAACCGATACTGAGGAAGAAACGATGCGCGTTCACAAGCTCACCTTCGCCGCCCTGGTCGTTGCTGCGGGCCTTTCGCTCACGGCCTGCCAGAACGACGATGACGGCTCGGGACAGAGCGACCCGTCGTCCTCCGCGTCCAGCGCGTCTTCCTCGGGCGGCGGTTCGGGCTCGGGCGGTTCGGATCAGGGCGGCGGGAAGGACTCCGCCGGGAAGGACTCCGGCGGGCAGGGCACGGCCGCCGGGACCGGCTCCAACGAGAACGGCAAGGTCGGCAAGTGCCGCACCGACGAGCTGGAGGTCACGGCGGCGGACCGCACCATCGGCGGCGACGGCGAGGGCACCGTCGCGGTGACGCTGAAGAACGGTGGCGGCCGGGACTGCACGATCTCCGGGTTCGCGGGCGTCGACCTGAAGACCAGCGAGGGGGCGCTGTCCGCGAAGCGCAGTGGTGAGCCGGCCGACCCGCACATCCTCAAGGACGGGGAGTCGACGTACTTCGGCGTCAACTACCCGATCAACGAGTCGGGCGGCTCCGGCGTCCGCGTCACGGGGCTGGTGGTGACCCCGCCGAACGAGACGAAGTCGGTCACCCTCGACTGGCCGGGCGGCGGCACGCTGCCCGTCACGGACGGCGCCGGCTCCCCGGTGAAGGTCGGCCCGATCGGGGGCATCGGTCAGGGCGGCTGACCCGCACGTCCCAGGGTGCTCGGGCTGCACCGCGCCGCTGCCCGAGCACCCGCCAGTACGGCCTGTCCCAGCGGGCTCCGATCGCCGTCTCCGACCGCATCGCCTCACCGCGCTCGCCCACAGCGGCCTGGGAGGTTCTGAACCTATGCCCGCTCGGGTCGTTCCGGGTTCGGGACGAAGGCGGGTAGCGCGGCGAGGCTGTGGCGCACGGCCTCGCCCCCGTACTTGAACATCTGCCGCTCGTAGTCGCCGACCGCGCCGAGGAGGTCTTGGCGGCGCTCGACGGTCTCGATCAGGCAGCGGCGCAGCAGGTCGGCATCGCGCAGGGCGGTGTTCGCACCGTTGCCGCCGGTCGGGGAGGTGGCGTGGATGGCGTCTCCGAGCAGCGTGACCGGACCGGGCGCCCAGCGCTCGCGGGGCTCGACCACCCGGATGGACAGCAGGGTGCTGTTGTCCGGGTCGGCCTGCTCGATGAGCGCCTGCAGGTCCGGATGCCAGCCCTCCATCCTGGACAGCACGGCCTCCTGCGCGGTCGGGGCGCCGAGCGAGCCGTTCGGTGGCAGGAGCATGGCCCAGCGCACGTAGTCGCGGATATCGGGGAGGGTCACCTCGGGTGCCAGTTCCTCGGCCGCCTGCTTGGGCGGGGTACGGAAACGCATCGCTCCGAGCATCAGGCTCACCCCGTCCCCGGCGATCTTCGAGCCGAAGGCCGGCGCCAGGGTGGCAAAGCGCTCGGTCAGCGGCGTACGGCCGATGACGAACCGGGCGCCGGTGTCGGTCGCGGTGGTCTGCGGCGAGAGCACCGCGCGGACGGCGGAGCCGACCCCGTCCGCCCCGACGAGCAGGTCGGCGGTGGTCGGGTCGCCGTGCGCGAACCGGGCTTCGACCTTGCCGTCGTCCAGTACGTCGTAGCCGGTCAGCGCGGCCCCGGTGCGCACGGTGAGTCCGGTCACCAGCAGGTGCCGCAGCACTTGCCGGTCGATCACGATCCCGGTCTTGCCGGGGCCGAGTTCGCCGATCCGGTTCAGCTGCGGGTCCAGGACCAGCCGCTCGGCATAGGCGTCACCGACGATCGCGTCCAGCAGCGGGTGCCAGCGCGGCGGCAGACAGCCGCGCAGCGCCTCGAGCCCTACCGGGCTCAGCAAGAGCCGGTAGCCCTGGAACCGCGCGGTGATCGCCGGGTCCCGCTCGTACACGTCGGTCTCGATCCCGGCACCACGCAGACCCTGTGCCAAGCACAGACCTCCCAGACCGGCTCCGACCACGGAAACTCGCATCACACACCTCCTGAACAGACTTTCCGAACCCTGCTCAGGACCTGAGCAGGGGTGCGCGAACCACGCCGATACGAACTTAGTTCTGTTGGCACGATCTAAGATCTACTTAGCGAACTTAGATCGTGTCAAGCTATAGTGATCGGTATGCCCTCCGATCCCCGGCAACGCCGAGCAGCTCGTCACGCCCAGCCCGCTGGGGAGCCCGCAGCGGCGTCACCACGCAAGAAGCCCATCACGGTCGATCGGATCACCGACGCCGCCCTGCAAGTCGTGGCCACCGAGGGCTACGACGCACTGACCATCCGTCGAGTCGCCGCGGTGCTCGGCACCGGACCGTCGTCGCTGTACGCGCACATCGTCAGCAAAGAGGACATCGACGATCTGCTCGTCGGCCGGCTCTGCTCCGAGGTCGCGCTGCCCGAACCGGACCCGGCCACGTGGCGCAAGCAGATCCTCGACGTGTACGCGCAGATCCGCGACCAGTACCTGAAATACCCCGGAGTCTCCCGTGCCGCGCTGGGCGTAGTCCCGACCAATCTCTCCACGTTGCGGGTCAGAGAAGGGCTTTTGGCGATCCTGCTCGCCGGCGGAATCGAACCGCAGAGCGCCGCCTGGGTGCTCGACGCCCTGTCCCTCTACGTCAGCGCCTACGCCCTGGAGCAGTCACTGGTCCAGCAGCGGCGGAAACACCCGGACCAGGAATGGGTCCTTGGCCGCGACGAGCTGATCCGCCGGTTCACCGCGCTGCCGGCCGACACGTTTCCGCAGACCCGACGCTATGCCGCTGAGCTGACCTCCGGCACCGGACACGACCGGTTCGAGTTCACCCTCGGCCTGATCATGGACAACCTCACCCAGCCCCGGCCCCAGCCGACACCGGCATCCGACACCGCCGGCTGAACGCCGCAACCCGAGGCGGGTCTGTACCGGTGTAACTCCCGATCATGGAAGTAGCACCTGACGAGTGACGTGACTGCCTCGGTTGAGGCGGTTGAAGAGGTCCGGCCGTCAGGTCAGCTTCAACTCACCCAACCCGCGCGGCTCTTCTCATGTCACGGCTCGACCGGGACGATCACCATGTCCGCCGAGGCCGTAAAGCTGCTCGGCTTGAATCGCGTCTACCGGGACCTCGAAGACGATCTCGAGCCCGTCGCGCTCGTCCCACTGCTCGCCGACGCGCGTGAAACCGAAGCCCGCAATGGTGGCCAGGGAGGCGTTGTTGTCGGGGCTGATAGCGGCTCGCACGGTCGTGATGCCGGGTTCGGCGACGGCCCTGACGAGCAGCGCCGTCAGCATGGCGCGGGCGTAGCCCTGGCGGCGGTACCCGGGCACGACGGTGTAGCCGACCTCGACCATGCCGGCCTCGTCCGGCGGTCCGTGGAACCCGGCGTAGCCGACGACAGCTTCGTCCGGCTCGGACACCGCGATCCGCGTGATCCAGGGCGCGGCGGACGGGTCCGCGGCGAGCTGGTCGGCGCGATAGCCGAAGACCCAGCGAGCCCGGTCGCGGACGAAGTATTCGTCAAGGGCGATCCCGGCCTCGGCGCTGCCGCCGGCGAGGTCACCGTCGGCAAGCGCCCGCAGCGCCTTCGCGCTGAGCTCGACGAAGCGGACACGTTTGGGGAGGGGGAGAGGTTCGTTATTCATCGCGGAGATGCTCGCCCAGCACCGGAGGGCTGTCCACCGTTTTACGGTCTCGGCGGACATGGTGATCGCCAGAGGCGGGAGGTTACCAGCCGTTCGTCAGGGGGCCTCGCTCATGCGAGGCCCCACGACGGGGATCAGACGGTGAGGACAAGCTTGCCCTGGAGGTGCCCGCCGTCGAGTAGCCGGTGCGCGTCGGCGACGCCCTCGAACGGGAACGTCTCCTGCACATGGACCCGGAGCCTGCCCTGTTCGACGAGTTCGACGAGACCTCGCAGGGCGACCGGATCGGGGTCGACCGCGATGCCGCTGAAGCGCATGCCGGCCGCCTCGTACTTGGCGACGAGCTCCGAATCCCCCTCGGCGACCGCCGTCACCAAGTGACCGCCCGGGCGGAGCACTTCGAGCGACCGCTCGACGGTGTCGCCGCCGATCGTGTCGAGCACGACGTCGATGTCGCGAACCGCCTCGGCGAAGTCGACCGCCGTGTAGTCGATCACCTCGTCGGCGCCGAACCCCTCGACGAACTTCCGCTTGTTCCCGCCGGCGGTCGCGATCACGTGCGCACCGAGCGCTTTCGCGATCTGGATCGCGACGTGGCCGACCCCGCCACCACCGCCGTGGACCAGGACACGGTCGCCCTCGGTCACGCCGCCGAGGTCGACGAGGCCCTGCCACGCCGTCAGCCCGACGACCGGCAGCGCCGCCGACTCGACGTGCGAGAGCGACGCCGGCTTGCGGACCAGGTGCAACGCCGGCGCCGCCACGACCTCGGCGTACGCGCTCGCCGCCCGCGGGAACAGCGGCATCCCGAACACCTCGTCGCCAGGCCTGAACCGATACGTCAGCGACCCCTCCTCGACCACGCCGCTGATGTCCCAGCCGAGGATGAACGGCGGCCGACCGAGCATCGGGGGGAACTCACCGGCGCGCAGGAGCGCCTCCAGCGGGTTCAGCCCGATCGCCTTGACGCGGACGAGAACCTCGGTCGGGAGGGGCTGGGGCTCGGGCGCGTCCACGATGGTGAGCACCTCGGGACCGCCGAGCGACTGCTGGGTAATGACTCGCATGACTCTCCTGGCTTTGGAGGGGGGGAGAGAACTCAGACTAGGTTTCTGATAGGAACCAGCAGGTACCTTTGGAGCCATGAGCGGTTTCGGTCCCGGTGATCCCTTTCTCGCCGACTGTCCGGCGCGTCTGACGGTCGAGCTGATCGCCGACAAGTGGACGGCGGTCGTGCTCTACGGCCTCAGCAAGGGCCCGGTGCGCCATGGCGAGCTGATCGACCTGATCGGCGGCATCTCCCGCAAGATGCTCACCCAGACGCTCCGACGGCTCCAGGCGCACGGACTCATCCGCCGCCACGCCTACGCCGAGGTGCCGCCCCGCGTCGAGTACGAGCTCACCCCGCTCGGGGCGACGCTGATCGATCCGATCCACATGCTGACCGAGTGGGCGAGGGCGAACGGCGACGCGGTGCTCGATGCGCTCGACGCCGACGCCGATCCCGAGCCGGTCGCCCATAGCGACTGAGGCCCCCGCCAGGGCACTGAGTACCCTCTCGGCCGCTACTCGGTATCGGCCCGGCCGCGCTCGGTCCGCAGGCTCTCGATGCGTTGGACGATCTGCCCTATCGGGGTGGTGGTCCTGGCCACGACCACGAGCGTCTCACCGGTCTCACCCCAAGTGCGGTGCACGAGGTCAAGCGCGTGGTCCACGGCGGACGCGACATCTCCGCCGGCGCCCGAACGCGGCCAGATGCGCAGTCCGTAGTTGTGCGCGGCGAGGACGCTCGCGGCGACGGTGTACGCGCGCAGCTCGCCGTCCGGCGTGGCGGCGAAGCGGCGCCGAGCGCACCGTCGCCGACAACCACCACCTGAACGTGGCGCAGTTCGGTGGCCAGGATCGCGCCAGTCGGCCCGCACCCGGCCATGATCACGTCGAACATGGGGGGCGCGCGATCGGCGCCGGAGGCCGACGACCGGAGTCCGGGGGAGGCCGCTCACGGTGAAGTCGCGCTCGACAGTATCGTTCGACGACGGCTCGGCGGTGAACTGCTGAGAGTCCATAGGTGTTGCCTTTCGGAAGTGCCTTGTTGTCCAGGCGCTCCCGGCGACACCTATGTCAATCGCCGGCAGCGACGGGAAGGGGGAGCACCCACATCGATACAGCGTTTATGGGTCTCACCTCCTCGGGCGGTGTCACGGTCCACTGCGAGCTACGAGCCCGAGCATCACCCCGTCCAACCCTTTTCCCAGCCACGTGATCACGACTCCAAGCGGGCCCGCGCGGTTGCGGGGCGAATCCGGCGTGGCGGCCTGGCCGGTCGCGGTCGCGGTCGCGGTCGACGGTCTGTTCCTGGCTGCCCCGAGGCGGACCGGATCTCGGAAGGCGCTGGGCGCTGCGCCTGTGGCCGCGTTCGAATTCCCACGCCCACGCCTGGGAAGGCCAAGCGGCCGTGCCGGGAACAGCCGATCCGGCAGGTATGTTGCATCGACCGAGGGACCGGCGTCGCACGGGTGGGAACAAGGTCATCCGCCCCGACTGGATCCGGGCCCCGGGATCGCGGAATGCCCGCCGCGCACTCGGACCAAGACGTATTTCTGCAGGAGGACTTTTTCATGACTGACCGGCCCTTGACGCTCATGGCAGTGCATGCCCACCCCGACGACGAGGCCACCGGAACCGGAGGGGTCCTCGCGCAGTACGCGGCGGAAGGCATCCGCACGGTTCTCGTGACGTGTACCGACGGCGGTTGCGGTGACGGACCGGGGGGTGTCAAGCCGGGCGATCCCGGGCACGATCCGGCGGCCGTCGCCTTGATGCGCCGTAAAGAACTTGAGGCGAGCTGTGACGTCCTGAAGGTCAGCGATCTGGAGATGCTGGACTATGCCGACTCCGGGATGACGGGCTGGCCGAGCAACGACGCCCCCGGATCCTTCTGGCAGACCCCCGTGGAGGTAGGCGCGGCCCGACTCGCGGAACTCATGCGGCACTACCGACCCGATGTGGTCGTCACCTATGACGAGAACGGCTTCTACGGCCACCCCGACCACATCCAGGCCCACCGCATCACGATGGCTGCGCTGGAGATGACCGCGTTGACACCGAAGGTGTACTGGACGACGATGCCCCGCTCTGGGATGCAGCGGTTCGGCGAGATCATGCGCGAGTTCCATGAGGACATGCCGGAGCCGGATCCTGCCGAGGCCGCCGCGATGGCCGAGATCGGCCTCCCCGACGATGAGATCACCACGTGGGTGGACACCACCGCGTTCAGCGGTCAGAAGTTCGACGCGCTGGCCGCGCACGCCAGTCAGGGCGAGAACATCTTCTTCCTCAAGATGGGCAAGGAGAGGTTCGGCGAGTTGATGGGCATGGAGACCTTCGTACGTGTCCAGGGCGCCACCGGCGCGTCCGTGCCGGAGAACGATCTCTTCGCCGGACTGCGCTGATCCGACCGTCCGACCGGGGCCTGGGAAAGCTCATCGGCCCCTGCGCCAGGCCCTGTCGGGCAGCGGGAGCGGGTGAATCCGGCCGGTCAGCGCTGGAGGCACTCCTCGCGTCTGTTGGCCGCCCGGCCGGCTCCGCTTCCTCCAGGGCGTGGCGCCGTCGTTCCTGAGATCCGCTGGGACGGCGCGGGCGAGATGACAGAGGCGAGAGCGAACACCCCACGGCGCTTCGGGCAGGGTGACCTTCTGGATGGACTCGTTGCGGCCGTGGGTGCAGGCGAAGGTGTCCTCCCACAGCGTGACGTCCTCGGTGCTGCCCAGGGCCCGCCGTAAGAGTGCATCGCTCGGCGGTGGGGGCATAGTTTGAGGTGTCCACGACCTGGGAGGGGGCCCGATGAGGCGTACGGAAGCGGCCAAGCAGTTGGGGAGATTCGTGCGGGAGCACCGTACCGATGGCACGCGACGCCTGCGGCAGGCTGGTATCTGGCTGATGGCGGGGGCTGTGGGCAC
The DNA here is from genome assembly GCA_002021875.1 of Streptomyces hygroscopicus. Classification (NCBI taxonomy): domain Bacteria; kingdom Bacillati; phylum Actinomycetota; class Actinomycetes; order Kitasatosporales; family Streptomycetaceae; genus Streptomyces; species Streptomyces hygroscopicus. The sequence continues at coordinate 11,232,387 of CP018627.1, forward strand.
GGCCTTCGGGGTGCCGGTGGCGATCGCGTCGGTGGGCACCACCGAGGGGGCCCCGGCGCTGGCGGGGATACTGCTCGGGGTCGGCCTGGTGGGGTGGGGTCTGGGGATCTGGCGCCTGGTGCAGGCGTTCCGTACCCGGGAGCAGTGCTTCGACATTCATGAGCGGGGGTTCACCCACCGGGTGGCGGGCACCGCCACCGTGATCCCCTGGGAGGACGTCGCGCAGGTGAGTACGGCCGGCGGTGACGGCCGGCCGCTCGCCGACGCCCGGGGCATGGGCTCTACGTGCGAGATCCGGCTGCACAGCGGACGCCGGATCCGCGTCGATGCCTTCACCGAGGACCTCCGGGGCCTGGCGGCGGTCGTCCATCGTGCGGTTCACCTCGGGCAGTTCCCCCAGGGCCGGGGACGCTGACCGGACCCGGCTGCCGCGTCCCGGCCGACGCAGGGGTGCGCCCTTGGTGCGGTCGATGGGCGGCTTGTCGGCGGCGGCCGCGAGCTCCTGGTCCTCGACGAGCCGCCGCGGCCAGTTGCCCTGCCGCTGGGCCGAGACGAGCGGGATGATGGAGGCGGGCCTGAGCACGGGCGGGGAGTAATCGCATGACGATCACCAAGCACTTCGTCACGCTGAAGTTCGAGGTGGACGGTCCAGCGGTCGAGGCCGAATGGACGGTCGCCTGCGCTGCCCCGCGGCGGGCCCGGTGGCGAAGCCGTCCAGGGAGACCGGGATGTCAGCGATGATTCGAGTCATGCCGGGGCGGACCGGCGCAAGCCGAGCGCTTCGCGGCCGGCGTAGCGGGCCTGGGTGCCCAGTTCCTCCTCGATGCGCACGAGCTGGTTGTACTTGGCGGTGCGGTCGGCGCGGGAGAGCGAACCCGTCTTGATCTGGCCGCAGCCGGTGGCGACAGCGAGGTCCGCGATGGTGGTGTCCTCGGTCTCGCCGGAGCGATGGGACATGACGACGGTGTAACCGGCGCGGTGGGCGGTGGCGACGGTGGCCAGGGTCTCGGTGAGGGTGCCGATCTGGTTGACCTTCACCAGGATCGAGTTGGCGATGCCGTCGCGGATGCCCGCGCGCAGCAGTGTCTCGTTGGTGCAGAAGACGTCGTCGCCGGTGAGCTGGCAGCGGTTGCCGAGGCGGGCGGTCAGGTGACGCCAGCCGTCGTGGTCGTCCTCGGCCATCGGGTCCTCGATGGAGGCGACGGGGTAGCTGTCGACGAGGGTGGCGAGGTAGTCGGCGTGTTCGGCGGGGGTGCGGCGGATGCCCTCGCCGGTGTAGTCGTAGGTCTCGTCGTGGAAGAACTCCGAGCTGGCCGGGTCCATGACGAGGGTGATGTCGGTGCCGGGCTTGTAGCCGGCCTGCTCGATGGCGCGTACGACGAAGTCCAGGGCCTCGTCGGCGGTGCGCAGGTCGGGCGCGAAGCCGCCTTCGTCGCCGACGTTCACGCTGTGGCCGGCGGCGATCAGGTTGCCGCGCAGGGTGTGGAAGACCTCCGAGCCCATGCGGACGGCCTCGGCGAAGGTGGCCGCGCCGATCGGGGCGATCATGAACCTATCCCGGCACGGGAGTCGAATGGGGCGAGCCGCCGATCCCCGGAGCGGTCGGCTGCACGCTGGAGAACCGGCTCTTCCGCGACGCCTGGCCCGACTTCCGGAAGGCGGGCGTGGACGTGCGCGGAGTCAGCACCCAACTCGTCCACGAGCAGACGGAGTTCGCCCGGACGGAAGCGGTCCCGTACCCCCTGCTCTCCGACGCCGCTCACCAACTGGCCGCGGCCCTGCGGCTGCCGACCTTCCGCGGCGCGGGCCGACTGCGCCACAAGCGCCTGATCCTGGTCGTCGACCCCGAACGGACCGTCCGGAACGCGCTGTTCCCGGTCGTCGACATCCCGCATGCGGTCGCCGAGAGCCTGCGACTGGCCGTGATCTGAGCACGAGTCCGACCGTTAACCGAAGAAGACTGCGTCCGATGGCTGATCCGACCGTCCACCACCTCCTTTCCTATGGCACCCCGCACCTGCCCGAGGTGCAGCTCTCGCAGTTGGGCCCCTGCTCGACGGCAGCCCGGACGCTCTGCCCGGCCACCGCGTGGGCGCGCGAGCGACACGCCCGGCGACCCGGCTGTCCAGGTGCCCGGCGAACACGGTGGCGGGGTGGATGCGAACGACGGTGCAGGGGAGCCTGTGAGTCGGTGGACGATCAGGAGTTCCGGCTTCCCGCGAGCGATGAAGGAGGCCGACGCGACCAGACACGCGACCAGGAGCGGGACGAGGGACGCGACCAGAGGCACGACCTTCCGGTTGACGCGTCCAGCGCTCGGTCCACCGGAGGGGATCGGAGCTTCCGGGGTGGACGGCGTAGGGCGCGAGATGCGTTGCGCAGCCGGTTGCGAGATCCCTTGCGAGGTCGTGGGCGGGATGTGTTGCGGGTCCCGTCCGGAGCACCGTCACCTCTGCGCAGGTGGCGCCGCGTGGTCTCAGTTCAGGCGGTGGAGCTGGCGCGGACCCGGTCGCGGCCGCGTCCGCTCTCGTCTTCTCCGCGCTCCAGGTGGTGCCGTTGGCGGCGCCCAAGGGCCGGTGGTGCGCCCTGGTGGTGCCGGGCCGGACCGAGGAAGCCGGGGCGGAGGCGCGCCGGGTGTACGCGACCGGGCAGGACCGCCGCTGGTTCCTCGCGAATCCGAACGGCGCGGATGCGGTTGCCGCCGAGACGAAGGCCGCCGACGCCGCCCGGGAGCGCACCGCCCGGCCCCTTGATGGCGACACGGTGGGGGCGGTGATCGCATGACCACCGAGCTGAGCGGCGTCGACCTCGCACGGCAGGCCCTGGTCGCCGCCTGCGAGCAGGCGGCGAAGAACAGCGCCACCCGCAAGAGGAAGCCGAAGCGGCGTACCGGCCAGGTCGTACGACGGGACGGCCGCGAGCCGCTCGGACCCGGCACCGCGATCACCCTGATGATGACGGAGCGCGGCATGGTCACCCCGGCCGTCGGCGGCGGCGTCCTCGCCCGGTTCGACGACATCCGCGCCGCGGTTGTGCCCGAGCCGGCCGGGCACGCACGCGTGGTCGCGTTCGACGCGGACACCGGCCGCCTGGATGTCGTCCCCGACGCCCCGGGCTACGGCACCAAGCTGCGCTGGAGCGCGCCGAAGCTGATCGCGGCGGCCAACACGGAGGCGCTGGGGTGGGTCTCCGTTGGGCGGGGTGGTGGTCTGCCCGCGTTCTCATGCGGGCGGGTGTGCCTCAGGCGGCGAAACGCTTCGTGAGGAGTTTGCCTTGCTGGGCGGCCTGTTCGTGTGCGGTGGACAGGGCCGTCTCGTGGAGCGGGATGAGGTCGGCCATCGCGGGGACGTGGGGGGCGTGGGTGAGCTCGGGCAGGATGATGCGCAGGTCCAGGCCGAGCATCCGGTTGAGGATGGTTTCGAGGGACGGTACGAGGTGGTCCATGCCGTGGTTGGGGGTCCCGGGTCCGAAGCTGCCGCCCCGGGCGGTGATCACGGTGGCGGGGCGGCCGGCGGTGGGTGGAGTGGCGCCGATGGCCAGGGTTCGGCCGAAGACCATGATCTGGTCCAGCCATGCCTTGAACACCGAGGGCATCGTCAGGTTGTACAGCGGGACGGTGAACAGGTAGGCGCTCGCGCCGAGGAACTCCTCGATGAGTTCGTCCTGGACGGCCTGCGCCTTGGCCTGCTCCGGGGTGTGCTGGGCGGGGTCGGTGCTGCGGGCGGTGATGCTCTCGGCGGTGAGGTGCGGGACCGGTGCCAGGCCGAGGTCGCGGTGGATGACGGGGCCGGTGAAGGAGGCACGGAAGGACCGGGCGACCTTGCGGGAGACGGATCCGTCGCCGGGAGTGGCCGAGGAATCGATGTGGAGGAGGTACGACATGTCTGTGTGGTCTCTTTCGGTTTCGGTGTGTGTCAGGACGGACGGGCAGGCGCGTCGGCACCCGGTGCGACGCGCCTGCGGACCGCGCGGCTCTCCGGCCCGCGGACGGGGTGCGGGCCGCGGGGGAGTGCCTCAGGAAATCGCGCGGGGTGCCGGCTTCCCGGCCGGGAAGTGGCCGGACACGAGGTGCCGAAGGTGATGAGCGGCGTGCGGGGGCGCCCCGGCGGAGCGGGGGGGTGCCTCTATGTCTTTCGTCAAGCGAGGCGTGGGGTTCTGGGCTCGTAGAAGGTGCCATCGCGGAGCATTGCGAACAGCACGCTGATGCGGTGCCGGGCCAGGCGGAGCAGAGCCTGCGTGTGGGTCTTCCCGCGGGCCCGGCAGCGGTCGTAGTAGGCGCGGGAGGCGGGATCGTGCAGGGCGGCGAACGCGGACAGGAACATCGCGCGTTTGAGCTGTCGGTTGCCGCCTCGTGGTGCGTGTTCGCCGTGGATGGAGGTCCCCGACGACTTCGTCGTCGGGGCGAGGCCGGCGTAGGAGGCCAGGTGGGCGGCGGTGGGGAAGCTGGTGCCGTCGCCGACGGTGACCAGCAAGGTGGCGGCGGTCCTGACCGCGACCCCCGGAATCGAGGTCAGGACCGGGGAAAGAGGGTGAGCCTCCAGCAGTTGCCCGATCTGCGCTTCCAGGGCTCGTCGCTGTTCGTGGACGGCGGCGAGCGAGCGGGCCAGGGACGGGATCACGACGTCGAGCGTGCCGGTCCCGGGAACGACGACGGTCTGCTCGTCGAGCGCGTCGAAGACCTCGTCGATCAGCCGCTGAGCCATGCGCGGGGCCCTGGGCCGGATCACCTCGACCAGCCTGCGCCGCCCGGCCTTTCGCAGTGCGGCCGGAGATCCGTAGCGTTCCAGCAGCCAGGTCACCGCGGGGTGGTCCAGGCGCGGCCCCAGGACGCGCTCCAGGCTGGGGTGGAACTGGACGAGCAGGCCGCGTATCCGGTTGGAGGTGCGGGTGGCCTCAGCCGCGAGGTCCTGGTCGAAGCCGACCAGAACGGTCAGCTCGGCGGTGATCTCGTCGGTCACCTCGAGCGAGCGCAGGGTGTGCGGCATCGTCCGCGCGGCGTCCGCGATCACCGCGGCGTCCTTCGCGTCGGTCTTCGCCTCACCCGGGTAGAGGTCGGCGATCCGCCGCATGGCCAGGCCCGGCAGGTAGGCGACCTTGCAGCCCGCGTCCCGGGCGACCGTGAGCGGGAGGGCGCCGATGGAGGCGGGCTGGTCCACGATCACCAGGACGGTGCCGAACTTCGCCGCGAGCTTGTCGAAGACAGCCCGCAGCTTCGGCTCACTGTTGGGCAGTTGCTTGTCGAAGACCCTTTTGCCGGCCGAAGTCAGCCCGTGACCGTGGTGGGCGCTCTTGCCGACGTCCAGGCCGAGGAAGACGCCTACGTCGTCGATGTCGTACAACCCATCCTCCCGAACAGGGCTCGTGCGGTGCTGGCCAGGGTGATGGCGCCGTACGCGCGCATCCACGTTATGCAGACCTGCCGCCCGCAATCGGCCTCGCGTTGCACCAGGCCAGGCGGTAGTCGGACCTCTCATCAGCGTCTCCCACGGCACCCCTCGGGCCCGGTGACACCACCCCCCAGGTCATGCCTTCGACAGGGGGGAACAGTCATGCCGGGCCCGGAGGCCAGCGGCCCTCTTGCAGGACCGCCAAGAAGATAACGGGGGTGCCTCTATGTCTTTCGTCAAGCGAGGCGTGGGGTTCTGGGTTCGTAGAAGGTGCCGTCGCGGAGCATCGCGAACAGCACGCTGATGCGGTGGCGGGCCAGGCGGAGAAGGGCCTGCGTGTGGGTCTTCCCGCGGGCCCGGCATCGGTCGTAGTAGCTGCGGGAAGCGGGATCGTGCAGGGCAGCGAACGCGGACAGGAACATCGCGCGTTTGAGCTGGCGATTGCCGCCTCTGGGGGCGTGCTCGCCGTGGATCGAGGTTCCCGAGGACTTGGTCGTAGGGGCGAGGCCGGCGTAGGAGGCCAGGTGGGCCGCGGTGGGGAAGCTGGAACCGTCGCCGACGGTGACCAGCAAGGTGGCGGCGGTCCTGACCGCGACCCCCGGAATCGAGGTCAGGACCGGGGAAAGAGGGTGAGCCTCCAGCAGTTGCCCGATCTGCGCTTCCAGGGCTCGTCGCTGTTCGTGGACGGCGGCGAGCGAGCGGGCCAGGGACGGGATCACGACGTCGAGCGTGCCGGTCCCGGGAACGACGACGGTCTGCTCGTCGAGCGCGTCGAAGACCTCGTCGATCAGCCGCTGAGCCATGCGCGGGGCCCTGGGCCGGATCACCTCGACCAGCCTGCGCCGCCCGGCCTTTCGCAGTGCGGCCGGAGATCCGTAGCGTTCCAGCAGCCAGGTCACCGCGGGGTGGTCCAGGCGCGGCCCCAGGACGCGCTCCAGGCTGGGGTGGAACTGGACGAGCAGGCCGCGTATCCGGTTGGAGGTGCGGGTGGCCTCAGCCGCGAGGTCCTGGTCGAAGCCGACCAGAACGGTCAGCTCGGCGGTGATCTCGTCGGTCACCTCGAGCGAGCGCAGGGTGTGCGGCATCGTCCGCACGGCGTCCGCGATCACCGCGGCGTCCTTCGCGTCGGTCTTCGCCTCACCCGGGTAGAGGTCGGCGATCCGCCGCATGGCCAGGCCCGGCAGGTAGGCGACCTTGCAGCCCGCGTCCCGGGCGACCGTGAGCGGGAGGGCGCCGATGGAGGCGGGCTGGTCCACGATCACCAGGACGGTGCCGAACTTCGCCGCGAGCTTGTCGAAGACAGCCCGCAGCTTCGGCTCACTGTTGGGCAGTTGCTTGTCGAAGACCCTTTTGCCGGCCGAAGTCAGCCCGTGACCGTGGTGGGCGCTCTTGCCGACGTCCAGGCCGAGGAAGACGCCTACGTCGTCGATGTCGTACAACCCATCCTCCCGAACAGGGCTCGTGCGGTGCTGGCCAGGGTGATGGCGCCGTACGCGCGCATCCACGTTATGCAGACCTGCCGCCCGCAATCGGCCTCGCGTTGCACCAGGCCAGGCGGTAGTCGGACCTCTCATCAGCGTCTCCCACGGCACCCCTCGGGCCCGGTGACACCACCCCCCAGGTCATGCCTTCGACAGGGGGGAACAGTCATGCCGGGCCCGGAGGCCAGCGGCCCTCTTGCAGGACCGCCAAGAAGATAACGGGGGGTGTTTCCTGGCCACCGCAGCAGGTGGAGGCTCAGCGAGCTGCCGTGCCGGGCGCGTCAGCGGCCTTGCGCAGCGCGGACAGGAAGGTATCGACCGGCTGCGCGCCGGAGAGGCCGTACGTGCGGTTCAGGACGAAGAACGGCACTCCGCTCGCGCCGAGCGCCTGAGCCTCGCGGGTGTCCTCCAGGACGTCGGCAGCGTAGGCGTCACCGGCGAGAACCTTGTGTGCCTCGTCGGCCGGGATCCCGACCTCGTTCCCCAGCCGGACGAGGGTCTCGACGTCATCGACGACCTCGCCCTCGATCAGGTGGGCGCGCATCAGCCGCTCGTGCATCTGGGAGCCGAGGCCGTGGGCACGGCCCAGCTGATTGAGGCGGTGGGCATCGAAGGTGTTGACGAGGACGGCCCGGTCGAAGTCGTAGGCGAGCCCTTCTGCCGCCCCCAGCTCCGCAAGCTGCCCGGTCATCGCACGGACCTGCGCCGGCGAGCCGCCCGTCTTCCTGGCAAGGGCGTCGTACACGGGCTCCCGCACGCCTTCACGGTGAGCGGGGTCGAGCTGGAAGCTGCGCCACACCACCTCGACCTCGTCAGCGTGCCCGAACTCGTCGAGTGCCTTGTCCAGCCGGCGCTTGCCGATGTAGCACCACGGGCACACGACGTCCGACCACACCTCGATCCGCAACCGCTGCTGCCCGCTCACAGCAGGCACACCCCGTCCGAGCAGACGGGAGCGTCGTCGGCCCCGACGACGACCAGGGCAGGGGTAGGGGCCGGTTCCTCGTCGGACGGCGCTGGACCGGGCTGCGCCCCGGGCCCGGGGGCTTCATCCATTGAGGTGCTCACGGGATCCTCCTTGGGTTACTTATTGTGCGTAACCTCAGTCTGCGGCAGCATGGGAGGAACCGGAAGGAGGCACTTTGATGTCAGTCACGAACATGAATGTGCCCGAGACGATCAAGCCGACCGACGACTGCGCCGTCCGTGAGGTGCTCGACCTGGTCGGCGACAAGTGGAGCGTGCTGATCGTCGTCCTCCTCGGCCGGCGCACACACCGCTTTTCCGAGCTGCACCGCGCCATCGAAGGGATCAGCCAGCGCATGCTCACCCTGACCCTGCGCGCGCTGGCCCGCGACGGCCTCGTCACCCGCACCCCGCACGCGACCGTCCCGCCCCGGGTCGACTACGAGCTGACCGACCTCGGCCGGACCCTGCTGATCCCCCTCACGGCGCTGGACACCTGGGCCAACACCCACCGCGAAGAGATCCGGGCCGCCCGCCGACGCCACGACCAAGCCTCCTGAAGCGTGCCGTGGAAGCGTGCGTCCGGCCAGGACGGCACGCGGCAGTCGCAGTGTCAAGGCTGGCCCCGCTGCGCCTGCGGCGCCCCTGCGATCCCGGCAAAGGAGACGCCTGCCGGGCCTGTTGTGGCGGATAAGGAGCGCGGCGCGTCATCAGTACCTGGGGTGCCGCGATGCGGCTCGACCGGACCGCGCCGGTCCGTTGAGGCAAAGAGCGTCTGTTCTTCTGCGGGTTCCCGCCTGTCAGGGGCGGACTGGACGGCGGAACCAGTGACCGGACTGCCGCTGGGACAGCAGGATCACGATGGTGACACCAACCGCGCACAGGACCAGCCCGACAGGTTGCCCCTGCCCCATGGTGCCGAACCCGATGAAGAGCATCAGCGAAGCGAGGAAGATCGCCGTACCCCGTGAGTTGGGCTTCCGCTTGGGAAAGCGCAGAGCGCAGATCAGGCCCAGGAACGCCGGGAGGGACGTTACGGATATCGAGCCGGCCGCCTCCGCGTCGCCCCTCACGATGGCGAGCACCATGGAGACCAGGCCGAACCCGCCCATTACGAAGAACAGCACCTGCGCGGCCCGGACCTGCCCCGGCATCGCCATCGGCTGGAGGTGGTGGTAGCCGCCCGGGACACCGGGGCCGTTCGGATACGGCTGATAGGGCGGCTGCGCCTGATCCGGGGCGGGGCCGTACCCAGCGGGTCCCGCTTGACCAGCGTCGTTCCATCCTGGCGGTTGTTGACTGGACATGATCAGGACCCTACCAGCGTCTCCAAGAACGCACTGATGTGCGGCAATTACCCCTCTGGGCGGTCAAGACGGCGCGTCATACCTGGGGCCGGGCACCCCCGACGTCCACTGAACAGGTCAACGGCTATCCGCTCCTCGACGAGGAGACCGTTACCGCCTCCAGCGAGGACGAAGAGCCGGACGAGGACTCCAGCGGAGCGGGATGAGACGGGGCGCCGCTGGGCCGCCCCATACCTCCACGCCCCCACCCCGGACGCGCCCGCCCCGGACGCCACGACGCTCCGGTGCCCGGACCATCCGGAGGCGCGTCTCATCCGGCTCCTCGGACAGGCGCGGACCTGCCCCAATGCCTCCGCCCTGGACGGCAACCGGACTCCTGGCTCACGGACGGCGCGCACGCCTCCACGACACCGCGGCCGGCTCATCTCGGCGGGCACCCGACACACTGTGCTGGTGCACCCCGACAACGCCACCGACCTCCAGCCCCTGCCCAACTGGGAGAACAGCAACGGGTGCTGCGGACCGACAGGCGACGAAGGGCTCAACCGAGCCTGCCCCTGCGGCGCTCCGGTCCCGACCCTCGCAGCCGACTGCTTCGGGCCCTACGAACTGCACCTCGACCCCGTCCGGCGGTGCGCGTTCTCCCAGTAAGAACTCCTAACGAAATGATCCGCGAGGTGGTTGGACCGCCCCTGGACTGGTGATCTGGGGCTGCGGGGTGGCGCGATTGAAGCGGCGGGAGTCTACCGGCGATTGAGCAGGCGGCTATGTGTCAGCCCTGCTGTCGTACGCCCGCTGGCAGTTCTGGATTTCCTCGCCGTGCTCGACAGTCCAGCTGTAAAGGTGCCCGAAAGGTTCGCGCAGGGACTCACCCAGCGCCGTGAGCGAGTACTCGACGCCGACCGGTGAGGTCGGCAGTACTTTTCGCTGAATCATGCCGTTCCGCTCAAGACGGCGCAGTGTCTGAGTGAGGACACGCTGCGTCACACCTTCCAAGCGGCGCTTCAGCTCATTGAACCGCATGGGCCGCTCCAGCAGCGCCATGATCATCATCGACCACTTGTCCGCTATCTGGTCGAGGATCGGCCGGCTGGGGCAGTCCGCCCGGAAAACGATGCGTGTTCCCGCGTCAACGCCGTGCGGGTCGGTATCCTTCATGATCCTTGGTTCTCCCAGAGTGCGTTCTTGACGGTCCCAGCGGCGTCGCCGACGGTAGGTATGCATTGCAAACCTACATACCTATCGGTAACTGATGGAGAACCTCTTGACCACCAATCTCTACGCGACCCTGCATATGAGCATCGAAGACGGCGTCGCCCGGATCGTCTTCGATAATCCGCCGGTGAACGTGCTCGACGCGACGATGATGCGCGAGCTCCGCACGGCGCTGGACGCCTTGAAGGGCGATCCATCGGTCCGGGTGATCGTCTTCTCCAGTGCCGACCCGGAGTTCTTCCTCGCTCATGTGGACATGCGGATCGGGGAGAGGATGGACGTTCTGGAGCAACTCGCTGCGTCGGCGCCGGCGGACGTCAATGTGTTCCAGGCCATAGGCGAGCTCCTCCGCCATCAGCCTCAGGTGACCATCGTGAAGCTCGCCGGGAAGACCCGTGGAGGCGGGGCGGAATTCGTAGCAGCGGCGGACATGGCATTCGCCGCAGCCGAGACCGCCGGAATCGGCCAGATCGAAGCGCTCATGGGCATCGTCCCCGGCGGAGGCGGAACGCAGTACCTCCGTGACCGCGTGGGCCGCAACCGTGCACTGGAGGTGGTGCTCACCGCAGACCTGTTTGATGCCGAGACCGCAGCGTCTTACGGCTGGATCAACCGGGCGCTGCCGGCCGGCCAACTCGATGAGTACGTCGACCGTATCGCCCGCAATATCGCTGCGCTGCCCGATGGTGTCATCGAAGCGGCCAAGCGCGCACTGCCTGCCGAACACATCACGGACGGACTCCTCCGCGAGAACGAGGCGTGGGCCACTCAGATCGCTTTGCCTGCCGTTCAGCAGTTGCTGGGCCGAGGGCTGCGCAACGGGGCGCAGACACCGGCAGGCGAACGCGGCCTCGAGGAACTGATGCGCAGTGCCGCGCGCCCAATGAGCCAGACCCAGTAGCTGAGGCCGGGACGGCCGTGCGGGCCGGTGGCGCGATCCCGCGGCAAAATCGGTGGTGTTGCGGCCGTGGTTCACCAACGAGACCACGCGCACGCTGACCCTGGCGGGCTTCAACGCCAATCCGGGCTGCTTTCAGCCCCCCAGCAGATTCCGCCCGGCGGGCGAGTGACGTGGTTCGTCAGCTGCGGCCCCAGTACATCGAGGGCTACGTCACCTACACCGTTGACGGCAGCGGGGCGTCGGCCCAGGAGAGGTCAGTCCCGGGCCGTCGGCCGCAGTCGGTCACCGGACTGCCGCTGTCCCTCAACGGAATTCCCGGGGGCAGGTGGTGTGAGCTGCTTCCGGGAGGGTGCGGGTGATCCGGTCGCGCATCGGCCGTAGCTCCTGGCCTTGGTAGGTGTCGGGAATCTGACCTTTGCGCCGGGGGACGAGGAGCAGGAGGTGGTCTCCGCCGGCGTATGCCTCGGCAGGGTCCGCGACGGCGGGGTCGGCGAGGTCGAACCGTGCCGTGGCGGGCCCGGTGCTGGGCTTGAACCACCGGTTCACGGAGACCGTCACCTGTACCCGGCCCTGTCCGGTGGGGCGCACCGAGGTGAGGTCACCCTCCACTACGGCGTTCGCGCAGGCGAGGGCCTCTGGGAAGGTCTGTCCTCGGCCTGCGGTGTCGGGCTCGGTTCCGGAGCCGCCGTCGGCGATGACCATCACTGTCACGACGATGGCGGCGGCGCAGGCGACTGCCGCTACGGCGATTGCCGCCCGGACACGCCGCTGTCCGCGCGAGGGGCGGGCCGACGCCGCGCGGTCCGCCGGCGCCGTGGTGGGGTCCGGGCGCCCGGCCTCCTCCGCGATCAGCGCAAACGCCTGTCGCAGCCGGGTCTCCTCAGTCTCGGTCGGTTCGGTCACTGTGGATCACTTCCGTCTCGCGTAGCCGGGTGCGCAGCGCGGCCACGGCCGTGTGCAGGCGGCTTTTGACCGTGCCTTCGGGGATGTCGAGCAGCCGGGCGATGTCACGCACCGGAAGATCGGCGTAGTAGCGCAACGTGAGAATCTGACGCTGGTGAGGGGGCAGGGAGCCGAGTCCGTCCGCCACCGCGAGGGCCAGCGCGCGGTCCTCTTCGGCGTGTTCCGCGGCGGGCCGCTGCGCCCAGCGGGCGGCGAGTCGGGCACGCAGCCCGTCGTCGCGCGCACCGGCCCGGTGCCAGTCCGCGGCGACGCGGGCGGCGACGACGCTGCTCCACGCGGAGGTGTCGCGGACCGCCGCGCGATCCGGGTCGGCGCTTTGCTCCAGCAGCCTCAGCCGTACCTCCTGCACCCCGTCGTCGAGGTCGCCCCACGGCACGCCGCCCAGGGCCAGGATCGCGCGCACACGCGAGACATCCACGTCGGTCTTGTCGGGCGTGTGGGTGTCGGGTGTGTGCCTGTTGGGCCCGTGAGGGGCAGCGGCGTCCGCGCGGCGCCCGATACGGCGTAACGTGCGTCGGCGTCCGGTCATGGGTTCCCTCCCTGTCCCTCCTAGGACGGAGGAGAATCGGGAAACGTTCGGCTGTGCCGGGCGATGAGCGGCCCGCGATTGTCCGGGACAACCGGCGAACAACTGGCGGCAGTTGTGCAGCCGTACCAGCCCGCCATGGCGGCGCGGCGGTACGGTGCGCATCGATCTGCGTGAACGCACCCGGCCAGTCCGACTCGGGCGACTTCGTCGTCGCTGCCCGCACGAACTGTGGCCACATGCTGGCAGTGGAGCTGGCGGACGTCTCCGGCAAGGGCACGGCCGACTTCGATACCGCTTGCGGCCAGCGCCACAGCGGTATTTCGTGTGCCACGAACCTCGGGCTCATCACTCATATACGGGGCGAATGTCCGCTGTGCCCGCCGCTGAGCCGTCACCGTCCGCTGCCGAGGTGCTGCGGCAGCGCTACAAGCGAAGGCTTCCCGTCGCGCTCGGCGAGTTGGCCGGGCCGACGCACGGCTCCGTACAGCTGCCGCTGCATGTGGCGTGGTCGGGTCTGACGCGGTTCGATCTGGACCGGCCGCGGTCGCGGATGACCATGTACCGCACCGTGCTGGCCGAAGGGCAGCACGGTGACCTGATCGTCCTGCTGGACCGGGACCTCCTGGTCGCCCAGTGGCCCGTCCTGCGCACACTGATCAGCCGGGCCATCCGCGACGTATGGGAAGAGGCTTTCCCCGAGCTGGCGTCGGCTCGCCCGGCAGCCGCGGCGTGAACCTCAGCGACCTTCACCGCCGGCTCCTCTCCGACGTCCTGGCCATTGGCACCCCCTACCCTTTGGGCATCACCGGCGGGTACGCCGTCCAGGCCCACGGCCTGGTCGACCGGCTCAGCCAGGACCTCGACGTCGCCACGGAAAACCCCGCACCCATGGCGGAGATCACCCGCACCCTCATCGCCGGGCTGGCCGAGCGCGGCTGGCAGGTGACAGAGGTGGGCGTGGACCCGCTCTCCGGCCGCCTCGTGGTCACGGACCCCGCCAGCGGGGAGCAGTGCGAGGCCGACATCCTCAAGGAGGCATTCTGGCGCCCGCCCACGGTTACCGAGTACGGCCCCGTCCTCCCCCTGGACGACGTCATCGGCACGAAGGTCCGCGCCCTGGGCGGCGTCCCGGAGGCCGAAGGCCGGGGTGTGGCCCTTGTGGTGGGAGCAGGAACGGACCGGAGAACCGGTGTTGCTGTCCGAACCTGTATGCGCCGGCGCCGGATGGTCTGGTTCAGGTGAGGCCGTCGATGAGCATGAAGGCGGCCACGGCCAGCAGCACGACGGCGAAGGTACGTTGCAGCAGGGTGCCGGTGACCTTGGCGGCCAGGCGTTTGCCGTCCCTGACACCGAGGATTGCCGTGCCCGTGAAGGGGCCGACCACCGCCCAGTCGATGCCGGCGGTGGTGGCGCCGCGGGTGGCCAGGGAGGCCATGGAGTTCGCCGAGATGACCAGCAGGCTGGTGCCGACGGCGGCCTGCATCTCGAATGCGAGCACGGTGACCAGGGCGGGGACGGCGAGGAAGCCTCCGCCGACCCCGAGGAGCCCGGTCAGCGCACCCAGCCCCGCGCCGGTGCCGGCGGCCTTCGCGGGTTGCACCACAGGCGTCTGACGGGTGCTCGCCTGGCTGGGACGCAGCATTTTGACGGCGGCGAGTGCGGCGATGGCGGCGAACGCGGCGGTCAATACCGGTTGGGGCAGGCGGGAGGCGGCGGCTCCGGCCGCGGCGGCGGGCAGGAGTCCGGCCGCGGCGAACAGGGCGCCGGCCCTCCAGCGGACGTTGCCGGTGCGGGCGTGGGCGTACAGGGCGGTGAGCGAGGTGGCGGTGACGATGATCAGGCTGGCGGTGGTGGCGGCGGCCGGGGTGAAGCCGAGCAGGTAGATCAGCGCGGGCACCGCCAGGACGCTGCCGCCCCCGCCGAGGGCGCCGAGGGCGATTCCGACCACGGCCCCGGAGATCAGGGCCAAGATCAGCGCGCTCATGCTATGGCACCGCTGCCGCCGCCTTCGCCGGTGACCGGCAGGCCCTGGCGTGTCCAGGCGGTCATTCCGCCGGTGACGTCGGTGGCCTCGACGCCCCGTCCGGCCAGCAGCTTGGCTGCCTGCTGGGAGCGGTGACCGGAGCGGCAGATCGTGACCACCGGCTTGCCCTGCGTGGAGACTGGCAGGGAAGCGCCCGTGATCAGGCGGGAAAGCGGCAGGTGCAGCGCGCCGGGCGCGTGCCCGGCCTTCCACTCCGGTGTTTCGCGGGCATCCAGCAGCACGGCCTGGCCGTCGCTGGTCTGCTGGTGGGCCTGCTGGGGGGTGAGGCGGACGGGGCCGTGGTGAAGTTGCGGGAACATCGTCTGATCTCTTTCGTGCAGGTGGTGCGGGATAGGGCGGGTCAGTCGGTGCCGTCGGGGCGGGTGAGGATCAGTCCCGCCTCGGTGGCGGCGTCGAAGCCGTCGTCGATGGCGACCACGTCGCGGCCGGCGGCGTCCAGCAGGGAGGCGGCGATCGCCGCGCGCATGCCGGCGGCGCAGTGCACCCACACCGTCCCGGCCGGTACCTCGCCGATGCGGCCGTGCAGCTCGTGGATCGGGATGTGGACCGAGCCGTCGAGGAAGCCGCCCGCGCGCTCGGAGTCCCGGCGCACGTCCAGGACGACCACGTCGTCACCGCGCTCACGGGCATCGGCGAGATCGGCAAAGCGGGCGCGGAGGAAGGAAGCGAGCTGCTCGCCGGCGCGGACCCAGGTGCCCGGGTCGCCGGTGGCGGCGGCGGCCGGGCGGTCGATGCCTACCCGGGTCAGTTCTCGCTGTGCGTCGGTGATCTGCTCAGGGGTGTCGGCGAGCAGGGTGACGGGTTTGCCCCACGGGATCAGCCAGGCCAGGTAGGTGGCGAGCTTCCCCTCGCCCTCAAAGTTGAACGACCCGGCCACGTGCCCCTCGGCGAAGGCCATGCTGCTGCGCAGGTCCACCACCCACTCACCGGCGGCCAGCCGGGAAGCGATCTCCTCGGCGTCCGCACGCCCCGGCGGGGTGAGGTCGACCGGCGCGGGCCCCGCGGCGTTGGCCGGGCCCATGTGCGCGTAGTAGGCGGGCACGTCGTCCAGCCCGGCGAGTATCTGCGCGACGAAGGTGTCCACGTCCAGGACCAGCGCGTCGTTGGTGGCGCGTTCCTGGCCGATCGTGGTCGCGTCCCCCTCGGCCGGTGAGGAGGAGCAGAAGCTGCCGAAGCCGTGGGTGGGCAGCACCGGCACCTCGTCGTCCAGCTCATCGGCCAGGCGGTGGGCGGAGGCATGCTGGGCACGGGCCAGTTGCTCGGTCAGCCGCGGCTCGACCAGATCGGGGCGGCCCACCGTGCCGATCAGCAGCGATCCGCCGGTGAACGCCGCCACACCGCGTCCGTCCTCAGTAAGGACGTAGGAGGTGTGGTGCGGGGTGTGCCCGGGGGTGGCGAGCGCGCGCAGCACCAGACCCTCGTCCACCGTCACGGTGTCGCCGTCGGCCACCGGGGTGCGGGCGAAGGACACGTGCGCTGCGGTCGGCACCAGGTAGCAGGCCCCGGTCACCCGGGCCAGCTCCAGGCCGCCGGTGACGTAGTCGTTGTGCACGTGGGTCTCGGCAACGAAAGCAATGCGCACCCCTCGCCGGGCCGCCGCGGCGATGACCTGATCGATGTCACGCGGCGGATCGATGACCACCGCCGAACGGGGTCCGCCGGACAGGTAGCTGCGGTTGCCCAGGCCCTCGAATTCCAGGATGTCGACGAAGAACACGACTATGACTCCTCTTGAACGGTGTACCCCGGGGGGTATCCCAAGGCGAAAAGCGCCCCTTGCCGGGTATCGCCTCACCCAACTCGGGTACTCGGCGGGGTCTCGCGGGTGCAAAGGATGGGGATCTTCGCCGTGTAGCAGGCGACGATGCCAACGGCTGAGGAAACAGCCCGCTCTTCGAGCCGGCGCTTGCTCACCGCCTTCCCGCCCGGACGTCGGACCGGCGTACCGGCTCCGGCCTCTTGCCCCCGAGGAGCTGTTCAGTGGAGGCCCGCCGTCGGCGATGGAAGGCCGACTGATGCTCGGCGAACGATGTCATGGGCGACGTCAGGAATCTGTGCCACGGTCAACGGGCGTGACCGCGCGGCCCGGTGGGCACTTCGACCGGGAGCGCGCGAGGCGCGTTTGCCACAAGGGGCGCTGCCGCCTGTCATCGGGTCGGCACAGACGAGGTTGCGGTCTCCTCGCACAAGGCAGGGCCCGGTCCGGTGCTGCTTCCGGGGCCCTGCCTCAGTCGATCGCTTGGCGGGAGCGGCCGCGATCAGCGCTGTTCGGGCGAGCCGGACGACGGCATGGATTCGTTGAGCGGTACGACGTTGAAGTATTCCTCGATGCGGTCGATGAGGCCGCCGTCGAACCGGAAGTACATCGCCGCGTGTACGTCACTGCGGGACCCGTCGGTCATGGTCAGGTGGAGTACTTGCTGCTGGAGCACTTCGTCGCCGTCCTGGAACTGCCGCACGATGTCGTACCGAAGTGTCTCGACGTCGGCGGCCAACTGCTTCAGCAGTCCCATGTTCTCGTCGATCGGCTGGTCACCGCTTCCGTCGTTGTGCCACACGGTGGCGGTGTCGGTGCACAGGGATCGCATCGTGGCGTAGTCCCGCACCTCCCACTGCCGGAGGTAGTGCACCGCTGCTGCGCGAAGATCCTGGTCGGGTGTCATCGTTCTTTCCTTTCGTGCGCCGGTTGCGGCGGATGTCAGACGGCGGGGCCGGTCGTGGTGCCGACGGCCGCTCCTTCTTCGAAGACGGGGGCGCGTTCGCCCGCTTCGATGCGTAGGAGGAGGTGGTTCTCCCGGGGCGACAGGGGGCAGGGGAAGGCCGCCGAGAACATGTGGTGGGGAACGACGGCCCGGTTGAAGTCGATACGGGCCGTACCCGTGGCGTCCTTGGGCCGAGGGAGGATCAGCCACCGGCCCATGCCGGGCGTGTCCGTGCCGCTGGTGCCGTCGGTGAACGTGATCAGCAGGGTGTCGCCGCCCACGCCGAACGCCCGGAGCGTGTGCCGCTGACCTCGCAGATCGAAGACGAAGTACCCGGGGCCGGGAGGGTGTCCCGCGTGCTCGGGCTGGTCAGCCGGGTCACTTCCAGGAGGCGTCCGGCATCCGCCGGACGGTACTCCGCCTCGACGGTCCAGGCCGGGTCCCACGGCCACGCCTCGACCCCGCGCAGGCCGACGAGGGTGGGCGCGGCCGGATCCCACACGACCAGGACATGGGCTCCCCGCAGCTCCTCGATGGTGCCGCGCCGCCCGCCGGGGAAGGACAGGCGGCTGGCGCTGGTCAGTTCCACCGCGCCGTCGACGGCCTGGTCATCGGCGGAGACGCCCTCCGCACGGGCCGCGGTCAGCGTCAGGCTCCCCGAGAAGCCGGTGGACGTCCACCGGCCCGGAACCTCGGGGACTTCCTGACCCGGTTCCGTGATCAGCCGATAGGCGATGCGGCCCGCCTTCCCGTCCGGGCCCGCCATCTCCTCCCACCGGCTCCGACGCCACTTGTCGTACCCGGTCAACGCGTCGTCGTCACCATCGAAGCAATCGCTGGGCACAGTGCTCTCCTCTGTAGGTGGCGGTCACCCGCGACCGCCGTCAGGACTTACCGCCGGCCGGGAACCTCGACCGGTTCGACGGCCGGTCGATGGTTTGGATGGTGCGCTCGCCTCGAGAACACAAGCAAAGCTGTTTGCTGTAACGGCAAATGCGAGAAAGGCGCCGAGCTGGTGACCGCGCTCTGACATCACCCTGGAGAACACGATCTCCGCCGCGCGATGTGCTGAGGGGAACCTCAGGCGGAACATCTCGCCCCACTGGGGGACGGCTGCCACGTGCTCGGCTGGGCGAGCGCTTCATGCCGACCTTCCGGCCGTTCCAGACGCGCACGTGCACGCGAGTCTGCTGCACGCCGCCGTCCCGCTGGGTCAAACTTGCCGACTCGGCAAGTTCTGCTGCCTCATCGGCCAGGGCGAGTGAACATGCCTGATATGAACACAAACCAGTCCGTGGAAGTGATCGTCATCGGCGGTGGTGCCGCCGGTCTGTCCGGGGCATTGACCCTGGCCCGAGCGCGCCGCCCCGTGATGGTGATCGACTCGGGGGAGCCGCGCAACGCGCCTGCTTTCGGCGTGCATGGATTCCTCTCACGCGACGGCATACCGCCTCACGATCTCGTCGCTCGTGGGCAGGAGGAGGCGGCCCGCTACGGCGGCAGCGTGCTGCCCGGTCGTGTGGTCTCGGCCGAGCACGTCGACGGCCTGTTCGAGGTCATGACGGCCCGCCGTCGCCTCGAAATGCGGCCGCGTGGCGTCATGGCAACGCGGCGAGATGGCGCGCCAGGCGTCGCGGGGCAGCGGGAACGTGTCAGCCAGGTCGTGGGGCCTTGGGCCAGGGACGCGGAGTCGCCTCGATCTGGCGGCTCCGCACAACCTGCCTGTCAGCTCTGCTCGTCGTCCAGCGCCAACGGGTCGGTGCCCTGCCGTGCGGCTCGCAACAACCGCCGCAGACCATGAGGGGCCACAGTGCGCGGGTTGTTCGGCGGGACCACCTCCGGTGCAGCGGGTGCGTTGAACGCCAGCACGTTCGGCAGCACGACCGCACGTGTCTGAGCGTGCGGCAACTCGCACCCGGGACTGACACCCAGCCGCGCGCTGGGCCCTCGATGATGCCGAACGGCAGGGCGATACAGCCCGTGACCAGCAGTGCCGAGCCCGGAGCGTCGAGTCCGGTCGGAGCCCGGCCGGTCTTCGGGGCGAGGTACGCCGCGCAAGCCAGCAGCACGACAGCGATCGGTACGGAGATCCAGGAGAGCGCGCCAGGGCGGATACCCGCAGGATCAGCGCCCCGCCCGCGTTTCCCAGGACGCCGCCCACCGGCTGCCAGGCCCACCTGGAGGTGCGCCGCATGCCGGCGACATGATGCAGCTCCACCAGCGCCTCGTCCCCAGGGCCCGCCGCGACTGGCAGCTCCGCGGCGTCGGCGCCCTGCGCGCTGGATGACCATCGCGGCCGGACCGGGCACCCGGCCGATGGGCCGGCAGCCGAAGTCTGCCGTGTGTCAGGCGGACTTGAGCAGCTCGGGCAGCTGGGTCGTGTCGATCAGATGGGCCCGGGACGGGAACACCTCGTTGACCAGCACTCGGTTGACTTCGGGGTCGGGGTCGGCGACGCCGTCGGTCAGGACGAAGACGCGGTAGTCGCGGTCGGCGGCGTCGATGAGCGTGGACAGGACGACACCACCGGTGCTGATGCCGGAGAGGATCAGGGTGTCGATGCCGCGGTTGTGCAACTGCTCGTGGAGATCGGTGGTGGAGACCGAGCCGAAGCGGATCTTCCGGACGACGATGTCGCCGTCCTCGGGGGCGATCCGTCCATCGATCTGCGTGGCGTCCTCCTCGTGGTGCATCATCCTCGCCGCGGCGACCGCGCTGAAGGTCTTGTTGGTCGCCGGCACCTTCGCCCAGTCGTCCTCGGTGAAGGCGACGCGGACGTAGCCGATGGTGCCACCGGCAGCACGGACGTCGGCCATCGCGCCCTTGACCCGCTCGATGAGCGCGTCGGGTTCGGGAGCGATTGCGACGATCCCGTTCTGGAAGTCCATCGCCAGCAGGGCGGTCCGCCTGGGGTCGATCTGAGGGAGGGCGGGGGTGGTCATGCGTGGTTCTCCTTATGGGAAGTCATTTCTGCGTTCGCACTGCTTGTAGCTGTGTCGGTGCGGTTTGAGGCGCTGGTCTCGCGGTCCGTCTTGCGGGACATCAGCCGACGGTCGAAGACGGTCAGGAGCAGGGCGACGACGCCCGCCGCGACCAGGACGAAGCCCAGGGTGTGCAGGCCGTGGTCGCTCGCGCCGTCGCGGAAGACGATGCCGCCGATCACGGAGGACGTGATGGTGCCGAGGTATCCGAAGGTCCGGAACAGTCCGGAGGCGGTGCCGATCTGGTCGGGGGGCGCCGCCATGTAGAGCGCGGTCTGGTTGCCGACTGTGGCGGCGGCCGACGTGACACCGAAGATCAGGGAGACGAGGACGATCGCGCTCGCCGGACTGTGCGAGGTGAGCAGCATGATGCCGCCCGAGCCCAGCACCATGGTGAAGGCGGCCGCGATCAGTGGTCCACGTACCAGGTTGCGGCTGGCGAGCGGGCGTGAGAGCAGCGCGGAGACGGCGCCCATCGGGAGCAGCAACAGGCCGGATGCCACGGTGGACAGGCCGTGCGCCGCCTCCATCCACTGGGTCATGCCGTACATCACCGTGTAGACGCCGAGCAGGGTGAGGGCTTGGCGCAGGTAGGTGCGGGAGAGGGCGCCATTGGCGGCGAGGCCGCGGAAGTCGAAGAACGGCGCGGTCTTGCGCAGCTCCCACCCGACCGTGGGCGCGGCGGCCACGACGAAGACGGCCAGAGCCGCCCACCGCAGGCGGGGCAGGTCCATCAGGAAGAGGACCAGCGCCGTCATCGAGGCGGCGAAACCGAGGATGCCGGGCAGGTCGATCCGGTCGGCGATCTTGCGGAAGCCGCTGTCCCCGCGGTCGAGTGGAGGATCCTCGGGCAGCCAGCGCAGTGCCATGGCCAGTGCGATCGCGGTGATCGGGATGTTGATGAAGAAGGCCCAGCGCCAGCCCGCGGCGCCCACGAGGAGGCCGCCGATCGGTGGGCCGACGGCCGCGGTGGCCATGCCCGCGATGGCGAGGCCACCGAGCACCCCGCCCGGCGGTGCGTCCAGGCCGGCCTCCTCGGCGCGGCGCCGGATCATCACCATGGCGCAGGGAAAGGCCGCCGAGGTACCGATGCCGATCAGGACCCGGGCGACGGTCAGCATCGCCAGGTTCTGGCCGAGGCCACCGACCACACCGCCGAGCAGCACGAGCAGGATGCCGGACAGGAAAATCCGGCGCGGGCCGACCACCTCGGCCAGTTTGCCCGCGGTGGGCTGGGCGACGGCGCTGGCCAAGTACAACGAGGAGACGAGGACGGCAGTGGCGCCCACCGAGACGTTCAGGTCGGCGGCGATGGGCACCAGGCCGGTGGCGATGATGGAGCTGTTGATCGGGTTGAGGGCGGAGCCCACGTAGAGCGGTGTGGTGAAGGGCCACGAGAACGAGTCGCTCTTCAGGTCGCCCGCCGAGGCATCGCGGCCTACGACCGTTCTCATATGCCACCGCCACTCAGGTCGACTTCGGCGAGCCGCTCCAGCAGTTCGATGGCCTTCTCGACGTCCTGGCGTTCGTCCGGGGTGACCACTCGGTCGATGGCGCGTGTCAGGAATGAGGCGCGGCCATTCAGGAGCCGGTCCACCAGCTCTATCGCGGACGGATCGGCGCTCATCAGCTTCTTGCGGCCGTCCTGCGGGTCGGGCTCACCGTGGACGAGCCCGGCGGCCTTGAGTACCGCCAGGCTCTGCGCGATGGACTGCGCGCTGACATGTTCCAGTGCGGCGAGCCGGGCCGCGGTGACGGGGCCCTCCCGCACGACACTCGCCAGTACGCCGAGCTGCGTGGCGGTCAGACCGGTCTCGTTCTGCCCCGACTCCGCGCGCAGGCGTGCGCGCAGCCGTTTCATCGCGTCCTGGAGACGCTGCGCGGTCGCGGCAGACACGGCGGTGGGCTGCTGCGGCCGGGGATTCGTGTTCATACCTCCACCGTAAGGTTCTCAAGTAACTTTGCCAAGTTACTTGAGGAAATATATGCGGCGACGGGCCGGGCGCCGATGCTTCGTGGGCCCCTTTTCGTCATCGGACAGCACGCGCAGATGCCTCGATCCGCCGCAGCCATGGGCTCATCGGGTCACGTGGAACTCTCCTGGCGGCCGCGGAGGTCGAGGTTTCCGTACTGTCCGCCGCGTACCCGCTCCGGGGCGAACATGTCTGCGAGTGCGGCGACGTCGTCCACGCTGAGCGGCACCGCGGTCGCCTCGGCGTTCTCACGGACGTACTTCACCCGCTTCGTACCGGGAATGGGGACTATGTCGTGTGGCTGAGCGAGGAGCCACGCGAGCGCGACCTGTCCCGGTGTGTGACCACGCGCCGTGCTGAACTCGCGGAGCTCGTCGACAAGACCCTCGACCGGAACCGAAGGGTCGAGGCGGTGGATGTAGTAGAGATCGATGTAGTCGGTGCCCAGTCGTGCGAGGCTCGCCTCACATGCCTGTGCCACGTACTCGGGACGGCCATCCATGACCACACCGCCTGCGTCGCCGGGGCGCGATCCGAACTTCGTGGCGAGGACAACTTCGTTGCGTCGGCCGCGTACGGCGCGGCCGAGCAGTGCCTCGTTGTGGCCGAACCCGTTCGAGGTCTGCCCGATGACGGCGTCGGCGGCGCCATAGATGTCGCTGGTGTCGAAGAAGTCGATACCCACATCGATCGCCGTGTGGATGGTGGCGATCGACTCGGCAGGGTCGGCCGGGCCGTAGAACTGGGACATGCCCATGCAGCCGAGGCCGATCGGCCGGACGTGGATGCCACTGTGGCCCAGGGGGACCCGTGCTGTGGTCATGCTGCACTCCATGCGGTTGTTGGATGGTCCGTGAGGTGGAGGGCGGCAATGGCGAGCCCTCCGCCGGCGTCCTGGATGCCAGGAACCCGGGCCGGGGATCGGGCGGTCTCAGTGGACGAACAAGCGGTGGCCGCCGTCCAGCCGCGGCGTCGGTCCAAGGGGACCGTCGTGCCGCCGCCTTCCCGCGGTGTGACCGTTGCTGACAAGTGCGGATGGTCGGTCCGGGCGGACCACTCCGGCCGGAGTCAGCCGCCCCGCCGTCACCCTGTCGACGGGTGCCTGGCCGCTACAGCGGCACTAGCGGATGAATGCCTCGGACACGGCCCACAGGCGTGCCGCGTTGTCCTGGTCGAGGGCGTACGGGGCGACGCCGGCGACGGCACCGGCTCGCTCGGAGACCGGCTTGGCCTCCGCGCAGTCCTCGAAGTAGCGGCCGGTGACGCCTGCCACCGTCGGCGAGGCGGCCATCAGCACCGAGGTCGCGGCGCCCTGCTCCACCGCCTTCTCCGGCGGGAGTGCGAGTTCGCCGGTGGCGATGACGGCGGCCACCTGCTGGGGGTCCATGTTCCGGCCCAGCGACGTCGCGCCGATGTTGCCCGGCATCACGGCATTGGCGGTGATCCCGTCGTCGGCCCATCGCTTGGCGGCACCGGCGGCGAACAGTGCGGTGGCGCTCTTCGACTGCCCGTAGGAGGTCCACGGGTCGTAGGGGCGGAATCGGTAGTCGAGGTCGTCGAAGACGACAGGCGAGAAGAGGTGGCCGATGGAGCTCACCGCGACGATCCGGGCACCGTCGGCCGCGGCGAGCGCCGGGTGGAGGCCGGTGGCGAGGGCGAAGTGGCCCAGGTGGTTGACGGCGAACTGCCACTCCCGGCCGTCAGGCGTGCGGGTGAGGTCCGGCGGGGACATCACTCCCGCGTTGTTGACCAGGATGTCCAGCGGACCGTCCCAGGCTGCCACGAATGCCGCGACCGTCGACCGGTCGGCCAGGTCGAGCCGCCCCACGGTCAACTGTCCGGAACTGGAAGGCAGTTCTCCTTCCAGACGTGCCGCCACGCGGGAACCCGCGTCGGTGTCCCGAACGGCCAAGGTGACGTCGGCGCCCGCTGCGGCGAGGGCCCGGGTCGTTTCCACCCCGATTCCGGAACTGGCTCCGGTCACCACGGCCCGGCGGCCGTGCAGGTCGACGCCGTCGAGCACCTCGGCGGCGGTGGTGGTCGCTCCGAACGTGCGGGGTGTCTGCGGTGGGGACATGAGGCGTGTCTCCTGACATGGGGGAACCGAGGACCGGTCGGCTTCACTGTAACCACAAAAGTTAGACTCGTCCAAAAATACATTCGTCCAGGAATCGGCACGTACGATGGCTCGATGGGAAGGACGATGAATCTGCGGGAGCGCAAGAAGCTGGCGACCTGGCGCGCCATCCGGTCCGCCGCGCTGCGGCTCTTCGACGAGCAGGGGTACGAGGCCACGACCGTCGAGCAGATCGCGGCCGCGGCGAATGTCTCGCGCGCCACCTTCTTCAACTACTTCGCCAGCAAGGACGCGGCAGTCCTCGACCAGGACCCGGAGGAGCGGCGCAACTGGCAGGCCCTGATAAAGGACCGTCCCGCGGGCGAGCCGCTCTGGGACTCCCTCACCGCGATCATGACAGGGTTCTGTGAGAGCCTGCGGGACCGCATCCCTCTGCAGCGCCGCCTCAAGGCGCAGTCGCCCGCCTTCGCCCAGTCGGCGCAGAGCTTTGGCGAGCAGTTCTTCACCGACCTGGGGCACTGGGTGGCATCCCGCACCACCGACTCCGACGAGCTGACCCCGACGCTGCAGCTGAACCTGGCGATAGTCGCCACCACTACCGCCTACCAGACCTGGCCCGCTGACGAATCCTTCGACGAATTCCTGCAACGACTCGAACGCTGCCTGCGCCAGGCGGGTCCGGGCACGCCCGCCGACTGACCCGTCCGTGAATTCCCGGCTCTTCCCTATGCGTCGAGTTGGGTGATCTGCCGCGAGTGCAGGATGCGAGGTCCGGCACCGTCCAGCCGCGCAACAGCGATCATCGCGCGCCCGAGATGCTCGGTACTGGTCACGTACCGGGGGGCGAGGCGGCGCAGGAGTGGATAGAGCCAGAACGTGAGCCGGTAGAGGAGCCGGTACCAGTTCGTTCCGGAAGTCTCGCCGTGGATGGGCTGGATCCATCCGGGACGGAAGGCGTAGGTATGCATGTCCATGGCCAGCAGAGCATTCTCCGTGCGGCCCTTCACCCGGGCCCAGGAGGTGCGCCCTTGCTCCGTGCTGTCGGTGCCTTCTCCTGACACGTATACGAATGTCAGCCGAGGATTGCCGGCGGCCACGACCCGTGCGGCTTCCATCGTGTAGGTGTAAGTGACCTTCTCGTACTCCGCGTTGCTGCGCCCCACCGACGACACGCCAAGGCAGTAGAAACACGCGTCAGCATCTGCGAGATCCGCCGCGATCGGGTTCAGGTCCTCGAAGTCCGTGTGGAGAACTTCGCGAAGCTTGGGAGCACTGCGGCCGAGTGGCCGTCGCACGATGGCGATCACTTCCGTCACCCCCGGGTCCTCCAGGCACGCGCGGAGCACTCCTTGGCCCACCATGCCCGATGCTCCGAAGAGAACTACTTTCATTACGGCTCCTTGGGATTCTGTCCCAGGCGGGATTCGCCGCAGGCGCTGCAGCCAACCCCGACCGGCACGTCAGGATGGGAAGACCTGCGGTTCGGTCGGGTGGAGGGACCATCCAGGCGCAGCCCTGAGGTGGTTCCGGCGAGGAAGGCGATCTATCCGTAGATGTTCGTGGTGGTGGAGGGTTTCCCCCAGGCGCAGGTGTCTCAGGAGCGGAGCATCGCGGTGCCCAGGTCCCAGAGCCGCTTGGCGTTGTCCGTGTCGAGTGCGTAGGGGCGCACGCCGCTGTCGGCGTAGGGGTTGGGGTCGGTGTTGAGCTCGGCCTCGTTGCAGTCCTCGAAGTAGCGGCCGGTGACGCCTTCGAGTAGGGGGGATGCGGCCACCAGCACCGAGGTTGCGGCACCTTCCTCGACGGTCTTCCAGGTGAAGTTGGCGAAGGCTTCCTCGACCTCCGGTGTCGCGTTGCCCTCCTGGTGGCGCTGGAGTCCGGTGCGTATGCCGCCGGGCATGACCGCGTTGGCGGTGATGCCGTCGTCGGCCCACCGCTTGGCCGCCCCGACAGCCAGCAGCACATTGCCGGTCTTGGACTGGCCGTAGGCCGCCCACTCCTCATAGGGGCGGCGCTCGAAGTGGATGTCGTCGAAGACGACCGGGGAGAACAGGTGGCCGCTGGAGCTGAGCGAGACGATGCGCGCGCCACCGGCGGCCGCGAGCGCGTCGTGGAGGCCGAGGGTCAGGTTGAAGTGGCCGAGGTAGTTGGTGGCGAACTGCAGTTCCCAGCCCTCGGTAGTGCGGTGCGGCTCGGGCAGCGCCATGATCCCGGCATTGTTCACCAGGATGTGCAGCGGGCCCCGCCAGGCGTCGGTGAAGGACGCGACCGAGGCTCGGTCGGTCAGCTCCAGTGGTGCGGCAGTCACCTTGGAGTTGCCGGTCTTGGCCGCGATCTCCTGGGCGACACGGTTGCCCGCCTCGACGTTGCGGACGGCGAGGGTGACATCGGCACCGGCACTGGCCAGGGCGCGTGTCGTCTCGACGCCGATGCCGGACGCGGCGCCTGTGACGATCGCGCGCTTGCCGGTCAGGTCGACCCCCTCGATGACCTCGTTCGCCGTCGTGTGAAAGCCGTAGGGCGTAGTGAAGCGCTCGCGCGAGCTCATGTGTGGGCTCCGTTCATGTCGGCGCTCCCCGTCGATTCCTGGCCGCTCGCGCGGCGGGGGAGCCATCGTTATCCGGAATCCGTTCCGGTAATGGAAGGCTAACCGGAACAGATTCCGGTTGCAAGGAGGCGGGTTGGTCACTCTCTGTGTGTGGGGGGGCCTCCCTGTGGTGATGACGATTTCGAGAGAGGGGGAGTGGTCTGAGCTGGGTGGTCTGCTCCACGTCGCGGCGGGCGTTGCTCGAAGGTGCCCGACTCGCCACTGAGTGGTCGCGGGGGCCTGTATGTATGATGTAAGTGGAATGTATTCCGTTTCGTAGGGGTGGTCGTGACCGAGGCGACGCAGCGCAGACCGCGTGCGGACGGGCAGCGCAATCGCGCGCGCCTCCTCGAGGTCGCGCTGCGTTTGTTCATAGAGAGGGGCCCGGACGTCCCCTTCACTGAGATCGCCAAAGAAGCCGGTGTCGGTGTCGGCACCGTCTACCGCCACTTTCCGACGCGCGAAGACCTCATCGAGGCGGCATACCGTTCGGAGCTTGACGCCGTGTGCGCTGCGGCCGGGGAGTTGCTCGACCAGGTGCCGCCTCGCGACGCTCTGCGCATCTGGATGGACCGCTTCGTCGACTACTGGGCCACCAAGATCGGTCTGACGGAGGCCATCCGGGCCGTCGTAGCCGCGGGCGGAAATCCGTTCGCGCAAAGCCGCGAGCGACTCGATGAAGCCGTCGGCGCACTGCTGTCGGCAACCGCGGCGACAGGGTTCACGCGATCCGAGGTCGAACCGGACGATGTGGTGGTGTCACTCAGTGGCATCGCCATGGTCGCAGGCGTACTCGAGGATCGCGATCAGCTCGGCCGGGTGCTCGACCTCTTGTATGAGGGGCTGCGTACCAGGTCATGAGCGGCTACGCGGACGGCCGTTCACGGGTGATTCGTTGGCGGCGGGTGCCCGGCGAGGTCAGAATGTCCCGATGCAGGCTTTCAAGATCACCACGACCGATGAGGTGCTGGCCGACCTGCGCGAGCGGCTCTCGCGTACTCGATTCCGGAACGACCTGCCGGGCGAGGACTGGGGATGGGGGACGCCACAGCCCTGGCTACGGCGCCTCGTCGAGCACTGGCTGTACCGCTGCGACTGGCGCCGTACCGAAGCCGAGTTGAACGCTCTTCCCCAGGTCGTCGGTGACTTCGCCGGGCTGCGCGTGCACGCTTTCGTGGTGCGTTCGCGGCACGAGGACGCCACGCCGCTGCTGCTGTGCCATGGCTGGCCCGGCTCGGTGGTGGAGTTCCTGGACTGCCTGCCCGCGCTGGTCGACCCGACGAGCCATGGCGGACGTGCCGAGGACGCCTTTCACGTTGTGTTGCCCTCGATACCCGGATTCGGCCTGTCGGGACCGACTGCCGCCCCTGGCGTCGATGTGGCCGCCATCGCCGACGCGTTCGCCGCCCTCATGTACGAGCTCGGCCACCCTCATTTCTTGGCGCAGGGCGGGGATTGGGGGGCCTTCGTCGTCCGGCAGCTTGGCATTGAGTATCCCAATCGACTCTTGGGCGTGCACATCAACTTTCCGTGGGCGGTTGCCCCGCCCGGCCTTGATGATCCTCTGGCCGGGGTGACAGCGGCGGAGCGCGAGACGTTGGAGCGAAACACCCGGGTGTACGGCGGCGACAACGGCTACTACATTCAACAGGCCACGCGGCCGCACAGCATTGGCCCGGCGCTGGAGCCGTCTGTCGACGAGCCCCGGGAACCATTCCTTGATCAGCTTTGACCAGTCAGCTTCGCTCATTGGCGGTCCGCCGGGGCTGATCCCTGACGCTTCCGCGGGGGCCAGGCACTTCCTGACCGTCTTGCGGTCCACTACTCCCAGAGACGCGGCCAGTTCGCTGTTCGGCCGGATCCGCACGCCCTAAGGAGCGACGAAGTCGTGCACTACGCCGTGGCCTGCCGGTCACACCTCTGCTCACGCCTCCTGCGATGGCGCCCTTGCTATGACATCGGAACGAGCCTTGTCGCGGCGTCGTCGAGCTGCGTTGCGCAGGTGCAAGCCGTCAGGCCGTCTGCGGAACCGGCATTCGGTCAGTGAGCGGTGAAGCCGCCGTCGACCGGGAGAGCGACACCGACCACGAGGCTGGCGCCCGGACTGCACAGCCAGAGAACGGCCGCGGCGATCTCCTCCGCACGCCCCAGCCTTCCGATGGACTGTTCCTTCATGATCTCTGCCATGGTTTCGGCCTGGTTCTCGACCATATCCGCAGCCATGGGAGTGTCGA
Organism: Streptomyces hygroscopicus; assembly: GCA_002021875.1. Lineage (NCBI taxonomy): Bacteria > Bacillati > Actinomycetota > Actinomycetes > Kitasatosporales > Streptomycetaceae > Streptomyces > Streptomyces hygroscopicus. The sequence goes on from CP018627.1 coordinate 11,261,731, forward strand.
CCACCCCGGGGCACACCGCGTTGATGCGGACACCTCTCGGGGCGTATTCGACCGCGGCGCTCTTGGTCAGGCCGATCACACCGTGCTTGGACGCGTGGTAGGCCGCGCGCTCCGGCATACCCAGGAGCCCGCCCAGCGAGGAGCAGTTGACGATGGCACCGCTGCCCTGCTCCCGCATCTGGCGGAGCTCGTGCTTCATGCTGGCCCAGATGCCGCGGAGGTTGACGGCGTTCACGTGGTCGAAGTTCTCGGCGGGCTCGTCGGCCGCGTCACAGGGCGGTGCCTGCACACCGGCGTTGTTGAACGCCATGTCCAGGCGGCCGAACGTGGTGACCGCCCGTTCCACCATCGCGGCCGTCTGGCTTTCGTCTGTGACATCGCAGGTGACGCCAATCGCCTGGTGACCGGCTGACGTCAATTCCTCGGCTGCCGCCTCCACGGCGTGCTTGTCGATGTCTGCGAGCACAATGGCGGCACCAGCTTCGGCGAATGACTGGGCCGTCGCGAGCCCCATGCCAGATGCCGCGCCGGTGACGAGTGCCACCTTGTTCTCGAAGTTGTAGATCGGGTTCATGGTGTGCGTAGCTCCAAACATCGGTCGGCGAGGCGCCGACCAGTCAGAAAAGTGATCAGATCTCCGTCGTCGGTCGGGCCGAAGGCCAGAGCCGGCCTCATCGCCACGTGCCGTTGTGGAAGCCTGGCACCCGGTGCTTGGGGCCGGTTCCGGCACGGTGACGCAGTTCGCGGACTGGGTCCGCCCACTGCGTAGGGGCTGGATCAGCGGCGGGTGCTGCGGCGTGGGCCGTTGTACTCGCCGTTCAGGCGGTGGTGTCGTTGTAGCCCAGGTTGCCGCCGAGTTCGCGGGAGGCTTCGGCCTGGGCGAGGAGTTCCTGGGCCTTGGCCGTCACGCCCTCGATGGCGTCGGCGCCTGCGACGAAGCGCTGCAGGGGCTTGTCCTGGCCGGCGATGGTGAGCAGGGCGCGGGCGAGCTTGGCGGGGTCGCCGGTCTGCCGGCCGTTCATGCTCTTCCAGGCCGCGACTGTGGCCGTGGTGCGCTCGGCGTAGTCGTCGATGGTCGGCTCGGGCCAGATGGTGGAGCCGTCCACGAGGAGCTCGGTGCGGAAGAAGCCGGGTTCCACGACCGTGGTGTGGATGTTGTACGGCTCGACGTCGTAGCGCAGGGATTCCATCCAGCCCTCGACGCCGAACTTGGAGGCGGCGTAGGCGACGCAGAACTCCTGGCCGATCAGACCGGCGGAGGAGGAGAGGGTGATGATGTGACCGGCGCGCTGCTTGCGCAGGATGGGCAGGACGGCGCGGGTGACGTTCATCGGGCCGAAGAGGTTGGTCTCGATCTGCCGGCGCATCTGCGCGGGCGTGATCTCCTCGAAGTAGCCGGCGAAGAAGTTGCCGGCGTTGTTGACCAGGACGTCGATACGGCCGAAGCGGTCGACGACGGCCTGTGCGGCGGCCTCGGCGTCCTCCAGGCTGGTCACGTCCAGCTTGGTGACCAGCAGGTTGTCCTGCGGGCCGCCGAGAGTCTTCTCGACCTCCTCGGGGCGGCGGCCGGTGGCGACGACCTGGTGGCCGACCGCGAGGGCTTCGCGGGCGATGTCGGTGCCCAGACCGCGTCCGGCGCCGGTGACGAGAATGACCTTGCTCATGAGGGGGTCCTTTCAGGCGCCGCTCCCGGCACCCGGTGTTGTGCGGTGATGATGCGTGACGTCGCCGAGCCCAGGTATCCCGGCCGTCGGCGCGGGGCCGATCGGGCGCGCAGCACGAGACGCCGTTCCTGGCCGGTTTCTCCGGGCTGTGTCATCGACTTTCGCACGTTCACGCGCATCCACAAAGGGGAGAATTCCTTACCCGGATGAAAGGTTCCAGGTATAAATCTCTACCCCCCAATGCTGGACCATTCGGTGTCACACTGGCCGGTATGACTCGCAATGCGCATCTCAACGAGCTGGGCGAGTTCCTCAAGACCCGCCGGGCCGAACTGAGCCCCCGCGCAGTGGGCCTGCCCGACACTGGTGGCCTGAGGCGGGTCAAGGGCCTGCGCCGTGAGGAAGTCGCCCAGCTCGCCGCCATCAGCACTGAGTACTACACCCGGCTCGAGCAGGGCCGTATCCAGGCATCGGGGCCGGTGCTGTCCGCTCTGGCGCAGGTACTCCGTCTGGACGACGACCAGCGGGACTATCTCTTCGAACTCGCCGGTAAGGACCAGGCCCGGCCTCGCCGCCGTGCCGCGCAAAAGGTGCAGCCGACACTGCAGCGTCTCCTGGACAACCTGATCGACACGCCGGCTATTGTGCTGGGCCGCCGCACGGACATCCTCGCCTGGAATTCTCTGGCCGCCGCTCTGATGACCGATTACGCGGATATTCCGGAGAAGAAAAGAAATCACACGCGGATTCTTTTCACCGATCCCGCGATGAGGACCCTGTATGCGGACTGGGAGGAGGTCGCCCACATCACCGTCGCGCAGCTGCGCATGCAAGCTGCCAAATACCCCGACGATCCCCGTCTGACCGCCCTCGTCGGAGAGCTGTCCGTGCAGGACCCGCACTTCCGCCGTTGGTGGGGCGATCACCACGTCGCCGCCCGCACGGTGGGCACCAAAACCTTCCACCATCCTGTGGCCGGCGAGCTCACCCTCGACTGGGACACCCTCACCGCCAGCATCGACGCCGAGCAACAGCTCATCGTGATGACCGCCGAGCCCGGCACCCCTTCCCACGATGCGCTGCGCATCCTCGCCTCCTGGGCCACGAGCCAGCAGCAGTCCGCACCCGACACCACCACCTGACCGCACCAGTACGGCCCGATCTGCGACTGCTGACGGAATGCGACGCGCCCACCATCACCGTCGGTTGGGCACGCCCCCGGACTGTCACGCGCCACAGCCGGGTCGTGGCGCACCGTCGCGTCACTGACACCGCCGGCGGCTCACTCGCGCCCGACGGCCGGACGCGTACCCCAGTACCCCCACCACCCAAGGCGTTGGCCGCCCCCTGGGCCAGTGCATCCCAACCGATGAGGAACCACCCGTGAGTGCCCTGTTCACCCCTTTGACCCTGCGGTCACTCGAGATCCCCAACCGCATTTGGACGTCCCCGATGTGCATGTACTCCGCCGCCCCGGACGGGCCGGAGACCGGGGTGCCGACCGACTTCCACCTCACCCACCTGGCCGGCCGGGCCACCGGCGGCGCCGGGCTGGTGATGGCCGAGGCCACCGGGATACGGCCCGACGGGCGCATCACCCCCTGGGATCTGGGGCTGTGGAACGACCGTCAGCAGCAAGCGTTCGCGCGCATCACCGCAGCCATTCGCTCCCATGGGTCGGTCCCGGCCATCCAGCTCGGCCATGCCGGCCGCAAGGCATCCGTCGACAAGCCCTGGCTCACCGGCCGGTACATCCCCGAGGCCGAGGGCGGCTGGCAGACCATCGCGCCCAGCCCGGCGCCGTTCGCCGGGCGGTCCGTGCCGCACGAGCTCACGGTGGACGAGATCCAGCAGCTGGTGCGGGAGTTCGCCGATTCGGCGAAGCGTGCCCTGGCCGCGGGCTTCCAGGTGGTCGAATTGCACGGCGCCCACGGCTTCCTGATCAACTCCTTCCTTTCTCCGGCCTCCAACCACCGCACCGATTCCTACGGCGGCAGCTTCGAGGACCGTCTGCGTTTTCCCCTCCAGGTGGTCGACGCCGTACGCGAGGTGTGGCCCGACGACCTGCCGGTCTTCTTCCGCACGTCGGCCACGGACTGGCTGACCGAGAATCCGGAGGACGAGCGCGAGGGCTGGACCGGCGACGACACCGTCCGCCTCGCCAAGGAACTGGCCGCGCACGGCGTCGACCTGCTCGACGTGTCCACCGGCGGCATGGTCCCCGACGCCACGATCCCCGTCGGGCCCGGCTACCAGGTGCCCTTCGCCGCCCGGGCCCGCGCCGCGGCCGGGATCCCCACCGGCGCCGTCGGCCTGATCCTGGAACCCGCCCAGGCCGAGGACATCGTCGCCACCGGACAGGCCGACGCCGTCCTGCTCGGCCGCGAACTGCTGCGCAACCCGTACTGGCCCCAGCACGCCGCACTCGAACTCGGCGCCGAGCCCCGCTGGCCCGAGCAGTACGACTACGCCGTCCGACGGCGCAGCAAGCGCTGAGGGCGATGGTCCCCGCGCCGCGGATGCGCAGGGAGCGCCGTCCCACCACACAGGCGGTGTCCGCACCACCAACACCGCGAGACGGTCGTCACGCTCTCTGCCCGTCGAGGGGCGCCGCGTGGGTCGGCCGTCGGCATCCCAAGGGAAGGAACACCTCTTCATGAGCACAAGGCAGTCCTCATTGATGAAAGCGATCGGTCTCCACACCTATGGCGGCCCGGATGTGTTGCACACCGTCGAGCTCCCCGAGCCGCACGCCGGCCCCGGCGAGGTACGGGTGCGGGTGCGTGCCGCCGGGGTGAACCCGGCCGATGCCATGCTCCGCGACGGTTCCCTCGCCGAGTGGTACCGCGATGTCGAACCTCCTTACATTCCCGGCATGGATGTGGCGGGCACGCTCGACGAGGTCGCGGACGACGTCAAGGCCGCGTACGGACTGTCCGAAGGCGAGCCCGTGATCGGCATCGTCGACAACCACGGCCGTCATGGCGGCTACAGCCAGTACGTCGTCCTGCCGGCCGCGTCGGTCACGCGTCAGCCCGTCGGCACGACGTTCGCGGAAGCGGCCTCGTTCCTCATGAACGCGCTGACGGCCCGGAGCATCCTCGACGCCCTCGCATTCGCGCCCGGTTCGACGCTGGTCGTCACCGGAGCCGGCGGCGCCGTCGGCGGCTACGTCGTCCAGCTCGCTGCCGCGGAGGACCTGCGTGTCGTCGCGGTGGCGTCGCAGCATGACGAGGGCTGGCTGCGTTCCCACGGCGCCGACACTTTCGTCGCTCGCGGCGACGACATCGCACAGCGCGTACTGGACGTTGTGCCCGGTGGAGTCGACGCCGTGGCGGACAGCGCCATGCTGCACGACCGGATCGCGTCGGCGATCCGCGACAACGGCCAGATCGCGGTCCTCCGTTTCTGGGACGGCGATCCTGGCCGCGGCATCGCCGTGCATCCCGTGAACGTCCGCTCACGCGCCACCGACACCGCGGCCATCACCCGGCTGCGCGAACAGGTCGAATCGGGTGAGCTCACTCTCCGAGTCGCGGCGACTGTGCCCGCCGCCCAGGCTCCCGAGGCTCATCGGCTGCTGGAGAAGGGCGGCCTGCGGGGACGACTCATCCTCGAATTCCCGCCCGCGGCAGCCATGTGAAAGGCATCGCGGGAGCGCAAAGACCGAACGTCAATCGTGACGTGCACCCCGCATGGCGGCGTAGGTGTCCACAACGCCGCGCCCACCTTTCACACCCATGCACGGGCATCGCCGTGCCACCACCCCGTCCGCAAGAGGAGCACTGTGTCTGGCGACACCCTTTCCTTCGCCGAGGCCGTCCGGGCCCGTCACTCCGTTCGCGCGTTCCTGCCGGATCCGCTTTCCCTCGCGGAGATCCGCAGCGTGCTGGAGGACGCGCGGATGGCCCCCTCCAACTGCAACACCCAGCCGTGGCAGATCCACATCGTCTCGGGCCGGCAGCGGGATCTGCTGAGCAAGGAACTGCTGCGGGCCGAAGCCGCAGGAGAGGTGTGCGGCGACTTCACCTTCGACCAGAACGAATACTTCGGTGAGTACGCACAGCGCTCCCGCCACCAGGCAAAGACCCGCAATGACGCCCTGGGGATCGCCCGGTCGGACCGTGAAGCACGCCGGGTGGCGGATCGGCGCAACTTCGAGTTCTACGGGGCTCCCCATGTGGCGATGCTTTTCGCTCCCGTCTTCGGTGACGGAGTGCGCGTGGGCGGCGACATCGGCATGTACGCGCAGACCCTCTTGCTCTCTCTCGCCGCCCGGGGCCTGGGCGGAATCCCTCAGACGGTGCTGGGCCTCTACGCCAACACCGTCCGCGATGTTCTGAATGTTCCCGACGACCTCAGGCTGTTCTTCGGTATCTCGTTCGGGCACGAAGACCGCGGGTCCGCAGACAACAGCTACCGCCTCGGCAAGGTCGCGGCCCAGGAGAACGTCATCGCCCACGACACCCCTGGCCTGTTCGACAGCCGTTCAGCCCCGAACCCCGCCTGACCACCCCGGGCCGCCCGTCCGGCAGCGCCGCCGGACGGGCGGGCCCCACTCCGGATTGCAGACGACACGAAGGGAAGAGCCCTATGAAGGGTTACGTCATCCAAGAGAAAGGCCGCGCCGACTGGCAGGAGGTCCCGGTCCCGGAGATCGGACCGTACGACGCTCTGGTCCGCCCGACCGCGGTGGCGACCTGCACGACGGACGTGCACCTCATCGACTCGCTCTCGCTCCCGAACGCGCTGGGGAAGGTCATCGGTCACGAGGCCGTCGGCGTCGTCGAGCGCGTCGGCGACCTGGTCGCGGACTTCGCACCCGGGGACCGCGTCGTTCTTCCCGCGGGGCTGGCCGACTGGCGGCACCCCCGGGCGCAGCGCGGAGAGGGCAAGTTCCACCAGAGCAAGAGCCCCTACTTCTCCGACGACCCGACCAACGGCGGGTGGTTCTCGGAACTGGTGAAGTGCTTCGACGCCGACTCCAACCTGGGGCACATTCCCGACGGAGTCACCGATGTCCAGGCCGTGTCCGTCGACGACATGGCCGCGACCGGCTTCACCGGCGTCGAGCGGATGGAGATCCAGTTCGGTGAGGTCGTCGTCGTACTGGGCGTGGGCCCCGTGGGACTGATGGGAGTGGCCGCGGCGGCGCTGCGAGGGGCCGGTCGCATCATCGCCGTCGGTTCGCGCCCGAACACGATGACCCTCGCGACGCAGTACGGGGCGACCGACCTCATCGACTACAAGAAGGGTGACGTCTACGAGCAGATCATGACGCTGACCGGTGGTGCGCAGGTCGACAGCGTGCTGGTCGCCAGCGGCGGTAGCGCGAGTGACCAGATCGGCACGGCCATGAAGCTGACGAAGTTCGGCGGCCACGTGTCGGTGGTCTCCGGCTTCTTCGACGACGAGACGGTAACGATCCCGATGGATGTCTGGAACTACGGTGTGATGGAGAAGTTCCTCACCGCGGCTCAGGCCAACCAGGGCCGGGACTACATGGAGCGTCTCCTGCTGCTGATCGCGAACGGCAAGCTCGACACCCAGCCGCTCGCGACGCATGTGCTGCGCGGCTGGGACAGCGTCGGGAAGAGCCTCGAACTGATGCGGAGCCGCGACCAGACCATCATCAAGCCGGTGGTCATCGTCGACTGACGGCAACTGTGCGGTGAACGCCGACCGGGAAGGCACTGAGGTCCCTCCGCGTGCCGTGGGACGCCGGCCAGAGGTCGGCGCCCGGGTCGGATGCGTAGGGCGTGGTCAGCACCGCAGCAGGTCCGCGGCGGCGAGACTGAGTACGCCGTCGTGCCAGGTCAGGCCGCGCAGATCGCGGACGACGATGGTGGCGTCGGTGGCCAGTCCGCGCTGACCGACTCCGATGACCGTCGCGCCCGCTGCGGCTCCGGCCTTCGCCCCCGCGGTGCTGTCCTCGAAGACAACAGTCCGCGCCGGGGCGAAGCCCAGCTTCTCTGCCGCCATGCGGTAGCCGTCGGGTGCCGGTTTGCCGTGGCTGACCTCGTCTGCGGTGATGAGTACGGGCGGAGTGGGGAGTCCCGCCGCCCTGAGGCGGGCCCGGGCCAGGACGGTCACGCCGGAGGTCACAACCGCCCACCGGTCGCGCGGCAGGCTCTCGAGGAAGTGGAGGGCGCCGGGAAGCGCTGTGGTGGTGACCGCGGCCTGAACCTCCAGGCGGTCCGTGGTCGGAGTCGACCAGGACACCGTCGTTGTCGAAGAGCAGGCCCTCGCAGGGGAAGTCGAGCACGGTGGGCGGGCGGGACCGCGCAGTCATGGGTGGTCGCTTCAGGTCACGGGGCGGTTGCGGTAGCGGCCGACCAGTTCACGGGCGGCGGTCTGCATACGGACGGGGGGAAGCCCCTGAGCGAGGAGTGTCAGGTCGTCGAGGACCATGTCGCCGATGGCCTGGAAGGCTTCCGGGATGCCGCCCGCGCGGTGAGCGGAAAGCACCAGACCCTCGAGATCGCGGGCCGGGTCGTCGGCGGCGACCGGTTCATCCGGCCATACGTCGATGCCCGCGAGCAGGCGTCCGCGCGCGACGTGGGAGAGGAGCGCGGGGTAGTCGACGACCGGAGCGCGGCTGACCAGGACGAGGCGGGCGCCGTCCGGTAGCAGTTCGAGTTCGCGTTCCCCGATCAGGTGGCGGCTTTCGTCCGTGGCGGTGGCCAGCACGAACACGAAGCGGCTGCGGGACAGGGTCTCGTCCAGTGAGGCGGGAAGCACACCGTGTTCGTGGAGGACGCCGGGCGGCGGCCAGGGGTCGTAAACGCGGATGGTGGGCCGGAAGGGGGCGAGGAGCCGGTTGAGGCCGCGGCCGAGGTTGCCGAAGCCGACCAGGCCCACATCGGAGCCTTGCAGCAGGACGGCGTCGGCGTTGCCCTCGGAGACGTACCGCTCCTGTCCGGCACGGAAGGCGCGGTCCTCGCGGCTGATGCCACGGGCGAGGTCGAGGGCGAGTCCGAGGGATTACTCGGCGACCGCCTGGGCGTAGGCGGGCCCGCAGCCCAGGACGTGGATGCCGCGCTCGAAACAGGTCGCGTAGTCGACGTTGGAGAAGAAGTTGCCTTCGACGTTCAGCAGAGCCCGCAACTTGGCCGCGCGGGCGAGCCGGTGGGCCGACAGGTCGGGCTGTCCGACGATCGCGAAGGCGTGGGGCAGAACCTCCTCCAGGGCTTCTTCGGAGGGATTGTTCTCCAGGTCCACCACGGTGAAGCGGTCGCGGAGCAACTCCAGGGTGGCGGGGGTGAAGATGCGGTCCGTGCGCTGTGGAGTGGGGCGCAGGACCACCACGGGCTTGGCGGGGGTGGGGGGTGGGGTGCTCACAGAACTCCTCGCGTGAGTACGGGAATCGGCTCGCCGGTCACAGCTCGGCGCTCTCGGCGCCGGTGACCAGGGCGACGAGTTCCTCGCCGGTGGGGTGTCGCGGGTGCGGCGGTGGGCGACGGCGCGGCCCTGGCAAGCGCACGGAGCTGTGTCCGGCTTCAGGAACTCATGATGGTTCTTCTCGCAAGATCGCGGGTTTGTTCTTCGGCCCGACTAGAAGTAGGTGGGCTCGCGCGGCACGTAGTGCTCCTCGAGCGCGGTGACCTCTTCGTCGGTGAGTGTGATGTCGAGTGCCGCCACAGCGGCGGGCAAGTGGTGGTGCTTGGTCGCACCCACGATCGGGGCGTCGACCACGGGATTCTTGAGCACCCAAGCCAGCGCGATGGTTGCCATCGACACGCCCCGCTCCTTCGCGATGCGCTCCACCGCGTCGATCGTCGGCTTGTCGCTGTCCTGCCACAGCGGTCGTCCGTCGAAGTCGGTACTCGGGTTGTCCCTGCCGCGCTTGGTGTCGTTCACGCCCCACGGCCGTGCGACAACGCCCGCGGCAAGAGGGCTCCACGGAAGGCTGCCAACCCCCTGGTCGGCCAGAAGGGGGAACATCTCCTGCTCTTCCCCGCGCTGCACCAGGTTGTACTGGTCCTGCATGGAGATGAACTTCGTCCACCCGTTCAGCTCGGCGACATACTGCATCTTGGCGAACTGCCAGGCGTACATGCTGGATGCACCGATGTAGCGGGCCTTACCGGCCTTGACCACGTCGTGCAGCGTCTCCATCGTCTCTTCCACCGGGGTCCGCGGGTCGAAGCGGTGGATCTGGTAGAGGTCGACGTAGTCGGTGCCGAGACGGGTGAGAGACGCGTCGACCTGTTCCATGATCGCCTTGCGCGACAGCCCGGAGCCTCCAGGGCCGTCATGCATGGGCTGGTGGACCTTGGTCGCCAGCACGATGTCATCGCGTCGCGCGAACTGTTTGACCGCCCGGCCGACGATCTCTTCCGAGGTCCCGAAACTGTAGATGTTGGCGGTGTCCCAGAAGGTGATCCCGAGGTCGAGCGCCTGCTGGAAGAACGGTGCGGCAGCCTCGTAGCCGAGGGCCCACTTCTCCCGGGATCCGTCACCGAAACCCATGGTTCCCAGGGAGACGCGACTGACGGTGAGGCCCGAAGACCCCAGGCGGGTGTACTCCATTTCCTCTTCCTTCGAAAGTGTGTGGCACCGGCGGTCAGCGGTCGATGCTGGCCATGTTCGCCTCGTCGTGGCGTTCACCGGCTGCCGGGGTGAGGTTGTTCAAGCGCCCGAGCTGAGCGGTGCTGAGTTCGATGCCGTCGGCGGCGGTGTTCTCCTCGACGCGCGCGACCCGCCTGGTCCCGGGGATGGGGGCGATGTCCTTGCCGCGGGTCAGCAGCCAGGCCAGCGCGGTCTGGGCCGGAGTCGCTCCGATCTCGGCGCCGATGGCCCGCACTTCGTCGACGATGCGCAGGTTGCGCTGGAAGTTCTCGCCGGTGAAACGCGGGTTGGTCTTCCGCCAGTCGTCATCGGCGAAGTCGTCGACGGTGCGGATCTGGCCGGTCAGCAGGCCGTGTCCGAGCGGCGAGTAGGGAACGAATCCGATGCCGAGTTCGCGCAGGAGTGAGAGGATCCCGGCCTCGACATCGCGGGTCCACAGAGAGTATTCCGTTTGCAGCGCGGCCACCGGATGCACGGCGTGCGCACGGCGGATCGTCTCGGGGCCGGCTTCGGACAGTCCGATGTGGCGGACCTTGCCCTCGGCGACCAGCTCGGCCAGCGCGCCGACGGTCTCCTCGATGGGAGTGTTCCGGTCCACGCGGTGCTGGTAGTAGAGGTCGATGTGGTCGGTGCCGAGGCGCTTGAGGGAGCCTTCGACCGCGGCCTTCACGTTGCCGGCGCTGCTGTCGGTGACGCCGGGGCCGCCACCGGAGTGGGAGACCAGACCGAACTTCGTCGCCACGACAACGTCATCGCGCCGGCCCTTGATGGCCTTGCCGACGATTTCCTCGCTGTGGAAGGGGCCGTAGATCTCGGCGGTGTCGATATGGGTGACCCCGAGGTCCAGCGCCCGGTGGATGGTGCGGATCGACTCGGCGTCATCGAGTCCCCCGCCTGTGGTGTAGGTGCCGGCCATGGTCATGGCTCCGAGGCCGATGCGAGAGACATCGAGCCCGCCCAGTGATACGTGCTTCATCGGATACTCCTTGTCGTGGCGGCCGTCAGGTTTGGTCGGTGGGCATGACCCAGAGTTCGGCGATCGAGGCGTGCCGGGGCCGGGTGACCATGTAGGCGATCCCGTCGGCGATGTCAGCCGGATCGAGCCGCTCATGCTGCTCGTTGAACGGCTCAAGCATCTCCGTGTGAATTTTGTCGTTGTTGTGCGAACCGAGCTCGGTGTCGACTGCGCCCGGCTCGAGCACGCCCACACGCACGTGCCGCTGGGTGATTTCCTGGCGCAGAGACTCGGTGAATCCGTTCACGCCGAACTTCGTCATGTTGTAGACGCCGAAGTTCGCCCACGCCTGGCGGCCGGCGATCGAGCTGATGTTGACGATGTCGGCAACCCGGCGCGGGCCCTGCTCGGCGGCCTCGAGCAGGTGGGGCAGGGCGGCGTGGGTCGTGTAGAGCAGGCCCTGAACGTTGATCGCGATCATCCGCTCCCACTCCTCCATATCCGCACCGACCACGGGGCCCAGGAGCATCAGGCCGGCATTGTTGACCAGCGTGTCCAGCCGTCCGAAGTGCTCGACGGTCTGTTGCACGGCCGCCTCGGCCTGGGCGCGGTCGGTGATGTCCGCTTCCACCACCAGGGCGGTGCCGCCCGCCTTCTCGATCTCGGTGGCGAGGCCGTCGAGGCGGTCTTTGCGGCGAGCCACGAGGGCGACGGATGCTCCGTCCTCGGCGAGTCGGCGTGCGGTGGCGGCGCCGATACCGCTGCTCGCGCCGGTGACGAGAGCGATGGTGCCGGTCAGTTTCGATGCCACGAGAGGTGTCCTTCCTCTTGGTGTACGGCGTAGAGGCAGACGGCGGGGCGCCACCTCAGCGGCCTCGGCCGACGCATTGCGCAGACCTCTGCGCGGGGCAGTCAAGGCGTACTGAGGGGGAAACAGCGCCGGGCCTCGTCCTCGCCGGGGTCGCCGCGGCGGCGGTCTCCCCGACGCGGATGCCCGCCCCGGTCGGCTGGAGCCGACCAGCGGTCTACGAAGCTTGTGCGTCGACTGTGCTCATCCGTCGGGCACGGACCGCTGCCTGTCCTTCTGGTCCGGCAGGATCACGACTCGCGGGCGGAAGAATTCCGCCTGGCAACCGTCTGTCCGATCTATCGATGGGCACAGACACAACAGTGCCGTCGGCTCCCGACCGCGACAATGGGAGAGATCTTTCCGGGTATAAATCCCTACCCCCCAAAGAATTCCCAGAAGAGGGGCGTCCAGCCGTAATGAGTACGGCTCCGAATCTCAATCGAGCGGCCGGGATGTCGCGCAGCGTGATCCGCGCCCGTACGCGGGAGGCACAGTAAACAGGGCAGCCGGTCCGGCATAGATTTATACCCCCAGCTGAGCTGTGCCGCAGCGGCTTCCGCAGTACCGTGGCGGACATGAGCAGGGACGCACACCTCAGTGAGCTGGGTGAATTTCTCAAGGCTCGGCGTGCCGAGCTGAGCCCCCGTGCGATGGGTCTGCCCGAGAGCGGGGCCCTGCGGCGGGTACCGGGCCTGCGCCGGGAGGAGGTGGCCCAGCTTACTGCGATCAGCACCGTGTACTACACCCGCCTGGAGCAGGGCCGCATCGAAGCTTCCATTCCGGTCCTGATCGCCCTGACCCGGGCGTTGCGTCTGGACGAAGACCAGCGCGACTACATGCTCGAACTGGCTGGGAAGGAAAACGCGCGGCCACGTCGGCGCGCGGCGCAGAAGGTCCGGCCGCCATTGCGGCGGCTCCTCGATAGTCTCACCGACACCCCTGCTCTCGTTCTCGGCCGCCGCATGGACATTCTCGCCTGGAATCCCCTTGCCGCCGCCTTGATGATGGATTTCTCCCGAATTCCGGAAGAGCAGCGAAATGCTGTGCGGCTGGTCTTTGCTGATCCCACTTTCAGGGAATTGTACGTGGACTGGGAAAGCGCGGCGCGTACCACCGTGGCATTTCTGAGGATGGAAGCAGCGGATAACCCGGACGATCCCCGCATGACCGCACTCGTCGAGGACCTGTCAGAGCAGGATCCTCAGTTCCGGGAGTGGTGGGCCGCCCACCACGTGGCACACCACGCCATGGGGACGAAGACCTTCCGCCATCCCGTGGCCGGCGACCTCACCCTCGACTGGGAGACCCTCGCCTGTCCCACTGACCCCGATCAGCAGCTCGTCATCTTGACCGCGATGCCTGGCAGTCCCTCCCACGAGGGACTGCGTTTCCTTGCCTCCTGGGCCGCCACCCACCAGCCGACTGATGCAGTCGGCTGACCTGGACGACGGTGGCGAGCGCGAAGGAGCGGGCCTCGCGGCACCAGTCGTAGAGCGTGTCCGCGATGTTCAGCATGGGCGGGTCTCCGTGTGGCGGGCGACGTGGGAGGACGGTTCGGGCGGACCGCCGCCGTGTCGTCGGGGGTGAAGTGACACGGCGGCGGCCCCAGAGGCCCGGCGGCGGGGCGCGGTAAGCCGCCGGGCGGTCGCGGGAGACACCCTGGGCGGCCGTCTCACCATGAAGGCGGCCGCCCAGGGGCTCTATCGGGCCTTGGCTCAGAGGAGGGCTTCGGCGGTGATGGGCAGTTCACGGATACGGCGGCCGGTGGCGTTGAAGACCGCGTTGGCGATGGCCGGCGCCACGCCGATGTAGACGACTTCCCCGAGGCCCTTGACGCCGATGGGGTCGGCCTTGGTGTCCTCGCCGTCGAGATAGATCGCCTTCAGGTCGGGGATGTCGGCGTTGACCGGGACGAGGTAGTCGGCGAGGTTGGCATTCACGATGCGGCCGTCGCGCGGGTCCGTGACGGTGTGCTCCAGCAGGGCGGTGCCGATGGCGCCGACCATGCCGCCGAGGGCCTGGCTGTCGGCGAGCTTGGGGCTGATGATGCGGCCCGCGTCGTAGACGCCGAGCATCCGCCGCACCCGGACCAGGCCCAGCCGGGCGTCCACAGCCACCTCGGCGAAAGTCACGCCGTAGGCGTACATGGAGAACCGGGACTCGCCGGGGGTGAAAGTCCCGAGGACTTCGAGGTGGGTGCGGTTGTTGCGGGCCAGGAGCTGCCGGTAGGTCTCCCCGCGGGCAGGATTGTCCTTCACCTGCAGCCGTCCGGCACGGACCACGACATCGTCGGCATGAGCGCCGTACAGTGGCGATTTCTCGTCCTCGACGGCCAGTCTGATCGCCTGTCGGCGTAGCTTGTCGCAGCCGTCCTGGACGGCGGAGCCGACTCCGGCCATGGTCTGCGAGCCGCCGTGCGGCGGGGCCGGTGGCATGAGGGAGTCGCCGAGCCGGAAGGTCACGTTCTGCATCGTCAGGCCGAGGGCGTCGGCCGCCAGCTGTGTCTGGGAGGTGTACGTGCCAGGCCCCATGTCGCTGGTCCCGGACTCGACCAGGGCGGTGCCACCGGCGTCCAGCCTGACCCGGGCCTGGGCCGCGTTCCGCAGGGTGTCGTAGATGCCGGACGCCATGCCGGTGCCGATCAGCCAGTCGCCGTCACGGGTGGAGCGGGGCCTGGGGTTGCGCCGGTTCCAGCCGAACTCCCGGGCACCTACCGTGTAGCACTCGCGCAGCCGCCGCGTGGAGAACGGCAGCCCATTGGACTCGTCTTCGCCGGGTTCATTGCGTATCCGCAGCTCGATCGGATCGATGCCCAGCTTGTGGGCGAGCTCGTCCACCGCCGACTCGATGGCGAAGGCGGCCGTGGCGAAGCCGGGACCGCGCATCCACGTAGGGGTGTTCACATCCAGCGGCACCGTCCGGTACGCCTGACGGACGTTGGCCATGCTGTAGAGCATCTGCCCCGCCATCAGGATGCCCTCCGAGAACGTCTCGTAGGCCGAGGTCTCCGCCCTGATGTCGTGCGTCATCCCGGCCAGCCGCCCGCGCCGGTCACTGCCCAGACGAACCCCATACTCGTACGTGGGCCGGTAGCCCGTTCCGAAGTACAGCTGCCTGCGGGTCAGCACGAGTTTGACCGGGCGGCCCGTCTCGCGGGCGGCGAGGGCCGCGATGGTGATGTGCGGCCAGGAGCGCAGCGAGTTGCCGAATGCTCCGCCGATGAACGGCGAGATGACACGCACCGAGTCCTGCGGGATGCCGAACACGGCAGCCAGGTCGTTCCGCGTACCAGGCACCCATTGGGACTTGTCCCACAAGGTGAGCTTTCCGCCGTCCCAGCGGGCAACGGTTGCATGCGGCTCCATCGCGTTGTGATGGGTCCGGGCCGGCCGGTACGTCATCTCCAGCCGCACGGCCGCTGAGTCCACCGCCTTGTCCGCGTCACCCCGCGCGTAAGTCTGGGGGTCGTCGGCGGGAGCGGAGGTCATGTCGGTCGACGGCTTCTCGGCGTCGTAGTCGACCTCGACCAGGCTCGCGGCGTGCTGCGCCGCCTCCAGCGTGGTGGCCACCACGACCGCGACCGGCTGCCCATGGAAGAGGACCTTGTCGTTCTGGAAGACGGGCAGTCGCCCGCCCGGCGGGTCGAACGACCCCGGTGGGATGTCGCGGTAGGCCAGCTTGGGCGCATTGAGGTGGCTGATCACCTTCAGGACGCCGGGCTGGGCGAGGGCGGCGCGACCCGGTCGGCGATACCTGCCGGTGGCAGACGAACCGGCAGCTCACCGTGTAGGAGTCCGGCCACAAGCCGGCCCGGGACGTGTGCCACGGCAAGCGCGGCACCATCCATCAGGCATACCGGGGCGGCATGGAGGACCAGCTCGGCGCGCTCGGTCTGGTCCTCAATGCCATCGTGCTCTGGACGACACGCTATGCCGCCGCCTCCGTCGCCCGGCTGCGCGCCGAGGGCCATGAGATCGCGGTCGGGGATATCGCCCGGCTCTCTCCACTCAAGCACGAGAACGTGAATCTGCTCGGGCGCCGCGGCTTCACCGCCTCCACGCCGGCCGTGTAGGCGACTGTGTATCCCCTGGGCCTCCCGAAGTCGTTTGCACTACGGTCGATTTGGCCGTAGCAGTGTGCGCGACGAGTAGGTTTCCGGACGGCAGATGGACCGGTGGCCGAACGAGGCGACCCGCCCGCTGCGGTCGGCTGGAGGCGCACCTGCGCTACCGGCCGCCCGGGCAACCGCACTTCGGCGGGATCATCGAGCGGCTGTTCGGCACCCTGATGCGTGAGCCATCGAGGAGCTGCGGCGAGAGCTCTACCAAGCCCAGGTCCGGGGGCCGGCAGCAGTTCGACTCTGAGATTGCGGAAGCCGAGCTGGAGTTGTTGCTGGAACTGCGCAATTTTGAAGGGGGTGCTCAGGAGTTCTCGGGTGCTCACGAGATATCCACAGGCGCCGGAAATCCCCTGGGGTGTTGTCAGTGCCTGCCTCTAGCGTCGCCCCATGAGCTATCGCGACGTCGCCTCGAGGCAGGTCCTGATCTGGTCCTGCACCACCGTCGGCGCCCGCCTGCCGGTGGCCATGGCCCCGTTGGCCCTGGTCTTCCTGGTGCGCGAACGCCCCGGCGGCTACTCCCTGGGCGCGATCCTCGCGGCGGCCTACGTCATCGGCGAGATCATCGGCGCCCCCGTCCTCGGAATGCGCCTGCGCCCCGACCACGCCCGCGCTCACCTGGCCGTCGGGCTCGCGGTCGGAGCCGCCGCCTTCGCCGGCATCGGGGTGTTCCCCGACGCGTATCCGGCGGTCCTCACCGGGTTTGCGTGTCTCGCCGGTGCCGCCCCGGCCGCTGCCACCGGTGGCCTGCGCACGCTGCTCACCGTGCTCGTCCCGGAGCGTGCGACAGCGCAGGCGCTGTCCGTCGAGTCGATACTGACAGCCGGCATCTGGGCCGTCTCCCCGGCCGCGGTTGCCGGTCTGGCTCTCGGTGTCGCACCGCCCGTCCCGCTGTTCCTGGGCGCCGCCCTGATGGCGTCGTCGGTCGCGGGCCTGTGGCTGCTTCCGGCCAACTGGGGCGCGGACGACACGGGCGGCGAGGACCGGACGGGCGCGTCGCAGCTGCGACTCCTGACCGGCGCCTGGCCGGTGTACGTCATGGGCGCGGCCAGTCTGGCCCTGCTCGGTCTGGCCGAACTCGTGCTGCCGGCGCTGCTCGAACAGCGCGGCGTCGGCGTCGGCTGGTCCGGTCCGCTGCTGACCGGGATGGCGGTGGGCGGGGGGCTCGGAGCCTTCGTCCACGGTCTCCGGTCCTGGCCCGGACTGCTGCGTACCCGCAGCGTGGTGCTGATGGCCGGGACATCGGCCTGCGTGGCCCTCGCGGCGCTGACGCCTCACCCCGCCGGGATCACCGCGGCGCTGCTCGTGGGGGGCACGCTCCAGTCGTGCGCGATGCTCACCCGCAACCTGTCCCTGCGCGAGGCACTTCCGCCGGGCGCTCTGGCCGCGGGTTACTCGGTGATGTACGCGGCGGCGGGTGCGGGTTACGCGGCGACAGGGTCGCTCGCCGGTGCCCTCCTCAAGGTGCTGGCACCGTCCACGGCCATCCTGGCCGGAGTCGGCCTCACTCTGGTGCTGACGGGGGTCGGCTGGTGGGGCGAGGTACGCCGGGCCGGCCGTTCGGCGCCGGGAGCCGACACTGCCGTAACTCTCGGCTCCGCCGCTTCCCGCCCCGCCGCTTCCGATCCTGTCGACCCCGGCCCGGAAGGTCCGGCGAACACCACCAACCAGGCCCCTGACAGGGCTCTTTGAAATTGGTTCTGACCGCGATTCCGTGAAGAGGGCGATCATCGCGATGTGAGGATGCGTGTTCGCAGGAGGGTGAAGGACGGGCTCTGGCCGCAGTTCCGTGAAAGCGCAGGTCAGCGACGGAAATGTAATATCCTTCGCCTGGGTGTCCGCTTCGTGGCGATCAGTCGGGGACGGATGGACAGCGGTCGGCTGTCCTGTGATGATCGATGGCGCGGCCGGATCATGCTTGGAACTCGGTGAGATCGATGGTGTGAACGCGCAGCGGATAGGCATACACCGGGTGCGCCGTCTCTCGCTCGGGCACCATGCCGAGCTTTCGGATGACGTTCTCGGAGGCGTCGTCACCCACCCGGTTGATGCTGATGGCGCGGTCGAGGCCGCGGTCCTGGAGCGCGAACTCCAGCGTGGCGTGGGCGGCTTCGGACGCGTATCCCTGGCCCCAGAACTGTGAGCCGAGCCGCCAGCTGATTGCCACGCCGGGCAGTACCTCCGGCAGGAACTCGGGCACGGACAGACCCGTGAAGCCTGCCAGTTCACCCGAGGCAAGAAGCTCGACGGCGAAGAGTCCGAAGCCCTCCTCGTCCCACTCCTCCTCCCACTGTTCGATGGCCTCTGCCGTGTGGTCCAGGTCGAGCACCGAGCCGTCGTCAATCCAGCGCATGACCCGTGGGTCCGCGTTGATGTCCGCCATCGGCGCGAGGTCGTCGTCATGCCAGGGACGGAGGAGGAGGCGGGGTGTGCGGATCTCGGTCATGGCACCCATCCTGCCGAAGGTAACGGCCTCATCGGTAATCCGGCGCTCGCCCGTGCTGCCGCTCCGCGACGCAAGGCAGCAAGCCGCCTGCACCGCACACCGTGACGGGTGAAACACCGGGCCGACGGCCGGGCAGATGACGTGCCGCTTCGGCAGCGCGGTCGATGGGTGAGATCGATTCGGTGGCAGCCTGCCTCCGGTGCCCACATGCCGAGGCGGCTCCGTCACCGCGTACGGTCACGTCCCAGATGACCGCGACGGCCGTGGATTGGCCGGACGGCGAGGGCGGGGAACAGGCACCGGATCTCGTTCCAGGTCAGCGAGGCCAGGCCGTCGGGACCAGACCGGTGGGCGTGTTCCTCGGGGCGGACAACGGCCAGGAAGGCGTGGGCGAGCATGGCGAGGGTGACCCAACGGCTCCAGGAGGGACGGCGGGGGACCTGGTGTTCACCGAGCCCGGCCAGGCCCCTCCGGGTCTGGAAGGATTCCACGACAACCCAGTCGTGGAAGCGGTTGCCCTTCGCGCCGCATCCGGCGGGCAGCTTCCGGCAGGCCCGCTTCGGGAGCTTCTTGTAGCGGGTGAGCCGTCAGGCGGATCGGGGCCGGTCGTCCATGGCCTGGTGGTCGCGCACCGCCTCTTCCAGCGCCCGTATCCCGAGGTCGATCAGCGGGTTCCGCCGGCTGCCCCGGCGTACGCAGGTGAGGATCCGCCGCATCGGCATGTTCTCGCTCGACACCGGTACCCGCACCACCGCCTGGCCCGCCGGGCCCTCGGCCGGCCGCGGGACCAGCGAGACGCCCAGCCCGTTCCCGACCAGCGACCAAACCGCCGGCCATTGGGTGGCCGCGTGCGCGATCCGCGGCGAGAACCCGGCCGCCGCGCACAGCACCCGCACCCGCTGGGCGTGGTCGCAGGTGCCCGGGTCGGCGACGATCCAGTCCTCGGCCGCCGCGTCCTCCAGCCGCACCGATACCGCCCGCGCCAGCGGGTGGTCGGCTGGCACCAGCAAAATGTGCGGCTCCTCCAGCAGGGGGCTCTGCTCGAATCGCGCGTCATCCGGCGGCGGCCCGCCCTCGGTGGGCTCCATGACCGCGAGCTCCACCTTGCCCGCCACCAGCAAGTCCATGCTCTCCACGGTGTCGCACAGGAGCGGGACCTTGAGTTCGCGCGCGAGCTCACGCATGTGGGCTCGGCGTCAGAACGAACGGCATGGCGCCGACGTCCGCAGCACCTTGGCAACCCGCGAGTTTCCCCCGTTTGACCGGTCCAGGAGTCAGCACACACCGATCTGTCCATGCCGGGGGCGATTCTGGCGCCGGCGGCTTCACCTGCCAGAGCCCACTCGGTACTCCTCACGGGCCGACTCCACGCCACCGAGGGGCTCGGCGACTACTGCGGCACCGCGCTGCCGCCGGTACTGCGCCGCCTGCTGGCCGTCGAGTCCGGCCGTTTCGACGAGACCTTCCGCGTCGGTGGAGAAGCCGACAGTCATCCGTAGCCATGAATATTGACATGTTCACGGATGGCCCTTATGGTCCAGGCCATTCTCGTCTGTATGTGGGAACGATGTTCTCATTCATGAACTGAGGAGTCGGTGGATGGCACGAACCAGAACCGCGTTACTCAGTGTTCTCGCCTTGCTGGCCGGCCTGCTGAGCCTCCAGCTCAGCGGACCGGCCCCACGGGCCGCGGCCGCGCCGGCCGCCTTCACCCACCCCGGGGTGCTGGTGAGCCGGGCCCAACTCGACTACGCCCGCTCGAAGGTGCAGGCCGGTCAGCAGCCCTGGAAGGCCGCCTACGACAACATGATGGCCAGCTCCTACGCCTCGCTGTCGCGCACCCCCCAACCGCGTGCCGTCGTGGAGTGCGGCTCGTCGTCCAACCCCAACCATGGGTGCAGCGAGGAGCGCCAGGACGCCATCGCGGCCTATACCGACGCGCTCGCCTGGTACTTCACCCGGGACAGCAGGTACGCCAAGAAGTCGATCGAGATCATGGACGCCTGGTCCTCCACGATCACTGATCACACCAACAGCAACGCCCCGCTGCAGTCCGGCTGGTCCGGTGCCACCTGGCCGCGCGCCGCCGAGATCATCAAGTACACCTACGACGGCGGCTGGTCGGGCGCCGGACGCTTCGCCACCATGCTGCGGGACGTATACCTCCCCGAGGTGATCAACGGCGCGGCGACCAAGAACGGCAACTGGGAACTGGTGATGACCGAGGCGGCCATCGGTATCTCGGTGTTCATCGAGGACCGCACGGCCTACGACAAGGCGGTCAGCACCTACCTCGACCGCGTCCCTGCGTACGTCTATCTGACCGCGGACGGCGACCTGCCCAAGCCGCCCGCGAACAGCAGCATCGACACCGAGGCCGAGATCATCAAGTACTGGCAGGGCCAGAGCACCTTCGCCGACGGCCTCGCCCAGGAGACCTGCCGCGACTTCGGGCACACCGGCTGGGGCATCGCCTCCATCGCGGACATCGCGGAGACCAGCCGTATCCAGGGCCAGGACCTCTACCCGAAGATCCAGGACCGGCTGCGCTACGCACTGGGTTTCCACACCGCCTATGAGAACGGCACCACCGTGCCCTCCTGGCTGTGCGACGGCTCCGTAAAGAAGGGCCTCGACCAGGTCACCGAGGTCGGCTTCAACGCCCTCCACAACCGCCTCGGCATCAGCATGTCCAACACCCAGAAGTACACCGAGGCCCACCGGCCGTCCGGCACGGACAACTACTTCAACGCCTGGACGACGCTCACCCACGCGGACAACCCGTCCTGACCGAGCGGTGCCGCGGGCCGGTCAGCCACCCGCGCGGCGGGTCCGCCACCCGCGCGGGTGGTGCTGCGGCCCGCTTGGAAGCGCTCCAGCCCTGATCACCCTGCGGTCCGCGGTCGCTGGGCGCGCGACGCCACCGCGTACCTGGCCGGCCTCGGCCGTACACGGATCGCCGCCATCGGCGTGGACCAGCGGCGTCGGCGACCAGTCGGCAGCGCCTGGAGGGCCTCCAACTCGCCCTGCACGAGGCCGGGGTGGCGTACAACCCCCGGCTCGCGCCCGCCATCAAGGAGTTCGACCGGTACAACGGCCTGCTGGCGATGGGCGCTCTCGCCGCCCTGTCGGCCGGCGGGCGGCCGGACGCGGTCTGCTGCTTCAGCGACCTGCTGGCGGTCGGGGCCCAACGGGCCCTGTTCGAATCGGGGTTGGGCATCCCGGACGACGTCGCCGTGGCAGCAGCCGCCGTAGTCGACCCAGCCGGACACCCCCTCCGCGAAGGCGTCGGCGTAGGGCAGAACCCCGCTGTTGGCCACTGCCGTGGCCGCCATGCAGCCGGTCGGCCCGGTGGCCGTCGCGGTGGTGAAGCGGACCGTCGTGCCGGTGGTGTCCAGGAGCAGGTGCGGGCTGTAGCTGGTGCTGCAGTTCTGGTCCGGGTCGGCGACGGGTCGGAAGGGCGCCGGGGCGCAGATCTCGTACGCCATGACCATCCGCCCGTCCGGGAGCGTAGCGACGGTCGGCATCCCCGGACGGTCGGCGTCCACGTCGCTTTGGACATCGACGACGAGTCCGGGCGCGACGTTCGTGGCGCCGTTCGTGGAGCCGTCGGGGTACGCGCTCCAGGTGACACTGCCGTCGTTCGACACCACGTGGGAGATGATCTGGGCGTACTCGGGCTCGCGCCGCTCGTCGGGGAAGTACATGGCCGACCGTCCGCCGCCCTCGGCAACGGCATGACAACGTGCGCCAGGAGCTGGTCTGGGACCTACGAGCGCTTGACGCCGCCGGTCTGGTCACCGACGAGCGGGTAGCACAAGCTGGGGTGACGCTTTCGGTGGCCGGCTTGTACCCGTCGTTGCACCTCAACGTGGGCGAGTGCTATCGCAAGCTGGGCGATCTCGGCCGCGCCCATGAGCATCTCCAGCACGCGCGAGGCACGATCGGCGCGCTTGGCGACGACGCGTATGGGCAGCTCATCAAGGGGGGCCTGGAACGGCTGGCGCAACAGTTGACCTCCGAATGATCACGAGCTCCCGCACGGTTGGTCGGGTGTCCCAGGAGTGAGATCCCCATAGCCGCGCCTGGGCGGAGAGGATCAGCCCGGGAGTGGAGTGTCGACCCCCGCCATCGGCTCACCTGCGCTCGCGCGGAGAGGACGGTCGCCCGAGCAATCTGGAGGTCAAGTCAGCACGATCGGGTTGGTGAGAGCGGCCATATGGCCATGCGGGTGGCGTACCTCGATCCGGACGAACGCCGAGTCCTCCGAGGTCGTGTGCCACTCTGCGGTACCCACGCCGGAGTCCGGCAGGGATTCGCGGTGGACTTTGCCTCGGTCGGTGTGGAAGCTGACGGTCGCCGATGGGACACCGCGTATGTGCGCGCGCACCATGACGGGTTCCCCGTGGGTTGCCAGGCGTTCGCCGATCCCCGCGTTGTGGTCGGCGGCGACGGCCGTGAGCGACAGATCGACGGCAGCCGATTCGGCAATCCAACTGCGGCCCGCACGGATTCCCGCGAGGACGGCAGGCGTGCTCAGACCCTCGGCGAACACGACGGTGTGCGGGATGCCGATCTGCCCCTCGAGGTGGGTGTCGCTGTTGCCCATGGCCGGATGCCAGCGCCCCGCGTGCATTCCCTCCGCCAGCCCTCGACCCCACTCGGCGAGGGCGGCCTCGTTGTCGGCGTTCCACGGCCGGTCCGACGTCCACAGCCCGTTCCATACTTCGACCACATCGAGGTCCCGGTAGGGGTACATGAAGGTGCCTGAGGGATAGGGCGCATGCGGGTGCGCGGCCACGCACAGTCCACCGGATTCGCGGACCTCGTCCAGGCATCGGCCGATGAGTTCGTCCCCCGCGCGATAGTCCCAGTCGATCACCTGGCCCGGGGCGATGCCGAGAGCGAGCCAGTGCCCGGTCTTGGTGGTCACCTCCTCACCCAGGAGGACCAAGAAGTCATCTGAGGCATGGCGCCCCCAAGCACTATGCGCGTTCGCGGAGTTGTGCTCGGTGGTGGCGATGAAGTCGAGTCCCACTGTGCGAGCGTCGGCCGCCAGCTGCTCAGGAGTGAGCTCGCCGTCCGAGTACACGGAGTGGATGTGGCAGTCTCCGCGATACCAGCCGGCTCCTCGGCCACGCGCTTGCCTAGGCGGGAATCCCGAGTGCGGCATCGCTTTCCTTGTCTAAGACGGCCCAACCGTCAGACGAACGAGCGCAGTCGACACAGTGTACCCAGCGCCGGCTTGGCGCACATGCATCAATTCGTGTCCTTGCTGTACATGGTGACCCGGAAGCTGCTGACCGTTCCATCGGTGCTCCTCCGTCGCGGGACGGCGAAGGACGCGGAACTGTTGGTGCTGCGGCACGAGAACGCGGTCCTGCGCCGCCAGTTGGCCGGACCGGTCCGGGGCAGGACGGTCTTCAGCCCGGCGCGGGCGATGTTCTGCCCGAGGCACTGGTGGACGCCGTAGCCCAAGGCCAGGTGGCGGAGGATCTTCTGGTGCTGTGGATCCCGGCTCCGGCGCGGGACGCGGACGCTCGGGGCTGACCCGCTGGTGTGGTCCGCCGCCCGCTGAGGGGCGGCGGGCCGTCCGCGCTACTTTTGGAGGGCGTGTGCGAGGGCTTCGTCGAGTAGTTCCCGCAGGGCCGAGGAGGTCGGTGCGATGGCGGTGGCGAGCAGTGCCGGGCCGCCGGCCAGCGGTGTGAGGACCGCGCACCCGTCCCGGGAGCCCTCGCGGAGGAGGACGGGGCTGCGGTGAATGCCCATTTCGGGGTCGACGAGCAGGAGTTGACCGACGGCGCGGTGTCCGTGCAGGACGGCCGGGCCGTCCCAGCCGGGTTCTGGGTCCCCGTATGCCGTCTGCTGGTCGAGCAGTGGTCTTCCGGCACGGTGGACCAAGAGCCGGCTGATGAGGTGGCCCGGATGCTCGTTGGCCCGGCCCAGGAGCTGCTCCTCGCGCAGCAACAGCCGTGCGGTGGCGGCGAGTTCGACGGTGTAAGTCTGCCGGAGGTTGCTGCCGGCGGCGCTGATCAGCGGCTGGGGCAGCCAGCGCAGGCTCGTGTGTTCCCCGGCGGTGAGCCGTACGTCGTAGGTGGCCGGGGCGGTGGTGGGGCCGCGCAGGGCGAGTGTGGCGGCGGCCGTCGTGACCTCCAGTACGGCCCGGTCCCCGGCGGTGACGTCGATGGTGAGCCGGTCGCCGCCGAGTGGGGCGCTCATCGCACCGATGATCCCCACCTTGGCGGTGTTCCCGTCGGTGCGCATGCGTCGGAGGTGGAACGGGCCGTCACTGCGTAGCTGCGGAAGTGTGGTGACGCGTCCGTTGTACGTGGCGTGGATGCGGGCTGTGGCACGCACCCCGTCCGGGTGCCCGGCGGGCTCCTCGGCTCCGGAGGGTGCTCCGGTCAACGCTGCCCGGTCCGCGGCGAGTTGTGCGGCGAGGCTCATACGGCCGCCTTGGCGTGCCACTCGGCGAGGTGTGCGGTGACCCAGTCGGCGACCTTGCGGATGCCGTCGTCCGAGGTGAGGCTGGTGAAGATGACGGGAAGGTCGCCGCGTTGCCGTTTGGCGTCGGCGGCCATGGTGGCGAGGTCGGCGCCTACGTGCGGGGCGAGGTCGGTTTTGTTGACGACGAGGAGGTCGGCGGTGGTGATGCCGGGGCCGCCCTTGCGGGGGATGTCGTCGCCGCTGGAGACGTCGATGACGAAGATCTGCACGTCGACCAGGCCCTTGGAGAAGGTTGCGGTGAGGTTGTCGCCACCGGACTCGACGAGCACGAGGTCGAGGGGATGGAGAGTCGCCTCCAGGTGTTCGACGGCCTCGAGGTTGGCTGAGATGTCGTCGCGGATCGCGGTGTGCGGGCACGCGCCGGTCTCCACCGCGGTGATCCGTTCGGGCGGCAGCACGGCCTCGCGCAGCAGGTACTCGGCGTCCTCGCGGGTGTAGATGTCGTTGGTGACGACGGCGATGGACCAGCGGTCGCGCAGGGTGCGGCAGAGCGCGGCGACGCTGGCTGTCTTGCCGGAGCCGACGGGCCCGCCCAGACCGACACGGAGCGCTCGGCGGCTGCCGTCGGCGCGGAGCGGCTCGGCGCTGTGGGTGTGGCGCTGCGGCATGGTCACGGGGTGGTCGAGGTGCACGAAGAACTCCAGGTGGGAAGGGAAGGCTTCAGGAGGCGAAGAGCCGGACGGTCCAGGCGGCGTGCTGTTCACCGGTGATGTCCAGCAGCGGAGAGGACGCCGATGGGAGGGCGTCGATGCCCTCGGCCGTGACGCGGTCCGCGGCCTGGGCGGCCGCTGTGGCGACGGCGTCGGTATCGGAGCTGAGGCGGGCCAGCAGCCCCGAGGCGTCGAGCGGGTCGAGGCTCAGCAGACGCACTGCCGCGGTGGCCGGGCCGCCGGCGTTCTCGTACGCGGCGGCGTAGGCGGCGTCCAGCGGGGTGAGCCCGGCGGACCGGGCGGCGAGGCCCAGCACGAGCGGCTGGTGGGCGCCCTGGGGACGTTCGGCGGCCAGCCGTTCCAGGTCCTCGGACGGGAAGGTGGCACGGGCCGCGCGCATCATCTGCCGGCCGAGCCGACGGGCGACGGCGCGCAGCGCGGGGACGGGGGTGCGTGCGTCAGCGGCGTCGTCCAGCAGCAGCGGGTCGACTCCGGCGGCGGCTGCGGCGGCCAGGCCGGCCATGGTCAGGCCGGTGGTGTGCAGACGGCCGCGGCAGAATGCCTCCAGACTGTCGGTGTCGTGTACGGCTCCGTGGGCGACAGCGGCTTCGACGCCCCCTGAGTGGGCGTGCCCTCCGGCGGGGAAGCGGCCGTCGGCCAGCAGGAGCAGGGCTGCACGGCTCATGGGTGAGCGGCTGCCTTTCGTAGGGTCGGAAGTTGTGCCGAGCGCGGGCGGGCATGGCCTGCCCGCCCGAGGGCCCGGCCGCGGTGCTATTGCTCCGACGGCCGGGCAGGTGGCGGTTCAGAAGAGGAAGTACCGCTGTGCCAGGGGTACTTCGTTGACGTAGGAGCGCGGCACGGTCGCACCATTGAGTTCGGTGCGGGCGTCGGTCGTGGTCGCACCGCCGATGGTGACCTCGAAGCTGTTGTGGTCGACTTCGAGGCTCGTCAGCGCACTGCCGTCGTTCAGTTTCATGTCGGCCTTCATGACCTGCCGGGTGCTTGTGATGTCCACGAACTCCTTGTCGAGACCGAGACCCGGAATACTGCTGGTGCCGTCTCCGTTCAGTTTGCCGGCCACGCCCGGAGCCACGAAGTTCACCGAGTTGCGTCCCGGGGAGCGGCCGGTGGAGCCCCAGACCGGGCGCGGCAGGTAGGGCTGCGGCGTTGTGATCGACGCGTTGGCGTCGCCGACCTGCGCGTACGCGAGCTGGCCGCCCTTGAGGAGCATGTGCGGTTTGACGCCGAAGAACTTCGGCTCCCACAGCACCAGGTCGGCGAGCTTCCCGGTCTGCACGGAGCCGACGTGGCCGTCGATGCCGTGCGTGATCGCCGGGTTGATCGTGTACTTGGCGACGTACCGGCGCGCCCGGAAGTTGTCGTTCGGCTGCAGTTGCTGGTCGTTGAAGGAGTGGTTTGTGTCGTCGGTGATCGTGCGGACCTTCGCGGCTTCGAGGTCCTCCTTCAGTGCCCCGTAGCGGCACTTCATGACGTGTGCGGTCTGCCAGGTACGCATGATCATCTCGCCGATGCGGCCCATTGCCTGGGCGTCGGAGGACATCATGGAGATGGCGCCCATGTCGTGGAGGAGGTCCTCCGCGGCCATGGTGGACGGCCGGATCCGGGAGTCGGCGAAGGCCATATCTGCCGGAATCTGCGGGTTGAGGTGATGGCACACGATCATCATGTCGACGTGCTCCTTGACGGTGTTGACCGTCAGGGGACGCGTCGGGTTGGTCGAGGCCGGGAGGACATTCGGTTCCTTGACCAGCTCGATCATGTCCGGCGCGTGACCGCCGCCAGCACCCTCGACATGGAAGATGTGGATGGAGCGTGCCTTCCGCTTCGTGAACTTCCCCCCGGCGTCCCTGCCGTCGCCCGTGAAGGCTGCCCGTGTGCTCTCCAGGAACCCGGACTCGTTCAGTGAGTCGGCGTGCAGAGCAAGCTGGACACCGCGCTCTTCACAGATGTCCAGGGCCCGGTCGATCACCGCGGGCGTGGCGCCCCAGTCCTCGTGAATCTTGAAGCCACAGACACCGGCGTCAACCTGCGCGTTGAGCTCGTGCTCGTTCATCGTGCTGCCCTTGCCGAGCAGGCCGATGTTGACCGGGAACTCGTCCAGCGCCTCGAAGAGCCGCCTGATGTGCCATGCGCCCGGGGTCACGGTGGTGGCCGTACTGCCCTCGGCCGGTCCCGTGCCGCCGCCGATCAGGGTGGTCACACCCGAGGCCAGAGCCTCGTGGATCTCCCCGGGGCAGATGAAGTGCACATGGGTGTCCACGCCACCCGCGGTGAGGATCCGCCCGTTGCCGGAGATGACCTCGGTGCTCGGCCCGACCACGAGACTTACCGGCGTCACCGGAACCGGCACCGTATTGCCCGTGGTCGTACGGTTCGGCATCTCGAACCTGTTGCTCGGGATCGGGTCCATCGTCTCGGGGTTGTACGCCTTGCCGACGGCCGCGATCCTGCCGTCGCGGATGCCGATGTCGGCCTTGACCACGCCCCACCAGTCGAGGATCAGCGCGCCCGTGATGACGGTGTCCACGGGCCTGTGGTCCGTGGCGTCGCCTTCGCCGTTCCTCCCGTCCCTGGCGAGGTGCGACATTCCCATCGACTCGCGGATCACCTTGCCGCCGCCGAAGACCATCTCATTGCCGCTGTACGCAGGGCCGCCGCTCCAGTCGGCCTCGATCTCCAGCGTGAGGTCGGTGTCGGCGAGCCGGACCCGGTCCCGCGTGGTCGGCCCGTACAGCGCGGTGTAATCCGCCCGCGTCAGCTCATTGCTCGGCTTCGGCCGGCCCTGCACGGGCTTCGGCGCCTGACCCCGGCCTTGTCCCTGCGGGTTGTTCATCGGACGATTCCTTCGCGCAGTCCCCGGATCTTGGTCAGGTCGCTGGTGTTGCTGCCGCCGGCCGTGACATCACCCTGGATCTGCACCAGTTCCACACAGCACTCGTCGCCCGGTTCGAAGCGCACCGCCGTGCCCGCGGCGATGTTGAGCCGTCGGCCCTTCGCCGCATCGCAGTTCCAGAGACTGCGGTCATGGGGGACTGTCCGACCGGCAGGGACCTCGATACTGACGACCTTGAGCCCCGGGTTGACCTCGGCGAAGTGATAGTGGGAGGCAACCTGAATGGGACGGTCCGACTCGTTCTTCACCTTGATCTTCGTCTTGCCCGGCCCCGGCAAGGTGGTGGCGTCCCTCTGCAGGCTGACGCCCTGCGTGTCCCCGTCGAGGTGCACGTTGAAGTGGATCGCGTCGTACCGGGAGACTGTGTCGTCGTACTCGTCGCAGCTTACGGACGAGTTGCCGCTGTCGTCGCAGTCGACCGGGGAGTCTGGCTTGCGGGGCGGCTGGGGGTGCTCGACCTTGCCCGGGTAGACCTCGTGCTCCTCTGGGGCCTCCGGAATGGGGTCGTCGATGGTGACCAGCTTGGTGCCGTCCGGGAAGGTGGCCTCCACCTGGACGTTCTTAATCATCTCCGGGACGCCGTCCATCACCTCATCACGGGTGAACAGCTGCCGACCCGAGTCCATGATGTCGCTGACCGTCTTGCCGTCACGCGCCGCCTCGAAGACGTGCACCGTCAGCAGGGCTATCACTTCTGGATAGTTGAGGCGCAGCCCACGGTCGCGGCGCCTGTGTGCAACGTCGGCCGCGACATGGATCAGCAGGCGCTCCTGCTCATGCGGAGTCAAATGCACGATAAGCCATTTCTCTTGGTCGGACAGTGCATGCGGCCAGGCATGCCGGAGATTACGAACACGTTCCCCCAGGACGGCAACCGGGCGCTCTTCGAGCATCAGCGGACAAGATCAGCGAGATGGCCAAACCACCGATAAACCACACCATCTAATGAATCCGCGATGCGGAATACGCAGTCGCCACCCCGCCGGGCAGGAGAACCTCGGGACAGAAATCCCATTGGCCGTCGGTGAGTTGAACGGGCCCATGAGCTGCCAGTGCCGACTGATGTGCGGAGGCGTCGCCGAGCCAGAGCACCTCGGGCAAGTCGTGGTCAACCTGGTAGGCAGTCCGTGGGGCGCGGGGCGAGGACCTGCTTGCCGACGTCGGTGAGCCGCATCCGGTGCCCGCACTGTCCGCGCGGCCTTTGGCGTGAGGGGTAGTCGTTCAGCTTGATGGGACGGGCGCTCGGGGCGCCGATGCGCCACGTCCGCCGGTTTCTGCACCAGAGCGGCGGCGTCCGCGCAACGGAGGACCGCAAGGTTCCCGGCCATTGGGGAGGGCGACCTCGTGATGGGTACCCGGCCGTCGGCGCTCGCAACGCTCGTCGAGTGCACCAGCCGCTAGACGGCCATCGTCGCGCTGCCCGACGGCATCAAGGCCGAGCAGGTCGCCCCGTACCTCACCAGGTGTCTCCCCGGTATCCCGCCCCAGCTGCGGCGGACGTTCACCTGGGACCGGGGCCGGGAGATGGCCGAACAACCAGGCCATCACTGCCGAGACGGGGATGCCGAGCTACCTCTGCAAGGCGCGGAGCCCGTGGCAGCGCGGCACCAACGAGAACACCGACCGGCTGCTCCGGCAGTACCTTCCCAAGGGCGCGGACCTCCGCACGTTCAGCCAGGAAGCCAGGCCGACCTGGACGCCATCGCCCATGAGCTCAACCATCGCCCGCGCAAGACCCATGGCCACCGCACTCCGGCAGAGGTCTACGCTGACCTCCTGAACAGTGGTGATGCGCTGACCGCTTGAGCTTGCCTTGGTTTGTTGAAGCCGTCGGCGATCAGGAGTCCAGCAGGACCCGATATGCCACACCACGGGTCATCGCGTCATGGCTGCGGACACTCGGTAAGCGTCGCTGATGAGTTGTGCGCACTTCGGTCGCGGCGGCGTGTGAGAAGCAGGAGGACGAGTGAGGCGGCGACGCCTGCGGCTGCGATCAAAGGCAACTGGGTCAGAGTGTGCGCCGCGACAAGACCACCTGCTCCCGCCCCGATAGCGATGGCGATTTGCATGACCGACTGGTTGAGGCTCAGCAGCACGTCGGACGCTTCGGGGGCGAGAGAGGCCACGCGGATCTGCTGCGCGGAAGTGCTCGCCCATGCGGCAGTGCCCCAAAGCAGAATCCCGGCTATCGCGCTGCCCGTCGCGGCCCCGGCTACCGGGAGGGCGACAAGCACGAGCACGTGGAGAGCCTTGGTTGCGGTCAGTGTCCGATGAGGTCCGACGCGGTCCGTCAGGAATCCGCCGAGTTGTATGCCGGCAATACTCGCGATGCCGAAGAGGAGCAGGGTGAGGCTCACTGCTTCACCGTCCAGTTCGACGACGCTGAGCAGGTATGGCGCGAGATATGTGTTCAGTACCGCGTAGCCGCCGAGCCAGAGGAATGTGACCGTCAAGCCGAGGATGGTGCGTGCGTTGGCGAGCAGGCTGAGTTGACGGCGAAGCGGCACAGGGGCATGAGGGGCGGTACGGGGGAGGGCCGTCCACACTATTCCCGCCACGAGTATCGCCAGTGCGGCGTTGAGGGGGAAGATGGTTGTCCAGTCCCAGTGTTCGGCGATGGTGCGTCCGGTCGGCACTGCGAGGACCAGGGAAGCCGTGATGCCCATCACGACGGTCGAGACCGCGCGTGCGCGACGCTCGGCAGGCGCGAGGCGTACCGCGAGGCCCAGTGCTGTGACGACGATGAGACCGGTACTCGCTGCCATGACGACCCGGAGTGCCATGATCGTCAGGAGGGTGGGGCTCTGCCAGGACGCGATATTCGTGGCCGCGAAGACGAGCAGAGCTGCCGAGATGAGGAGGCGCCGTTCGACTCGCGCCGTCATCACGACAAGAACGGGCGTCAGCAGCCCGTACGCGAGAGCGAAGACGGTGACGAGCTGGCCTGTGGTCGCCTCACTGACTCCGAGCCCTTGGGCGACGAGGTCGAGCTGTCCCGTCAGGACGTATTCGGCGACTCCGGCCGTGAACGTTGCACAGGAGAGCACGGCAGCGATCAGCGCGGGACGGTGTTTTCCCGGGTTTCCAGGGTTGCGCATAGTGCTCGATTTCGTTTCGTCGAGGAGTGCTTGGAGCGTGCCCGCGGGGCGCTGGTACGGGGGCGCCGGGGCCTCGTGGCTGTGCGGAACCAGATCGTTCCACCCAGCCACCAGGCCCCTCGGTAGGCGGGCCGTTTCGGATCGCCGACCTCGGCGGCCTGGTGCGGTTACAGGTGCGTGGCCAGGAACGGCAGGACGACGTCGGCCATCTCGTCGGGTACTTCCTCTGCGAGGTCGTGGCCGGCGTCGAAGGTGTGTCCGGTGACGTCGTGGGCCATGAGCCGCATCTGGGACTCGTTGCGGTCGCCGATGAACGCGGATCCGCCGAGGGCCAGGACCGGGATGTCCAGTTTCTTCTGTGCGGTCTGCCGGTTCTGTTCGGCGTCGACGAGCATTGCCCGGTAGATGGAGAGCATCGCGCGGATGCCGCCGGGCATGGAGTAGCAGCGCACGTATTCGTCGACCGCGTCGGGGGTGGCGCTGTCGGGGTGGCTGCGCTCGTACTTGATCATGTAGGTGATCAGCTCGCGCTCGTGTCCGGCGATCAGCATCTCGGGTATGTCCGGCTGGAAGTAGAAGCCCAGGTGCCACAGGTGCATGCCGCTGGAGACATTCTCGGGGGTGAGGGCTGTGTGGTCCTCAAAGCCGAATCCGGGGAACAGGGCCTCGGCGAACACGAGAGCGGTGACGTGGTCGCGGTGGCGGGCGGCGAGCTGGTAGCCGATCACCGCTCCCCAGTCCTCGCCCGCCACGGCGTATGTCTCGTGTCCGAGGTGGGTCATCAGCTCGGCGATGTCGTCGCTCATCGTCGCGGAGTCGTAGCCGTCCGACGGGCGGGCGGAGTCGCCGAGACCGCGGAGGTCCGGCACGACGACGGTGTAGTGGGGCGTCAGCTTCGGGACGAGGTGGCGCCAGTGGTAGCTGGTCTTGGGCACGCCGTGCAGCAGCACTATTGCGGGGCCGGACCCGGCTGTGCGGTAGTGCAGACTCGTTCCGTTGACGGTGGCGCGGCCCGTGCGGACGGGCGTTCCGTCATGGTCGTACATCATGTTTTCCAACCTTCCTGGTGTACTTCGCGATGCGGGTGTCAGTGGGCTTGGGGAGGGTCGACGAGGGTCACTAGACGGTTCGGTTCGGTGCCGTCCGCGGTTGTCCGGGCAGCGGAATGGCCGGCGGGGCGCAGGGTGACGTTCTCGGGGTAGAGCCGGCCGAGCAGGGCCAGGACGACGAGGTCGTCCTGGCCGGTGGCGTCCAGGGTGACGTCGCCTGCTTCCGTCCACACCAGTCCCGGTGCGCGCAGTGCGGACCACACAGCTGCGGTGCGGGGCGCGGCATCGGAGTGTGCGTCGCCTGCGGCGGGGTCCGGTCGGTGGGCGTAGCGGTGGCCGCGCAGGGCCTGGCCGAGGTCGACGCGGGCGGTGGTGCCGTCGTGGGTGATCTCGATGCCGGCGGTGCGGGTCCCGTCGGCGACCGGCGCGGTGACGGTACGGGCGGAGAGCGGGCCGGATGTCGTGGTGGCGGGCGGCAGGTCCGCGACGAGGGTGCGGGGTGCGGCGTAGTAGTCCTGCACCTCGGCGACATACGTGGCGGTTTCGTCGGCGGCCGGGTCGGGGCGCCAGGTCAGCAGGTGCCGGGGTGCGGTCAGCGGCGGCTGGTCGAGGACGGCGGGCAGGGCGGCGCCGCCCCCCGCCTCGAAGCCGTAGCCGGCCGGGCCGGAGGTGCCGGTGACGACGTTGCGGGCGAAGGCCACGATGCTGGTGTGCCGGATCTGGCGGACCAGGAGTTCGGTGAGGAACGCGTCGCGGGCCGGTTCGGTGTGCCGCAGTCCGGTTGGGGTGATCAAGAGCGGGACGTCCTGCCAGTTGGTGAAGGGCAGCAGGGCGTCGCGCAGCAGGACGATCTGGTGCAGCCACTCGTTGTAGAGCTGCATCGTGACCGGTCCACCGCGACGGCCGCGGAGCAGATCGGCTGCGGGAGGGGTGAGCAGGTGGCCGTAGCAGTGGCTGCGGACGACCAGCGGGCCGGCGGGCAGCGGTACCGGATCGGTGAGCAGCCTCTCCAGTGCCTCGGTGGACCACGAGGCGAGCTCCTGGCCGATGGTCTCGGCTTGTGCGCCCAGTTCGCGGGCTGCGGAGGCGCTGTCGGGGCCGATGGCCAGCGGGAGGGACGTCTCCCGGGTGCCGAGAGCGAGTGCCGCGCGGATCTGGTCCTCCAGCACCTCGCCGTCGGCGCTGGTGAGGGCGTTGTCATCGATGATGCCCTGCAGCAGCGGCTCGGTGGCGGTGAAGAAATCGCGGGCGGTCAGGGTGGTGCCGGCCGCGGGGAAGGTGTTCCAGCGGCTGCCGCCGAGAGCGGGCGTACTCGGGCTGGGTGCGGGGGGCATGGGTCCTCCGAAGTCTTCGATGAAGCAGGGGTGGGTGTCGTCGGATCCCGTGCCCGCGCGGGATCCGACGGCTTTTCTGGATCGTCCGATACAGATTTTGGGCATGAAAAAGTCAGTCGAGGGCGGCCAGCGCGACCTCCACGAGGGGTTCGAGGGTGCGGACGTCCGGCGTGATCTTCGAGGAGACCAGCAGTCCGTTGAGGAAGGTGACGAGGAAGGCGGCGAGGGTGTGCGGGTCCTGCTGTGTCGAGATCTCGCCCCGCTCCGCCGCGACCCGCAGCACCTCGGCGAGCGCGTCACGGCTGGCGTCCTGCACCTCCCGCACGAAGCGCCGGATTGCCGGGTCCTCCGGCAGGCGCTCGCAGGCGGCGTTGACTACCAGGCAGCCCCGGCCGTCATGTGCAACGGCGATGCGGACCCGCTCGGCCAGCATCGTACGGATCGCGGAGCGGGCATCCGCCCCCTCCTCCAGGCTGCGCAGGGCGGCCGCCGCGAGGGTGGTGCGGTAGTGCTCCAGCGCCGCTCGGTACAGGCCGTCCTTGCCGCCGAACGCCGCATACAAGGACCCCTGTCCGATCCCCAGGTGCTGAGTCAGGTCGCGCACCGAGGTCGCCTCGTAGCCGCGCGCCCAGAACAGCTCCATCGCGCGGCTCAGTGCTGCCTCGGTGTCGAACTCCCGCGTCCTTGCCATGACCTCACCGTAACCTATCTGGATCGCTCGCTCAAGAATGCGGAGGCGGCGGCACGGGGTGCACGCGCAAAGAGAGGGACACCGTTGCATTCTTGGCCCCGAACGCGGCGCACAAGGGGCCCTTCCCGAAGAGAGCGCCTCGGCGTTGCCGAGGCGCGGTGATCTTCAGCCCCGGACGGCCCAATCGCTGTCATCCGCACCCTCGCGGCCATATGTCCGGGTTGTCGATCTGCTCACATGTCTCTCTTGCGCGCCATACGAACACGGAGCAGCGGTCATGCCGCGGGAATCAGCATTTCGAACCATGTCGTCTTGCCGCGTCCCACCGGAGAGCTTCCCCAGTCGGAGGCGATGGCGTCCACGATCAGGAGACCGCGGCCGGATTCCGCTTCGTCGTCGCCGGTCTCCGCGGTGTCCAGGATCGCTGCGGGAATGCGTGGGTGTGGCTCGTTGTCGCGTACTTCCACCCGCAGCCGGTCGCCGTATGTCCGCATGCGGATGTCGACCGCGCTCTGGCCGTGGATCAACGCGTTCTCACGATCTCCGCGACAAGTAGTTCCAGCTCTTCGGTGACGTGGCCCCAAAGGGGGAGAAAGCCACGCCAACTCCGAAGGCCGGACGCTCCATTGCTACCGAAACGGTCATGAGGTCAGCGGTTGCCGTCCGTGGAGCCAGCGGAGGTGGGGCCGAGGACTGGGGGAGTGGCGGTGGTGTGCGTGGTGAGGTTTTCGCCGTCCTGGGTCGCTTAGCGGGCTCCCGCAGGGGCACGGAGCTGTTCGGCCAGCCGCTCGAGTTCGGCCGCCGTGGCAGGCGAGGGGTCGTTGAGTCCGCTGTGCACGGCCGTCGGGCTCTTCAGGAAGCGCCGGAGCACGGCCACAAGGAGCCCTTGCGGCAGAGCCCGCAACGCGGCGAACGCGCGAGGTACCGGCGGCGTCTCCATCGCGGCGAGGTTTTGCCGCATGAGGTGGAGCATGCCGCGTACCGCGTCCGGGGCGTCGGCCAGCGCTACCGGGCCGCCCGCCGCGTGTACCGCCTGACCGGGCGGGACCTCGAACGCGGCGTGCGTCCTGAGCCAGGCGTCCATCTGCGGCTCGGCCTTGGCATTGATCTCGGCAGTACGGAACGTCTCCACGATCCGTACCAGTCGCGGGGTGGTACGGCCGTCGGGCTCGCCGATCGGCATCGCGACCCGGCGGGTGATGAAGTTGGTCTTGCGGTAGCGGACCACGTCGCCGTCCATCGCGCCGCCAGTCGTGGGGAAGCCGAGCAGCACCCGCTCGTGGCCGATCACCGCACCCAGCGTCTCCGGGCCGGCTGCCCAGTTGAGCAGGAACAGCACGTCACCTTGGACACCGGCGAGTGATTCCAGCACTGCGTCCACCTGGTGGGTGCGGACGAAGACGGTGATCAGGTCGTACCCACCGTCGGGGTGCTCTATCACCGGTACCGGCACCCGCCTGACAGGGCCGTCTTCCTCGGCGAGCTGCACTCCCTGCCGGCGCAGGGCGGTCAGGCGCTCGCCCCGGGCGAGGAGCGAGACGTCGTGGCCGGCCTCGTGCATGCGGGCGGCGAACAGGCTGCCGCAAACCCCGGCGCCGTACACGAGCAGCTTCATGACAGTCCTCTTTCACACGTTCGTTTGATTCATACGTTCGTTTCATTCAAACATATGTAGAGTCCCTCGTGTGGCGACCCCAGACACCCGCACCCAGATCCTCGACGCGGCCGAGCACCTCTTCGCCGAGCACGGATACCGCGGCACCTCGGTCCGCGCGATAACCAAACTCGCCGGAGCGAACCTGGCCGCCGTCGGCTACCACTTCGGCTCGAAGGCGGAACTGATGGCGGCAGTCGCCCGCCGCGTGGTCGAGCCCATCACCGCTGCCCAGTGCGCCGGGCTCGACAAATTGCTCGCTCGGACCCCCGACCCACCGGTCGGCGAACTGGTGGAGGCATTCGCGGGGCCGCTGTTCGACGAGATGCCGGCCGGCGACGAGGGCGGCGCCCGGACGTCCCGGCTGATCGTGACGATCCTCAGCGACCCGGCCGAGGAGGCACGCAGATGGACCGGCCCGGCCGAGGACTCGGTCCGCGAGCGCTACTTCGCAGCCTTCGCGCGCGTACTGCCCGGCCTTTCCCAGGAGGAGCTGTGGTTCCGGATGCGGGGGATCTTTGCCGTGACGGCCGTCGACCGCCTCCAGGTCCACCAGCAGCCCTCCCCTGGCTGCGTGTCCCCGGTAGCGGGCGAGGCGGCCCGGCGATGGGCGATCACGTTCCTGACGGCAGCGATGAGTGCGCCACCGATCCGGCCCTGACGACCCAAGACAGACGCTGGCGGCGCGGGTCAGGCGGCATTCGCCCTGTGGACGAGGGCAGCGTGACCGATGACGGTGGGATCGAGCGGCATGAGGGCCATGTAGACGCGTCTCAGGGCGGCCTGCTCGGTCGGCGCGGAGTAGACAGGCTTGAGCAGTTTGGCGATCTTGTTCCAGTCCTGGCGGGCGGCATAGTGGAAAGAGTTCCGCAGCAGGTGAACCACGCCACGTAAATGGGCCGGTTGGCGACGGCGCCGTCGCGGATCTTCACGTGGATCGCGTCGATAAAGATCACCGGATAGACGACCTCGCGGGGACGCATCTCGTCGACGCCGGTGAGGCGCTTCTGCCGCTTCTTGACGATCTTCGGCTCGAACGAGCCGTCCCGGTCACGGGGCACGGATATCTCCACCGACCCACGTCCGTCAGGACGGTCTTGGATCGTTTGCCGTTAGGGGAGTTGGCGCCGTCCTTGCCCGCCGGATCGTGCTTGTCGTAGCCGAGGTGGTCAGTGATCTCAGCGTCGGGGGCTGACCTCGAGCAGCCTCTTGGTCAACTGCTGCAACGGCCCGCCCTCGCCGGTCAGCCGCAGGCTCTCGGCCTGGGCCCGGTTCACCAGCTCGCCGACCAGCCGGCCGTCCACGGCCTTCGCCGACACGGCCGCTGTCGACTCCACGGCCTCGTGCTCTGTCACGTTCTCACTGGTCATCGATGCATCTTCCATGATCGGGAGTTACACCGAGCATCTTACGGTCCCGATAATTGATGTTGTGGTGGGTCGTGGTGAGCCGGGTTGAGCTGCTTCAGTCTCCCTGTGACCACGCAGCTGACGGGAGTGACAAGTAAACGCCGAAGTCATGGAGTCCGGTCGCAGCCCTGACGTCCTGGTGGAGCCTGTCCACGCGTTCTTGGCGGTTGGCGGCCCTGCTCTCGAACCACTTGGACCTCACCTCGATCACCACATCCAAACCGCTCCGGTCCAACGGACCCAGCCTCCGGAAGCGAATCTCCACATCGCCCGGCTGCAAAGCCCCGTCGTACGGTTCCTCGGGACACTCCACAGCCTTGGACACCAGGTGCGGCAGCACCGAACTCAGTTCTCGGAGCTTCGATTCGGCGACACCCGGCGCATAGGTGACTTCCACAAGCGGCATGGGACCACCCTAGCCTCGATCTTTCGTGATGGTCCGTCGGTTCTTCTGGCGGGCCGTTTCGCTTGTTCCGGCCGGTGAGGGCGTGGTGAGGGCCCGGCTGTCGCGTCGGGTGGGCGCCGGTTTCCACGGCTCCGGTCGGGGTGGTGCTGCTGCTCCTAGGGGCGGGAACGTAATGGTCAGCCGGGGTTCGGGAGAGCTTCGAGTCTCGTGACGGCGCCAGTGATCACGTCTGTCCAGGGCCAGTGGTCGGCGAATCTGAGGTGCCGGTGGCGGGCGGCGGTGACGAGTTGCGCAGCGGCGGAGAAGAGACGAAGCCGCAGGCGTCGGGGTTCCCAGAGCCGGGGTTTGCCGGTGAGGGCGAGCATGGGCATCCAGGCGAGCAGGTCGAGGGCGAGCTGGACGATCTCGAGCCAGATCTGGTTCTGTGCCCTGTCGTGCAGGGGCGTGTTGCGCAGACCGGTGGCGCGGGCGGTACGGATGCGGTCCTCCGCCCTCGCTCGCTGACGGTGGCGAAGTTCGAGTGCAGTGATCGGCTGGCCGGTGGTGTTGGTGGCGAAGCAGGTGAGCCGCAGGCCGTCGGCGTCGATGATCCTCAACTGGGCCCTGGGATGGAGCCGTTGGAGGGTGTCGGTGATGGTCATGCCGACCGAGTACGACAGCCACCGGCCACGCTGGGCGAGCCGGGCGACGAACTCGTGGGTGCCGCCCGCCGAGTCGGTGCGTATCAGCGTGCCGCGTCCGCGCCGGTACCTCTTCGGCAGCTGAGCGAGGGCAAGTTGGGTGGCCTTTATGTGGTCGGCGGCGGTATTGCTGCCTGCGTTGCCCGGCCTGAACAGGCCGGCCACCGGCTCCCCGCTGCCACCTCTCCCGTGATCGACGAACCCCATCAGCGGGTGGTGTCACGGCAGCGCTGCGAAACGCCCTCTCCCCGCGTCATGTGCCCGACAGCATCACCCCCGTGCCGCTGATCCCAAGGAACCGTACCGGCAAGAAACTCGAAATCCCGGCGAAGAAGATCCTGCGGGGAGCCGCCCTGTCCGAAGTCGTCAGCCGCGACACCCTGGCCGAGCCGACATCGCTGGACGCCATCACCGCCCTGGCCGCCCAGCGCACCGCTCACTGACGCGACAGCACCACAACGCCCCCCCCGTGCCGAGAGAACACACCATGGAACGCAGCGCACTTGACGCCATCGATGTCCACGTCCACGTCGAACAGGACGCCCACGGCTGCTACTCACTCGACGACGAGCTCATGGACGCCTCGGCGTCCTACTTCAAATCCTCCCAGAACCGCACACCCAACCTCACCGCGCCCGGCGCATGGCTGCGGTCGTGTTCACGGTCGACGCCACCGCCGCAACCGGCCATCCAGCCCTCTCCAGCGAGGAGATCGCCGACCAGGCCGCCGAACACGCCGACATACTGATCCCCTTCGGTGACGAGTCGGTGGACGCGGGCGATCGCGGCCTGTCCGGCGTGCGAAGCTCAAGGACAACGCGGCACGGATGCTGGGTCTGAAGTAGCCGCCAGAAGTGTCCCGCAACGCCGCAACGCCGCAACGCCGCAACGCCGCAACGCCGCAACGCCGCAACGCCGCACCGTCGCTGCGGCCAAGACGAAGCGCAGGGCATAGCGCTGTGTGGTGGTCGCTGGAGCAGGATGCGGCGGCGGAGCAGGGAGAATCCGGCTCGGCCGTGCGTCTGCCTCATGATTCTCCTGGTTCGTGTGTTGACGCCCTCGGTACGGCCGTTGTGGTGGGGGAGGGCGGGGCCGGCGTTGACCGCAGCGCGGTCGAGTTCGGTCATCTCGGGGCAGGCTGCGGGGAGTTCCCGAGGGGCTCGATGTCCTTGTCCCGCAGGTTGTCGGTGCGGGTGAGGAGAAGCTTGCGGGTGGTCAGGCTCGGGCGGGCGGTGAGCCGGTGTCCTGCCGGGAGGAGTGCGACCGGAGCCCTCGTCGAGCAGATTCACCGTGTCCAACCCGTCCAAGGTCGTCGCGGCCGCACATCAGCGCCAGGTCCGCGGTGCCGTCGCGCAAGCCCCGGCCAGGTCGGGGGTGAACCGCGCCTCCGCCGGAACCGGATCGGGATCCCGCCGATAGGTCTCCTCGCCCAGGGCCGCGTGATGCGGGGGAGTGGATCGGACGGAGTTCCCGTCGACGATCACGATCGTGTCCCCATGCCCCATCCGCGCGAGCGCGTACAGCAGGTTTGGGGTCAGGAGCGGGTCGAGTCCTTTGAGTGAGATGGATCAGCTTTCCGTGACCGAGGATGAGCGGGGGCCGGAGTCGAAACCGTCCGGGGACGCACCGAGGTCCACAGCCGCGAGCGCGTGGCTCAGCAGCGGTGGCGCGAGCAGCCCGCACGGCTCGGGCTCGGCGCGGAGCCCGGTCCCGGCGTAGTAGCGGTTGGCCGCCGACGGCGCGACCCGGATGCGGAGTTCGTTCCCCCCGGCCCGCAGGGCGTCGGCGGGGATCGTGACGCGGTACGGCGCCCAGGCGCGCTCGCCCACACGCACGCCGTTCACGGACACGGCCACGGCTCCGGCGACAGCCGGGAGCATCAGTTCCAGGGGGACCGGCGCGTCGAGCTCGATCTGCCGCACATAGTCGGCGGTGCCCGCGAACGCCGGAAGGCCCTGGCGTTCCCAGCCGCACGTCACCGCGATGTCGCGGCGGGTACCCGCCTCCTCGTACGCGTCCTTGGCGACCTCGAGCAGCCAGCCGGACTCGAGCGCCTGCGGCGCCGACCATGGCGGTGTCCCGTGACCGGCCGCTGCCTCGGAGTCTTCCGTGGCGTCCGCCCAGCCCGAAGCGGGCTCTGCGCCCCTGTACACACGCAACAGGCGCAACGCGTTCTGCTCCAGCCGCAGCGCGACCGGGTTCTCGGCTGATTCGAGGGTGCGCACGGTACCGTCGGCGGCTTCCCACTCCTCGATATGCCAGGGCCCGTCGGGCAGCAGGAGCTCCACCGTGCCCTCGGTCTCGGTGAAGCACGCGAAGCGGAAGCCGTCGGCCGCGTCCGGGCCGCCGCGCCAGCGCACCGCCGAGCCCGCGGGGGCGCGCAGCGTCGGCTCAGTTTGCCCACGCTGCGCGGCGAGCCCGAGCAGGACCGCCTTCTCGGGGACCGCATGGAACATCTCCACGGCGGGGGCGAGGTCTGCCCAGTCCTCGGCGGCGGTTTGTGGGCCCTCCTGGTAGACGGCGGGCGTCGCGCCGCTCGCGAGCACCCGTACCCCCGATTCGGCCAGGCGGCGAAGCCGGCGCAGCGATGCGGCCGAGCGCAGCGTGGTCACGGCGGGAAGCACGAGCGCCCGGTACCGGCGGTCCCCGAAGCACACCGCGCCCTCCTCCACGGCGGCGGCCTCGAG
This sequence comes from Streptomyces hygroscopicus, assembly GCA_002021875.1. NCBI lineage: Bacteria > Bacillati > Actinomycetota > Actinomycetes > Kitasatosporales > Streptomycetaceae > Streptomyces > Streptomyces hygroscopicus. Next base: position 11,303,413 of record CP018627.1, read on the forward strand.
ATCGCGTTCGTCCACGAGGTGGAAGCCCACCCGGGACTCGGTGAGCGCGCGGGCCCACTCGCCCATCGCCGACGCCTGCTCGCCGAGCTGACCCGCGGTCCACACCGTACGCAACGGGTACAGGACCGCCACGTCGCTCTGCGGTGACACCGGCTCGAGGAATTCGCTCAGCCGGGCGCTCTCGAGCGCGAACCGCAGGTGATGATCGGCGAACCACGGCTCGAAATTGATGCCCGGGGGGAAGTCGAAGCGCGGATTCCGCAGCGACTCGTGATCGTCGTCATGACCGTGGGTCTGATAGAAGCCGTGGAAGATCATCTGCCGCATGCCCTGCAGATGGTGGTTGATCGCCGTTGTACGCAGTTCCTGCAGGGTCAGCCCCCAGTGGCCGGACCACGGGGTCCCGCCTTCGGGCGGGGTGACGAAGTACTGCTCGACCATCGTCCCGCTGCGGCCGTGGTGGCGGGCGACCGAGTCGCCGAACACGGGACTGAGCTGCACCAGGGCGTCCTGCGCATCCACTGCGGTGAGGTCGCGGTAACCGTCCACGCCGAAGTGGTCGAGTCCGAAGTTCACGCGCAGGTCCCAGTTCGCGAACGCGGTGTCGAGCGCCCAGCCACCGACGTGCCCAAGGACTTCATGGCCGGACTGACGCAGACCGTGGGCGTGGCTCCAGGTGCGCAGCCTGCCGAGGAACGTCTCCATCGCGTAGCCGCTGAAGTGCTCGTAGAACTGGGCGCGAAGGCTCAGCCGCTCCGGGTCGTCCCCGTCGAGCACGGCGGCGAGCACCTGGGGGGTCCGCCCGCCCCAGCGCTCCCGGATCGAGACGGCCAGGCTCTCGTGGAAGGGCATAGCCGAACGCAGGTCTCCGCTGCGCTCCGCCCAGTCGTAGTACACGGCGTGCGGCTGGTCGAAGAACATGTAGGCGACGGTGGAGCCGAAGAAGTCGCCCAGGGCGTCGGCGAAGGGCTGGTAGCCGGCCTCGATGAAGCGATCGACCGCGACGGGATCGACGGGGTTCACGAGCCGGGAGGTCGCGCAGCGGGCGGAGACGAACACGATCGCCTCCGTGCCGTCGGGCACGGGCTCGACGAGGTGGACACGGCACCTGGCGGCGGCGCCGTCCACGCGGTCGACGAGCTCGGGCCGCTCGACGGCCGCGCCCTGCTCCCCAGCCACGACCAGCGCGTACTCGACCCGCCAGTCGGCCCAGGCAGCGACGCCGCCCTCGTAGTGCCAGTCCATCGCGGCCGGGCCGAGGTTCTCCGTCGCCGAGCGGATCCCGCTGAGCGCGCCGTCGCTCGCGCCCGCGGGGATGCGCACCCAGAACAGGTGCCGCTCGCGCAGCTCGTCGTGCCCGGTCACGGCGCGGCCCGCAGCCTGACCGGTCTGCCAGTTGTAGTCGTCGTAGATGCCGACGATCATGCCGAGCTCGGCGGCCGTCTGGACGGCTGCACGGCAAGCGGCGAGGTAGTCGTCGTCCAGGTAACCGCCGATCGGGTACGACAACCGCGCCTGCACCTGGAAGCTCCGGATCCCGGCGTCGTGCATCTGCCGCACCTGGGCGCGGATCGTGTCCCCGTCGGGTAGCCGATGCCAGAACCAGTAGGCGGCGGGCGCATGCCAGGGGTCCGGGTTCCGGAATCGGTGCAGCGCGGTCTCACGTGCGGACAAGGGTGTCAGCTCCTCGAGCGGCGGCGAGACCCGCGCGGGCCTCGCCGCCACGGGTCGGTCAGCGTTCGGTGCGGTCGGCCGCATGCCTGCCGGCCGCGTCGGGAGTCGGGGCCTCGAGCCCGCCCTTCCCACGAGCGGCGTCTCCCGCGGTCACGAGCGAGTAGTCGGGCTTCGGGTCCAGCCGGAGTCCGAACGTGAGGATCGCGTAGAGCGCGGCACCGAGCGCCAAGGCGATGACGATGCCGAGCCCGCTCGACCCGAACACGCCGGTGCGGCCGTTCTCGGTGAGGAGGAATCCCGTGATCTTCCCGAAGTTCGGGTCGGAACTCGTCACGAGGCCGAGACCGACGACGGTTCCGATGATCAGACTCACAATCGCCGTCCAGCGCCCGTCGCGGCCGCCGTAGCCACGCGGGTTCGACATGTCGGTGTTCCAGCCCATGCGGCGCTGCCGGACGAAGTCGACGAGCTGGATGCCGCCCATGGTGCCCATCATCACGGCGATGAGCGACAGGAACGACTGGAACGTCGCGAGGAACGAGGTGGAGATGAACAGCAGATAGAAGGCGCCCGCCGCGATGATGATCGCGTTGATCGAGGTCGTCACGGAGCGGCGCAGCGGTACGCCGACCGCCATGAGCGCGAGGCCGGAGCTGTACATGCCGGTGATGGCGGCCGAAACGAGCGAGATGACGATCACGATGGAGAAGGGAACGAAGAACCACATCGGCAGGAGCGCGGTGAGCGCCCCGATCGGGTCGGACGCTGTGGCGGCACCGAGCTTCGAATCCCCGCCGACGAGAAGCGCGCCGACGACGAGGAGGATGACGACCGGCAGGCTGAGCCCGGCGACCGTCCAGCCGATCACGCCGCGCGCCGGGGTATCGCGCGGGAGGTAACGGGCGAAGTCGCCGCCGTAGTTGAGGAAGCCGAGGCCGACGAGGGTCATCGCCATGATGATGCCGCCGATGAACACCAGCGGTCCGCCCGCAGGGGTGTCACCGAGGTGTGCCCACTCGATCTCGGGCACCATGAATCCGAGGAACGCGACCGTCATGATGCCGGTCACCCACGAGATCCAGACCTCGACCTTCATGATGAGCTCGTGGCCGAGGACGGAGACCGCCATCGTCACGGCGAGCACCAGCACGAACCACAGCACGATCGTGGCTGTGGCGCTCGACCCGTCCGTGTCGGCGAACACCGACGGCCACAGCTTCGCGAACAGGTTCGCACCGGTGGTCGAGGCAAGGGTGATGATCGTCACCTTCCAGCCCATATTGGACAGGTAGGCGAAGAACGCGGGGAGCCTGTTGCCCTTCATGCCGAACGCGAAGCGCGTCTGGGCGAGGGTCGGCAGTCCCGTGCGGGGCCCGCCGACCGCGAGGATGCCGACGAGGGTGGCCGAGATGAGGTAGCCGACGGTCCCGGCGACGATCGTCTGCCAGACGTTCAGACCGAGGCCGAAGACGAAGATGCCGTAACTGATACCGAGGATCGAGATGTTCCAGGCGAACCACACAGCGAACAGGCCGCGCGGTTTCCCGCGCCGTTCGGCATTGGGAACAGGATTGACGCCGTTCGATTCGACGGCCGTGCCTCTACGACCTTGCTGAGCCTCACTGCTCATGGAAGGGCGCCTTTCGATGTATGGCGATGCGGGGAGGGGCGGTGGTTGAGTTCGGGGAAGTCGTGGGTTCGCGTTCGAGGAGCGCGTTAATCGGGTCCGGTGTCGACGCGGCTCCCGGCGCGCCATGCGCCGCGCGGTGTCCGCCATCGCGCCCGCGGCGGGAGGTGTGTATGGCGGTGAGGCGGAGCCTAAGCGGCGGGGCGGACCGCTAATCCGCCGGTGAGAGGGGCGGCGAGCGCGCCGAGGTGGCGGGCGGCGGGGGACCGGTGTGCGCCCTTGCCCCCGCCCGCCTGAAACCGCCTGGTGGTGCGGATCTGCTCAGCACCGCGTGGCGGACGCGGCAGTGTGCGGTCGAGGCCGCGGTTCACCGGTCCGACGACGAGCGCCCGTCCGCCGCGCCACGGGGTCTGTGGCGGGCGGCCATGCGGTATTCTCACCGTCGGGAAAACCATTTCCGAACCTAAGCACGCCAGCCCCTGCCGCGTCAACGGGTCGCCGAGACCGTCCTGATAGCATCGGCGGGCAGGAAGCAGGGGAGATCAGGATGGGCGCGCGCATCGGCTTGAAGGACGTAGCGCTGCGCGCGGGGGTGTCAGTGCCGACGGCCAGCCGTGTGCTGTCCGGTGTTCAGCGCAATGTCGATCCTGAGCTGGCGCTGCGGGTGCGGACCGCATGCGAGGAACTGGGCTACAGGGTGAACGCGGCGGCGCGGGCGCTGCGGATTCAGTCGACGGATTCATTGGCGCTTGTCGTTCCGGCGATCGCGAACGCGTACTTCGCGGAGCTGGTGTCGGCGTATTCGCGCCACCTGGATCTGCAGGGCAAGTGGCTGGTGACGATCGACACGGGCGAGAGCCCGGAGACCGAGCAGCGTCAGCTGGGCGCCATGGATCGTGTGCTGGTGGACGCGGTACTCGTGGTGCCTGCGGCGTTCGAGCGCAGTGGCGCGGCGATCACGGAGCTCGCGCGGTCCAACCGTGTCGTACAGGTCGACCGCCGCGCACGAGGCGTCGAGGCGCCGTCGGTACGGCTCGACAACGCGGCGGGGGTCCGCCTGCTCGTGGATCACCTGCGGGCGCGGGGTCGCCGCAGCATCCTGATGGTCGACGCCCAGGAAGACTCCTCTTCGAGCATCGAGCGCACAACCGCGTTCCGCGCGCTTGCGGGGCCGGACGACCGGGTTCTGGAAATGCCCAACTTCACAGTGGCGAGCGGCATCGACGCGGCGAAGCTCCTGCTCGCGAACCCCGGCGACACAGACGCGATCATCTGCACCGCTGACGCTGTCGCGCTCGGCCTGCTGACGGCGCTTCAGCACGCCGGCAAGCGCGTGCCTGCTGAGTACGCGATCACGAGCTTCGACGGCACGTACATATCCGACACCGCCGCGCCGGGGCTCACCACCCTGGGTTCGACCGCCGAGCGCATGGTCGAGGCATCCCTCGCGCTCCTCGACGGCGACAGCGGTGATGTCGTCCTGAAACCCGAGCTCGTGGTCCGCGGTTCCAGCGGCTGACCGCCAACTCAGCGTCGGGTCTGGGTTGTTGCCTTTCGGAAGTGCCTTTTTGCTGAGGCGCTCCGGGCGACACCTACGTCGATCGCCCGACCGCGACGAAGAGCCGGAGCACCCAAACGGATACAGCGTTCATGGGGCTCACTTCCTGGCCCGATGTCACGGTCGCGCGCACGCTACCAACCCGAGTGTCGTCCCGCCCCACCGTTTCCCCACGGGTCTCCGCGGGCAGTGCGACGTTGCCGATCACGTTTTCGAGGAGCGCCCGGTCCACGCACTTCCTACCCTGCCCAGGCGAAGGTGCGGGTTCCGCTCACCCCCTCGAAGACGACCGCATCGCCCACCCGGTGGGCACCTCGGCCCGCGTCCCCCGACGGGCGGCCGTTGCGCCAGGCGATCCGGCCGTCCACGGCGATGGTGCGGTCCCCCCGGAGGAGCGGTACCGCGACCCGGCCGGACGTGCCTTCCGGTGCCCGGACGGTGAGGACGAACGAGTCGTGGCCCGCCCCGCGCCGCCACCGTACGGACATCGTGCCCGCCGGCACCGAGGTCGATCACCAGCCGCGCGCCCCGCGGCGCGGTCGTGGTGAGGGTCGCCGCCGCGCCGCCCTCCCGTAACACCCCGTCGGCGCCGGTGACGGTGCCACGGTCTCCCTCGACCGTTACCGAAGTGGGCCGTACGAACGTGCCGGGGACGTCCAGCACTTGCTGTCGCCAGACGGGGTCCATGCCGACCGGCTTCCGGGACAGAGCCACTGCCCGGTCCTGGGGCCCGGCGGCGAGAGTCCCGGAGAGGGTCGCGGCCAGGCAGGCGAGGACCACTGTCGAACGAGTCATTCGGTTCGTTTTCATTGTCTATGCTGTACGCATACGCTGAGTGATGGTCAACGTCAGGCGGGGTGATGGCGGATGGAATCCGGCCACAACGGGGACACGAGCGCCGTGCGCGGACTGGAACTGCTCTGGGGCCTGGGCGAGCGCCCGAAGCGGGGCCGCCGCCCCGCCTTCACCCTGGAGCAGATCGTGCGCACCGCCGTCGGGATCGCCGACGCCGAAGGACTTGCCACCGTGTCCATGCGCCGGATCGCCGAACGGCTCGGCTGCACCACGATGTCGCTCTACCGGTACGTGCCCGGCAAGGCCGAACTGCTCGACCTCATGACGGACACGGTGATGGGCGAAGTGCCCCTGGCCGATGCCGCCCCCGGCGACTGGCGGACCAGGCTGGAGCTGTCCGCCCGCGCCGACTGGGGCCTCTACCACCGTCATCCCTGGATCCTGCGCCTCCCGGCCGGGCGTCCCGCCCTGGGCCCCAACGGCTTCGCGTGGTACGAGTCCGTCCTGCGGGTGCTCACCGCCACCGGTCTGCCCCCGGCGGCGCTGGTCAACGTGTTCGACCTGCTCGACGCCTACGTTCGCGGCGCGGCCCGCGACTGCCTCGACGCGGCCGCCGTCGAGCACCACTCCGGCCTCACCGACGAACAGTGGAGGGCCGCCCGCGCCCACTTCTGGGACGCCATCTTCGTCCCGGCCCGCTACCCGGTGCTGGCGAGCCTCCGCGCCGTCGGCGCCCTGAACCACCCCCGCGACCGCGGCTTCGAGTTCGGCCTCCAGCGTGTGCTGGACAGCATCGAGACGTTCGTCCGGATCCAGCCCAATCGCCATGACGAAACATCAAAGCGTTACGAAACCGGCTGTCCCCAATGCGGCGCCCCCGTCCTCCACCCCGCCCCCACCGGCCGCCCCCGCACATACTGCTCCGACGCCTGCCGCCAACGCGCCTACCGCGCCCGGCGTACAAGCACTGTGCACCGGCTTGATCATTAAGTTCGTTCAAGTAGGTGGCGAAGTCGCGGACCGACCAGGCTTTCTCGACCGAGCCGCAGCGTCACCCGATGTTCCACCAGTGGCGTCGCCGTCGCCGCCACCGTCTCTCGGGCCTGGACCTGAGGGCGCTCACGGTCTTCATGGCTGATGGCGCGTATCGACCCGACTTCCTTGACCCATCGACACCCCCGCGCTGTTGACGCTCACCAACATCCGCGGTCTGGCGGTCCAGCGTGCCGCAGGCCCGGCGCAGCTCGCGCCGTTTCCCGCTGGGCGCCTCCTGCCACCGCCCGGTGGGCTGGGGTCACTCGCTGCGGGCTCCGAGCAGGGCGAGCGCGGCAGCGCTCGGACTGCCCGGTTCCGCGGTGTACATCGCCAGCTGGAGGTCGGTGCCGGGCAGCAGCAGAGTTTGGCAGACCACCTCCAGTTCGCCCAGCTCGGGGTGGCGCAGGTACTTGCGCAGCGTCGGTATGGGCCGTACGTCGTGGTCGCGCCAGCCGGCGGCGAATTCCGGGCTGTGCGCGGCGAGCTCGTTGACCAGCTCGCCGAGGACGCGGTCGGCCGGGTAGCGGACGCTGGCCGCGCGCATCTGGGCGGCGAACTGCCGGGCGAACTCCCCCTCCGCCCCTGCCGGTGCCCAGCAGAAGGTGCCACCCAGCCGGATGGCCAGCCGCACGGTGTTGCGCTCCTCGGCGGGCAGTAGCCCGAAATCGGTGATCAAAGCGGATGCCGCGCTGTTCCAGGCCACGATGTCCTGCCGCTCATCGACCAGGTAGGCGGGTATCGGCCCGAGGCGGTCCAGCAGCCCGTGGGCCTCGGCGGGCACCGGCCTCCGATCGGCGTCCGTGCCGGGCGGGACCTGCCCGGCCAGCCGCGCCAGGTGCTCGCGCTCCGCGGCAGTGAGCTGCAGCGCCGTGCCCAGCACTGCCAGCACCTCCGGGGACGGGCGCGGTGCGCGGGCCTGCTCCAGCCGTTCGTAGTAGCTGACCGACATCCCGGCCAGTGCGGCCACCTCTTCGCGGCGCAGCCCGGGAGTGCGCCGGGCGCGTCGGCCCGGCGGGTGGATCGCCGTGGCCGGCACTTGGGCTGGGCGCAGTGCTTCCCGTCGGCGGCGCAGAAAGTCGGCCAGTTCGGCTCTGCTCACCTCGCCCATGGTGGCACGGAGCGTCCGGCTTAGCCACGGACTGGCGGTCCGGGGCTCAGCTGTCTGTTCCCCGGCGGCGGGCCCGCGTCCAGTCTGAACTGGTCACACCTCGTTGAACATTGGAGGACGCCATGCCGAGCACTCCCGAGGAAGCGTTCCGTCGGCTGCTGGATCTGATGCTGGTCAAGGACACGGATGCCGTCGCCGGCCTATGGGCGGAAGACGGTACCGCCGAGTTTCCGTTCGCCACGGGAACCTCGCCGCGCCGGCTGACCGGGCGGGATGAGATCCGCAGCTATATGGGCCGCCTACCCGAGCTGATGGACGTGCGAGAGATCCCTGCGGTCACCGTGCACCACACGCAACGGCCGGACACCATCGTCGTGGAGTTCACCGGGACCGGGCACACGGTGCGCACTGGAGAGCCCTATCGGCTGGACTACATCGCGGTGATCACCGTCCAGGACGGTCTGATCACCCACTACCGGGACTACTGGAGCCCGCTGGCCACCGCCTCGGCGGCCGGCACGCTGCCCGAGCTGCTCGACTCGGTGCGTTCCGAGGCCGCCCGATGACCGGTGTGCTGGTGACCGGTGGCACCGGGAAGACCGGGAGCGCGCTGGCCGAACTGTTGCGCGGCAACGGCGTGCCGGTCCGGGTGGCCGGCCGCAACCCGTCTGCCGGTGATCCTGACGCGGTCCGGTTCGACTGGGGTGACCCGGCAACCCATCCGGCCGCGCTGCGCGGGATGGACCGAGTCTTCCTGGTGCCTCCGACGAACACGGTGGATCCGATGCCGCTGGTCGAGCCGTTCCTGGCCGAGGCGGAACGGCTCGGCGTGCCCCGGGTGGTGCTCCTCGGCTCCGCCATCGTGCTGCCGAACGCTCCCGGCGCGCTGGAGCTGGCCGCGCGGGTGCGGGCCCGGCCCGGGTGGTCCGTGCTGCGCGCGTCCGGGTTCATGCAGAACTTCCTGAGCACACACCCGCTGGGCGAGCGGATCCGGCGGCACGGCGAGATCCGCACCGCCGCCGGTGACGGCCGAGTCGGCTGGATCGACGCGCGGGACATCGCAGCAGCCGCCTCCGCCCTGCTGGCCGACCCCGGTGTCGAGCCTGGCGACCAGCGCGACCACCTGCTCACCGGGCCGAAGGCACTGAGCTACCGGGACGCTGCGGCGATCCTCACCGCCCGCACCGGACGGCCGGTCCGGGTGGTGCACATCGGGACCGACGAGCAGGCGGCCAACTACCGGGCCGCCGGCATGCCTGCCGAGTTCGCCGCCGCCCTCGCCGCTGTGGAGGACGGCATCAGAGCCGGTCGGGAAGATCAGGTCAGCACCGCGGTGCTGGACCTGACCGGTCGCCCGCCCCTCCCGTTCGCCGAGTTCGTCCAGGACCACGTAACCGAGTGGGCGAACATTGGGTTGCCCGCGGGCTGAGCTTGTCGCGTATCCGAAGAGGTCGGAAGGGGCCTCGTCCTGGGCCACTCACCTGGTCATGCGATATCGAGCGCACGTTACGCCTGCTCAAACAGACCCTCGGCTGGACAAAGCCGAAGCTCCGCAGTTCCGAGGCGGCGGACCGCTGGACCTGGTTGGTGATAGCCGCCCACACCCAGCTCCGGCTCGCCCGTTCGCTCACCGTCGACCTGCGGCGGCCGTGGGAGAAGAGGACCCGAGCCGAACAAACTCACCCCGGCCCGAGTCCGTCTAGGGTTCCGGAACCTGCACGCGAAGACCCTGTCTCCAGCACGTGCAGCACAACCTCCGGTCTGGGGGTGATGGGTCCCTGTCGTGCGTGTCCGCGTTCGGACTTGACGTGGTGGGTGGTCATCCCGTCCATCCGGTGTGGCGCAGCCAGTCCTCGAAGGTCATCAAGTCGGGGTGCAGGCGGCGCAGGAGGTTGATGTCCCGGTCTCGGGCGTAGAGATCACGGTCGGCGAAGAACTGGAACATCGCTGCGTAGTCGTGGCCGAAGTCGGGGACGGCGGCGCGCAGGTCGTCATGCGGCATCGGGATGTAGGTGCTGGGGGTGCCCGTGACCTGAGTGAAGGCAGCGGCGATTTCGTCGCCGGTGAGGCTGTCGCCGATCACCGCGAGGTCGCGGGCGCCCCAGGACTGCCAGTTGTCGAACATGTGGCAGGCGAACCAGGCGATGTCGTCGAGGGCGACGAGCGGGTAGTGGGCGGCGCCGAGGGGGAGCCTGAAGGTCAGGCCGCCCCGGCCGTCCGGTCGGGGGGTGAGTCGGTCCCGCAGGTTCTCGAAGTACGGCGCCGTGGTCAGTACCGAGACGTGGTCCGTGTACCAGCCGTCGGTCTCCTTGCGGAGCATTTCCTCCGATCGCATCAGGTCGATGTGGGCGGCGACGGCGGCTTTGCTGTCGAAGTGCGGGACGGGGTGGCCGGTCAGGGACACCGCGCTGTCCAACGAGGACCAGATGAAACGGTCCACGCCGGCCCGCTCCGCGGCGGCCAGCAAGTGCAGCCCTTGCCGATACTCGCCCACGGCGCTGCCCGTCGCGAAGAAGTCGGTGTTGGCGAACACGCGGTCGGCCTGCCCGATCACGACCTCGAGGGCCGCCGAGTCGGAGCGGACCAGTCGCACGCGGTCGGGCGCGGTGGCGGCGAGTTCGGTGGCGTGGGCGGACTCCGGGTGGCGGGTGGGGACGGTGATGGTGGCGTCGGTGGTGGCCAACAGGTGCTGGATCACGTGGCTGCCCATGGCTCCGGTGCCGCCGACGACGAGGACGTGGGTCATGGCGTTCTTCCCTGGTGTGTGAGGACGTGTTCGGCCACCTGGGCGTGGGTGGCAACCCAGACGTCGCCGGAGTCACGGATGTGGTCGAGGATCTGGCCGACCATGCCCGCGAGGAGCGGTCGGCCTCCGACATGGGCGTGGACGGTCAGGCGGAAGACGCCTGGGCCGGGGGCGGCGAGCATCTGGTTCAGTAGCTCACGGTGCAGGTCGCGGTAGGCGTACGGGCCGGCCGCAGTGTCGCGGACGTCGGAGTGGTCGCTGTGCATGAGGGAGACCAGAGGACCGTGAGCGGTGGACAGGAGCTGCGGGAGGTCGTGGTCGCCGTGGTCGCCGGTCCAGCGGTAGCCGGCCTCGGCGAGCAGGTCGACAGTGTGCCTCGAACCGGTGGCGCGTGGGCTCATCCACCCCGTCGGGCGAACGCCGGTGACTCGGCGAAGGATGTCGGTGCAGCGACGGATATTGGTCCGCTCGGCATCGACATCGAGCAGCGCGGGCACCACGTCCTGGGCCCAGGAGTGTGCGGCGATCTCGTGACCCGCCTCGTGCACGGCCATGACGGTCTCAGGGTGCCGCTCGGCCACCAGTCCATTGACGCCGACGGTGGCGGGCAGGTCACCGAGGACGTCGAGCAGCCGCCAGATGCCGGTGGTGACGCCGTAATCCGCCCAGGAGGTGCTGTGCGTGTCGTCGATGCCGGACAGCGGCCACGCCGCGGCCATCGGCGCGTAGGCGGGCCAGTGCCCTGGTGACCACAGCTCTAACGCGACTGTGACCAGCGCGACGACCTTCCGCCCGCCCGGCCAGTCGATCTCTGCCTTCATTCGGTTCCCCTGCTCGGTAGCTTCCGCCGTGACGCTAGTGAGGCGGTAGGTACCTCCAGGTTCCTGGCAGCGGGCTAGTGTCGGGGCATGCGTGAGTACTCCGGCAGCGTCTTCCTCGCCGACTGCCCGGCTCGGCTGGCGATCGAGATCATCGCCGACAAGTGGGCGGTGGTCGCGCTGTTCGCGTTGAGCCGGGAATCGTGCAGGCACGGCGAGCTGGTCGACCTGATCGGCGGAATCTCGCGGAAAGTGCTCACCCAGACGCTGCGGCGGTTGCAGGGGTACGGCCTGGTCGACCGCCACGCCGAGGCCGGGAAGGTCGAGTACGTGCTGACGGACTTGGGCCGGACGCTGGTGAAGCCGATCGCCGTGCTGACTGAGTGGGCTCACGAGCACGGCGCGGCCGTGGTGGGATTCCAGGAGACAAGCGCGGCAGCCACCCATCACCACCCGACCGAGTGAGGGCGCCCAGCTGCACGTATCAGCGCCGGGCCATTTGTGGTCCGGGAATGCAGTTATATGTCCGTCACGATGGCTGATGCTGATCACCGTCGCCTGTTGGGGTGACCTTGCGAACCGGCCCGGCCACCGGGTTCGGCGGCCGGGCCGTCGGTACGCACGATGACACCGTCCGGCGCGGCAGCTCGTTGACCTTCACACGAACAACCTCAGCCGGACGGGAGGGGACGGCCGGCCCTGTGGATCTGTCCTCGGTGATCGGGACGAGATCAGCCACCGGCAGCGCGGGCTCGTAGCGTTGAGGCCAGGAACCGTTGTCTTGCCTGTTGGTGTGCGCCGACGGGGTTCGAGGAATCCTCATCTGTCGTGCTGGCGCGTCTGAACCTGGAATCGGCCGTGTCAGGCTCGGGAGTGGCCCTCATCCCAGCTTGGCCGCCCGGCCCGCAACGTCCCGATGTGGTGGGAACGGTCGACCAGGTGCGCGATGTCCACGTAGGGGTCGGCATCGAGCAACAGCGCGTCGGCAACGGATCCGACGGTGATCGTCCCCGGTGTCGTCGCCTGCTGGCCGATCTTCTCGGCCGAATGCCGGGTACCGGCCGCCAGGACCGCGGGCAGCGGCAGCCCTGCCTTTGCCAGCAATTGCAGTTCTCGCAGCAGGGCGACGGGTGGCGAGGGCATCAACATGGCCACGTCGCTGCCCGCGGTGATCTTCACTCCCGCGTCGTGCATCAGCGCCAGCGTGCGCATCGCATAGTCGAAACGGATGTGGGAGTCCTGCGGGGAATGCCGGGGGAACTGGCGCCCGTAGATCGGGCGGCCGGTGATCTGCGGGATGTCGTCGTACGTGGCGAAACCATCATCGACCAACTGTTGCAAATAGCCGGCCTCGCCGTTGTGCGCGATCTGCTCCCAGGTGACCAGGGTGGGGCAGTAATAGGTGTTCGTCTCCGCCAGTAGTGCGGCGACGTCGCGGGCCTCTGCGGTACTACCGGGGTCCTGCGGTTGGAAAGCGTGTTCGATGCCGTCCGCGCCGGACGCCACCGCCTCCTCCAGATCGATGCGTTCGTGGACATGCACGAGTACCTTCTTGCCCTTCTGGTGCGCGGCCGCGACGATGGCTTTGAGGGCGTCGAGGGGCAGTTTGTCCGGAGCGCCGGGCTCGCCGTCGTAGATGCACTTGATGAAGTCGACCTGATCGGCCAGCTCCAGTGCTTGACGATAGGCGACGTCGGCATTGTCGGTCTGGTAGGCGATGGGGGCACGTGCCGGATCGTCCAGGACCGGCCAGCCCTCCACGCCGGTGAACACCGGCCCGGCGAAGAACAACCCGGCAGCCGCGTCGGTGGCCTTGTCGCGGTAGTCGCGGGCGGCGAGCTCGATCTCCAGTGGACCGCCGAGGTTGACGACGTTGGTCACCCCGGCACTCAGGAAGTCGGCGAGTAGCTGGGAGATGTACTTCGCCCGCTCGTTCTCGGGCTTGGAGTGGGCGTGCCCACTCAGATGCGTATGACTCTCCCACAGGCCCGGCACCAGGTAGCCACCCCGCGCGTCGAGCACGGGAGTGCCACCGGTCGCCGGCCGTGCGTCGGCCGCCGGCCGGATGGCGCTGAACCGTCCGTCGGTCACCACCACTTCGGCATCGGCGATCGGGGCGGCCTCCTGTCCGTCGATGACGGTCACGTTACGAATGATCATGAATTTCTCCTTATTTGGCGGCCCAACTACATAGGCTCCTATGCATCGAACTGTATAGGTGCCTATGCAGTTGGTCAATAGGAACCTATACACTTGACGCATGACGCACTCCAGGTTCGGCTCCGTGCCCGCCGCGTTGATCAACATCGCCTCGCGTGCGTTGTCCCGGATCAACGACCGGCGACTGCGGCCGCTGGGGTTGACTTTCGCGCAGATGCCCGTGCTGGCGGCGCTGAGCAAGGCCGACGCGCTCTCCCAGAAGGAATTGGCGGGGCTGGCCCGGATCGAGCAGCCGTCCATGGCCCAGCTGCTCGCCCGGATGGACCGCGACGGCCTCATCCGGCGCACCCCCGCCCAGCATGATCGACGGGTCAGCCTGATCTCACTGACCGAGACCGGACTGGCAAAGCTCACACAGGTGCACTCGGCGTTGTCCGAGACCAACGATCAGGCGTTGCGAGGCTTCAGCGCCGAAGAAATCGATCTCCTTGTGGACCTGCTGAGAAGGCTTGTCGCCAATCTCGAGGAGAATCTGGCCGACAGTGCGTCGGATGCCGCAGCGACGGGTCCCGCATCCACCGAGGATCGTGTGCCCGACCACCGGTGCTGATCGGGCGGCAAGCGAAGTCGACGAGGTCCGGCGTCGACCGCGCCCACGACAACTGAGCGCCAGGCTGTCCAACTCGGGCGCTCGACTTGCGCTGATGAGCGACAACTGTGAGGTGCCCGCGGTGAGCGGCCTGCGGTGGCGGCCTCGCCGGATCTGCACGCCAGGTACGAGACCGACGCCGGAACGTACGCGACGTGGGCCCACGTGCCTCGTATGCGGGCTGCACGTTCTCCGGCCATGCTCAGTACGTGGCGTCCGGCCGGGTAGTGAGCGGTAATGTGCGCAAGTGACTGACGTGATCATCCTTCACGGAGCCTGGCACCAGCCCGCTCACTACGCCGAACTTGCCGATCTGCTGCGCGCCCGGGATCTGTCCGTGGAGGTGCCCGACCTCTACGAGCTGTCGCTCGCCGAGAGCACCGCGAAGGTCGAGGCCATCGTCTCGGGCTCGTCGGAGCCGTCGGTGGTGGTGGGGCATTCGTTCGGGGGTGTCACCGCTGGGACGGTGCGTGGTGCTGACGCGTTGATCTTCCTCAACAGCTGGATTCTCGACGTCGGTGAATCCCCGGCCAAAGTGCTCGCGGAGACCCCTGGCGAGCCCGGCGAGGGGTTGCTCGCGCTGCCGGACGCGGACGGGCGGCTTTGCCTGGACCCGGACGATGCCCGGGCGAAGCTCTACGGCGACGTCGACGAACCGGCGGCCACGCGTGCGGTGGAGTTGCTGCGTCCGGAACCTCCGTCGATCTTCGACGCCACACCTACTCGCGTGAGTTGGCGGGAGACCCCGTCGATCTACCTCCGCGGGCAGCAGGACCGGACCATCGCGACTCCCCTTCCGGACCGCTTCGCCGGGCGTTGCTCTCGCACGGAAATGTGGGACACCGGCCACTCGCCCTACCTGAGCCGCCCGGCCGCCGTGGCCGACCTGATCCAGCGTCAGCGAGCGGGCGACGGCAATTGAGCCCGAACCGAGGTGTCGTTGGCGTGCCCAGGTCAGGAAGTCTCGGGCGGGATAGGTGGATTCGGCCCGGCCGCTGGTATCCCGTTGGCGGTGACACTGACCTGCGGCAACCGGTTCCGGCACGGGTGGGTGAGCCGGCGGCGGCAAATGTGGAGGCGCCGGCCGGATTATGGAACCCCCACACGGTCCGGCCGGGACGATTTCCCGGCGGAGGCAGGATCTTCATATTTGTGCGTTTGTTGTGGCATCTGACGCTACATATCTGTCCTTGTTCCTCCTCGTTCCGCACACTGGCAACGAACTGGACGACACGAACACCGTGATCGTTCGAGAAGGATCTAGGGGGATGATCAACTGTGAACTCACCCAAAGGCTTAGCCGCGTTGGCGGCGGCCACGGTGCACTCGCCCGAGCGCCTTATTCCTGCCGTCGGTGCGGCGATCCTGCTTGTCAGCGGTGTGGTCGCGCCTGCAGCTCACGCCGCCCCGGCAAAGCCGATGGACGTCCGCTACCGGCTCGACGCATGCTTTACGGGGGCCTGCGGCAGTGCGACGTTCACGTTCAAGAGCAACGGCTCGCAAGCAACGAACGTCGACATGTCCGTGAAGGACAACAAGTGCGACAGCCACCCGGTCTACCTCCGCTTCCGCGTCTACGAGGGGGACGGCGGGTACTGGAGGACGGGCAAGCGATGGAACAGTAGCGGGTGCGACGCCAACTACGCCCAGTGGCACAACAAGCACATCAACGCGGAATGGCGGATCTACGCGTTGCGGGTCGAGGTCTGCGTGGACGACTGGGGTACTGACACCTGCCGCGCTTCGTCTCCTGTCTACAACCCGTACTTCTGAGCGCACGCACGTCTGCCTATCAAGACCCAGGGGCCTCACCGGCCGGGCAGCGCGGCGGGATCGGGGCCGCGCTGCATCTGCTGTTCTACTGGGGCTCCGGGGTGCCCGCGGTCGCCGTCGGCCCGCTGACCACCTGGATGCCGCTCACCCGCGGGGTGACCGGGCTCAGCTGGGCCGGCGCTGCCCTGACCGTGCTCGCCCTGCCGGCCACGTTCTGGTTCTCCTTCCCGGCGCGGCAGCGCCGCACGGAGGCGCGTCCCCCCGGCCGCGTCAGGCGTCGATCACCAGGTCCTCCAGGGGCGTTGAGCAGCACAGCAGGATCTTGTTCCGCGCCACGTCCCCGGGGCGGAGGCCGCCGCCCGGCCGCATGTCGACGGTCCCCTTCTCCAGGGTGGTGACGCACGTACCGCACAGGCCCTGCCCGCAGGAGGAGGGGAGGGTGATGCCCGCCCGGGCCGCGGCCTCCAGCAGGGGCGTACCGGTGTCGCACGCGATCGTGGCCCCGCTGCGGGAGAGGCGGACCGCGAAGCTCGTGCCCCCGGTAGCTTTCACGGCGGCTGGAGCCGGTACCTCGAAGCTCTCCTCATGGCAGCGGTCCTCCGGGAGCCCCGCCGTGGCCAGCATCCGGCGGACCGCCCGCATGTACCCCTGCGGTCCGCAGGTGAACACCTCGCGCCGGGGCAGATCGGGGGCGATCTGCCGCAGGACGTCGAGTGTGAGACGGCCCCGGTGGCCGTCCCACCGCTCCACCGCCCCGTCGTCCTCGCAGACATGGGCGACCCGGATCTGCGGCGCGGTCGCCGCCATCAGCTCCAGCTCCTGCCGGAACGGGATGTCGTCGGGGGTGCGGGCGCTGTGCACGAAGACCACGTCCGCCGGGGACGCCAGGTCGTACAGGGTCCTGGTCATGGACATCAGCGGCGTGATCCCGCTGCCGCCGGACAGGAAGAGATACGCGGGCGCCGGATGCCGTGCCGTCGAGAACCCGCCGAGCGGGCCCCGGGCGCGCACCACGTCGCCCGGTGTCAGATGGTCGTGCAGCCAGTTCGAGACCCGGCCGCCGGGCACGCGTTTGACGGTGATCGAGGCCAGGAGCGGACGCGACGGCGGGGAGGAGAGCGTGTAGCAGCGGTCGATCTCCTGGCCGTCGATCTCGAAGGTGAACGTGAGGTACTGCCCCGGGTCGTGCCGGAAGAGAGCGGGTTCAGACGCTTCGAAGACGAAGGTCTTCATGTCGTGCGTGACATCGCGGACCTGCCTGCACACCAGTGGGCCGGTCATCGCCGCAGTTCCTCGCGCAGCCGGGCGACGTACCAGCTACAGAACGCCTCGACCTGGTATTCCGTCGGGGCGTACGGGCCGGGTGTGTAGGCCGGGCTGGAGACGCCCCGCTGGGCGCGGGCGACCAGGCGTGCGTCCTGCTCGTTCGTGGCCGTCCACACCGCGAGCAGGGTGTCCGGGTCGTAGTCGACGCCCTCCTCGGCGTCCGGGTGGACGAGCCAGGTGGTGCGCAGCAGCGTCTTGTCCGGGGCTAGCGGCAGCGCGCTGAAGGTGATCGCGTGGTCGCCGACCACATGGAACCAGGAGTTGGGTTGCATGTGCAGGGAGAGGTGGCCGAGGCGTGGCGTGGGCAGATCGCCCAGCAGGCGGCGGCAGGCGGCCCGGCCGTCCTTGGTGAAGGACTCACCGGCGAGGTCGAGCGCGTCGCGCTGGATGCGGAACCCGGTGGTGCGGTGGTCCAGCTCCTCGATGAGCGCGTACGGCAGGCCGAGCCTTTCGTACGTCTCGCGCAGCTCGGCGCCGGTCCGCAGATAGCGTTCGTGCGCCGGGCGCAGCGGGGCGGGGATGTCCTTGCCGGCGTAGCCGTAGGTGGGGAAGAACGTGCGCAGCAGCTCGGGGTGGCCGTCGCAGTGGTAGCACTCCCGGTTGTTCTCCATCACCAGCTTCCAGTTGCCGTCCTCGACGAGGTCGGTGCGGGCCGCCACCTTCGCCCGGCGCAGGCCGTGCGGCAGCAGATACGGTTCGATGCGGGCGGCGACCTCGGTGAAGTCGGCCGGGGGTTGGTCGGCGAGGCAGACGAACACGAGCCCGCCGACGCTGCGCACGTGCACCGTCTTGAGGCCGAAGCAGCCGGGGTCGAAGTCCCCCGGCTGGGAGGGGGCGTACCGGAGCGCGCCGTCCGTTCCGTACGTCCACTTGTGGTAGCCGCAGACCAGGTTGCCGACTGATCCGCGCTCCCCGTCGAGGAGGCGGGCGCCGCGGTGGCGGCACACGTTGTGGAACGCGCGCGGGTTCTCGTCGTCGCCGCGTACGACGATGACCGAGTACGGGCCGATCTCCACCGTGGTGTAGTCGCCCGGCTCGGGGATCTCGGCGTCCACGGCCACGAAGAGCCAGTGGCGGGTGAAGACGGCCGCGATGTCGAGGTCGAAGAACTCCCGGTCGGTGTAGAAGGGCCGTTCCAGGCTGTGGCCGACGACTCGTCGCGCCACCGTGTCCTGGATCCGGGACGTTCCCCGCTCCTCGCGGGGCCTGACGGTGGCCGGCGTTGTCACGATGCTCACGCTGCTCTCCTCTCACATCGGCAGGCACAGGCGCAGTGCGTCGAGCACCGCGGCATGGATGTTGCGGCTGGTGACGGCGTCCCCGATGCGGAACAACTGGAAGCGGCCCTCGGGGTTGTCGGCCTCCCGCTGCGGTTCACCGGCCAGCAGGGCGGGGTGGTTCACGCGGCCGAGGTTGCGCGACGCGGGGAGCAGGTCCCAGTAGAGGTCCGCGATGGGCAGCGTTCCGTGTTCCACCACCACGTGGTCCACGATCCGCTCCGCCTCGGTGTCCGCGTACGGGCTGCGCAGCGTGGCCGTCAGACGGCCGTCCTCGGTGCGGCGTACGGACACCAGCCGGTGGGCCAGTGTGGTGCGCACCGTGTGTTCGGCGAAGGCCCGCAGATAGGCGGGCGAGTTCATACTGCCGACGTCGGGTGCGAGGGTGCGCTCCGGCGTCACGTACTCGATGGGCAGGCCCTTGCGGGCCAGCAACTCGGTGGCGTCCAGGCCCGGGTAGGCGCCGTTGTCGTCGTAGACCAGCACGTGTCCGCGGGGGCGCAGGGCTCCGCCCAGGACGTCCCACGTGTCGCACACCAGATCGGCGCCCTCCGTGAGGAAGGAGACGTCGGGCAGCCCGCCGGTGGCGATGAGCACGATGTCGGGGCGTTCCGCGAGGACGTCCTCGGACTCGGCCGGCGCCCCGAGCCGCAGGTCGACGCCGAGTACCTTGCACTCGTCGACGCGCCAGTCCACGATGCCGAGCAGATCCCGCCTGCGGGTATTGGACGCGGCGATGCGTATCTGCCCGCCGGGCAGGTCACCGGCCTCGAACACGACCACCTCATGACCGCGCTCGCCCAGCACCCGGGCCGCCTCCAGCCCGGCGGGCCCGGCGCCCACCACCACGGCCTTCTTCCGCTCGGCCGCACGTGGGACGGTGTGCGGCAGCCGCAGTTCGCGCCCGGTGGCGGGGTTGTGGACGCACTTGGTGTCCCCGGAGTCGTAGATCGCGTCGAGGCAGTAGCTCGCCCCCACGCACGGCCGGATGCGGTCCTCGTCCCCGGCGGCCACCTTGGCCACGAGGTGGGGGTCGGCGATCTGGGCCCGGGTCATGCCGACCAGGTCGAGCAGCCCCTCCCGCACCGCGTACCGCGCGGTGGCGACGTCGGCGATGCGGGCGGCGTGCATCACCGGCACCTCGATCCGTCGCTTGATCTCGGCGGTGAAGTCGAGGAACGGCGCAAAGGGCATGCCCATCGTCGGGATGGTCTTCGCCAGCGTGGCGTCGCTCTCGATCGAGCCCCGGATGGTGCTGACGAAGTCGATGCCGTCCGCGATGTACGCCCGGACCGCGGTCAGCGCCTCGTCCAGGACCAGCCCGCCGGGCCGGTCCTCGTCCATCATCATGCGGATGCCGACGATGAAGTCGGGCCCGACCGCGGCCCGGATCGCCCGGACCACCCGGCGCGGGAAGGCCATGCGGTGCGCGAGGCTGCCGCCGTATTCGTCGTCCCGGTGGTTCGTCGTCGGGGACAGGAAGCTGTCGAGGAAGTGTCCGTACGACTGGATCTCGATCCCGTCCAGCCCCCCGGCCTCACAGCGGGCGGCCGCGGCCGCGTAGTCCCGTACGACGCGGTCCAGGTCCCACTGCTCGGCCTCCTTGGGGAACGCCCGGTGCGCGGGCTCCCGCACCGGTGACGCGGAGAGCACCGGCAGCCAGTCCCCCGTGTAGTTGCTGGTACGCCGCCCCAGGTGCGTGACCTGGCACATGACCGCCGCCCCGGCGTCGTGCACATCGTCGGCCAGCCGCCGGAACCACGGCACCACCTCGTCGCGGTAGAGCAGCAGATTGCCGAAGGACGGCGGACTGTCGGGCGACACCACCGCCGACCCGCCGATCATCGTCAGCCCGACCCCGCCGCGAGCCTTCTCCAGGTGGTACATCCGGTACCGGTCCCGGGGCAGCCCCTCTTCCCCGAACGCCGGTTCATGTGACGTGCTGACCACCCTGTTGCGCAGGGTGAGGCTCTTGATCGTGAAGGGCTGGAGCAGGGGATCCATCGCTCGCGCATGCATGTGGCGCTCCTCCCTGAGCTGGACAAGCCCAGCATGGAGGTGACACCGGTCACGGACAATCAAACGATCCCTCAGGAAACCGTGCGAATCGGCTGCAAGATCGAAGGTGTCGCGCCACTTCCCGCGCCGCCGGTGAACTGCTAGCCCGAGCCGGCGATGCCGTGCGCGAGACCGGTGGCGGCGGGCGGGGGAGGCGGCACGGGCGGAGAGCCAGGCGGTGGCTGCGGGGCAGAAGGGTCTGGTGCGGGTCGTGGGACGGGAGGTAGCTGGTACCGATGATGAGGGAAGCGGCCAGGGTTACTGGCCCGGTGTGGATGCACTCCGGAGGCGCCTTGCCCGGCGAACGGGCGGCGGCGTCATTGACCGATCACAGCGGTCACCCGCGCCCCTTCGGATGCTGATGCACGAACTGTTCGAATGCCCGGGCGGCCGCGCTCGGAGTTCGGTTGTCGGGAACAGCCAGGGAGATCGTCCAGTTGAGCAGGGCGTCGGTGATGGGCAGCGTGGTGAGATCGGCGTGGGGCTCGACGACGCCGCGCGGCAGCAGAGCGATGCCCAGGCCGTGACGGACGAAGTCGGCACCGGCCGTGATGTCGGTGATCTCGATGGTGACGTGACGGTGGATCCCCGCGGTGGTGAACGCCCGGTCGGTCACGGCGCGGTTGCCGTAGCCGGGCGGGAAGTCGATGAATGCCTCGTCGTTCAGTTCGGCCATCGCCGCTTCGGTGCGGTCGGCGAGGCGGTGGTCGGCTGAAACGACGAGGTCCAAGGGAGCGGAGGTGAGATCTCTCAGCTGCGCGCCGGTCGGCGGGCGGCCCGGGCCCGAGACGAACGCGAGGTCGAGTCTGCCCTCGGTGAGCGCCGTGAGGAGGCCGGGCGAGCCGCCGCTCGAGGCCGCGGTGGCGAGGTGCACGGAGACGGCGGGGTACTGGCGGTGGAAGCTCCCCAGCATGGCGGGCAGGTCGATCGGCCCGAGTGAACTCGTCGTCCCGATGTGCAAGTTCCCCCGGATGTCGCCGCCGGCCTCATCGACGGCGGCGCGCGCCTCGCGCGCGGCGTCAAGGGCCGCCCGTGCCTTGGGCAGGAGCGCGTGTCCGGTTTCCGTGAGGACGACCCGCCTGGATGTGCGCCACAACAGCTGGGTGCGCAGCTCCCGCTCCAGGGAGGCGATCGTCGCCGACACCGCCGACTGCACGATGTGCAGCCGGGCCGCCGCGCGGGTGAAGCTCGACTCTTCCGTCACCGCGACGAAGCACTCCAGCTGGCGTAGCTCCATGCTCGCAACTATCGCAGATGGCGATGGCTGCGAGCAGAACCATTCGTTGGACGCGATGCGTGGTCCGACGCAGTGTGGACGGTGCCTGCCCCGTCCCCTGGAGGTACCACATGACCATCCTGATCACCGGCTCCCGTGGCGGCATCGGCGCCGGTCTGGTGCACCGCTTGCACACGTCCGGCTATGACGTCCGGGCGGCCAGCCGCGCCCCGGAGAAGGCCGACCCGCCCGCCGGTGTCACAGTCGTCCCGCTCGACCTCGCCGACGCGACGACGTTCGCGCCCGCGCTGGCCGGAGTGAGCAGCATGTTCCTGTACGCCGAGCCGACCGGGATCGATGAGCTCCTGGACGCGGCGGTCTCGGCCGGAGTGCGACGGGTGGTGCTGCTCTCGTCCGACTCGGTGAACCTCCCGAACGCCGAGCACAGCGCCCTGGCCCGCCACCACCTGCTGGTGGAACGGGCGCTGCGCGCCGCGCCCCTCACCTCGACCGTGCTGCGGCCGGGCGGGTTCGCCACCATGACGCTGGGCTGGGCGGAGTCCATCCGGGCGGGCGCGCCGGTCGAGCAGGGATACCCGGAAGCCCGGTTGGATGTCATACACCCCGACGACATCGCCGACGTCGCTGAACTGGCGCTGACCACCCACACACTGGACGACGAGACGATCAGCCTGGGCGGTCCGGAGGTGGTCGGATTCCGTGACCAGGCACGGATACTCGGGGAGCTGCTGAACCGTGAGATCGAGCTGCGCGAAGCGGCTCCGGAACAGGCTGCCGCGCGCCTGGGCAGCCACGTTCCCGCGCCATTGGTCGCGGCGGTGCTGGACTATTGGGCCCAGTTGTCCGATGGGCGGTGCGAGGCGTCGCGCTCCGCCGAGCCGATCACCGGCCGCCCCGGCCGTACGTTCCGTCAGTGGGCCACCGAGAACCTCGCATGGTTCCGGTGACGGGGTGGGGATACGGACCGCATCGGCGTCCCATGGGGCACTTCGCAGGAGGCGCCGCATCGGCCCGGGGCGGGTATGTCCGGCCTGCCCCACGCCACTTCCTCACCGGAAACCCACTCCTGGGGCGGGGGCAACCCGGCCATGCGGTGAGGGCCGCCGGCGGCGCGCGGTACGGCGATCAGTGGTCAGGCGGTTCGTAGTCCGGCCAGTCGAGACGCGGTGGCTCCGTCCGGTGGACGAGGCCCGGCGTTCATCGATCCTGTCGGTTGGAGAGGTGACTGGCGGGCTCGGTGTTTTCGGTGGCGGCCCAGGCGGCGAGGAGTTGTAGGGCGTCGTGGTCGGGGGTATGCGGTGCGGCGCTGTAGGCGGTCAGGGTCAAGCCGGGCTGGGCGGGCAGTTCCATGGTGTCGAAGTCGAGAGTGAGGACGCCGACGGCCGGGTGACGGAAGGACTTACGGCCGGTCTGGTGCAGACGCACGTTGTGTTTGGCCCAGGCGGTGCGGAACTCCTCGCTGCGGGTGACGAGTTCGCCGATGAGTCCGGTCAGCTCGCTGTCGTGCGGTGTGCGTCCGGCTTCGGTGCGCAGCAGGGAGACGGTGGTGTTCAGAGACTCCTCCCAGTCGGGGAAGAAGTCGCGGCCGCGCGGATTGAGGAACTGGAAGCGGGCGATGTTGGCCGTCGGGGTGGTGGGGTCGGGGAAGAGCGGGGAGTAGAGGGCGCGGCCGAGGTGGTTGGTGGCGAGGATGTCCAGGCGTCCGCTGCGGATGAAGGCCGGGGAGTCGGTCATGGAGTGCAGGACGCGCAGGACGCTGCCGGGTAGTGGTCCGCGGACGGGCTTGCGGCGGGCGGGGCGTTTGGCGGCGGCGCGTGCCAAGTCGTGAAGGTGGGCGCGTTCGGCGTCATCGAGCTGGAGGGCGTTCGCGACGGCGTCGAGGACTTCCTGCGAGGCTCCGGCGAGGTGCCCGCGCTCCAAGCGGATGTAGTAGTCGATGCTGACGCCGGCGAGGAGGGCGACTTCTTCCCGGCGCAGGCCCGGCACACGCCGGTTGCCGCCGTAGACGGGCAGGCCCGCCCGCTGGGGGGTGATCTTGGCGCGGCGGGAGGCCAGGAACTCGCGGATGTCGCTCTCGGTACTCACGCATTCCAGGTTAGATCGGGCGGCGCACGCGTGGGGGGCCCTGTCAGTACCTGGTATGACAGACCCTTCTTCCCTCCTTTGAGCTGCGGTTTCCTGGATAGCGGCAGCGGTCGGGGGTGCCGGACACCAATCGGAATCCGGGCTTGCGGCGGCTGCCGGACGGCCCTGTGTGGCACAGAGTGTTACCGGCCGGTTCGCGGTACTTCCCGCGAGAAGATCGCCGACGAGCGTAAGGCCGCCTGATCCCTCCCACAACCCCGCACTCCTGAGAGAGACACCATGGAATTCGTCAAAGAGCGGGCCACTACCAAGGCCCCCGCGGACTGGTTCACCGGCGACGTCTGGTTCGACGTGATCTACGCGGGCAAGGAGCCGTCCCGGATGCGCGCCAACATGGTCCGCTTCTCGCCCGGCGCCCGTACCCACTGGCACTCCCACGTGCTGGGCCAGACCCTGCACGTCGTTTCCGGCGTCGCCTTGATCGGCACCCGCGACGGCATCGTCTTCGAAGCCCACCCCGGCCAGACCGTCACCTGCCCCCCGAACGAGGAACACTGGCACGGCGCCACCCCGGACCGCTTCATGGAGCACATCGCCATGTGGGAGGGCAAGGGCGACGGAGTTGCGGAAACCACCTGGAACGAGCCGGTCACCGACGAGCAGTACAACCGCGCCCGCAGCCACTGACCGGGCCCCGTCCCCCTTTCCCGTGCCGCCGCGTGCCCGGAGACGGGGACCGGCTCCCCTGCGGGCTCCTGGGCTTGTGACCCGCCGACCAGCGAAAGGACCTTCGATGACCGACCAACAGAAACAGATCGGCGGCGGACGCCGCACGATCGGTGATTTCGCTCCGAAGCTCGCCGAGCTCACCGACGACATCCTGTTCGAGGACGTGTGGAATCGCACCGGGCTGGCCGCCCGCGACCGCAGCCTGATCACCGTCGCCGTCCTCGTCGCTGGTGGCGACGCCGACCAGCTCCGCTTCCACCTCGGACGGGCGAAGGAGAACGGCGTCACCGAGACCGAACTCATCGAGGCGATCACCCACCTCGCCTTCTACGCCGGCTGGCCCAAGGCCATGACGGCCATCACGGCCGCGAGGCAGGTCTTCTCAGCCTGAGCGCCGGGGGAGGAGCCTGTTCGGGCGACCCGCCGCACGCCTCAGGGGGACCGTCGCTCCCGCAGATCGCTCGCCTTGACCCCGAGCAGCAGCAGGACGACGGCGAGCAGCACGATACCGGCGCTGATCTGCAGGCCGAGGGCAAGGCTGCCGGTGCCGGCCTGGATGAAGCCGAGCAGGGACGGGGAGGCGGCCGCGGCGAACGAGCCCATCGAGGTGACGAAGGCGATTCCGGTGGCCGCCGCGCGTTCTCCCAGGTAGATGGAGGGGATCGAGTAGAAGACGGTGAGGCCGGAGTAGTGTGCCGCGGCGAGAACCGCCAGCAGCGCCACGACGACGATGACGCTGCCGCTGGACACCGAGAGCGCCACCATCGCGACGGCGGCGACGGTCCAGCTGAGGGCCGCGTGCCAGCGGCGTTCGAGAGTGCGGTCGGAGTGCCGTCCCACGATCAGCATGACCACGATGCCGAGCAGGGGCGGCAGGGCGGAGAAGAGCCCGAGGTCGAGGACGTCGCCGACGCCCGCCTCCGCGATGATCCGAGGCGTCCAGAACGACACGGCGTTGGCCAGGGTGTAGGCGCCGCAGGCACACAGACCGATGATCCACACCTTGGGGTCCCGCAGCGCGAGGCGCAGACCGCCGTGCCCGCCGCCGGCCGCCTCCTCGTCGCCCTTGCGCCGCTGGTCCGCGTCGAGGTCCGCGCGTACGGCCGCTCGCTGCGCGGGGGTCAGCCACCGCGCCTGTCCGGGTTCGTCGACGAGCCGCAGGAGGACGACGCCGGCGAGCACGAGCGGGGGAATGCCCTCGATGAGGAACAGCCACTGCCAGTCGGCGAGGCCGGCCACGCCGCCGAAGCTGTGCATGATGCTGCCGGACATGAGGGAGCCGAGGACGCCGGAGATGGGCACGCCCGCGAAGAACACCGCGGTCATGCGGGTACGCCGGGCGGAGGGGAACCAGCGGGACAGGAAGTAGAGCGCCCCGGGGAAGAAGCCGGCCTCGGCGACACCGAGGAGGAACCGGGCGATATAGAAGGTGATCTCGTCCTGGACGAGTGATGTGGCGACGGTGACGACACCCCAGGACGCCATGATGCGCACGAGTGTCTTACGGGCGCCGATCCGGGCGAGCAGGGTGCTGCTCGGCACCTCGAAGAGGATGAAGCCGACGAAGAAGAGGGTCACGCCCAGGCCGTAGACGGCGGAGCCGAAGCCGAGGTCGCGCTCGAGGCCCTGCTGGGCGATGCCGATGTTGGTGCGGTCGATGAAGCTGACGACGTAGCAGATGACCAGGAGCGGCATGAGACGCCAGGCGATGGTGCGGTAGGTCGCGGTGCGGTCGACCGAGGAGGTTTCGGCGGCGTCGGCGTCCTGGGATCCGGTGAGAGTTGAAGGGTCGGCCACGACGTACGACTCCTTTGCTGAGAGGGGCTGCGTCGCCGGGGCGGCGGGCGGTGCGAGTTTCCGTCGCTCGCGTTGATAAAGTCAACACTTCCGGCGGAGATACCATGCCACCCATGGTGAAACGTGAGGGTGGCGGAGACTTGGTGCCGATCTCCGAACTGTTGTCCTATCGACTGTCGCGCACATCGTCGGCACTGTCGCGCAGTGCGGCCCTGAGGTACCGCCGCGAGTTCGATGTCAGCCTCGGCGAGTGGCGGACGATCGCACTGATCGCGGCCGATCCGACCCTGACCCTCAACCGCCTGGCCCGGCGGGCGGGACTGGATAAAGCGCAGGTGAGCCGGGTGGTGCGGGGATTGGTGGAGCGGGGCCTGGTCAGTCGCACCGAAGGATCGGGGCGCAGTCGCCAACTGGCCCTCACCGAGGACGGGGTGACGGTGTACCGGGGTCTGATCGCGGCGGCGAATGAGCGGGACGCGACGTTCGCGGAGGTCCTCTCCGGCGAGGAGGCGCGGGTGCTGGGGCGTGCCCTGGAGAAGCTCACCGATCTCGCGCTGTCCCTGGAACGGCGGGAGCGAGATCGGCTCGACGACGCCTGAGTGTTGACTTTATCAACACAGCGGGGGTAGTTGTGGTGGAGTCATCCATGAGGAGGTGGCTCGATGACCGACGCGGTCACGATCTGCGAATGCTTCGCCCGGGACGGGCTGCAGCACGAACCCACGTTCGTGCCCACCGAAACCAAGATCGCCCTGCTGGAGGCATTCGCCGACGCCGGCTTCCGCCGCATCGAGGCGACCGGCTACAGCCATCCGCGGTGGGTTCCCGCCTTCGCCGACGCGAGCCATGTGCTGGCGGGCGTCACCCACCGCCCCGGTGTGGCGTTCAAGGCGACGTGTCCCAACCCGCGGGCCGTCGAGCGCGCCCTGGCCGATCTCGAACGCGGTGCGGGCGCCGAGGAATTGAGCCTGCTGGTGTCGGCCAGTGAGAGCCACACACGGAAGAACCTGCGCACCACGCGGGAGCACCAGTGGGAACGGGTCACCGAGATGGTCGCGCTCGCCGGCGACCGGTTCCGGCTGATCGGGGTGGTGTCCGTCGCGTTCGGCTGCCCCTTCGAAGGCCCCGTCGACCCGGGCCGGGTCGCCGAGGACGTCGCCCGCTTCGTCGACCTCGGCGCGGATGCCGTCACCCTGGGCGACACCACGGGCGTCGCCACCCCCGCGGCCGTCACCGGCCTCTTCGCCCGGCTGGACCGGGCCCACCCCGGGCTGCCGGTCGTCGCCCACTTCCACAACACCCGCGGAACGGCCATCGCCAACGCGGTCGCCGCCCTGGACGCGGGCTGCCGCCACTTCGACAGCGCCCTGGGCGGCGTCGGCGGCCATCCGTCGCGGATCGGCTACGGAGCCGGCCTCACCGGAAACGTCTGCACCGAGGACCTGGTGAGCCTGTTCGACGCGATGGGAGCCGACACGGGCATCGACCTCGACGCGCTCGCCGCCGCGTCCCGGGCCTGCGAGGAGGCCCTGGACCGGCCCCTGCACAGCATGGTGGCCCGCGCAGGCTTCGCCCGCTCCGCGGCCGCCGCCTGACCCGCCGCACCGCACGCTTCCCCACCCCACCCCACCCCACCCCCAAGGAGAACCTTCCGTGACCGTCACGACCAGCGGGCAGCCGGCCGACACGGGCGAAGCGGCCGCCGATGTGCTGCTCGTCGAGGACCGCGGCCCGGTCCGCGTCCTCACCCTCAACCGCCCCGACAAGCTCAACGCGCTGAACACCGCGCTCACCCGGGCCCTGAGCACCGCGCTCACCGCGGCCGAGGACGACCGCGAAGTCCGCGCCGTCGTCCTCACCGGCGCCGGCCGCGGCTTCTGTTCGGGCGCCGACCTGTCGGAGTTCTCCACCCTCACCCCCGACGAGCCGGACGCCGTCCTGGAGCGGGCGGCGCTCACCGCCCACCTGCAGACGCAGATGCAGCGGATGGGCACACCGGTCGTCTCCGCGGTGCGCGGCGCCGCGGTGGGCGGTGGTGCCGGGCTCGCCATCGGCGCCGACATGGCCATAGCCGGCACGGACCTGAGGTTCGGCTACCCCGAACTGCGGCACTCGATCGTGCCCGCCCTGGTCATGACCGGGCTCCAGCGCCACCTCGGCCGCAAGCTCGCCTTCGAGCTGATCAGCACGGGCCGGCTGCTCTCGGCCTCCGAGGCCGCGGCACACGGCCTGGTGAACCGCGTCGTCGAGCCGGACCAGG
Organism: Streptomyces hygroscopicus; assembly: GCA_002021875.1. Classification (NCBI taxonomy): domain Bacteria; kingdom Bacillati; phylum Actinomycetota; class Actinomycetes; order Kitasatosporales; family Streptomycetaceae; genus Streptomyces; species Streptomyces hygroscopicus. Next base: position 11,332,125 of record CP018627.1, read on the forward strand.
TGGTCGAGGCCGCACTCGGCACAGCCGAGCGGTGGGCCGCCGTGGAGCCCCGCGCCATCCACGCGGCCAAGGACCTCTTCTACCGCGTCGCCGATCTGCCGACCGAGGCCGCGATGCGGGCCGGCCAGGACGTCAACGCACTGATGCGGGGGTTCCGCCGGTGAGCGCGCACCCCACGCCCGGCCCGCTCGACGGCATCACCGTCCTCGACTTCTCGCGGGTCCTGGCCGCCCCGATGGCCACCCAGGTTCTCGCCGAGCTGGGAGCCACCGTCATCAAGGTCGAACGCCCCGGCCGCGGCGACGAGACCCGTGGCTTCGAGCCCCGTCTGCCGCACGGCGAGAGCGCCTACTTCTTCGCGTTCAACCGCGGCAAACGCTCGATCACCCTCGACCTCAAGGACCCCCGCGGCCAGGACCTCGCCCGCCGCCTCGCCACCGGCGCCGACGTCGTCGTCGAGAACTTCCTGCCCGGCGCCATGGAACGGCTGGGACTGGGATACGACCGGCTCGCCGCGGACAACCCGGCCCTGGTGTACGTGTCCGCCACCGGTTTCGGGCAGAGCGGCCCCGACCGCGCCCGCAAGGGCTACGACACCGTCTTCCAGGCGCTGTCCGGCGTCATGGCGATGACCGGGGAACCGGACGGCCCGCCCAGCAAGGCCGGGATCCCGGTGGCGGACATGACCTCTGGCCTGTGGGTCGCCATCGCCGCGCTCACCGGTCTGGCCGGGCGTGCCGCTTCCGGCCACGGCCGCCACTACGACGTCTCCATGATGGACGTCCAGCTCAGTCTGCAGGCCCTCAACGCGGCCCGGCTGTTCGCCCTGGACGAGGACCCGGTGCGAACCGGCACCCAGCACCCCGGCCGGGTCCCGTCCGCCGCGTTCCGGACGGCCGACGGCGGCTGGCTGCACATCAGCGGCAGTGACCAGCACTGGGCACCGCTGTGCGCCGTCCTCGGTCTTGACGACCTCGCCGCCGATCCCGGTCTGCGGCACAACGCGGGGCGCGTCGCCGGGCGCGACCGCGTGATGACCGCCCTGCGGACGGCGATCGCCGGACGGGACCGCGATCCGCTGCTCAAGGAGTTGCGCGCCGCCGACATCCCGGCCGGCGAGGTGCGCGGCGTCCGCGAGGCCCTGGCCGACCCGCACGCGCGGGCGCGGGACGTCGTCGCGGAGTTCGAGCATCCCACCGAGGGCACCTTCCGCGCCCTGCGCACCCCGCTGCGGGAGAGCACCGGCGCGCCGCCGCCCACCGACGCCCCGCCGCTGCTGGGCGCCGACACCGACGCGGTGCTCACGGAGCTCGCCGGGCTCGACCGCGGCGAGATCGAGGACCTGCGGGCCTCGGGGGTGATCTGAGATGTCCGGGACCGACGAGCCGACCCCCGCGGACCCGCGAGTGCGCTGTGCGGTGGCCGACGGGATCGCCCGTGTCGAACTGGCCCGGCCCCGCGCCCGTAACGCCGTCGATCTGCCGATGTGCCGGCAGCTGCGGTCGGTCTTCGAGGAGCTCGACGCCGACGACTCCGTCCGCGTGGTGCTGCTGTCCGCGCAGGGCCCCGCGTTCTGCGCCGGTGCGGACCTCAAGGAGCGGGCCGGCCGGGACGCCGCCTGGGTCCGCCGCAGGCGTATCGCCTCGTTCGCCGCCTACGACGCGATCGAACGGTGCCGCCGCCCCGTCGTCGCACTCGTGCACGGCGCGGTCGTGGGATCCGGCGGAGAGATCACCCTGGCCGCGGACTTCGCCATCGCCGCCGAGGGCACCACGTTCCGCTTCCCGGAGCCGCACTGGGGCACGGTGGGCGCCACCCAGCGGCTGCAGCGCGTCATCGGCAGGCGCCGCGCGAAGGAACTCCTGTTCACCGGCCGCCCCATGCCCGCCACCGAGGCCCTCGACCTGGGTGTCGTCTGCCAGGTGGTGGCCGAGGAGCGGCTGGCGCGGACCGGCGCGGAGATCGCCGGCACCGTCGCGAAGGCCCCGCCCCTGGCGATCGAGCTGACGAAACGGGCCGTCGACCTGGGCGGCGAGACGGACCTCGATCGCGGCATCAGGATCGAGATGGCGGCGATCGAGCAGTGCCTCACCGACGGCGGCTGGCGCGACGGCGTCGACCGGTTCACCCGCCGCGGCTCCGACAACGCGCCCACCACCGACGAGGAGAAGCGATGAACCTCAGGACGGCATGCCCCCTGACCGCCCACGAGGCGCTGGAACGGGCCGCGTTGCTCGCCCCCGACGTGGAGGCCGTGGTCACCGCCGAGGAGCGGATCACCTATGGTGAACTCGCCGCCGAGGTCGCCCGGATCCGGGCCGCCCTGACCCACGCCGGTATCGGCCGCGGCGACCGGATCGGCCTCTGCCTCGGCAACGGGCCGCGCTGGGTCGCCCTGTTCGTCGCCCTGGGCTCGGTCGGCGCGGTGACCGTACCCGTCAACACCCGGTACACCGCCGACGAGGTGCACCACACCCTCGCCCACGCCAGGGTCTCCACGCTGTTCGTCGCCGACCGCGTCCTGCGCGTCGACTTCTGCGCCATCCTGCGCGAGCTCGGCATCGGCGAGGACTCCACGGCCACCTGCCGCGGCCTGCCCGACCTGGAGAGAGTCGTCGTGTACGGGAAGGAGGTGCCCGAGTGGGCGACGGCGTGGCCGCGGTTCCTGGCCGGGGCCACCGGCGAGGTCCCCGCGACCGGCACCCCCGACGACATCCTGCTGGTCCAGTACACCTCCGGCACGACATCCCACCCCAAGGGCGTGCTGCTCACCCAGCGCAGCATGTGCGCCGACGCGTTCTTCTCCGGTGCGCGCCTTGGCCTGCGCCCCGGTGACCGCTTTCACAGCGCCCGGCCCTTCTTCCACGTCGCCGGCAGCACCCTGTCCGTACTGGCCTCCATCCAGCACGCCGCGACCCTGGTGACCATGGCGCGGTTCGAACCGGCCGAAGCGCTGCGGCTGTTGGAGGGGGAACGCTGCACACACTTCTCCGGCAACGACACCATCGCGCTGATGCTGCTCAACCACCCGGACCGCGCACACCGCACGCTGCACCTGCGGGGCGCGTGGGTCGCGGCCTCTCCCACCGTCATCCGCCGGGTGATCGACGAGCTGGGTGCCACCGAGTGCGTCGCCGGATACGGCCTGTCCGAAGCCTCGCCCAATGTCGCCCAGTCCTGCTGGTGGGAGGACGACCAGGTCAGGGCGTCCGGTGCGATGCTGGTGGAGCCCGGCGTCGAGGTGCGCATCCGCGCCGCGGACGACACCCGCGACTGCGGTCCCGGCGAGCCGGGCTCGATCCTGGTGCGCGGCTGGAACGTCATGCGCGGCTATCTGGACGCGCCGGAGGCGACCGCCGCCGCCATCGACCCCGACGGCTGGCTGGCCACCGGTGACGTCGGCGCGCTCGACGCCACGGGCCGGCTGCACTTCGTGGGCCGCACCAAGGACATCATCCGGGTCGGCGGCGAGAACGTCGCGCCGGCCGACGTGGAGAACACCTTGCACCGGCATCCGCGGGTGCGGCATGCCGTCGTGGTCGGTGTCCCCGACGAGCGGCTGGTCGAGGTGGTCTTCGCGTTCGTCGTCCTCACCGAACCGGGCACCACCGAGGACGAACTGATCGCCTGGGCGCGCACCCGCATGGCCGGGTTCAAGGTTCCCCGCCATCTGCGCATCGTCGAAGGGTTCGAGGACATCGGCATGACCGCCAGCTCCAAGGTGCGGAAGAACCGGCTCGCCGCCCACGCCCGCGGGCTGCTCGCGCGGCGGGACGACGAGGTGCCGGCATGACCGGCGTGATCCGTATCCCCACCCCCGTCACCCGCCTGCTCGGCATCGACCTTCCCGTCATCCAGGCCGGCATGTCCTGGGTCTCCTCGAGCTCGGCCCTGCCGCTGGCGGTCAGCGGGACCGGTGGCCTCGGGGTCGTCGCCGCGGGGCCCATGCGCCTGGACGACCTGGCCCGTACCCTCGACGAGATGGCCGCGGGCACCGACCGCCCCTGGGCGGTCAACCTGCCGCTCCACCGGGCGGGGGCCGACGACGTCATCGATCTGCTCCTCGCCCGTCGGCCGCCCGTACTGATCGCCTCGCAGGGCGGACCGCGCCGCTACCTGGAGCGTTTCCGTGCCATCGGCACCGTCTGCCTGCATGTCGTCGCCGGTGTCGAGCACGCCCGCAAGGCCGTCGACGCGGGCGTCGACGGGCTCGTCATCGTCGGCGCGGAGGCCGGCGGGCACCCGCCGCCCTCGATGGTCACCACGCAGGTCCTCATCCGGGCCGTGGTCTCGGCCGTTCCCGAAACCCCGGTGATCGCCTCCGGCGGGATCGCGGACGGCTCCGGACTGGCCGCGATGCTCGCCCTGGGCGCGGGGGCCGCCCAGTTCGGCACCCGATTCCTGGCCACCCGGGAAGCCACCGTGCACCCCGACTACCAGGCCGCAGTCCTCGCCGCCGGTGTCGACGGCACCCGCACCGTCGGACACGGCCTCGGTGTCATCCGCGCCCTGGAGAACGAGTTCACCGCGCGCATGCGCCGCCTTGAGGAATCCGGTGCCGAAATCGACGTGCGGCGCAAGGAGTTCCAGGCCGCCACCCTCAGGGACGCCGCCCTGTACGGCCGGGTCCGGGAAGGCAAGGTGGAGGCGGGCCAGTCTGCGGGACTCATCGACACGGTGCTCCCCGCGGCGGCCGTCGTGGAGCGCATCGTCGCCGAGTACCGGGCCGCGCTCACCCGCCTGCCGCTGCCGGTCGTCCCCGAGCCGCCTGACCTGTGAGACGACGTCGTGGCGGAGATCCTCCGACGGGGTCTCGACACCTTCGCCGAGCTCGGTTATGCCGCGACCACCATGAGGGAGCTGGCCTGGCGGCTCGACGTCAGTCACAACTTCATCAACGACCGTGACGGGTCGAAGGGGAACTTCTGGCGCGCTGTCGTGGACTTCGCGCTGCTCCACCCACCAATGGCGGCCGGGCGCATTCCACGCGTGCCGACGCACATCCCGCCCTTCGCCGTCACTGGCCCCCGCGCTGGCCCTGGCACAAGACCCGATCGCCGACCGGCTGAATCCCGCCGCCGCGCCGACGACGGAGCAGGCCGGTCGATGTCACCGGTCGCGTCGTCTGTGGTACGTGGTGCGGCGCGGGCCGGGAATCCCGCCGGACCGCAGCGCGGTCCGGGGTGGGCGTCAGGCGGTGGTGGGCGGCAGGGGTTCCGACGCGTGTCACTTGAGTTGCTTGGCGACTGTCTCCAGTAGCTCGTCGGAGAAGTCTTGGTCGGCCACGGCCCGGGACATGAGCACGGCGCCGACCAGGGCGCTGAGGGTGAGCATTGCCTCGGCCCGGGCATCCGCGGCGTCGTCGTCCAGGCCGGCGATCAGCTCCAGGTATGTGCGGACCTGCTTCTCGTAGGTCTCTTTGAGGTGCTGGTCGCCGCGTCCGGCGGCGGCTCCGAGGGAGACCAGTGCGCAGCCGGTGGCCGGTCCGTCGCGGTGTCGCTTCGCGAGGTAGCTGTCGATGAGACCGGCCCGTGCGTCCTGATCGTTCTTCCGGGCGGCCCGCTCCATCTTCGCCGAGCCCTCGGCCAGGGCGACGGCGGCGGCCTGGGCGATCAGATCGTCGCGTGAATCGAAGTGTTTGTAGAAGCCGCCGTGGGTGAGCCCGGCCTCCTTCATAAGGTCCGCGATGCCGGGGCGGCTGACGCCTTCGGCGCGGACCTTGCGCGACGCGATCCGCAGCACCCGTTCGCGGCTCGCTACCTTCTCCGCCTGTGAGTGGCCCATGCCGGCCCTGCCTTCCGTGGGGCGGCGCAGTGCAACCACCGCGCATCTGGATGATTTGCATCATACACCCCTGTCTTGTGCGGGCGATTCGGCGCTGTCCGTTTGACTTTCAGGATGACCGACGTAATCTTCAAATCAGGATGTTACCCGTCATCCAGATTGGAGTGGAACCCGTGCACCAGACCTGTGACCCCCGCCGTACGGCCGTTTTGCTGGTCGACCCCTACAACGACTTCTTGTCCGAGGGCGGCAAGATCTGGCCGCGTTTGGAGCCCATGGCGGAGGAGGTGGGCCTGCTGCACCACCTGCGCTCGGTGGTCACCGCCGCCCGCGAGAGCGGTGTCCGCGTGGTGTTCGTTCCCCACCGTCGCTGGGAACCGGGCGACTACGAGATGTGGGATCACCCCAACCCCACCCAGCGCGCCATCATGGAGCGGCACAGTTTCGCCCGCGGTACCTGGGGCGGGGAGTTCCACCCCGATTTCCAGCCGCGGCCCGGCGACATCGTGGTGCGGGAGCACTGGGCACAGAGCGGTTTTGCCAACACCGACCTTGACTTCCAGCTCAAGCAGCACGGCATCACCCACGTCGTGATCGTCGGCCTGCTGGCGAACACCTGCATCGAGTCCACCGGGCGCTTTGCCATGGAGCTCGGCTACCACGTGACGCTGGTCCGTGACGCCACCGCGGCGCTCCTCCCCGAGATGATGCACGCCGCGCACGAGCTGAACGGCCCCACCTACGCCCACGCCATCACCACCACCGACGAGCTCACCGCCGCTTTCAAGGGAGCGCACGCATGACACTGACCGGAGAACTGCTGCTCGGAGCGGCAGGTATGCCCGCCACCGCGGGGACGATGAAGGCACTCAACCCTGCCACCGGAGAACTCATCGAGCCGGAGTTCGCCTTCGGCGGCGCGGCCGAGGTCGACCGTGCGGTCCGCCTGGCGGACGATGCCCTGGACTCTTACAGCCACACCGGGCCGGCCGAGCGGGCTGCATTCCTCGACCTCATCGCGGACAAGCTCGAGACCGTCAAGGACGAACTCGCCGCGCGGACCGCGTTGGAGACCGGCCTGCCCGCCGCCCAGTTCGAGGGCGAGGCGGTACGGACCGCCGATGTGTTCCGCAAGTTCGCCACCGTTGTCCGTCAGGGCCGTTTCCTCCAGGCGGCCATCGACACCGCACAGCCGGATCGCCGGCCCGCACCGCGCATGGACCACCGGCTGCTGAAGGTGGCCCTGGGGCCCGTGGTGATCTTCGGCGCCAGCAACTTCCCGATCTCCTACTCAGTGGCGGGGGGCGACACCGCCTCGGCCCTGGCAGCAGGCTGCCCCGTCGTCGTCAAGGCCCACAACGCCCACCCCGGCGCGTCCGAAATCCAGGGCCGTGTCATCCAGGAGGCCGTCGCCGAGGCGGGACTGCACGAAGGTGTCTTCTCCCTCGTCCGTGGCGCCGGCAACGAGATCGGTGAGGCCCTGGTGGACCATCCCCTGGTCCGGGCGGTCACCTTCACCGGCTCCGAGGGCGGCGGCATGGCCCTTTACCACCGGGCTCAGCGGCGTCCCGACCCCATCCCCGCGTTCACCGAGATGACCAGCGTCAACCCGACCTTCGTACTGCCCGCCGCCCTGGCGACCCGCGGCACGGAGATCGGCGGCGCCCTGGTCCAGCGCGCCATGTACAACGTCGGGCAGGCATGCCTGAAGCCCGCCATACTCCTCGCCATCGACGGACCCGGCTTTCAGGAACTGCGTGACGCGGCGATCGCCGAGGTGGAGAAGGCGGCCGCACGGACCATGCTCACACCCGGCATCCACGACTCCTACACCCGCAACGTACAGCGTATGCAGGGCGAGGGTGCCACTCTGATCGGCGCGGGACCGACACCGGCCCACGTAGGGGATGGGCAGTCCCTGCTGTACGAGGTCACCGGTGAGCAGCTGCTGGCCGCGCCCGCCCTGCGCGAAGAGGTCTTCGGCCCCGCCATCCTGCTGGTCAGACTGACCGGCCCGGATCAGCTGCTCGGGACGGCCCGCGCCTTCCGCGGACAACTCTCGGCGACCGTACATGCCGAGGCCGCCGACCGCCTCGCCGTCGAACAGCTCCTGCCGATCCTGGAGCGCCGCACCGGACGCATCGTGTTCAACGCCTTTTCGATCCCGCAGGAGGTCTCCTACGCCTCCACCCATGGCGGCCCGTTCCCGGCCACCTCCGACAGCCGCTTCACCTCCGTGGGCATGGGCGCGATCGAGCGGTTCGTACGCCCGGTCACCTACCAGAACTTCCCTGACGAACTGCTGCCGCGGCCACTGCGCGAAGCGAACCCGCTACACCTGTGGCGGCTCGTCGACGGAGAACTCACCCGGCACTGACCCTGGCCACGGGCCCCGTAGGCTCTCCCGAACGGGGCCCGTTCGCTCTCCTGGAACGAAGGGAGCCCCTTTCCATGACCATTGCCGACCAAGCGGCCGCGGGGAATGAACGCGAGGCCCGCGAAGAGGTCCGCAAGAAGCTGCTCGGCGTATGGCACCTCGTGTCCTACACCACGACGAGCACCGACGGGGAGGTCATCCACCCCTTCGGCTCCACCCCCTACGGCCTGATCGTCTACACCCCCCAGGGATACATGTCCGCCCAGCTGGGGCGCGGCGACCGCCCGCCCACGAGATCGGCACGTCTCGAGGACGCGTCGGCCGGTGAACTGGCCCGGGCAGCGGCCGGCTACGTTGCCTACGGCGGGCCGTTCGAAGTCATTGATCCCACAACCGTCGAACACCACGTCACCACCAGCCTCTTCCCGAACTGGATCGGACGGTCCCAGATCCGGAAAGTGGGCTTCGAAGGCTCACTCCTCACGCTCGGCGTCGCCACTCCCACCCGCCTGTGGGGTGCGGAACGCACAGCCGAACTCACCTGGAGCAGGCCGGACTGACCATCGTGGGCAGCATCCGCCACAGCAGCCCAGTGACTTCGTGCGGCCGGCTGCCCGGCCGAGCGTCTTATGGCCGCCGCCGTCGTCGGGGATACGGCCGAGTTCCTTGACGTCGACGGGGGTCAGCTCGCCCGGTTGGGAGCGGCTGATCCGCCTCGCTGTCGGCGCGCCACACTCCGATGCCGCGGAGCTCGCCCGCCGGGCGCCACAGCCGGACAAAGTGGCCCGCGGAGGCGAGCTCCTTCGCCCGGGCGGAGTCGATTCCTTTGCGGGCGATACGGACGCCGATTTGTTGGCTGTGCAGTCGTTGTCGCAGGTCAGAAGGGGTCGTAAGCGTTGTCGGTGTGCAGCCGCTGGGGCTTGGAATGGTTGCTATGGGATTCATGTCCTATGTGGAAATGCGCCACCATCGGCTTCAGCTCGAGGCTGTCGTGGGTATTGGCCGCGGAGACGCCCACAGATGATCTCTAAGGGGCGCCTGCCCTCTGCCGCTGCCGCTCCCCGTCGGTGTGCGCCTTGCCCATCAGCGAGCCTTCTTCCTGCTCGTAGTGGGACAGGGCGAGGCCGAGGCAGAAGAAGGTGGGTGCCCACTCGCCGACGAAGATGCCCCACCGGTCTGCCCGGTCGAGGCCCTTACCGGGTTCGATGCGGAGGGATGTGGCCCATGTGAAGACTGACAGGCCGATGGAGGCGACGGCGGCGGTGTAGGCGTGCTCCGAGCGCAGGCCGATGTCGTGCAGCTTCTTGATCACGGCGGTGCTCCTTCGGGAGGTCCCCCCTCAGGTCCACCCTCGTATGCCCATGTTTCGGCGGGTGACGCAGGACGGGTTCAGAACGCGGGCCGCTTATTCGCCGGAGCCATCTTGGTGGGGGCCTTCTTCTTGAGCCGCATCTCCCGCACCTTGCCTTCCCCGCCTTCGCCGCCTTCCCCGCCGCGGGCCTGCTTCGCGGCCCGCACGCTGTCCTGGAGGGCGGACATGAGGTCGACGACCTTGCCTTTCGGCTCGGCCGGCGCCTCCGTCTCGGCTGGCGCGTGCCCCTCGGCTTTGGCTTCGATGACGGCTTCCATGGCCTCCCGGTACTGATCCCGGTACTGGCAGATGTCGGTGCCCCCGATGGCGTCCATGGGGGCCATGGCCTCCTACACCTCGGCGTCGGAGATCTCGACACGCTTGGGAGCGACGCCTTCCGCGCTGCGGATCTCATCGTCCCAGTGCATGACCTGGAGGACGATGTCGTCGCCGACGACTCGCAGTGCGCCGAGCCGCTCGCGGTTGTGCCATGCGAATTTGGCGATGGCGATCTTGTCGCTGCGCTTGAGAGCTTCCCGTAGCAGCACATACAGCTTTGTGGCGACGGCGCCGTCTCCTTGGAGGCAGTACGGCTTGCCGTAGCGGATGGCGTCAAGCCGGTCCTCGGGCACGAACGCCTGCACGTCGATGGCTTTCGCGGTAGGCAGGGGAAGGCCGTCGAGCTCCTGGTTCATTTCTGGGCACGAGCTGGTCTTTGGATGCTTCGTAGGCGCCCCCGATCTCGTCCGGGTCGAGCACCCGGTCTTCGATCTCGCACGCCTTGCGGCAGCGGATGCGGCCGCCGTCAGCGGGGTGCCCAAGCACGGTACGGTCGGCTCATCTGGAGCTCGTGTCCGGGGTGGTCCAGCTGCGTCCCGGGGACGCGATGTTCGACGCGATGCTGCGGGGCCGGCGGGCTCAGCAGAAGCCGCGGGGGTTGAAGGACGAGACGATCGACCCGAGGGAACGGCAGATCCGCCAGTTCCTCGACCACGCCGACGACCAGATCGACCGCGCCGTGAAATCCCAACGCAAGAGAGCCCTCGCCGCCAACCGTGACGCCACCCTCCTCAAGGTCATCTACGGCTGGGGGCTTCGCCGGACCGAGACATCCAAGCTGGATGTGGTCGACTTCGGGCGGAACTCAAAGGCTCCGTGGTTCGGCCGGTACGGCACGCTCAACGTCCGCTACGGAAAGGGGAAGAAGGGCCAGCCACCGCGGCGGAGGACCCAGCCCAGCGCCGCGTAGAAGTCACGGCCGACTGCGGCCTGGGCCGGGGGCAGTGGGCGGTCAGTGTGCGACGAGCTGCTGGCCGCCGTCGATGTCGTACGTGGCGCCAGTGAGGGCGCCGTTGGCCATGATGTGCAGCGCGAGGGCGGCAACATCCGCCGGTCCGACCACTCGGCCGATGGGCAGCGTCTTCCTCAACTGCTCGCGTCGCGCCTCCAGTTGGTCACCGAGGAGAGAAGCCGACAGCGGTGTGTCCACGAACCCGGCCGCGATGAGGTTGACCCTGACAGGGGCGACCTCCAGTGCCAGGTTGGCGGTCAGCGCCGGCAGCGCCGCGGTGAGGGCGCCCATCACGGCCATCCCGGCCGCGGGCCGCCGGCCGCCGGTGCCGCCGATGAACAGCAGCGTTCCCCCGGCCCTGACCTTCTCCCGGCTCGCCCGCGCCACCGCCAGCATCATCGCGATACGCCAGCCGAAGTCATGCCCGGCCTCGGCCAGGTCGAGTTCGGCGATGGGGGTGTACGACGGGCTGCCCGCCGTGACCATCACATGGTCGACCTGCCCGGGCAGCTCTTCGAGAAAGCGCTCCAGGCGGTCGGTGTCCTGGGCGTCGAACGCGGCCGTGCTCAGCGGGTGCAGTTCGTCCGCCGCCCGCTTCAGGCGTTCGGCGTCGCGCGCCACGAGAACCAGCTCGCCGTCAGCCGCACGCACCTGTCGCGCGGTCTCCAGGCCGATGCCCGCGCTGCCTCCCACCACCACGACCGTCTGCCCGGCCAGGCCGCCGCGCGCTCCGCCGACTCCTCCATCGGTCCCATTCACAGGGGGTCACCACCCTCAGAACACGGCTTCCGTACGTCCCTCCGCTCGCCCCGTATGATCGCCTCCACTTCTTCCGGGCCCTCGTTCTCCTGTTGTGCTCCCGCCCCGGCGCTCACCCCCGCACGCCAATGGCGGCCCCGGTCTCGCGGTTGAGACGTTCGCGCTGCGCTCCTGCGCGCCGGGGATGCGCAGCAGCCGTAGGCGAGCCGCTGAGGCCGACCAGCGCAGCGCCCGGCCGGCCGGCCAAACCTGGATGCCGGGGATTCGGTACTACGGGGAGCCCTTGCCGGCCCCGTCGTTCACGATGTCGACGAACTCATCTGTTGTGAGGATGGCGTGGGCGTACAGGGGCGCGTTGAGCTCGAATGTCGCTGTCATCTCCTCCCAGCTGAAGGAGGCGATGGCGTCGCGGATGAGGGTTACGTGGTAGCCCAGCTCCTGACCGAAGCGTGCGGTGGTGTCCACACAGGTGTTGGCCCGCATACCGATCAGCAGGATCTTCCGGATGTGGTGCTGCTTGAGCATGAAGTCGAGGTCTGTGTTCGCGAAGCCGCTCGAGGACCAGTGCTGGCGCATGACGAGCTCGTCCTCGCGGGGGTGGAAGTCGGGGTGCCACTCGGCCCCCCAGCTGCCCTCGGCAAAGGTCTGCTGGGTCACGATGCGCTGTTGGGTCGGGGACAGGTGGTCCCACGTGATGTAGTCGTTCGGCGTCGTCTGGTGGTGGGGCACGATGAAGACGCGAAAGCCCCGGCCGCGGGCCGTGGCGAGCATGGTGCGCATGTGGTCGAGCAGGCCGACGCCTTCCGCCACTTCCTTTGCTCGGGGCCAAAGCTTGCCGCCTTCGGAAAGGAAGTCGTTGTACGGGTCGACGATCAGAAGAGCGGTTTGGTCCGGGGGGTACGGCGCTTCAGAAGTCATGAACAGTTCCCATCTGGTCAGCGAACGGATCGATCGCTGCTGGGATGCAAGAAGGAGTGGACGGCCAGGACAGGCCCCAGCTCCTCCGGCGCAGACGGCCAACTCGGGTTTCAGTCTGTCACTCGTCCGGCCAAACGGCATCCGCGCCGGGTGGTACCCGGCTACCGGCTAGGACTGGCCTAGGTGAGCTGGACCGGTCGGTGGACGGAAAGCCGATCCCGCGTGATCGTCCAGCGGGGCGCGTCGTCCGGTCTGGATGCCCGCTCGCTCCTGCCCGTGACTCGTCCGTGGCCCGGAGATGGAGGTCGTGGCCTTGCCGGGACGGGCCCGGATGCGATGCTGCGCGGGGACGCGTAGCGTGGACCGCGTTGGGCGGTCACTGCTCACGGTGGTCCGGGTGGTCACTGCCCACGGTGGTCCGCGCTGGTAGGACGCCGGCACACTGATCGTGTGTCCTGCGGAAGGGGTCGTCGTACGCGGTTGTCGATACGCGTGCGGTTGCCCATGGGGCAGATATCGGGGCGCGCCGGAAACCGGGGGTGCCATGACATCGCAGCCGAGGCCAGGCGCAGTACGAGCCGTTTCCCAAACGGAGTTCACCCTGCGCGTCAATGGCGGGGAGTATCCCCTGCGCACGGATGCGCGCGTCACCCTGCTCGACGCCCTGCGCGACCGGCTGGGTCTGACCGGAACGAAGAAGGGCTGTGACCAGGGCACCTGCGGGGCATGCACGGTTCACGTGGACGGCAAACGCATCCTCTCGTGTCTGACACTCGCCGCCCAGTGCGACGGGCGAGAAGTGACGACCATCGAGGGCGTCGGCGATGAGAGCAACCTGCACCCCGTGCAGGAGTCGTTCCTGAAGCACGACGGTTTCCAGTGCGGCTATTGCACGCCGGGACAGATCATGTCGGCACTGGCCCTGATCTCCGAGGGCAGAGCCGGCACGCCCGAGGAGATCCGCGAGTATATGAGCGGGAACATCTGTCGCTGCGGCGCCTACCAGAACATCGTCGCCGCCATTCAGGAAGCCGCTGGTCACGATGCAGCCCTTTGACTACGTGCGGGTCCGCGAGATTTCCGCGGCGCTGGCAGAGGCGGACAGCAGTGCCGACTACCTCGCCGGAGGCACTACGCAGCTCGACCTGATGAAGGACGGCGTGCTGCGGCCCCGCCGGCTGATCGACATCACCCGGTTGCCGCTGCACGGCATCGAGGAGCGGCAGGACACGCTGTTCGTCGGAGCCCTGGCCACTATGGAAGAACTCGCCGCCGACCCCGTGGTCGGCCGGCGGCTGCCGTTCGTGCGGGAGGCGCTGCTGCGCAGCGCCTCGGCCCAGCTCCGCAACATGGCGACGATCGGCGGCAATCTCCTGCAGCGCACGCGCTGCCGGTATTTCCGAGATCCGAAAGTGCACGCCTGTAACAAGCGCGGGCGCGGCACGGGATGCGCCGCCATCACCGGCACCCATCGCAGCCATGCGGTGCTGGGTACCAGCGAGCACTGCATCGCGACTCATGCCTCGGATGTCGCGGTCGCTTTGATCGCCCTGGACGCGGTCGTCCACATCACCGGTGCCCAGGGAGACCGCGATGTTCCACTGACCGGCTTCTACCGGACCCCGGGGGACACCCCGGACATCGAGAACGACCTGCGCCCTGGAGAGCTCATCACCGCCGTAGAGGTGCCGCTGTTGCCGCCTGGGGCCCGGTCGGACTACCTGAAGGTACGCGACCGGATGAGCTTCGAGTTCGCGCTTGCCTCTGCGGCGGCTGCCGTGGTGCTCGGCGACGACGACGTCATCCGCTGGGTTCGGGTGGGCCTCGGCGGCGTGGCCACCGTGCCGTGGCGCGCCGTGGAGGCGGAGGCGGTACTGACCGGGAGCCGAGCCGGCATCGAGGTGTTCACGAACGCCGCCCGCGCCGCGCTTGCCGGAGCCGAGCCACATCCGCAGAACGCCTTCAAAGTGGAACTGGCCCAGCGCACACTCGTGCGCTCGCTGCAGACCATTACGGGGGTCAGCGCATGACGACGACCTCACGTTCCCGGCTGCTCGGGACCGGCATCAACCGCGTCGACGGGCCGCTGAAGGTGGCCGGCAGAGCGCCGTACCCCAGCGACTTCGCGTACCCGGGTATGGCTCACGCGGTGCTGGTGCGCAGCACAGTCGGCTCCGGGCGGATCACGGAGATCGACACCACGGACGCCGAGCACGGCCCCGGGGTGGTGCTCGTGCTCACCCACCTCAACGCCGGGCAGGTGAAGAGGGGGCCCATGACACCCCTGGGCGTCTCCCCGCCCGCGCCCTTGCAGGACGACGTGATCCTTCACTACGGCCAGATCGTCGCGGTGGTCGTGGCGGAGACCTTCGAGGGGGCCACCGAGGCGGCGGACCTGGTCCACGTCGGCTACTCGCCGGCTCCGGCTCTCCTCGAACTGGACGATCCACGCGCCGCGCGGCGCACGAACCCGTGGGGGCGGGACGCCGAGTGGGGCGACGCGGCCGGTGCGCTGACCGATGCCGAGGTCGTGCTGGACGAGATCTACCTCACCGTCGACAACACCAACAACCCCATGGGGCCCCTCACCACGGTCGCCCGCTGGGAGGGCGACACCCTCCTGGTCAACAATTCGACGCAATGGGCCTCCTTGGAAGCCACATCCTTGGCAACGGCCTTCGGCATTCCCGAAGAGTCCGTCCACGTCATGGCCCCCTACGTCGGCGGTGGCTTCGGAGCCGGCCTCCGGGTTTGGCAACACGTCGTCCTGACAGCCCTGGCGGCCCGCGTGACCCGCCGCCCCGTCAAACTCGTCCTCACCAGGCCGCAGATGTTCACCGCGTGCGGCCACCGGCCCAAGGGGCGGCAGAGGGTGCGGATCGGCGCGACCCGTGACGGCAGACTCATGGCCATCCACCACGAGGCGCTCACGGCAACCGCCATCGACGACGACAATTTCGAGCCCACCGCAACCGTGTCCGCCACTTCCTATGCCTGCCCGAACGTCTCCACCCGGGACATCCAGGCCCGCCTGAACCTCCCGGTCCCGAATTCGATGCGGGGCCCGGGAGCGGCGACCGGCAACTACGCCCTGGAATGCGCGATGGACGAGCTGGCGTACAAGCTCGACTTGGACCCACTGGAGCTGCGCTTGCGCAACGACGCCGCCGTCCATCCCCCGTCGGGGCTGCCCTGGTCCAGCCGGGCGCACAAGGAATGCCTGGAGCGCGGTGCCGAGCTCTTCGGGTGGCCGGGGCGCACGCCCGAACCGCGCTCGATGCGCCAGGGCAACATGCTCGTCGGCTACGGTCTGGCGGCCGTCGGCTATCCGTGGTTCCGTGCACGCTGCCGGGCGCGCGTCACGATCCGCCACGACGGCACGGCCTACGTCTGCAGTGCGGGAACGGAAATCGGCAATGGCGCGTACACCGTCTTCGTGCAGCTGTCGGCGGAGCTGCTGGGGCTGGACCCCGAGCAGATCACCTTCGGGCTCGGAGAATCGACCATGCCGTTGGCTCCGCAGACGGGCGGATCCGGGCTCACAGGCGCGGTCGGCAGCGCGGTTCACGAAGCCTGCCGAGGGCTCGTCAGCGACTTCCTGGTTCTCGTTGGGGACGACAGCGACTCCCCGCTGCGAGGATGCACGATTGACGACGTGGAGGTCGGCGATGGCGGTATCCGACGGTGCGGCGACCTGTCCCAGTCCGAGTCGTATCGGGACATCCTGGCCCGTCACCGCCTGCCGGAGCTGACTGCCGACGGCGAGAGCGTTCCTTTGACGCCGCAGGAACTGGGCATGGCGCCGGCCGGCGCCTTCGGGGCGAAATACGTCGAGGTACACGTCGACGCGGACCTGGGTCGCATTCGAGTCGCCCGGGCCCTCTCCGTCATCGACGGCGGTCGCATCCTCAACGAGAAGACCGCGCGCAGTCAGATCATCGGCGGGACGGTCGGCGGTATCGGGATGGCTCTTTTCGAGGAGACGGTCAGTGACACCGGCTCCGGACGCATCGCCAACGCCACCCTCGGCGACTACATCGTTCCCGTCAACGCCGATATCCCCGACATGCAGGTCGAATTCGTCGGTTCGTGGGACCGCGCCAACCCGATCGGCACCAAGGGCATCGGAGAGATCGGCCTGGTCGGCCTCGCGCCCGCCATTGCCAACGCGGTCTTCCATGCCACGGGCCGCCGTATTCGCTCCCTGCCCATCACCATGGACCAGCTGTTGTGAAACGATGCGTAGGCGCGCTCCCATGACCCCTGCCGAACTTCGTTCCGCCCTCATCGGGACCTGGTGCCTGGTGTCCTACGAGGCCACGGCCGTGGACGACGGGGAGGTGGTGCGTCCGTATGGGGAACACCCCGTGGGCATCATCATGTACTCCGCCGACGGGTACATGTCCGCCCAGATCGCCAAGCCGGGCCGGCCGTCGTTCGATGAGGAAAGGCAGGAGTACGGAAGCCAGGAGGAACTGGCCGACGCGGCCCGCAACTACCTGGCCTACACCGGCCGCTTCCGCATTCCGGACGGCGGCACTGTCGTGCATGAGGTCATTTTGAGCCTTTTCCCGAACTGGATGAGTGGCGCGCAGCTCAGGGTGGCACACCTGGATGGGAGCAGGTTGCAGCTGGCCCTTCCGGCGGCTGTGAGCATCCACGGCAAACAGCGCACCGGGGTCCTGACTTGGGAGCGGGCGCAAGCGGACTGACCTGATCCAGTTGCTGTGCTCCGTGGCCTTCGGCGGCGGTGCGGGTCGATCAGCCCGGCGCTGTGCTCTCGGCAGCCCAGTGGGAGCTCAAGGAGCAGAGCGGCTGCGGCATTGCGGCGCGACCTTCCGTAGACAACGTTGTCAGGGGTGGCCATTCTTCGGGTGCCTCGTGGGCACGTCAAGGGCTCCGGCGCATCCGGGGTCACTCAATGGATCACGCCCCATCGTCGTTGGGGCTGAGAGCAATTGGGTCGCGCCGCCCTGTTGACCGGTCCGGACGAACGGTGCTTAGGTGGCGCGAGATCGGAAAGCGCTTGCTATCGCCTGTCGCCCCATGTGGCGGTCAGTGGGCCGCGCCCCGCGCCTGCGTTGCGTCAGCCGCATATCCAGATGTCCAAGTGGGAGGGAATGTGAGCTGCACTGCGGCGATGACAACGATGTCAGTGGTCGGAGGTGAGGAGACTTCAGCCATGGCACGACCCGGCTACGACCGGAAGACGAGCACCTTCGCCGTCGCGTTCAGTCTGCCCCTGGCGGTCCTCACGGGCTGCTCCGGCAGCGACACGGCCAGCACGGAGGCAGGTGGGAAGGTCGCTCTCACCTTCGCCTGGTGGGGCAACGAGGACCGCGCGCAACGCACCAAGAAGGCCGTCGATCTCTTCGAGACGCGGCACCCGGGCGTCACGGTCCGCACCTCCTTCGCGGGCTATGAGGCGTACGTCCAGAAGCTCGCCAACTTCGTCCTGGAGACCATCCAGTCGTTCCAGGTCTTCACCTCGGCGTTCGCGATGAGCGGCGGCAAGGGCGGTCCGGCCGACTCGACCATGTTCTACACGCTCTACCTCTACGAACGCGGCTTCTCCGCCCCGCACATGGGCTACGCCTCCGCCATGGCGTGGGTGCTGCCGCTTGCCATCAGCGCGGTGACCTTCGTTCTCTTCAAGACCTCGCGCTCGTGGGTCCTCTACGCCAATGAGGGGGTCTGATGACCACGGCCGCACAGACCACCCGTACCGGCACCGTGGTGAAGCACCTCGGACTGCTCGCCGCGCTCCTCGTCCTGCTCTACCCGCCGGCCTGGCTGCTCGCCACGTCCCTCAAGCCGGCGGACGAGGTCCTCACCAGCCTCAAGCTGCTGCCGAGCCACTTCGAGTGGTCGAACTACATCACGGCCATGGACGGGGTGAGCGACGTCGGCGTGTCCCGGCCGCTGACCAACTCCTTGCTGATCAGCGCGGGTTCGGTGCTCGGCAACGTGCTGTCCTGCTCGCTCGCCGCCTATGCCTTCGCCCGGCTGCGGTTCCGGATGCGCGGCGTGATGTTCGGTTTCTTGGTCGCGACGATGATGCTGCCGCACCATGCCGTGCTGATCCCTCAGTACATCATCTTCAACAGGCTCGGCATGGTGGACACGTACTGGCCGCTGATCCTGCCCAAGTTCCTTGCCACAGAGGCGTTCTTCGTCTTCCTGATCGTGCAGTTCATGCGGGGCCTGCCACGCGAGCCGGAGGAGGCGGCTCGTATCGACGGCTGCGGACCGTTCAGGAGCCTCTGGTCGATCGTCCTGCCGCTGACCAGGCCCGTCCTGATCACCACGGCGATCTTCACCTTCATCTGGTCCTGGAACGACTTCTTCACCCGGCTGACCTACCTCTTCGACCCGCGGAAGTTCACGATCACCTTGGCCCTGCGCAACTTCGTGGACCAGTCCAGCAGTTCCGCATACGGGCCCATGTTCGCGATGTCGGTGATCTCGCTGCTGCCGATCGTCCTGTTCTTCCTCGCCTTCCAGCGCTATCTCGTGCAGGGCATGGCGACGTCCGGGCTGAAGGGCTGAGCCGTGAACTCACTCGTACGCGAACGGCGAGAGCCGGGGGAGCTGTTCGGGCCGCGCTTCTCCCTCTTCGCCGACATGCTCGCCATCGGCCTGGCCACGGCCGTCGCCTCCCTGCCGCTGGTCACCGCTCCCGTGGCGCTGGCCGCAGCCTGCACGGTCCTGCGGGGCGCTGTCCGCGAGGACCGTCCGGCGACGCTCGGCCGGTACGTCGCCGAACTGCGCGCCCACCGGCCCCTGCGCTCCCTCCTGGCGGGCGCGACGGTCCTCGCCGCGCTGGCTCTCGTCGGCGTCGACCTGATGCTCGGGGGAGCCGGACTACCGGGTGCCCGCTCGATGTCCTGGGCGTTGAGCGCGCTCGCGGCGGCGGCACTTGTCGTCGCGCTCCGCACTGCGGCGGCCCCTGACGCGGCCCGCGGCCGGCGTCCCGCACTGCGCCGGGCCGCCGCGCGCTCTGCCGCCGATCTCCCGGGCCGCGCCCTCCTCGCGACGGCCGTCGCCCTGTGCGTCGTATTGCTGTGGATGCTGCCACTCCTGGCCCCGCTGCTGCCCGGTCCGCTGGCCCTTGCCATCACGGCCGTGGAACTCCGTAACGCTCCCTCCAACGAAGAAGGTTGATGCCGTCATGCCCCCATTGAGCCGCCGTCTCTTCCTCGGCACGGCCTCGGCCGCCTTCCTGGCCGCAGGCACCGGAACCGCAGCCGCAGCCGCGGTGTCGGACAGCATCCGGCGAAGGGCCAGGAAGTGGACCTTCGAGAACGACTCACTCAAGGCCACCGTGACCTACGAACGCGGCGGCATCCAGCTCACCCAGCTCCGTAACAAGCGGGCCGGGCGCGACTACTTGAGCGCACCCTCACTGCTCTTCGCCCACGAACTCGACGGTGGTGACACCGTCCGCGCGGACGACGAAGGGTGGCGCCTGGGGGCGACGAGCACCGAAGTCATCACCGTCCGCACGCAGCAGAAGTCCTGGCGGGTCGGCGAGCGCGTCCGCATCCCGCTGCGCAGGACAACGCCCCGCCACTTCGCCGTCACCCTGGTCTTCGAGATCTACGACGGTGACGCGGGCCTGCGCTACTGCACCCTCGTCCGCAACGAGGACCCGTCCAGCGACCTCACCCTCACCCGCTCCACGATCCTCGATCTGTGTCTTCCGGACGAGCCGCACACCCTCCACTACGTCCCGAACATGAAGTGGTTCAGCACCCGCGGGTCGCTGAGCACCGAGCCCGTCGGCAAGTCCTGGCCGAAGAAGGCCCTCACCGTGTACGACACGGGGGATGGGTGGAGCATGAGCCCCGAGCTCAACTGGAAGACGCAGCGCGGCAACGGCAACTACTCGAACGACTACATGCTGCCGCCGTTCGCGGGCATCAACGCCTGGCACGAGCAGGAGACCGTATCAGTCGATACGCACCCCGAGTCGCTGCAGCTGACGCTGTTCCCGGGCGAGGAGTTCGAGTACCTCGCAGTGAACCTCACGGTCTTCAAGGGCGATGTCGTCGACGGCAAGATGGCGGACGAGCTGCACTTTCGCAAGCGGTTCAAATACCACAGCACGACCACGCTGTTCCACCAGAACGACTGGGACTACCGGGGCGGCCCGGGCCATGAACTGCCCCCCGGCTATTACTACGACGTCGTCATCCCGCAGTCCAAGCGGGCGGGTCTCGACATGGTGATGCTCGACGACTACTGGAACACCACGCGCGACACCATCGAGCCGAGTGATTCCATGAAGAAGTCCATCACCAGCCTGGCCACACTCTCCAAGTCCCTCAAGGACGTCAATCTGGGCTTCGGAGTTTGGTTCTCGCTGACCGGCGGCGGCCACCTCCAGGGACGCGACCTCGCCGACCCGGCTCAACTCGCCCACAAGAGGCGGCAGATCGAGTCCCTGATCAACGACTACGGCGTAACCCAGCATATGATCGACCTCACCGAGTACTGGCAGAACGAGCAGAGGACCGCGTACTCGCACGCGGGGGACAACGTCTACCGCAAGGCCGTCCTTACCCGGACGATGCTCAACGACCTGGTGACCAAGAACCCCCAGTACCTGCCCAAGCTCACCAGCGAACTCGACATCGCCCCCACCCAGGGCGACCGCAACAACGGCCTCCTGCACATCGCGTACAACGGCTGGAACACCTCCAACGGCGGCATCACCGGAGAGGACCTGTCGCTGCGCACCGCGCTCACCGCGTTCGGGCACCTGCCGATGAACTCGACGTACATGAACGGCGGCAAGATGACCGGCCGCATGGAGGACTACTACTCCTACATGGCCGTGCGTGCGGTCAAGTTCCCCGAGGACCCCGGCGACGCGACCAAGTGGCCTGACACCGCCGTAAAGTTGATGGGCGTGTTCAACGCCTGGCGCAGGCGGCCCGAGATCACCGCCTTGACGGACGGCCAGTTCCTGCCCGTGTATCTCGGACAGGGCTGGGACACCGCACAGGGGGACAGCAGCAAGGGCCCGTACGTGTGGATGTGGGCGGACGCCCCGCGCCGTACGGCCCTGCTGATCGCGACCGCGGCCGGTACGGCACAGACCACCGTCGACGCCAAGGTGCGCTGGCTGAAGGACCGTACGACATACGCCGTCACCGACATCACGATCGACGACGACGGCACCCAGGCCCAGGCCGCCAAGGGGGAGTTCACCGGGAGGCAACTCCGAGCCGAGGGGCTGCCGGTCGACCTGTCCGAGAACACCTCGAAGGGCAAAGCCTTCTGGCTGGAAGCGATCTGAGCCAGGGGCAAAAACAGCGCGACGCCGGGGCCCGTCTCTTCCTGATATTTCCGTGGCCCCGGCGACCGCCAGGTGCGAGCGCTAACTCACATGAGGGGAGGAGACCGTATGTCCTCCACCCCCACTCGCCTGCGTGCCGCCGAGGTCGGCATCGGCGGCATTGTCACCGGCAGTCATCTGCCCGCCCCGCGGACCCATGCCAATCGGATCGAGTTGAGAGCCGCCGTCGATGTCGACCCGGCCCGGCTGGATGCCTTCCGCGCGGAGGCCGGCGCGATGGGCATGCACATCGAGGGGCAGGCGGACTTCGACGCGATGCTCGACGCCGTCCACCCCGGCCCGGTCCTGATCGATAACCCACCATCGCTCCACCGGGCGCAGACCGTGGCCGCGCTGAACGCGGGCGCGTGGGTGCTGTGCGAGAAGCCGCTGTGTCTCTCGCTCGCCGAGTACGACGAGATCGCCGCCACCGAGACGCTTCGGGAACGTACGCGTCGGTGGTCTTCCAGCGCTGAGCCCGGCCAGTACCTCGGGGTTTACACCATGTCCTACATGGTCAGTTGGCCGTTGGGCGGGTATGGGGAGTGGACTGCAGACGGCTGCCGCTACGGCGAGCGCCGCCTGGACACGCGGCTGTCCGCGCGGGGAGCGAGCCGCCGCCGGGACGGTGTGGAGCGACGCCGCGCGGTCCGGGCGCCCGGCTTCGTCCCCGATCAGCGCGGACGCCCGTCGCAGTCGGGTCTCCTCAGCCTCGGTGGTTCGGTCACCGTGGATCACCTCCGTTTCGCCTGGCCGGGTGCGCAGCGCGGCCATGGCCGTGTTCGGTGCCCATGTCGAAGAGGATCTTCCCGCGCGGACCGCCGCCGCCGGTCGCCAGCATCCGCAGTGCCTCGGCGTGCTGATCGATGGTGTACCGGTGCGTCACCAGGGGAGCCGCTGGAACGCGGAGGTGTTCAGCAGCCGAACGGTTTTGGCCCACGCGGCGGCGGAGTAACTGAAGCCGCCGCGGATGGACAGGTCGTTGGCCCGTGGCGAAGCAGGCCGGGCAAGCTGCACGGGGACAAGGGCTACGATTACGACCACCTGCGGCTATGGTTACGCGGCCGTGGCATCACTCCCCGTATCGCCCGCAAGGGCACAGACTCCGGCCGGCGGCTCGGCCAGTACCGCTGGACCATCGCAGACCATGGCCTGGCTCGCCGGATGTCGACGCCCACACTGTCGCTACGAGCGCAAAGCCAGCCACATCCACCTGTAAGTCTGGCGAGTTGCGAGGAGAGCGGGCCGTAGGCTTGGCCCACGTACTACGTGTCTCCTCGCTCACCGCCGCGTTCGCCGCCGTCTTGCCGGCAATGTCACGGCCGTCGCCCTGGCTCCGCCGCAAAGGCCCCGGTCCAACGCGTTCGCCGGACGATGGATACGCACAGCGCGGCCCGACTGCACCGACCGCGTCCTTATCATCGGCGAACGACAGCTGCGCACGGCCGTAACCCGCTCGATGACCCCGAGGTGTGCGAGAGGATGCTCAATGCTCCACTCCACTGGAGTGGACCCGGAGGTGCGCGCGTATGTGAGGGCGGAGCCGGGCGCGCGGCGGCGGGTCGAGTGGCCACGCCGGGCAGGTCCGAATCCTGCTGGTGCGCGACACGCTCCGCCGGGGCCCTGCAAAGTGAAACCTTGCTTGGCATTGTCACGGCAGCGGCAGGGGTCGTTGGCGCAGCTATCGGCGCTGGTGGAGCGGTAGCAGCTGTTTCACCATGCGGTGTGTCCGGTCGCGCTCGTCGCTCACGACTGATTCCGCGGCCCTATCGGTGGCGCCCTCGGGGCGCTGCCACATCCAGCTACTGCGAGGGATGCTCCTACGCGGCGGGCTGCTGCGCCCACATCCGGTCGAAGGGGGGGTGTGCGGTTTCCTACCCCCCGCGGGTATATTGGCGGTCCCCTGGCAGGGAGCGTGGGTGGAAGCGATGATCGTGCGGAAAGTCCGGTTGACCCGCACCCGTAGTGGTGCCGTCCGCTGGGCTCGTGCTGCCGCCATCGCCCTGTTCTTGGTGATCGCCGTTCTGGTGCACCACCAGGCGATCTCGGTGAGGACCTCTACTTCGCCGGATGCTTCGCGAGCGATGGCCGCCATGGCTATGCCCATGGACTCCGCCGAGCACGGGACCCACCAGGGCGCCGCACCAGCCACCACCGACGCTCCGGCGGGCTCTGTGGCCACGCGGCCGGTACTCCAGGCCGATCCGGTCATGTACGGGTACGGGAAGATGGCCTGCGGCGGTGCGGGCGTCGAACACTGTTCCGCCTCCAGTGTCAACACGCTGAAGCTCACGGCGCCACCTGAGATGTCGTACGCCGAACGCGACGCCGCCCCGCACGTGGCCGGCTCCGAGCGCGGTTCCTCCGGCACGGCGGAGCGGGCACCGCCCGACCTGCTTTCCGTCCTCTCTCGTTTGCGCATTTAGGCCGCGCCCCATGGCATCCATGCCCCGGCGACGGGGCGAGGAGCCATGTCCGCATGTGACCTGAATGGCATATCGAGACAAGGACACCACTTCTGTGAACAGCATCAATCGCCGATCCATTCTGCTGGCCGGACTGGGAGCGGCCGGCGCTGGTGCGCTCGCCGCCTGCAACAGCGCCTCCGGCTCCGGCGGCACCCCCGGTCTGGTCAGTCCCTCCGGCTCCGCGGTCGCTCGCGTGGAGAAGAAGCGCCCGTCCGCCGGCAAGGTGATGAAGCGAAGCCTGACTGCCACACCCGTCAGGCTCGACCTGGGCGGCGGTGTCATGGCGAGGACCTGGGCCTTCGACGGGCAGGCCCCGGGTCAGGAGATCCGACTCACGGCCGGGGACATTTTGGCCGCCGAGCTGAACAACCAGCTGCCGGGCAGGACCACCACATCCATTCACTGGCACGGCCTTGCCCTGCGCAACGACATGGACGGCGTCCCTCCGGCCACCCAACATGCGGTCCGCGCCGGATCGACCTTCACCTACCGCTTCATCGCCGACGCACCGGGCACGTACTTCTTCCACCCCCACGTCGGCGTCCAGCTCGACCGCGGCCTGCACGCCCCGCTGATCGTCGAGGACCCGAAGGAACCGTTGTCCTACGACGATGAGTGGGTCGTTGTCCTCGACGACTGGCTCGATGGCGTCACCGGCACCCCGGACGAGGCATTCGCGGAGCTCAAGCAGGGCATGGGCGGGATGGACCACGGCGGTATGAGCGGTATGGGCGGCAGCAGCCCCGGCTCTGAAAGCCCGGGTGGCCACGATATGGGCGGCATGGACACGAGTCCGTCGCCATCCCCTTCGGACTCCGCTGACGGCATGTCGATGAAGTTCATGCTCATGGGTGCCGACAGCAGGCTCCTCGGTGGCGATGCGGGGGATGTGAAGTACCCGTACCACCTGGTCAACGGCAGGGTCCCGCAGGACCCGGACGTCTACACCGGCAAGCCGGGTAAGCGAGTGCGGCTGCGGATCATCAACGCGGGCTCGGACACCGCGTACCGGGTGGCGCTGGGCGGCCACAAGCTGACCATCACCCACACCGACGGGTACCCCGTCGAGCACCGTCGGACTGACGCGCTGCTGATCGGCATGGGAGAGCGCCACGACGTCCTGGTCACCCTCAAGGACGGTGTCTTCCCCCTGGTCGCGCTGGCCGAGGGCAAGAAAGCGAACGCCATGGCGCTGATCCGTACCGGTTCGGGCAGCAAGCCGTCCCCGACCGTCCGCCCCAAGGAGCTGGACGGCCTGATCACGAGCGCGGCTCAGCTGCGCGCCGCAGACGATGTGCGGCTGTCGTCGAAGAAGGCGGACCGGGTCCACCGCATCGAGCTGACCGGTGGGATGGGCAAGTACAACTGGGCCATCAACGGTGCGAGGTTCGACATGGACAACCCTGACGCGAGTCCGCTGCGTGTCGAAGAGGGTCAGCGGGTGCGGCTGGACTTCGTCAACACCACCGACATGTGGCACCCCATGCACCTCCACGGCCACACGTACCAGATCGGCAGTACAGGTCCGCGCAAGGACACCACCATCGTGCTGCCCAAGAAGAAGGTGTCCGTCGTGTTCGACGCGGATAACCCCGGACAATGGCTGTTGCACTGCCACAACGCCTACCACGGCGAGGCAGGGATGATGGCACTGGTGGCCTACCAGTCCTGATCGCAGACGTCTGCCCACCCAGGGACGAGCCCGCGAAGGGGCGGACTCGTCCCCGAGCCCACGCCGTGGCAGGCGGCGCCGTCGGCGTGGACGCTGCGGCGGGCCTTGCGGGAGGCGGCACGTACGGCCTTCAGCCCTGTTCCGTGAGCGGCACGGACCGCGCGAGTCGGTTCAGCGGCGCGGGTTCAGGGTGCCGCCCAGATCTGTGGCACGGGTCGGGGCGGGCGGGGTGTGTCACCGAGCGGGCCCCGCCCACTGCTCTCCGGTAGGTTGCGGCGGGAAACTCAACTGCCTTTGAAGGACATCCGACATGAGCACGTCGAAGCTGGTCGAGATCCCGCAACCCCTGGCCGCGTCGTACGCCAGAAGCTTCGGTGAGGAAGGGATGGCCTGGATCGCCGCACTGCCGGCTCTCGCTGCTGAACTCCTGGACCGCTGGGAGCTGAAACGGGACGGCGCGGCCGGAGCAGGGGAAGCCTCGCTGGTGCTGCCGGTGCTGCGTAAGGACGGCACGCGCGCGGTCCTCAAACTTCAGATGCCCAGGGAGGAGACCATCGCCGCGCTCATCGGGCTGCGCACCTGGGACGGCGAGGGAATGGTGCGGCTGCTCGACCACGATCCCGAGAGCAGCACCATGCTCCTGGAACGGCTGGACGGTGCCCGCACGCTGACCTCGATCGAGGACGACGACGTTGCGATGGGCATCCTTGCCGAGCTTCAGGCGCGGCTGGTCCGTCTCCCCGCGCCGCAGGGGCTGAGGAGCCTCGGTGACATCGCCACCGAGATGCTGGAGCAGGTTCCGCGTACGGTCATGGCTCTGGCTGACCCGGCCGACCAGCAACTCCTGCGGGGCTGGGCGTCGGCCGTGGCCGAACTGGTCGGCGAACCCGGCGACCGCATGCTGCATTGGGATCTGCACTACGACAACGTGCTCGCCGCGGAACGCGAGCCGTGGCTCGGTATCGATCCCGAGCCGCTGTCCGGGGATCCAGGATTCGACTTGTGGCCCGCCCTGGACAGCCGGTGGGAGGACGTCGTCGCGAAGGGCGACACTCTGCGCATGGTGCGGCGCCGCTTCGACTTGCTCACTGAGGTCCTCGGCCTGGACCGTGCACGTGCGACTGGCTGGACGCTGGGGCGGCTGCTGCAGAACGAGCTGTGGGACATCGAGGGCGGTGCGACCGCGCTCGCCCCGTCCTCCGTCGCCATTGCGGAGTCGCTGCCGAACCGTTAGCCACGCCTGCGCACGCCGGTCCCGGATCGCACCGGATGACAGCCGGCAGGCAGGCCCTGCGGCGACGACGACCACCAGCCACCGGAACCACCGAGCACAACAACCCGATTGCCAAATGGGGCTCCCCGGTCCGGAACCAGCTGAAGTCGTACAACTACCCAGCCCGTTACGTCCGCCACTCCAACTACGTCCTACGCATCGACCCCATCTCCACGGCGACCGAGCAGCAGGACGCGACCTTCCGCGTCGGCCGCCGAGCACCGGAGGCCCCATCGTGGTGGTGCTGCTCGTGGTCCTGGTGGCGGTCGTCGGGTGGAAGCAGGGTGGTGTCGTGGGTGCGGCGCCGCCGTCACCCGCAGGGCCGGGTTCACCGGGGGTGGCTCGCGGCGTACAGCGCGTACCGGGCGGTGGTGAAGCGGGCGAGGACGTCCGGCAGCGGGGTGATGCCGATGCCGGGCCCGGTCGGCACCGGCAGGTGGCCGTCCGCCAGGACGAACGGCTCGGTGATGTCCACGGCGAAGTACCGTCCGGAGGCCGAGGTGTCGCCGGGGAGGGTGAATCCGGGGAGCGCGGCGAGCGCCAGGTTGGGCGCCCGGCCGATGCCGGTCTCCAGCATGCCACCGCACCACACCGGGACGCCGTGCGCGGTGGCGAGGTCGTGCATGCGACGGGCCTCGAGGTAGCCGCCGACCCGGGCCGGTTTGATGTTGACGACCCGGCAGGCGTCCATGGCGATCGCGGACGCGGCGTCCGCCGCGTTGTGGAGGGATTCGTCCAGGCAGACCGGAGTGGTCAGCCGCCGCTGGAGACGCGCGTGGGCGTGCAGATTTTTCTCCGCCAGTGGCTCCTCGATGAGCAGTAGTCCGAAGTCGTCGAGTTTCCGCAGGTGGGCGGCGTCGGCGAGGGTATACGCGGTGTTGGCGTCGACTTGCAGCGGCAGCGCGTCGCCGAACCGTGTCCGTACGGCTCGCACCGGCTCCACGTCCCAGCCCGGCTCGATCTTGAGCTTGATGCGGAGGTAGCCCTCCTCCAGATACCTCTCGATGTCGTCGATCAGCTGGGGGAGGGAATCCTTGATGCCGACGGACACCCCGGCGGGCACCCGGTCGCGGACCGCGCCGAGGAAGGTCGCCAACGGCGTCCCGTAGCCGCGCAGTTCGGCGTCGGGCATGGCGGTCTCCACGGCCGCCTTCGCCAGTTCGTGGCCCTTGACCGCGGCCATGGCGGGGGCGAGGGCCGCCGCGGCCGGCTCCGGGAGGGCGGCGATCCGGGGCAGCAGAGCGTCACCTGCCGACGGCCATCCACAAGATGACCGGGCTGACCGCCGAGGTCTTCGGGGTGCCCGACCGCGGACGGCTGGCGCCCGGCCTGGTCGCGGACCTGGCGGCATTCGACCAGGCAACGGTCGGTGACACCGCGGCGTACGCCGACCCGCGGCGCACGCCGACCGGTATCCGCTGGGTGATGCAGGCAGGTCACGTCGTCGTCCGTGATGGCCGCTGGCTGGGCACCCGCTGCGGAGTTCGGCTCGCACCGGCCTGAAACGAACTCATGCACGGTTGGCCCTTCAACGCGGCCGAGATCTGGACCTGCAGCGGCGGCGCCACCCATGAGTCGGCCGGAGCCTGATCCTGGCTGATCGTCACCTCCGCCCGCGGCTCCTGGCACCGGGGGAGCCGCGGGCCGCTTGCCCGGAAACCGGTCCCGGTCGAAGTCCCGCCGTATCGAAGTGTGTTCAGCCTATTGACGGGCTATGTGCGGACGCGATGGTATGTGATGGAATTCATTGGAAAGCGTTCAATCTTGTTGATCCTGCCTCCGGCACTCCGCGCAGTACGCGATGGGCATCGGCCATGCGCGGTGCTCGACGGAACAAGACAAGGGGCATGAATGCGACAAAGACGTGAGAGAGTCTGGCGGGCAGTGACCGGCGTGGTCGCGGCGGCGCTGGTGGGCAGCGGACTGGTCGTGGCGGCCGCCGTGCCGTCCACGGCCGAGCAGCCCGCCGCCCGCACCTGGACGGTGAGCGGCCCCGGCCATTCGGATCTGACCGCCGAGCTGAACCTCAACGCCGCCGGCGAGCTGCGCCTGGCGGTCGATCGCGGCGCCGCGCCGGTGCTGCTGCCGGGTCGGCTCGGCATCCGCACCGAACAGCACGACCTGACATCGGGACTGCGGCTGGTCCGCAGGCAGGACCGCACGGTCCACGACTCCTACAAGATGACCACGGGCAAGCAGCTCAAGCGCACGACCACGATGCGGGAGGCCACGCTCACCTTTCGCGCGGCCGACGGCGCGCGGCTGGGCGTCGTGCTGCGGGTGTCCGACGACGGCGTGGCCTACCGGTACCTGCTGGACGGACCGGGCCAGGTGACCGTCGATCAGGAGGTGTCGACCTTCAGGCTGCCGACGGACGCCAAGGCGTGGGTGCAGCCCTACGAGCCCAGTTACGAGACCGAGCGCACCGAGACCACCGCGGGCGCGGCCAACGAGGCGCAGCCGAAGACATGCAGCGGCGACACCTGCTCGTTCGGCTACCCGACGCTGTTCGAGGTGAACGGCAGCTTCGTGCTGCTCACCGAGGCTGACGTCGACGGCCGATACTCCGGCAGCCACCTCGAACACCGGGACGGCAGCTCCTCGTACCAGGTCGCGCTGGCGGACGACGCGCCCGTGACCTCGCAGGGACCGCTGGCGACGCCGTGGCGCACCGCGATCGTGGGGAGCCTGGACACGCTGGTCGGCTCCACCCTTGTGGACGATCTCGCGCCGCCGTCGAAGGTCGCGGACACCTCGTGGATCCGGCCGGGCATGGACGACTGGTCCTGGCTGAGCGACGGGTCGAGCCCCGGCGACTTCGACCGGCAGCGCGACTTCGTCGACTACGCGGCCGAGCACGGACTGCAGTACACACTCGTCGACGCCGGCTGGCAGGAGGGCTGGGTTCCGGAGCTGGTCCGCTACGCGCGGGCCCGCGGCGTCGATGTGCTGCTGTGGTTCGACTGGAACGACCTCAGGACCCAGCAACAGCGCGACGTCTGGCTGCCCAAGGTCAAGGCGTGGGGAGTCGCGGGCGTCAAGGTCGACTACATGTCCTCCGACTCCCAGGCGCAGTTTCAGTGGTACGACGCGATCCTGCGCGACACGGCCAGGCTCAAGCTCATGATCGACTTCCATGGCGCGACGATCCCGCGCGGCCTGCAGCGAACCTGGCCGCAGGTGATGAGCGTCGAGGCGGTCCGCGGCGAGGAGAACGGGCAGAACCCCACCCGCGACATCTTCCTGGCCTTCACCCGTAACATCGTCGGGTCGATGGACTACACGCCGACCTGGTTCTCCCGGCCCGGCCGGCAGGGCACACTCGCGCGCGAACTGGCGCTGCCCGTGGTGTTCGAGTCCGGCTGGACGAGCCTCGGCGACAATCCCGAGGGCTTCGCTGCCCAGCCGGTGGCCGAGCGCTATCTCGAACAGCTCCCCACCGCTTGGGACGAGACGCACCTGCTTTCCGGAGGACCCGGGGAGCGTCCGGCCGGCGACCGGCAGGTCGTGATCGCGCGCCGCAGCGCGGACCGTTGGTTCGTCGGCGGGATCCTCGCGGGCACGAGTGACACGATGGAGGCGCCCCTCGGTTTCCTGGGCAAGGGCAAGTGGCTGCTGGAGACGGTCACAGACAAGGGCAACCAACTGCAGCGCACGGTGCGTACGGTGACTGCCAAGGACACCTACACGGTCCTCACGGCCGACAACGGCGGCTTCGCCGCGCTGGCCTGCCCCGCCACCAAGGGCCGCACCGACTGCGACGAGCCTGTCGTGACCGCGCCCACCACCGTCCTGACACTTGACCCCACGACCGCGACCGCGGGCCCAGGCACGACCGTCAAGATCAACGCGCGGTTCGTGTTGCCGCGAGGAGACGCACTGCACGACGTGCGGATGACGCTGGACGCCGACCGGCTCCCCGTGGGCTGGACCGTGACCGGGGCCGATGTCTTGGCCGGGTCGCTCAAGGAGGGCAAGACGCTGAGCGGCCGCTTCAAGGTGACGGTCGGCAAGGACCAGCCGGGCGGCGCTGTGGAGGTGCCCGTCTCCGTGACCTACGCCGACCCGGCCGGGCACAAAGCCCCACCCATCCATGTGGAGCAGGTCGTGCGGGTCGCCATCCCCCTGCACGGCACGATCTACGCCAGTGACCAGTCATTCCTCACGCAGACCAACGGCTACGGACCGGTCGAGCGTGACCAGTCCAACGGCGACAGCGGCAGGCAGGACGGGCATCCCTTGACGATCGGCGGAGCCGTGTACGACAAGGGCCTGGGCATGCACGCGCCGGCCCGCATCGACATGGACATACAGGGGCGCTGTACCCGCTTCGAGGCCCACGTGGGCGTCGACGACGAGGCCGAGGGACAGGGCAGCGTCACGTTCACCGTCCTCGGTGACGGCCGGCAACTGGCCGCCACCGACGTGGTCCGCAGCGGCCAGGCGGCGGTCGACGTCACCACCGACACCACCGGCATGCACACCCTGAGCCTGGTCGTCGGCGACGCCGGCGACGGCAAGAACTTCGACCACGCGGACTGGGGCCTGGCACGCATCACCTGCGCGGACTGACTCCCGCCCCGACCCGCCGCCCCTCACCTCCACCGTGAGGGGCGGCGGGTCTGTGGGCGCCGATGCATCATCTACGCAGGTGAAAACGCCGATCACCAATCTTCGGCTCTCCTCGACGCTCGCCCCGGTGTCTTCACCTGAACAGGTCTTCGACGGCATCATGGTCTGGCGTGCTCCTGCGCCTGGCCTACCTCGCCACCGGGACGGCTCCTTCGAGCCGAAGGTCGTCAAGAAGCGGCAGAAGCGTCTGACCGGCGTCGACGAGATGGTCATCTCGCTGGTGGCGAAGGGCCTGACCACCGGTGAGGTCCGGGCCCACCTGGCGGAGGTCTACGGCGCCGAGGTATCCCGGCAGACCATCTCCACCATCTCCACCATCACCGGCAGAGGAAGCTGTCAGCCGAGTAGAGGATGCGGCCGTCGTTCCACCGCTCGACGGGGTGCATGCAGCGCGGGTGTGTGCCGACTGCGACGTCCGCGCCTGCGCCGACCAGCCGCCGGCCGAGGGGCTGTTGGTACTGGGCCAGAGGGCCCTGGTTCTCGGGGAGGCAGGCTCAGGGAACGCCCCAACGGATGCAGGCGACGACCCCAACATGCGCCGATCAACCCGAACGGGAGTCCCTCATGCTACGGCTGGCGCCGATGGAGTGACACTCCCGGGAATGAGCTTTCTCGTGCCTGGTTTCTCGGAACGCCACATCGACATCTAGCGCGCACGAGCAGGCGACCACCGGCTCCGGACGATTCCGGTCCCGTGTACCGGTGCAGGGCCAGGGCGCAGCGTATCGTCGCGAAGCAGGGCGAGGCGTGCCACTTTTCCGGCCGCAAGGTCGAGGAAGCCGAGTCGCATGGCGTCGATCGCCTCGCGCATGGACACCGCCTCGCGGATCTCGTCAGGCCGACGGTGATCGTCTTCATGTCGCTCCACTTGGGTTCGAACCTCGTGTGAGTGAGGTGTTACACCTCAGGGGAGGCATTTCGGGTGGGCCGCAGGTGTGCCGGGAGTGGGCCGTGCCCCGGTCGTCGCCGCAAACCGACGAGGTCTGCGCGGTGAGCGGTGGTGGCCGGACGTGGGGTTAGGGCACGGGTTAGGGCCGGGTTAGGGCGCGGGTTAGGGCCTGTCCGGCGGATCATGTGACTTCTCGCGCTACGGCACGTTGGCATGTTCATGGGGCGGGGAGATCTCACGAACGAGGAATGGGCCCGGCTGAAGCCGCATCTGCCCAAGCCCGGTCAGCGCGGTGGGCGTTGGGCAAGTCACCGCAGGACCATCAACGGGGTCCTGTACCGGAACCGGACTGGGGTGCCGCGGCGGGATCTGCCTGCGAGGTTCGGCAGGTGGAAGACCGTGTACGAGAGGCACAGACGCTGGTCGGCGGACGGCACGTGGGACAAGATCTATGCGGCCGTCCTGGCTGACGCGGATGCCCAGGGCCGCATCGACTGGTCCGTGGTGAGCGTGGACTCCACCACCTGCCGGGCCCACCAGCACGCCGCCGGAGCACGCAAGAAACCACCGCGGGTACCGGGGAAAGACGCACGCCCCGGCAGCACCGCCCCGACGAGGGACTCGGACGCTCCCGGGGCGGCCTCACCTGCAAGATTCACCTCGCCGGAGAAGGTGGATGCCGCCCCCTGGCCTTGCTGATCACCCCGGGCCAGTGGGGCGACGCCCCGCAGCTCATCCCCGTCATGGAACGCATCCGCATCGGTCGGCTCAGCGGCGGACGCCCCCGCACCCGGCCTGACCACCTCGGCGGCGACAAGGCCTATTCCTCACGGCGTAACCGCCGATACCTGCGTAGACGGCAGATCAAGCACACCATCCTCGAGCCGAAGAACCAGCGGGCCAACCGCCAACGCCGCGGCAGCAAGGGCGGACGGCCCACCGGCTTCGACAAGACGATCTACAAGCGCAGAAACGAAGTCGAGCGCACGATCAACGCCCTCAAGAACTTCCGGGCCGTTGCCACGAGGTTCGACAAGCGTGTCCACGTCTTCCAGGGCACCGTGACCGTCGCAGCGATCCGGCTCTGGCTCCGGGGGTAGATCCATTATCCCGGTGCGGCGAGGCGCCTGTCACCGTCCTCCGGAATGATCTTTACACCCGATTTGCACCTCTAGGCTTGCGGGCGGACACAAAGCACGGATCTGACCTGGGAGTTGAGAGTGGCGCACGACGTTGCCGCACTGACAGCGGAACTCACGGATATGGCTGCGGCCGATCACCAGTTGGCAGTCCGCGCGAACAGCGACGACCCCGCCGAGCAGCTGGCCTGGCGGCGACTGACCGCCCGGCACGGTGACCGGCTCAACGAGATCATGGACGAGTACGGCTGGCCAACGGCGGAACTGGTCGGCGAGGAGGCCGCACGCGCGGCATGGCTCATCGCTCAGCACGCCGACCGGCAGCTCGACGTTCAGCGTCGCGCCCTCCAGCTGATGCAGCAGGCGGTGTCGGCAGGCTCGGCCAGCCCGCGCGAGCTGGCCTTCCTGCGCGACCGCACGCTGGTCAATGAGGGCCGCAAGCAGGTCTACGGAACTCAGATCGCCGGCGTGAAGGACGGGGCACCGGTCCCGTGGCCCTGTGAAGAGCCCGAGCGCATGGACGAACTCCGTGCGGAAGTCGGCATCGAGCCCTTCGACGAGTACGTCGCCCAGTTCTCCATGGCTTGACGCCCCCTTCCCGGTCGCGTCCGGTGGATCACTGCCCGGGCTCACCTGCCGCGGGCAATGATCCGCCGGACAGGCCCTAGTCTGGTAAGTCACTGCGAACATGTAAGGTGTAATATATTACTGCTTCCCGGTCAAGGCTTGTAGATGCCTTCGGGTTGTCGTAGCCGCCGACAGTGCCGTGAGGGCGATCGGCCTCGGCTACCCCCACGGCGGGAAGGTCGACCGGCCGAGCCGGTCAGCCGTTGTCCTCTGCCTGGCCCGCCCAAGAGGGATGTCGGCGCCCCGCAGTGCCTCAGCGACTTCCCGCATGGCCGGCACCTCCAGCATGGTCCGCAACTGGAAAAGTTCGTCCAGGTCGTGATCGGTCAGTACCGGCACGCGGAATCCGCGGTTGCGGATGACTTCGACCATGCCCAGATTCGCGAGATCGCCTCGCGGACCGGTGTGACCGAGACCCCCAGGGCCGCGGCCACGTTGATCACCCTTTCCACCTGCCCGGGCTCGATCTGCCCGAGCACGATTCGCGTGCGTACCGCAGCGCACGATCAGCCCTCTCCCCACCTGCGGGGATCACCTCGGCTGCCCAGCAAGATGTGCAGTGATGGCGTCGTCGGCCTCTTCGCACGCCGCGTGTAGCGCGCTCGTGGCAGCCCTTACCGCAGGGTGATGAGACGTTCCGGCGCGGACGCTGCAGATGATGTCGCGGTAGCCGTTGTCCGGGAGCCGGTGCAGGCGCACGGTCGGCGCTGTCTCGACCCAGAGCAGATCCGGCAGGAACGCGACGGCGTGCCCTCCTCGGACGAGCCGTTCATGTACGAACATATCGGGAGATTCGAACCGTACGTTTGGCCTGAATCCAGCCGCCTGACAGATCCTTTCAGCCCACTCCCGTGCTGGGGTGCCCGCTGGCTCCATCGTCCAGTCGGCGTCGGCCAGGTCCGAGACTCGCTCGGCATCGGACAGCGCCGAGCCCGGTGGCGGGACCGCGAGCCGGAGCGAGTCGCGGTGCAACACGGTCTGCTCCACGGCTGCCGACCGGGCAAGCGGCTGACCGGCGAACACCTCGTCGACCACCAGGTCGAACCCTCTGACCTGCAGACCCGAGAGGGCGGCGTCGGGGTCGGCGTGCTCCAGCTCGACAGCCAGGCGGGGGTGATCGACCCGAAGGGCGGCCAACACGGATGGCATGAGGGCGACGATGACCGTCTGGAAGGTCGCGATCCTGAAGGTTCCGGCTACGTCGCCCGCGGCCCGGGCCAGATCCGCGTCTGCCTGATTCAGCTGCTCCAGGATCGCCTCGACGTGCCGGACAAGGACCTCGCCCTGCACCGTGAGCCGCACCCGCCTGCCGTCAGGCTCGAGCAGCTTCGCCCCGAGCTCGGTTTCGAGGACGGACAGTTGCTGCGAGACGGCGGAGTGGCTGAACGACATGGCGGCCGCAACGGCCGTGATCGTGCCTCGATGCTTGAGCTCCCGCAGCAGCCGCAGCCGATGAAGATCGAAATGGCGAGCCATGCGTCGCATCCTATCTGTCAGTTCTTCTTACAGCAATGTGCCAGATATGTTTGCTGGACAGTCAGAAATCACGGGCTGAAACTGGCGGTCGACGGTCGGCGCCCGGACGGGTGGCACGGAACCAGCATTGCCTGTCGGGCCACAAGGTCTGACGTGGATCAGGAGGTAGCCATGACAGCGAAAGACCTATTGCCGGCCGAAAGCGACGTCTCCGATCCGGGGCTGCGTCGTCATATCTCCGGAATCCAGCTCCTGTGGATTTCCGTGGGGTCGATCATCGGGTCCGGATGGCTGTTCGGTGCGCTGTTCGCGGCACAAGTCGCAGGGCCTTCCGCGGTGTTGACCTGGATTATCGGCACCGCGGCCGTGGCTGTGCTCGCGCTCGTGCACGCCGAACTCGGCGGCATGTTCGCGGTCAGTGGCGGCACGGCGCGCTTCCCGCACTACGCGTTCGGGAACCTCGCCGGATTCACGATGGGCTGGGCCACCTGGCTGGCCGGGGTCACTACCGTGCCCATCGAGGTCGAGGCCATGCTGCAGTACTCAAGCAATTACCTGCCCTGGCTGACTCACACGGATAATGGGACCGTGTCACTCACCCTGCCGGGAACCGGGGTGGCTGTCCTCCTCATCATTCTGTTCACCCTGCTCAATCTCTACGGCATCAGAAAGATTTCCAAACTGAATGGAGCGATAACGATCTGGAAGATCGCCACGCTTGTCCTGACGATCGTCGCCCTCTCCACTCGCTTCCATTTCGACAACTTTCACATGGCCGAGGGTGGCTTCTTCCCCTCCGGGGTGCACGGTGTAATCGCGGCTCTCAGCACCGGCGGCGTCATTTTTACGCTCGTCGGATTCGAGCAGGCGGTTCAGGTCGGCGGTGAGAGCAAGAATCCGGGCCGTGACATCCCGCGGGCGGTCATGGGTTCCCTGTTCATCACAGCCGCCCTCTACATGGGACTGCAGATCGTCTTCATCGGTGCGCTGAGCCCCGCCCAGTTGAGCCACGGATGGGCGCACATCTCCTTCGACGGAATCTTCGGACCGTTTGCCGGCCTGGCCACTTTGCTCGGATTCACATGGCTGGCCTGGAT
Source organism: Streptomyces hygroscopicus (assembly GCA_002021875.1). Lineage (NCBI taxonomy): Bacteria > Bacillati > Actinomycetota > Actinomycetes > Kitasatosporales > Streptomycetaceae > Streptomyces > Streptomyces hygroscopicus. The sequence continues at coordinate 11,369,221 of CP018627.1, forward strand.
CCTGTACGCCGACGCCATCGTCTCGCCCGGAAGCAACGGCCTCATCTACGTGACGACAACGTCGCGCCTGGGCTACGGCATGTCCCAGAACGGATATGTCGGGTCGACCTTGAGTAAACTCCACCCCAGGACCGGGGTGCCGGTGTACAGCGTGGCGTGCACGTTCGTCGTCAGCCTCATCTGCCTGCTGCCTTTCCCCGGTTGGCAGACCCTGGTCGTGTTCATCACCTCTTCCTTCGCGCTGATGTACGCGGGCGGGCCGCTCGCCCTCGGCGCTCTGCGGCGTGAACTGCCCGACCACGCCCGTCCCTTCCGTCTCCGGCTCGGCAACCTGCTCGCTCCCTTCGCCTTCGTCGTGGTCAACCTGCTCGTCTACTGGGGCGGTTGGGAGGCCAACTGGAAGGTGTTCTGCGCGGTGTGCGTCGGATATGCCCTGCTCACCGTCTCCCGTGCGACCAGCCGCCGTCCCGAGCGGCCGAAGCTGGGCTGCAAGTCCGGGAGTTGGGTACTGCCTTGGCTCGCGGGACTCGCCGCCCTGTGCTACGTGGGGCAGTACAACAGCCCCACGCATCTTGTGTTCGGACTGGCACACATCCCGTTCTGGTGGGACATCGCGGTGGTCTCCGGCTGGAGCCTTGTCATCTACTACTGGGCCATGGCGGTCCGGCTTCCGGCCGACGAGGTACGCAAACTGGTGAACGAGGTCTTCGACGGCGAAGCGACGGCTCAGTCATGACCGCCGGTGAGACGATCCTGTGCCTGCCGGGGGAGTTGCGCGGCTTCGCCGCCTCCGTGCTCACCAGGATCCGCATGGACGAGGCGGACGCGGACTTCATGGCCGGGGTGATCGTCGCATCCGATCTCGCGGGCCACGAGTCGCATGGCATGCGCCGCCTCCCGGAGTACGTCGGCCGTTGGAGGGCGGGCAAGGCGAACCCGAGCGCCAGGCCGGTGATCGAACTCGACTCGGGCGCCGTCCTCAGGCTCGACGGCAGGCGTGGCTACGGCCACATCGTGCTGCGCGACGCGACCGACCTGGCGGTGCGGAGAGCGCGTCGCCACGGGATCGCGGCCGTGGCTGTCCGGCGAGCCGAACACGCCGGCCGCCTCGCCGACTACTGCGACCGTGCGGCGGCGGAGGGCATCGCGTTGCTCCTGTTCGCGAACGACGCCGGCGCGGGGCAGGACGTCGCGCCCCCCGGCGGCCTGCGGCCCCGGCTGGCGACCAATCCCATCGCGGTCGGCATCCCTCGGGCGAAGGCCCCTCACCTCGTGCTGGACATGTCCACGAGCGTGGTGGCCGCAGGACGCCTCGCGGAATGGCGCGACCGGGGCGAGCCCATTCCCGCCGACTGGGTGACCGAAACCGGCGTGCTGAGGCCCGCCGGAGGCGTGAAGGGCTTCGGCCTGGCGATGGTCGTCGAGGCACTCGCCGGCGCCCTGACGGGCGCGGGCACCGTCTCGGCCCATCCCGAGCACGATGACCAGGGAACGCTCGTCATCGCCGTCGACATCACCAGCTTTCGCCCGATGGCCGGCTTCGTCGCCGAGGTCGAGCAATTTATCGCCTACGTGCGGGACGTCCCCCTGGAGTCTGAAGGGCAGCCCGTGCGAATGCCCGGGGAAAGCGGTGCTCAGACGTCTCGACAGCGTGCCGCTGATGGCGTACCCGTACAGGAATTCACCTGGCGGCGCCTTGAGGAGCTGGCCGTCGAATTCGATCTGTCACTACCAGAAACCCGCGCCGCTCAGTGCGGCCCACTCACCTGAAAAACGATTCTGAGGAGTCAGAAAATGAAGACCGGTCGACTTATCAGCACAGTGGAGACGCACACGGGGGGCGAGCCCTTCAGGATCATCACGAGTGGCGCTCCCCGCGTTCCCGGTAAGACGATCCTGGAGCGCCGCGCCTGGCTTCAGGAAAATGCCGATGAGATCAGGCGTGCGGTAATGCTGGAGCCCAGGGGCCACGGTGACATGTACGGGGGCCTGCTCACCGAGCCGGTGAGCGACGGCGCGGATCTCGGCGTCATCTTCATGCAGAACGTCGACTACAGCCCACACTGTGGGCATGGCGTCATCGCGTTGGCGACCGCGGCCGTAGAACTGGGCTGGGTCGAACGGACATCCCCCGAGACCCGAGTCGGAATCGATGCCCCCTGCGGATTCCTCGAGGCGTTCGTCGAATGGGACGGTACGCACGTCGCCGGCGTTCGCTTCGTGAACGTTCCCTCCTTCATCTGGGAACAGGGTGTATCCGTCGACACCCCATCTTTCGGTACGGTCACCGGTGACATCGCCTATGGTGGCGCATTCTATTTCTACACCGACGGCTTCCCTTTCGGGTTCGAGGTGAGGGAGCCGGAGGCCGACCGGCTGAAGGACTTCGGAATGGAAGTCAAGAACGCGGCGAACGAGAAGTACGCGGTGGTTCATCCGGAACACCCCGACATCAGCGGAGTGTACGGAACCATCATCTCCGGCCCCGCGAGGAGTTCCGGCTCCACGCAGGCCAACGCATGCATCTATGCCGACCGGGAGCTGGACCGCTCGCCCACGGGCTCCGGCACGGCCGGGCGCACCGCACAGCTTTATCTTCAGAACAAGTTGACGCAGGACGAAACCTTCGTCAACGAGTCGATCATCGGCTCCCTATTCGAAAGCCGAGTCCTCTCGGAAACGCGCGTCGGCGACCATGAGGCCGTTATTCCCGAAATCCGGGGAAACGCATTCGTCCTTGGCTTCGCGAACTGGACCCTGGACGATCGCGACCCGCTGAACCTCGGGTTCTCGATCACGCGATGATGGGTCAAGGTGCCGTGACCGCCCCTGCGCTTGGACTCGAAGGACTACGCATGCAGATACGTACGGTCGACTGCGTCGACTACCACACCGGAGGGGAACCCTTCCGGATCGTCGCCGAACCGCCGGTGCCGATACCCGGGGACTCCGTCGCTGATCGCCGCGTCCGAGCGATCGGCGACCCCGCAGTGGACGAACTGCGGCAAATGCTCTGCTTCGAGCCTCGCGGTCACGCCGACATGTTCGGCGGTTTCATCACTCCTCCGGACGACGCGGGTGCCGACTTCGGTGTCCTGTTCTGGCACAAGGACGGCTTCTCGGCCGCGTGCGGGCACGGAACGATCGCGCTGGGCGTATGGGCGGTCGCGAGCGGCCGTGTCGGCGCCGACACGACGGGTGTCACCGACGTGACGATCGATGTTCCGTCCGGTCGTGTCGTGGCCCGCGTCCACACCGATGCCGGGCAGGTGACCGGGGTCGACTTCGTCAGCGTCCCCAGTTACGTGCTGGCCACTGGCGTCGAGATCGAGACCAGCCGGGGGCGCGCCTTCGTCGACATCGGATACGGCGGCTCCATCTACGCGCACCTTCGGGCCGCGGACGTCGGGCTGAGTGTCGATCCGGGCAACGTCAACGAGCTCATCGCCATCGGCAGAGAGGTGAAGTCGCTGCTCGTCGAGACGCCGTACGCACAACACCCGACAGACAGCCGCCTGGACGGAATCTACGGAACGATCCTGTTCGACGAACTCGGCGAGAACGCGGACGGCGACCTCCACCAGCGCAATGCGACCGTCTTCGCCGACGGCGAGCTGGACCGGTCGCCCTGCGGATCCGGCTCGGCGTCACGAGTGGCGGTACTCACGGCTCACGGGGCACTCAAGCCCGGGAAGAAGCTGCTGCACGACTCCATCGTGGGGTCGCGGTTCACCTGCTCCGTCACGGGCGAGACCACGGTGGGCGCCTTCGACGCGGTCATTCCCACCGTGACCGGCATGGCCTATCCCTTCGGGTCGAGTCGGTTCACGGTCGACCCTCGGGATCCTCTCGTACCCGGATTCGTCCTCCGGTGACCTCCCGCCCGGCCTGAGCGCAACCCGCGAGTCGAGCCGGGAGAGCGACGCGAGGGCTGGGGAGCGCCGACGGGGGCCTCGTCGGGCTCGGCCTCGTCGGGTTCGGCCTGGCCTCCCGACGGTCCGCGTGCTCGCGCCACGTCCGAGGCCGAGCAGGACCCTTCCTTGGGAGAGAAACCCCAGTTCAGAGTGGCAATATGTGATGCCCCGGCCTCCAACTCCTGTGCAAACGCGTCCTATTGGCGTGACAGACAGTGGGCCCCACATGGCGGGTACGTCCGGGCCCAGCCCGGTTGCCGAGGTCGGCGGCGACGTAGCCGAGATGTGCTCTCCGCGCAGGCGGGAATGGAGATCGCTCTTACTCGCGGCGATGGCCCGGCATCATGGCCTGGTGACGACGTGGATGCGCTGCTACTGGGACGAGGAAGACGTCTGGTTCTACTTCGAGGTCGATGCCGAAGGCTGGGTGACCCGGCAGGTCGAACTCCAAGGGCCTGAGCAGACCCCGGTCGCGGCCGCATCTCTCGACGAATGGCAGCAGGCCCACTACGCCGGTCGCCTCGATGAGTACGACAGCAGGTTCGGGTGCTGACCGTCAGCACTGGCGAACAGATCTGGGGACTGCTCGACATCCTTCCCGACACCTTCGACAAGATCCCGGAGACCTTGGACGCAGCGTCCAAGAAAGACATCGTCAGCCGCATAGAGCACGCCGAGACCCAGCGCGAGTGGGCGGAACGGATAGCTGCCGTCGGTGATCTGGCGCAGCACCGCGCGGGCTCCGGGCATCGGTGAGGCGATTCATCCGGAAGAGCACCTGTTCGGTCCAGCCGTTCCCGATGTCGTCGCCGCTGAGGTCCTGCGGGTCGGGGCGCGGGTTGACGGCTGGTGCTTCCGGCCAGTCGGCGGGGGTGACGGGTCGTAGCCCGTAGGTGGCCTGTACAGCGGCAATCGCCTGCTCGTAGGTGTCCGTCTCAGTCTGCGCCGACTGGGGCAGCTAGACCGCGGTGACTCCCAAACTTACGGACATTGATCATGGGTGCCACCCGCGCAGTGATTCCCGCTGTTGTCCTCTGTCATCCAATCGAGGCGTTTGACGGCGACTCAGCTGTTTCAGCCGCTGTCCGGGGTGGAGTTGCGGCTAAGGCTTTGGCCGGACCGGGGGCCTGGAAATGCGGCTGCGCAGACGATCGGCATGCGATACAACCAAGGCCATGGAGGAGCAGCGACTGCCTGGCGGCCGGACCGTAGGTGCGGTGCGTATCGGTGATGAGGTCCACCGGCCCGTACAGCCCTGGACCCCTGCCGTGCATGCGGTGCTGCGTCATCTGGAGGCCGTGGGATTCAGCGGGGCGCCCCACGTGCTGGGGATGGACGCACAAGGGCGTGAGGTCCTGACCCATCTCGTGGGGGAGACCACCGGCGAGGACCTTCCCTGGCCCGCGTGGGTGTACTCGGACACCGCGTTGGTGAGCGTCGGCAGGTGGGCCCGTCGGCTGCACGATGCGACGGAGACCTTTGTGCCCCCGCCGGGGGCGCGCTGGCTCGCCGGGCAGACGTGGCGGCCGGGGCTGGTCATCGGACACCATGACGCAGCCCCGTGGAACGCGGTGTGGCGCGACGGCGATCTGGCCGGGTTCTTCGACTGGGACACCGCTGGGCCTTCATCGCGCGAGTTCGATCTGGCATTCACGGCGTTGACCTGGGTGCCCCTGCAGGCCCGCCGATTGGCCGAGAGGACTGGATTCACCGCGTTCGAGGACCGGCCCCGACGTCTGCACGTGCTGCTCGACGCCTACGGCTATGACGGCGACCGTTCGGCATTCGCAGCCGTCGTGACCGCACGGGCCCGGACCAACGCCGACGTCATCGACCGCATGGCCGCCGACGGCGACCCGGTGTACACCGCGCTGCTCCCGGTTGCCGCCGACCTACGCCAAGCCGCCCTCGAGGTCGAGGCGTTGCCCGCCTCCTTTTGGACCCCCGCCAACTGCTAGGGCACTGGTGCGACAATCGCACATCATTGGCACGGGCTTGGGCTGCTGCTGCCGACGTACGGTCGGAGCCACCATCCGGAAGGGGGCACCCAGGCGGTCTGCTGTTCGTTGACATTGACACCCAATCCAGTCGGCCCAGACCACCGCGCCGCATCGGGTTCAGGTCGTCGTCCATGGGTCGCTGCTGGATCGTGACGGGCGTCAGCGACGGTGCCAGGATCGAGGGCGATGCGTGCGACGGGTCTGACTCTCAGCGCTTCACACTCGTCTATGTGTGAAGCCGTGCCGCTGCTCCCCACAGGGGCACGGTCCCCTGGTGCCGTGACCGAAAGTGATCACCGGGCGGGCAGTCAGCGGGGCAGGGGACGATGTGGAGATGACCACCAGCTCACGCGCCCATTCGTTCAACGCGGCGGCTGACCAGTACGCGGCCAGTCGACCTTCGTATCCTCCCGCGCTCTTCGACCGCATCGAACAGCTCACCAGCCGTCCCCTGGCAAGTGCCCGCGTCGCGGATATCGGCGCGGGCACCGGAATCGCCACCGCCCTGCTGCGTGAGCGCGGGGCGGACGTGATCGCCGTTGAGCCGGGCGACGCCATGGCCGCCAAGTTCCACACCGTGCTCCCGGATGTGCCGATCATCAGAGGTGACGGCAACGCCCTCCCTCTCGCGGACGCCTCCCACGACCTCATCGCCTACGCACAGTCCTGGCAGTGGACCGACACCACCCGCTCGGTCCCGGAGGCACTGCGAGTCCTGCTTCCGGGCGGTGCGCTCGCGATCTGGTGGAACACCACCGCCTTCGACGTGCCCTGGATTCGAGAGCAACACCAGCGGATCGCGGACCACTGCGGAGTGAAGCCGACTTCTCGGGTGCGTCCCGACGACAGCGACGCCGTCCGGCTCGCGGGCCTGTCCGGGCTCCGGGTCGCCCGCCGCCAGGTGCGGTGGAGTCGCGTGATCCCCCTCGATACGCATCTTGCCAATATCAGCAGCCGCTCGGCGTTCCTTGTCCTTGCGGAGAACGACAAGCGTGCCTTTCTCTCCGAGGAGCGCAGGCGGCTGTGCGAGTTCTTCCCCGACGAGGTAGTGGAAGAGACCTACGTGGTTGATCTGCTGGTGGCCACTCGTCCGTGACGTGGAGGAGCACCCTCACCTCGGGAGTGCGCAGACGCGAGCGCAGCAGTGGGGGCGCGCGGGGTGACGCGGACTGAACGGATTCATCGGAGCGGGCTTGGCCGAATCACTCGCAGCTCGGTCACGATGCCGGTTATTTCCTCGAGGACTTCTTCGCGGCCGCTGTCTTCTTCCTGCTCGCGCTCGTCTTCTTGGCCGCGGTCTTTTTCGCGGCGGTCTTCTTCGGTGTCGGTCGCCGCCCGCTGATCTCGTGTACGTCGGTTTCGTCGCCCGGTCTCCTCGCCGCGGCTCTTCTTGGCGGCGCGCACGCTGTCCTGGAGGGCGGCCATGAGGTCGACGACCTTGCCCTTGGGTTCGGCTGGTGCCTCCATCTCGGGTGGCTCGACGCCTGCGGCCTTGGCCGAGCTGACGGCTTCCATCGCCTCGCGGTACTGGTCCTTGTACTGGGTGATGTCGGTGCCGCCGATGGCCTCCATCAACGTCATGGCTTCGTCGACCTCCGAGTCGGAGATGTCGACGGCCTTGGGGGCGAGTCCTTCGGCCGAGCGGATCTCATCCGGCCAATGGAGGACCTGGAGGACGATGGCGTCGCCGACGACCCTGAGCGCGCCGAGTCGTCCGGGTCGAGTACGCGGTCTTCGATCTCGCAGACCTTGCGGTAGCGGATGCGGCCGCCGTCGCAGTGTGGATCTGCCGGAAGCTGATCGAATGGTCCTCGGTCGCGGGCATGACCTTGATCGGAATCGTGCTGTTGACTGAAGTAAGAGTCGCATATTCGCAGGTCAAGGGGAGTGTCTGCTAGCTTCCCGGTCATGCTTGAGACCGGCGATTCGGCTCGGGATCTGGTGGGCTTCGTGCTGCCGGAGACTGGTGGGTTGGTGGAGACGGCCGACCCGGCACGTCCCTATGTGCTGCTTGACGCGGACGGTGCCGTGGTCGCGCCCGTCGAGGCGTTCCTCGCGGAGCTTCAGGCGTGTTCGCGGCCAGCGACGACGATCCGTTCCTACGGAATGGATCTCCTGCGGTGGTGGCGGTTCCTCTCCGGATGGGGGGTGGCCTGGGACCGGGCGACGCGGGTGGAGGCGCGGGACTTCGCCCGCTGGATGCGGATGGCCCCGAAGCCGACCCGTGTCCACTGGCGTCGCCGGAGTTCAGACGGGGGGCACCCCCCACCGGTGTCCCGGCCGTCGGCCGCGGTGCCGAATCCGGTGACCGGCCGGGCCGCGCCTGGCCGGTTGTACTCGGCGTCGACGCAGGCGCACTGCGAGACCGTGCTGAGGTCGTTCTACACCTTCCATCTGGAGGAGGGCACGGGCCCGATCTTGAACCCGTTCCCCACCACGCGGGAACGCCGCCGACGGCCGATCGCCGCGGGCCGCTCGACACGGCAGTCGGCCGGTGGTCGGTACCGGCCCTCGGTGCCGCGCCGCTTGCCACGGCGGATACCCGACAGCCGGTTCAACGAGTTGTTCGCCGCGCTGCGCTACAACCGGGACCGGGCTCTGCTCGCGTTCTGGGTCTCCAACGGGGCTCGAGCGAGCGAGCTGTTGACCAGTCGGCAGCGGGACCCGTTGCCCGGTGAGCAGCTGCTGGGGGTGGTCCGCAAGGGCACGGGGGAGTTCCAGCAGCTGCCGTCGTCGCCGGACTCGTTCGTCTGGCTGCGGCTGTATCAGGAGGAGGCATGGCGGGCCGGGGCGCCCCGGGGCGCGGACAAGCCGTTGTGGTGGACGCTGCGGCGGCCGTTTCGCCCGCTGACCTACCATGCGGCGCGGGCGATGCTGAACCGGGCCAATGCGCTGCTCGGGGCGAACTGGACGCTGCACGACCTGCGGCACACGGCCGCTTACCGGATGGCTCGGGACCCACAGCTGGCTTTGACGGACGTGCAATGGGTCCTTGGCCACGCGCATCTGACCACCACCCAGATCTACGTCCCGGCCGGCCAGGACGAGGTCGTCGAGGCAGTCCGCGCGCACCATGAGCGGCAGAGCCATCAGGCCCAGATGCCGGCGGTCCCGGCCGCCGGGTACCGCACCGAGTCCCTCAACACCCTGTTCGGGAGGAATCAGTGAAAGTCCGCGTCCGGGATATGACCGGCTCAGCACAGGCCCGGGCGCAGGACCGGCCGCCGGCCCCGCAGGCCGCGGGCGGCATGCTCCACCAGGCACAGGCCCAGTTCCCGGCTCGACACGCCGGGACACGATGGCCAACAACGTGCTCGTCCGTGGAGGAGGTGATCACACTGCTGGACCGGCCGCCGTTCCGGGCGGAGAAGCAGCACACCCAGTGGGCTCGCAGAAGCGGAGCGCGCGCGATCCTGGACTGGCTGGCCGACTTCCCCGGCGAGAGCTGGCAGGAGCGATGGGAGGCATCTCCGGCAGCCCAGTGCCCTCGCCGCTGGGCCCAGCAAGGCCACGCCTGGGTGGGCACGGCAGCCCCGGTGCGATGGTCGTCCATACAGGCCGGGCTGCTGATATTGGCCGGCGCCGACGTGATACGGCTCCCGCTGACGTGGCAGTTCGGCTACCGGACCACCCACCTGCGCTCAGTTGTCGAACAGGCACGTGACCGTGAGGGCTACGCGCGCCTGCGAGAGAAGGTCGATCCGAAACGCTGGACGGCCGTTGGAGGACGCCGCGCCCGCCTGGCCCTGGCACGCATCATGCTCACCAAGGGGGGAGGCCTGGCAGACATCACCGCCGGTGACGCGATCCAGTACTCCATCGAGCTGCGGAAGTCGGAGATCGACAACTCGGGTGGCACCCTGTTCTACTCGTGGCTTCGTGACCTGGGCCATCTGCCGTCCGACGCGCCGGCGACCCTGCGCTTCCTGGACCGGGTCACCGGCCAGCTCACCTGCGAGCAGCTGGTCGACCGCCACGGTGTGGCCTGCGCGCCGATCCGTCGGCTCCTGATCGACTACCTGGAAGAACGCCGACCAAAGCTCGACTACAGCACCCTGGACAACCTGGCCCGTGCCCTGACCCGGAACTTCTGGTCCGACCTGGAGCGCCACCACCCCGGAATCGCCTCCCTCGACCTGCCTCCCGGGGTCGCCAGTGCCTGGAAAGAACGCTTCCGCACCCGGACCCAGCGACGGAAGCGACCCGACGGCACCCTCGAGGAAACGGTGGTCGAGCGCGCCGACCATGCCCTGCTGCTCATGGCGGTGCGGGCCTTCTACCTGGACATCGCCCGCTGGGCGGCCGAGGAACCGGCCCGATGGGGCCCCTGGGTAGCACCGTGCCCGATCAAGGAGGCAGAGACCTCCAACCGCAAACGCATCAAGCGGGTCAAGGCGCGCATGGACCAGCGGACCCGGGAACGCCTCCCGGCCCTGGAGGCCTTCGCCCAGGCCGCGGCCGACCACCACCGCCACCAATCTGCGCGGCTCCAAGCCCTCCTCGCCGTGCCGCCCGGCGCCACCTTCACCCTCGGCGACGCCGTCTATACCCGCACCAAGAACGCAACCACAGCCAACGCCCGCGACCCCCACGGCGCCCTTCTCCGCTTCGACCTGGCCGAGCACCGTGCGTTCTGGGCCTGGGCCGCGGTGGAATTCCTCCGCCACACCGGTGCCCGCATCGAGGAGATGCTGGAGACCAGCCACCACGCCATGATCCAGTACCGGCTGCCCACCACCGGCGAGATCGTCCCCCTACTGCAAATCGCCCCGTCCAAAACGGACCAGGAACGCGTCCTGCTCGTTAGCCCCGAACTCGCCGACGTCCTGGCCACCATCATCCGCCGCGTCCGCGACCCCCGCACCGGAGCCATCCCCCTCCTGGCCGCCTACGACTACGAAGAACGCACATGGAATCCCCCGGCGCCCCTGCTGTTCCAGTGGGACCGAGGCGGCGAGACCTCCCGCATGAGCGGCGAGTTCATCCGCAAGGCCCTGGCCGAGGTCCTCGCCTACATTGGCCTGACCGACTCCACCGGCCAGCCACTGGACTTCGCGCCCCATGACTTCCGGCGCCTGTTCATCACCGACGCCATCCGCTCCGGCCTGCCACCCCACATCGCCCAGGTCATCGCAGGCCACACCAACATCAACACCACCATGGGCTACCACGCCATCTACCCCACCGAGACCATCGAAGCCCACCGCGCCTTCATCACCCGACGCCGCGCCCTGCGGCCCGCCGAGGAGTACCGCACCCCCACCGACGCCGAGTGGGAAGACTTCCTCGGCCACTTCGAACGCCGCAAGCTCTCCGTCGGCACCTGCGCCCGCGCCTACGGAACCGCCTGCATCCACGAACACGCCTGCGTGCGCTGCTCACTGCTTCGACCAGACCCGGCACAGCGTGGCCGCTTGGTGGAGATCCGCGACAACCTCCTCGACCGGATCGCCGAGGCCGAGCGGGAAGGCTGGCTCGGCGAAATCGAAGGACTCCAGGTCAGCCTGGCCGGGGCCCAGTCCAAGATCGACCAAATCAACTCGGCGGCCAGCGGCAGGTCAGTCATGCTCGGCCTGCCGACGCTGCGCACCAGTCCTTGACCGCCAATTTGGGACGCTACATCCACCACGAGAAGCGTCCAGGACAAGCTTCCACTGGTGCAACAATGACCGGAGCGGACTTATGCAACTATGCACTCAGCGGTCCAGCACCACCATGCTGGAGCGCATCAAGAACATAGCGAAGTTCCTTCAGCTGTTTCCGCTTCGCTCGGGTTCCATAAGCGTACACGAAGGGCCATTGTGGGCCATTGAACTCTGATGGGGCAAAGCCTAGCTGGCGCACCAACCCCTTCCCAAGCGGATAGGCGGAGGCAGTCACGGAGAGCAGAAGCATGATATCCGGTACGTTACTGAACGACCCCTGGAGGAAATTCAGGAAAGCTTGGGGATCGGATTGGATATCGTATGCAGTACCCACTATACCTATCGTCCCAAACGCAACCTCATCTTTGCGGTGTAGCAATTGCCGCAATATGCCAGAAAAGTTACTAGTGCCCAGTTGATAACTTAGCTGCTCTATCAATTTTCCATTCAATTCTTGTGGCTTGTGCCCCCTTAGTGCAATGCACATATTTTTCATCCATGGCATCAATTCTTTTCTCCCCTGTCCGTGGATGAACCCATCGAGGCTATCGGGATCACTGCGCCGCCGTGCATGGATATCCAATTGCGCTAGAAGCTCGAGAAGCTGGGCAGTCAGCTCACCGAGTCCCAAATCCCGGCCGCTGTCCGCGTACGGACCGGACGGCTGCGCCTGAGTACTTGTTCCGTGCAACGGCGGCTCCTCGGCAAGGATGCGCATAAAGCGACGGTGTATAAATTGAGCCAGGAAAGGGGCATCCACCTCGGCATATGATATCGCCTGTCCATGATTGTAGGCATCACGGAGAATCCTTCGGGCGGCTATGGCGGGCTGATCAATGTCTCGAAGTGCCGCCTCTCTTGTGCCGCCGGGGATCGCCTGCCTCCGGCTCTTGTTGCGCAGCACGCTGTGCCAGCGAGCTACTTCCTCAGGGTGCTCGCTAAGGTACTGATCGGCCCATTCGTACCCCCGCTCGGGGGAAACGACTGCGACTCTCTGCTCGCTCTTCGGTTTACTCGAATCCTCGTCGCATATTTCCTTTATTCGCCCGTCGATTCGATTGTCCCAAGCCGTACCGGGCCACCGCTGACTGTTTCGCCAGGTTGGGTCGTACACCCACTCTTGGCGGCCGAGCACTCGAACATACCCTTCCTCCAGGTATTGCAGGAACGCTTTAGGGGACAATCCCGAAGAATCGGATCTCAAAATGACGCTGGACGGCGCCCACAGGCAGGGTTGGCTCATCGCAATCATTCTCGGGAGCACTCGGTATCCAGCATCACCATATTGGCTAATGTGGCAAAATGTGGAAAAAGTGTCGGCAGTCATATTCCGCCCCTCGCCCCCATCTGTCTGATAGCAGTTCCTGACGTGCGACCGGACTGAAGCCCGGCGATAAGTTCTCTGATTACCTCGGTAGTCAGTCAGACGCTGGGGTCATATTCATCAGTAGACTGAGGTGAGTATTGCGCTCACCCTTGCGTATAAGATCAGACTAAAGCCATGCTCGTTGGTGCGCCACTGGGCACCTGAAACGATCAGGCGGGCACCCGGAACGCTCGCGACGTTCGGCCTGGATGTCGGCGTTGGGATGTTCAGTAGTGTTGGCCGCAGCCTGCGAGTGACTGTGCTATTCGATTGATCGCGTTCTTGGCTCGATTATTTCCGCAGGTTGCTGGCAAGTGGTCTACTAAAAAGAGACCGTGCAGGCATAGGGCGCCGCAGTTTCTCTGGTCGCTGCGACTGAAGGGCCAGACGCTGCTGGTCACCACATAGTGGCCCGGGCGGAGGAGCGGCCAAACCCTATTAGGTCGAAGCATGATCGAGGGTGGGTAGCTGCGAAGCGCCCAGTTTCAGATGATGCGAAGCGGCCACAGGGGAGGATCGCAGCGGTCCCCGCCAGTAGTTGCACCATCTCGCCGGTGCCGGCCGAAGGACAGGCGTGTGCCACGGTCAGACAGCACACATATTCCTAGCAGCGAGATATATGGCCTCACACCGGACCCAACCTGGGTACGCAGTGCTGTGCTGTTGGTTCAGAGAAGTGACGAGACCGAACGACACGGCTCCGGACCAAACGGGGCAGTGGCCGGGCCTCGGCTCACGATGACCGCTCCCCGGGGGAGACGTCGCCTCGGCGTGTGCGTGATCCCGTGCGTGAGCACCCGCCCCGAAAGTTCAGCGGCACCACCGCTGGTGTCGCGGCCGTGATGGTGGTCTGCGGCTACCTGTGACCGAGCGCCGTAGCTGGCGAGTCTGAGCACCGTAGTTGGCAAGCAGGGTCTTGGTGCCGGAGGGTATGGTCAGCCGCGGTAGTGCTCGGCGAGGGCAGTGAAGGCGGCCTTGGGTTCCCAGGGCATGTCGGGGTAGGTGTTTCCTCGGCGGTTGTCGAGAACTTTTACGATGCCGGGGCTGGCCAGGTCGAGGTCGTCGCGGGGATCGCCGTCGGGGCGGTGCGGAAAGTTGTCGAGCGCGAAGAGGAATACAAAGGCGCTGTCAACATCTGCGGCGTCGAAGATCTCCAGCAGCTCGCGCAGGTATGCGGCCTGACCGGACTCGTCGCGAACGTACTCGCCCTTCAAGCGGACCGGCGCGCCGGTGTCCTTGTGGTACTCGAGGACCTCCAGAACGCGGCCGCCGCTGTCGCCCGCGTCGCGGTAGGCGGCGGTGCCGAACTCGGTGATCGCGACCGGCTTCCCCTGCGCGACGAGAGTTCGGACGCCCTCGGCGAATTGATCGGCGATCTCGGCCGACCGGTAGAGATCCATGCTCAGGAAGTCGAAGGGTGCCCAGTCGATGCGCTCGAGGGGTATGGCGGCGTAGGTGATCCTGCCGCCGAATCGCTGGCGGATGAGGGCCACGGCGTTGCCGAGGAAGTCGTTGACCTGTGCGCTGATTCGGCCGACCTGGTCGGCCAGGCGGTCCCGCTGGTTGAGCAGCAGCGCGAGCCGGTCCTCCTGGGTGTCGCCCGGTAGGAACCCCTTGTTCATCAGGCTCAGTTCGGCGCCGGCGACGAAGACGACCTCGGCGCCCCGCTGCCGGAGCCGCTCCGCCCGCTCGGCGCAGTCGGCGAACAGAGACAGCATCTCCTCGGTGGTCAGCTCGAGAGGGTAGGGCGAGAACCAGACCTCCAGGCCGAGGTCGGCGGCGTACGTCGCTGCCAGCTCCAGCCGTCCGGGATCGCCGCCGATGACGCGGACCGCGGTGCAGTGCAGGTCGTCCCGGATGATGCCCAGCTCGCGCTTGACCAAGTCCGGGTCGAAGTGCTCGCGGGAGATCTCTCCGTTGCGGACGAAGCCGGTGTCGTAGCTGATGCCGTTGGCTCTCATGGCTCTGGTCCCTCCTGTCGGGGTGAGGCGCCAGAGTAGAAGCAAAAAATGCGTCCTCATCGAACGACTTGGCCGTCCGAGCATGCGAGTTGGCCACTCTTGAATGCTCATTGGGGCAGGGCCTGAAGTGAACCACTGTGGCTGCCCATCGTGTGGGGGAGCGGGGGGGCGGGGGAGCGGGGGCGTCGCATTGCCTAGCGCTCTGACCACATACGTTCACCGACTTGGGCAACCCGGCTGTGTCCCGGCGCCGCGTCGGTCGTATCGAGCCTTGGGTTGGAAGTCGGCCACGCGCTGGAGGGCCGACTTGAATGTGGCGTACTCCCGTTCGCCCAGTGCCTTCGCGCGGTGTTCCTCGATGGTGCGCATGATGCGGGCGGCGGCTTCCATCTGGAGCAGGCCGCGTTCGGTGGGGTGGATCAGTTTGGCGCGGCGGTCTGTGGGGTCGGGCCTGCGTTCGACGTAACCGAGGTGTTCGAGGTCGTCGATGAGGGAGCCGATGACCTGCTTGTGCTGTCCGGAGGCGCGGGCGAGTTCGCTGGCACGGATGCCGTCGGGGCGCAAATAGGCCAGGACGGCGCCGGAGCGGGGCCGGATATCGTCGAAGCCCTGCTCGGCGAGTGCGGTGAACAGCTCGCGCTGAACGGAGAAGAGGACCCTGGCGGCGAGTACGCCGAGGTCCGGTTCCGCGCTCTGGTTCCCGGTCAACGCCTCTCCCGTCTCGGCGGTCGTCCGCCATTGCTGTGTGACCAGCGATTTTAGTCGCCACCGATGGGCTCGGGCATCGTCACCTGGCCTCGGGGGACACGCCCCGTCCGGTCTTTGCGCTCCCCAGGGGCGAGGCGTACCTTGAAGAAGTCAGTAAAATTGACTATCAAGAATAGTGACCAATGGAGCTGTGAATCAACCCTCGAGGGAGCGGAAGATGAGCGAGCACAGCAAATTCCTGGAGCCGATCACCCGCGAGAACACCGCCGTGGTGCTGCTCGACCACCAGGTGGCCCTCCTGTCCGGGGTCCGGGACATTCCACTCGGGGAGCTCAAGCACAACGTGGTGGCGCTGGCACGCGCGGCGACCGTACTGGAGATCCCGCTGGTCGTTACCACCACCGCGGCCGACAGCATGTGGGGGCCGACCGCCCCTGAGCTGGTCCAGGCGTTGCCGACCGGACAGGAGATCATCGACCGCAGCACGGTCAACGCCTGGCACGACGACCGGGTCCGTGAGGCCATCGAGGCCACCGGCCGGAAGAAGCTGATCTTCGCCGGGGTGTCGCTCGAGGTGTGCGCGGCACTGCCCGCGATCTCTGCGACGGCCGCCGGATACGACGCATACGTCGCCGTGGACGCTTCCGGCACCTTCAGCCAGGCCAAGCGAGAGGCCGGACTGCTGCGCATGCAGCAGGCGGGCGTCATCGTCAGTGACTACGCCACTCTCATGGTCGAGGCCCTGGCCGATAACGCCGCGCCCGAATCGGGCGCCCTCTACGCCGCCCTCGATATGCCGTTCGCCGTCCTGGCAGGCCAGACCTCCGCCGCCTACCAAGCCTAGAGACCCGCCTGGCCGACCTGGTCCTCGGCCGTCGCACCCCTGGTCGGGCGTGTCGGGGATTTTGTGCAAGTTTCTTGGGACCAGGCGGTGTTGAGCCTGTCGAAGCGTTGATCGACTCGATCAGGTTCGTCGAGTAGAGCACCTTCACGGGGCGGCCGTACGCCACGATGCACACGTCCTCCACTGCGCGGTTGCGCAGTTCGGACAGCATCGTCATCCAGGTCGTGGCACCCTCGCCCTCCCGAGCGGATTCTGACCGTGCGTGCCGGCCAGGTGGGAGCGGATGTCCCGCACGCTCGTGCCGCGGGTGTACAGCGACAGGTTTGGCTGGTTGCCCCTGCCGTGCGCCGTGCGTGCTTGGGCACCAGTCGCGGCTCGAACGACCCATTGCGGTCACGGGGAAACGGCCACCGAGCTTGTCCTCGACCGGCTCAGCCGCCCGGGACACCCCGGCACCCACTACTAGGACGGCGTCATCGTCAGAGTGGCTGGCGCGGAGAGAGGAGTGCGGGCGGCGGCCGCGGGCGATATGAAGAACCGAGCATGGGCACGGGAGGTGGAGAAGGCCGGTTGCCTGTCTGTGGTCACCTGTGTCTTCGACCGCAGCGCCTTCTGCGGCCGTGCCCCGGCCGTGTCTCCCGCAGGAGGCGTGCCGGGGGTGTTGGGGGGAGTCGGCGTGGTGTGTCCTGGGGGCTACTTCTGGGGGGAGCAGGGGTCGCAGCAGGAGGGGGCGGGTTCGACGCAGACGGTGACGCTGTCGGTGTTGTTGGTGGTGTCGGGATCCTTTTCGTTGCTGGTGGCGATGGCGGTGTTGTTGATCCGGCCGGCCTTGGTGGCCTTGGCCCGCAGCACGAGGGTGGCGGTGGCGCCGTCGGCCAGGTCGCCCACGGTCCACTGCCCGGTGGCCGGGTCGTAGCTTCCGGGGGTGCCGTTGGCGGACAGGAAGGTGAGGCCGTCGGGGAGTTGGTCGGTGACGGTGACGCCGGTGGCCTGGTTCGGGCCGGTGTTGTGGACGGTGATGCGGTAGGTCACGGTCTGGCCGACGGTGACGGTGGTCGCGTCGGCTGCCTTCGCCACGGTCAGGTCGGCAGCCGGCTTGACCTCCGTAACCTGTTCGTTGGACGTGGCCGTCAAGGGATCCGGCGTCTGGCCGAGCCGGTTCTCGTAGGCGGCGGAAGCGGTGTTGCTGATCTGCTTGCCGCCGCTGGCTCGGTCGATGACGGCCCGGTACTCCACCGTCGTGCCCGGCGGAAGGGACGCGGTGTTGGGCAGGCTGCCGCCCTCCACGCCGGAAGCGCCGTTGCCGAGATGGAAGACGACCTTGTTCGCCTGGGCGTCGTAGTACGCCTGGTCGTCACCTTTCGCGTCACTCTTGGCTCCGGCGTTCGGGCCGTCGACGATACGCAGGGAACCGGGCAGATACGTCGTGCCCTTGGGGATGGCGTCGGTCAGGATGAGTTTCTCGGCCCCGCCACCGCCCTCGTTCTTGGCGGTGATGCGGTAGGTGACGGCGTCGCCCACCTCCAGCGGCCCGGCGGGAATAGCGGTCTTGGCGAGCGTCACGTAGGGAGCGGTGCCGAAGAAGATGCCGTCCAGGAAGTTGCCGATGCTGCGGTTGCCGCCGGCGGCAGAGACGGAACGGAAGGCGAAGCGTGTCAGCGTCTGGCCGTCCGGGACGGTGTAGGTGCCTGTGTAGTAACCCCAGGCGGTGTTGCCGTCGGTGAAGCGCCTCTGCTCCACCACCGAGCCGGGCGCGCCGATGTCAAGCGCCATGGTGTCCTCGCCCTGGCGCCCACGGTGATACAGCCGCCAGTACAGCTTCGTGCCGGGCGTGGTCGGCAGGTCCTGGTAGAGCGTGGAGACCTGGTTCGCGTTGAGCTCGGCGAACTGGACGCCCTCAGCCGCCGGCACACCGCTGAAGCCCGACCGCCACAGCTCGATCATGTGGTCGGAGGCGCTGGTGAGCCAGCCCGGGACCCGCTTGGCCGCCTGCGTCTGTGAGGCGTCCGGCAGAATCTCCACCCCGGTTACGGCGGGCTCTTCGAAGCTGCCGTTGGCCAGGGCAACCCGGAGCGGAGCAGCAGGAGGTGTGGTCATGGTGATGTCCCTCGAGTCGATGCTGCTGGAACGCACCGCTGGGCCGTGGCGGCGCCGAAACAGTCAGTAGCACAACGCGTTCATGTAAGCACGTAAAGTGATTAGCGAGTGGGTCCGGCCAACCCCGCGCAGCACGTTTGCGCACCCCACCCCGGACACCCCCGCCCCGCCGTCCCCACACGCCGCTGGTCGGCACACCCCTCCCACCGCACGTGCCTCCCCACTCTCACCCACCACACCTGTCATGGCCGAAAGCGCCCGTCGCACTACCCGCGCTCACCCCCGCGCAGGGTGAATCAGCCACTAGCGAAGTTGACGCTCCCGGCCTTCCGATCACGACCCACCTCGGCGAGTGTGGCGCCGACCGTGACCGTGCTGACGTGGCGCTGCTGCCGGATCCACCGGGTGTCGACTGCGCTTCGAGGGGGGCGCGCAGCTCCCCATGGCGTCGCGCGTCGGCATCCCGTGGACGGTGGTGGCCCCGGACCGATGCCGCTCTCCCTGTCGAGGAATGCCGTGGCGGCACGGTTTTGACTGTCGACCGTCGGCGCTCGAGTGCCGGCAGGACCCGGTTCCGTATCGACGCGCGCCAGGTCCGGACCAGTGGAATTCCGATCGCTTTCGCTCTGACGCACCATCCGGCGACGAGGCAATCAGGTGGCACGATGGACTACTTGCCTTATGTGCAAGCGCACCGGGACTTCTACCGCCCGTTGGAAGAGGCCGATGATATCGGGACCGTCTACCGAGCAAGCGTGGTCCCGGACGACTGGAGGCGGAACCAGTCGGGAATCTGGGCCATGCACAGGCCGCCGGGCGCGCCGACGGTGACCCATGGCTGGAAGGTCCATGTATCCGCGTCCTACAAGCGGGCTCAAGACGTGCTCGACGCCGCCGCGGCCATGTGTGTGGAGCGGGAAGTGCCGCTCAAGCACTTACGCTCGTCGCCGTTCTTCATCATGCTTCACCACAAGCAGGCCTACCGTCCACAGAGCGGGAAGTTCATCGCCGCCTACCCACCCGACGAGGCCGCCGCCAGGAAGCTGATGGAGGCGCTGGCCCGCGCCACGTCCGGCGAGGAGGGACCCTACATCCTCGGTGACCGGCGGTGGCGGGAATCCCGGGTGGTGTCCTATCGCTACGGCGCCGCCCCGCACCTCGACGACCCGTACAGCGCGCGCGTCATCGGGCGGACGATCGACAAGGCCTTACGGGAGCTCTACAACCCCGCCCAGCGCGACGTCATCCGCCGCACACGGCACCTGCTGCGCACCCCACCGCAGAACGATCAGGTCTGACCTCACCGCCCGAGCCGACCCCGCAACGCGCATGAGCCCGGGAAGTGGGCTTACGGTGGAAGAGCCATCGCGCGGATCTCCGTCATAGCCGACGAGCGGATTGAACGGATCGAAGCAATGTCCGAAGCGACCAGGACAGCCCCTCGCACCAGCGCATCCTCCCGGGGACAGGCATCGGCTCCGGCCGCGAGGAGACGATCCCGCGGTCCCCGCGCCGCGGCCGAGATCGTGTCCGCGCGCCATTCGGTGACCGTCCAGATCGATGGGCGGCGGGTGGAACTGCCGTCGCGGGAGCAGCTCTGCTTCCTCGCCGGGCTCGGCGTCATGGCCGCCATCGGGATCATCGAATGGCCGGTGGCGGCGGCCATAGCGGTCGGGCACGGGCTGGCCCACAGCCAGCACGGGAAGGCGCTGCGCGAGTTCGGAGAGGCGCTGGAAGAGGCATGACGGAGTACCCGCCGGACTACCCGCGATGATCGTTCCGGTCGGGCAGGTGGAGCCCGTGCCGCGCCGCATCCGCGGCTTCGTGGCCGGACGCCCCGTCTTCGACACCGTGCGGGCGGGCTACGTGTGGCTCTTGCCCGGCTATCCGCAGTACTGCGTGCCCCGCGACGACATCGTCGAGGGGGCGCTCGTCGACGAGGGCGGAACCTGGAGCTGAAGGTCGGCGGAGCGCGCCGCCAGACTCTCCAGGTGGGCTCGCTCACCCGCCCGGGCGCGGCCCGGGAGTGGGGCGAGGACGCGCCCACCGGCAACGTGGGCCATGTCAGCTTCCGGTGGGAGGCCATCGACGCCTGGTTCGAGGAGGACGAGCAGGTGTTCGTCCAACCCAGGAGCCCGTACACCCGCGCCGATGAGCTCAGGTCGGGCCGTGCCGTCCGCGTCGAGCTGGACGGCGCCGTGCTCGCCGACGCCCCGAGCTCGGTGATGGTGCTGGAGACGGAGCTCCCGACGCGCTACCCCGGTCCGACCCGGTCAGCAGGGTGAACTGGGAGACGGAACACCGATAAGCGGAAACAACTCCTCGCCCGGCTGAGCCCTGGCTTCTGTCCAGGTCTCATATGCGGTCCGCGAATAGACTTGACACTGCGTCAGTTCGTTCGCAGAACGCGCACACTCCAGGCCCACGAGAGGAGAACCGCCCATGAAAGCGCACCGCGGCACCAGATGGCTCCCGCTGCCCACCGCACTCCTGCTCGCCCTGCTCCCCACCAGCGCCTCCGCGTACCCCAACCCCGGCCGGGTGACGGGCGACACCGTCGTCCATGACCCGTCGATGGTCCGCGCCACCGACGGCACCTATCTGCTCTACTCCACCCATGGTGGTCTGGAGGCCCGCACCTCCACCGACCGGATCGCCTTCAGCCGCTCGGGCAGCGCCTTCACCGCCCCGCCCTCCTGGTGGCGGACGTACTCCGCCGAGAACGACCCCTGGGCGCCGGACATCTCGTACCAGGGTGGCACCTATCTGATGTACTACGCCGTCTCGTCCTTCGGCTCCAGCAACTCCGCCATCGGCCTCGCCACCTCCCCCAGCGGCAGGGCCGGGACCTGGACCGACCGCGGCATCGTGCACTCCACCACCGGAAGCAGCGACTACAACGCCATCGACCCCAACCTCTTCGTCGACAGCGACGGAAAGTGGTGGCTGTCGTTCGGCTCGTGGTGGTCGGGGCTGAAGATGATCCGCCTGGACCCCGCCACCGGCAAGCAGTACGCGGGCGACAGGACCGTCTACGCCATCGCCTCCCGGCCCACCGGCACCAAGGCGATCGAGGGCCCGTCGGTCGTCAAGCGCAACGGCTACTACTACCTGTTCGCGTCGTACGACACCTGCTGCGCGGGCACCAGTTCCACGTACAAGATCAGGGTCGGCCGTGCCACCGGCCCCACCGGTCCGTACTACGACAAGAGCGGGGTGAACATGATGAACAACGGCGGCACCCCGGTCCTCGAATCCCACGGCCGGTACATCGGCCCCGGCGGGCAGTCGGTGATGAGCGACGTCGACGGCGATCTGCTCGTCTACCACTACTACGACGGGCAGGACAACGGCACCCCGAAGCTGGGCGTGAACCTGCTGAGCTGGTCCGGCGGCTGGCCCACCGCGTACTGACTGCCACAGGCCGCTCTGGGGTCGGAGTATGTTGCTCGAACATCGTGGCAAGCGGCCCGTGGTTCCCGAATCGGCGTAGCTCAATCTGGTCCGAAATCTGCACGCCACGCTGGGCGTGGGCATGCTCTTCATCTCGCACAACAGGGCAGTGGTCCGTTTCGTCGCCGACACCGTGGCTGTCATGAGCCATGGCCGGATCGTCGAGAGCGGCCCGCGGGACCAGGTATTCACCACACCCGCGCACCCCTACGCCCGGAAGCTGCTCGCCACCTCACGCTTTGAACTCGACACCGGCCCGCGGCCGGGCGTGGACGCCCCCCTCAGGGTCCTGAGCACGGCAGCCGGGGACGCAGCATCGGGCTGCCGGATCCACAACCGGTCGGCCGCCTGCTGCGGGGGCCGCACCGGCTCGAGCGCGAGGAGTGGTCCAAGGCGTTGGATGACCCGCCACGGTGTTGCTGGCCCATCCCGCGACGGCCTCCTCGTCGCGCTCGCTCGCCCGCCGGGCTGGCACCTGGCAGCTGAAGCCTTGCCGCTTGAGCAGGCCGGCCGCCCCTGGACGGTGTCGCTCTTGTGGAACCGCCGCCTGATCAGCGTCTTGATCCGGGCCAGGGCCCCGGTCCGGCCAGCCGTGTGCGACCGGGCCCTTGGCCGGCTCTCTTTCCAACACGGCGAAGGTTCCTCGCTCAGCGCCGGGAGGCAGTCTGGGCGCTTGGGGCGCAGGCCCGGCGGACCGTGGGCTTTCCAGGACCGGCGGCGCCAGCGTTGGACGGACCGCACGCTCACCCGAAGGTCTTTGGCGATCGAGGTGCTGTCCCCTTTGACGGCGAAGCGTTCGGTAGCCCGGAGCCGGAGCCGCTCGCGGGCGGCACGTCGTTGTGTGGTCAGGCCACCGCCTTGCGGAAACCTCACGACAAGGGCATACCGCAGGCTTCACGACCCGTCAGCATCCCACGACATCACGCACTGAAGGTCAGTAACTGGAAGGTCTCCGGACGCGCCGGGGGAGCTCAGCAGGAGACGCCGTGGGTAAGGAGAAATGTTTCGGATGTATCCTTGCGTGGCCCTCGCAGGCCGTGGCATGGTACCGGCATTGATCTGAAGCTTCCGCCACAGGAACACACACGCGAGGATGGTTGCAGAATGCTCGACAGGAGACACTGCCTTTCTCTGCTGGCGGCCGCCGGAGTCGGCGCGAAGATCGCTCTCGAACCGACGATCTCGCGAGCCCAACCGCTCGACGCAGGGGCTGCCGGAGCGGGTGGCCAGGCTGAGCGATTGAGCCGTTCTCTGCGAGAGTTGCACGGCTCCCTCCGGGTGTTGATTCGGAAATATGAGGGCACGACGCTGCGTCAGGCCCAAGAATTTGACGGCGACACGCTGACCGACGGCCCGCGGCAGTGGCAGCTGGAGTGGGAGACGCGGCGGGTGCCCGATGATCACGGATGGGAGGTCACCCTGACATGCACTCTGGAGAAGGGGGAAGCAGAACAGACCGCGATCTCTGTCGATTTCCCATTCAGGAACTGGGAGACCGCGAACTACGTGATGATTCCCGGAATAGTCTATAACGGCAATCGTTATCGGGCCATCGGCGATGGATATAATCCGGACTACCCGGTCGACATGTACTACAATCCCCGGACACCGCTGACGATATCGAATAACCCGCGACTGGCCTCCGATGTCGCGATGCCTTCGCGGATCGAGCTGGAAACCTGCTCTACTGCCGCCCCGGCGATGAGCTTCTTCTCACCTAAGTTGAGGAAGGGCTGGATCGTCCTCACGGAGCAAGGAACCCGACTGGGCAATAGCGGACTCTCAGTTGAAGAGAGCGCGAGCAGGGCAAGCTGTGAATTCCGCATTTCGGCGCCCGTCGTGCGCCAGCAGGTGGCCGGTTTCGGCGACTTTCGACCGAGCGAGGATAGGGCGTCGAACTGGGCTCCCGGTGACTCGGTGTCGATTCGCTTCCGGGTCTTCACCTTCGATGCTGACGGAATTCCGGCAGTCCTGCAAAAGTTCATGGATGTGCGAAAGTCGCTTACTGGCCCCACCACGCCCCGCAACCTGCTTCCGATGAGCAAGCTGGCGGAGCTTGGCACCGACATCTGCCGGGGCAATTTCACCGAAACCAAGGCTGGCAGGTACTATCTGCCAGAAAATTCCAAGCACTTTCAATTGGGTTGGGTCAGCGGCATGATCAACACCTACCCCATGTTGGCTCTGAATGACCCGACGGAACGCGGCAGGGTCTCCGAGGAGCTTGACTTCGTCTGTTCCCGCATGAAGGGGCGAAGCGGATTTTTCTACGGCTTCATCAGCGAAGATGACGCGATCCGCTCAGAGAAGGCTCACCCCGACTTTCCAGCGGTACAGGCGATGGTGAGAAAGAACGGAGACGTACTCTTCTGGCTGATCAAGCATTTGATGCTCCTGAAGGCGCAAGGGCATGGCGGCGCCATCAAGGAATCCTGGGAATTGGCCGCAGGTGGCCTGGCCGCGGCCTTCACCCGGATCTGGCGAAAGCACGGAGAATTCGGTCAGTACATCGTGCCCGAAACAGGCGATATCGCCGTCTACAACTCGACGGCCGGCGCCATCGCTCCGGCTGGGCTTGCCCTGGCAGCTGAATACTTCCATTGTCCGGACTGGTTGGCCGTAGCCGAGGAAGCGGCCGAATTTTACTATGAGCGGGACATCAAGTCCCGTGGATTCACCAGCGGGGCGTGCGCGGATATTTCACAGGATGCGGATTCCGAATCGGCATTTGGTCTCCTGGAATCATTCATGGCGCTGTACCAGTACACCGGAAAGAGGGGTTGGCTGGAGCGTGCGAAGGTCCAAGCCGCACTGTGCTCGTCCTGGACGCTTGCGTACGATCCTCTGTTTCCGGCAGACAGCGATATTGCGCAACTGAATGGAAGGATGACCGGCGCGGTCTGGGCAAGCAGCCAAAACAAGCATGCCGCGCCCGGCGTCTGTACGTCCTCCGCAGACCACCTGTTCAAGCTATATCGAGCGACTGGGAAAAAGAAGTACGCTGAACTCATCAGGGATATCCAGCATGCCCACGCCGAGGCCGTCAACATGCCGGGACATATAACAACCGACTACCTAATCGGTTCGAGCATGGAGCGGATCCAGCCCAGCGATGCAGAGGGTAAGGGGGCCGTCGGCAATTTCATCAAGACGAGAAACTCCTGGACCGAGACCAACGGCATCTTGATGGCACTCGAACTTCCGGGAATCTACGTGCGGCCCGGGGAAGGAGTCCTCTTTCCCTTTGACCATGTCGAGGCTGAATATGTCCGCGAGAGCCGTCATGCCGCCGTAGTCCGCTTGACGAACGACACGGCCTACGCGGCACGGGTGTCGGTGCTGGCGGAAACGGCCCACCAATCAGCCCGCCCCCTTGGGTACACGGCGTTCCTTGGTTGGCCGCGAGTCGAAGTCCCGGCCGGCGGGGTGGTCACCATGAGAGTCACGAGGGATGGCAAGGTCACAGGTCAAGCCTGATCCGGCTGCATCCGACCTCAGGCAGCGGGACAGGACTGATTCAAAGTCGCGGTCTTGACGAGAAGCGGCTGCTCACGGACGTATGACGATGCGGGAGGTGGCCGCTACGCAGGCATCGAGGCTCCGGTTGAAGGGGTGACCTTCCCAAGTCGCCCTGTACAACCGGAGCCTCGACGTGTCGTCAGTCTGCCACCGTCTGCCTGACCAAGACGCCGTCCCGTCAACACCGCGCCATCCCCGCGCCGGCTGAGCGGCTCTGTCAGCTGGCCGACCCCCGTGATCGACGCGTACGGCGATACACCCTGGTCTCCGTCCTGCTCAGCATTCCGGCAGTACGTCGCCGACCTCGTGGCCGCCGCGGAGGCGCCCAGCTGGCTCGCCGACCACCTCGTCCTCCTTGCCGAGGGCGCAATGACCACAGCCGCCATCTTCGATTCCCCCGAGCCCGCCCGCCAGGCTAAGGACACCGCACGCATCCTGCTTCGTACCGCTCGCACGGAGCTCGGCGCCCCCGCCTGAGCACCGTTCGCCGACTGACGATTTGAGCGAGCAGCCCTGGCAGAGCTTGCTAGCCGGATACTTCACACACATCGGGGTGAAGATCGATAGCCGACTGCCGATGGCATCGAGAGCTCACGATGCGGACGCCGGATGGAGGTCCGGTTCTACGTCGAACCTCGCCAATCCGGGCATTCGATCTTCACTGTCCCGAGTGACGTCCGAAGGACGGGGCAAGCACCGTTGCAGTACTAGTGCTGCGTTCCTCAAAGGGTGTACACAAATCGGCGTCGTCGTGGGCGAGTTGGTGGCGCGGGTCTGCCCCAGATCCAGGGTTTGGCGCGGGAGTTGAGCTGGTCGGTGGCCAGGGTCGTGGCGTACGTGATGTCGTCGCGGTTGGCGAATGACCGCCCGGCGAGGGCGGCTTTGCGGAAGATGCGCCACCAGCCTTCCTGGAGGTTGAGCCAGCAGGCGCCGACGGGGATGAAGGCGTGGTGGATGCGGGGGTGGTCCTCCAGCCAGGTCCGGGTGGACAGGCTGTTGTGGGAGGACAGGTTGTCGGTGACGATCCAGATCTCCCCGTGCGGGTTGGCGTCCTCGAGCTGTTGGAGGAACTGCTGGTAGAAGACGCTGTTGCGGGAGGAAGCGGTCATGGTGACGGCCTGGCCGTCGGAGGGGCGCAGACCACCGTAGACCCAGGTCTTCTCCGGTCCGCGGGTGTAGTCGAGTTCCGCTTTGATCCGGTGCCCGTCGGGTGACCAGGCAGGTGCGGGCGGGAAGGTCCGCGGGATCACCGGCCCCAGCTCGTCGGCGCAGATCACCGTCGCGTCGTCGGGTGGGTGGGTGTAGAGGCCGATGATCCGTGTCCTTTTGGGACGAAGTCCGGATCCTTCGACCTCGTCCAGGACCGGGTGCGACGCCAGCGCACGCCTTCGGCGAGCAGGATACGGCGGACCTGACTGCGCCCCACCTCGATCCCCTCGGCCCGCGCTGCCACGGTCAGGGAGTCCAGGGTCCACTCGGGTGGCCCGGCCTCGTCGAAGGCCCACAGCTCTCCGACCGGTTCCCACCTCAGCCGTCCCGGCGGCATGGTTTTCACCAGGGAGATGATCCTGGAGCGTTGCTCTTCGGTGATCCGCCGCTTGCGGCCCTGACCGCCCAGATCGTCCAGGCCTTGCAGACCTGAGCGATTGAAGCGGTGCAGCCAGCACCGCACGGTCTTCTGGCTGCAGCTCAGCTCAACGGCGATCGCCGGCACCCGCAGGCCCAACCAGCTCAGCTCGATCATCCGGGCCCGCATCACTGCATCACTGGGAGCCTTCCGTGCCCGCGACAACCGGCGAACGACGGCTCGTTCGTCCTCATCACGCCCCGGCCGTGCCCGTAAAACCATCGGCAAACACCCGCCCCCGAGCTTCACCAACTACCCCGCCATCAGGACATATACCCAGCAAAAGCGGAACGCAGCACTAGGGTCCGTCTTCAAAGATCATCGAATGGTGGATCATGGTGGGGTGATACGCCGTCATGAACTCACCGATCAGGAGTGGGAGTTACTCGCTCCACTGATACCGCGCGCTGCGACAGGGCGACCGCGCGCGGGAGACCGGCAGGTCATCAACGGGATGGTCTACAAGATCCGCACCGGTATCTCATGGCGTGACCTGCCGGAACGCTACGGACCGTGGAAGACGGTCTACACCCGCTTCCGCCGCTACGCACTCGACGGTGTGTTCACCCGGGCTCTGCAGCAGATCCAGGCCCGGGCGGACGCCGCCGGCGACATCGACTGGCTCGTCCAGATCGACTCCACTATCGTCCGCGCCCACCAGCACGCCGCCGCCACCGGCCGAAAAGGGGGCGACACCAGCAGGACGAACCGGATGATCACGCCCTCGGCCGATCCCGAGGCGGACTGACCACCAAGATCCACCTCGCCTGCGACGGCCGCGGCCGCCCCCTCGCCATCCTGCTGACACCCGGCCAACGCCACGACAGTATCTGCGCACGCCCCCTCCTGGAACGCATCCGCGTCCCGCGGACCGGCCTTGGCCGACCCCGCAGCAAGCCTGACCAGGTCATCGCGGACAAGGCCTACAGCTCCCGAGGCTTCCGCGCCTACCTGCGCAGACGCGGCATCGCACACACCATCCCGGAGAAGACCGACCAGCGACGTCACCGGCACAACCGCGGCCGTCGCGGCGGCCGACCACCAGGATTCGACCGGGAGGTCTACCGGCGACGCAACGTCGTCGAGCGCTGCTTCAACCGCCTCAAGGGCTTCCGCGGAATCGCCACCAGATACGAAAAGACCGCTACCTCGTACGAAGCAGCGGTCGGTCTCGCGTCGTTTCTGCTCTGGGCAAGATCCGTTTGAAGACGGACCCTAGTACCTGACAACGATCTCCCGTTTGAGGATCTTGCCGGTTGCTCCTTTGGGGAGCCCGTCGGTGACCGTGACGATGCGCGGGTACTTGTAGGCAGCAACCCGCTGTTTGACGTAATCGCGTATCTGACCAGCCGTGGTTTGTGCGCCTTCCCGGAGCGTTACCACGGCGGCTACCTCCTCCCCGTGGATCTTGTGCGGCACGCCGACGACAGCGGCCTCGGCGACGGCGGGGTGTTCGTAGAGCACCTCCTCGATCTCGCGCGGATAGACGTTGTATCCGCCGCGGATGATGAGGTCCTTCTTCCGGTCGACGATGAAGTAGTAGCCATCCTCGTCGACGCGGGCGAGATCGCCACTGTGGAACCACCCGTCCCGGATGGCCTCCGCAGTCGCATCCGAACGGTTCCAGTACCCCCTCATCACGTTTTCGCCGCTGATCGCGATCTCACCGACTTCGCCCGGCCCGACCGTGGTGCCATCGTCCGCGACGAGCTTGAACTCCACCCCGCGGATGGGGAGACCGATCGAACCGGCCTTGCGTGGCCGGTCCGGAGGGTTGAACGAAGCGACCGGCGATGTCTCCGAGAGGCCATAGCCCTCCAGCACGGTGACGCCGAATTCCCGTTCGAAGCCGTGCAGTACCTCAACCGGCAACGAAGCACCCCCGGAAACGGCCAAGCGCATCCGCGAGAGGTCGTGGCCATCGCGGATCCCGGCGTGCAGCAGGGCCGTGTACATCGTGGGGACACCCAGGAAGACGGTGACCCCGTCCCGGTCCATGATCTCCAGCGCCTTGGCCGGCTCGAACCGCGGCAGCAAGGTCAGCGTAGCGCCGGCAGCGACGGCGGTGTTGAGAGCGCAGGTCTGTCCGAAGGCGTGGAACATGGGCAGGCCGCCGAACAGCACGTCGTTCGGCCCGACATGGAGCACTGTCGCGACCGTGGTGGCCGTGTTGGTCATCAGGTTGCGATGGGTCAGCTCAGCGCCCTTCGGGGTTCCTGTCGTGCCCGAGGTGTACAGGATCACGGCAGTGTCGTCCTCCCCCCGGTCGACGATCGCGGGAGCCGGTGCGGTGGCTCGCATGAGATTGTCGAATGCCGCGGGGTCGGTGACCAGACGCTCGACGCCGACCTCTGCCGCGGCCGTCGCGACCTCATCCGCGAACAGCGGGAACGTCACCACGATGCGGGACCCGGAATCCCGGAGGATGAACGCGATTTCGCATGCCTTCAACAGCGGGTTCATCGGCACCACTACGCCGCCTGCGCGGAGGACCCCGTAGTAAACGACGGGGAAATAGGTGACGTTGGGCATCACCAGCGCGACGCGATCGCCCGGGCGCACGCCCTTGGCGTGCAACAGTGTGGCGACCCGGGCGCTGGCATCGTTCAGTTGGGCATAGGTGACGTGGATCTCGTCCTGGCGAATGGCGACTCGGTGCCCATCGGCCCAAGCCGATTCCGCCAGGAGTGCGGCGAGGTTGTTCATACGGCTCCCCTCAAAATCTGGGATAGTGGCGGTCGCCGCAGGCGGCGGGAGCCGCCGAGGCCGGCGGTGTGCTGTCTCGCGATCACGTCGCGGGGGGCGATCCCGCCGATGCCGGGGCCGTCGGTGACGTGCGGATCGCCCCAGAAGTCCGGCGGCAGGTCGCGCCCCTGCCGCAAGGCCAGCCACAGTCGCAGCACGTGGCGCTTCCGCTCGGCCTCGGTGTGGTCCTCGTACTCCGTGCGGGAATGAAGCACCGCGTGGTTGTTCAGCAGCAGCAGGTCGCCCACTTCGAAGTCGACGTCAAGCCGAAGCTCGGGGGACCCCGCCAGTTCGTCGATGAGATCGAACAGCTCCACGTCCGCCGGCTCCAGACGGGGGACCTCGCGGAAGCGCTGTGCGGATTCGAGGTAACTGCGGTTGTAGCGGATGCTGAGCTTGCCCCCGTACCAGCACGCGAGCGGAACCGCGTAGTACGCCCTCTCGCCAGGGGCCTGCTCCTCCCGACGATCGAGGAAATGCCTGCGGTACAGGCGCTCGACCAGCTCCGGTCGCCGCGCCAGCACGGCGTTGTAGATCGCGGCAGAGCTGACGACCGCGGTGCGTGCGCCGGAGCGGGCTGATCGCAAGCAGAGCAGCCCGAGGACATCAGAGCCGTCGGTGTGGAACGGCAACCCTTCCCTGGTCTGATAGCCGCGCGTCGCGGGGTCAGCCATGGTTCGGCCGGTGTCCCGGGCGTGGCCGAGCACGTGGCCTGCCGCGTTCTGAGACACCGGAGTACCCAGGTGCTGATTCAGTCCCCAGAAAATGGTGCTCGCCGCCGCCCGGCTGTACCGCTCGACCGGAATGCGTTTGATGAGCACGAAGCCGTGTCCGTTCTCCAGCACGTCGGCGATGCGCTCCAACTCTCCGGCCAGGGTCGGCAGCGGAAAGTCGCCGGCGCTCACCTTCAACAGCGGAACGCCCCGATCGCGCACCACGCGCAGAGCCGCCTCGAGCTCGTCGATCTGCGCCGGTGTGAGCCGCAGGACCCACTCGTCGGAGTCCGCCAAGTCCGGGCCGTTCCACACGGCCGACCCGGTGTAGGACCGGCGCAGCATCTTGATCACGCTGGTCATGGTGGCCTCCCTGGGATCGTGTGTCCGTCGAGTCGGTGTCACGGGTGGCGTTCTCCGTGGATTTCCGGTCGGCTGGGGTGCCGAATGCCGGGCGGTGAGCTTTCGCGGCGATGCAACGTTAGGTCGCGATCTGGCGTACTGCTTGACCTGGCATGACATGTGACTTACCAATGGGGGACAACCGCTGGAGAACGCCCATGAAGCCCCTCGTCCGCAACGCGGCGCTGAACAGCTACGTCGAGCTCAGCCGGTCACTCGGCATCGACCCGCGGATCCTGATGAAGCGGGTGGGGCTGGACCCCGTCGGCCTCGCGGTCCAGGACAGATGGATTTCCGGTGTGGCCGTGACCCAGCTGCTCGAGCTCTCGGCGGCGGCCTCGTGCCGCGAGGACTTCGGCCTGCTCCTGGCTGAGCGCCGCCGCCTCTCCAACCTTGGCCCCATCAGCCTGGTCATACGTGAGGAGCCTGATGTCCGGAGCGCGGTCGAGCTTCTCGTCCGCCATGAGCACATGTACAACGAGATGCTCCACAGTCGGCTCTCCGCGGCGAACGGCCTGGCCACCCTCAAAGTGGCCCTGGAGCCGGGTGAGGCCATGCCGGCCCGCCAGGCCATAGAGCTGGCCGTGGGTGTCTTCCACCAGGTCCTCCGCGGTTTCCTCGGTGCTCGGTGGCAGTCGGTGTCCGTGTGTTTCACGCACAGCGCACCATCAGACATCGGGACACATCGGCGCGTTTTCGGTCCCGTGGTGGAGTTCGACCGGGAATTCAACGGGATTGTCTTCTATGCCAGTGATCTCAGCGTTCCCAACCACATGTCGGACCCGCTGCTCCACACTTACGCACGGCAGTATTTCGACTCCATCGCGGTCTCGAGGGACACGACCGTGGCGGATCGCGTGCGCGAGTTGATCGAAGTCCTGCTGCCGACCGGGCGCTGTTCGATCGAGCAGGTCGCCTGCAGCCTCGGCGTCGACCGGAGAACCGTTCACCGGCACCTGTCGGCCTCGGGCGAGTCGTTCTCCTCCCTCCTGAACACGACGCGCACTCAGCTCGCGGAGCAACTCGTGGCGAACCAGCGCCGCTCGTTGACAGAGATCTCCGGGCTGCTGGGGTTCTCCGCACCGAGCGCCTTCTCACGGTGGTTCAGCGAACGGTTCGGTTGCAGCCCGAGGGAGTGGCGTCTCCGGCGGACGAGGCGGCAGCACTCGGGCGAGGAGTGACCACCAGGCGATCCGTCGCCTCGGCTTGAGCCTCGATTCGAGGCCGGGGCGACGTCGGCTGGGGAGGCCGGTCCCCAAGTGATAAGTCGGATGTCACCGGCGGTCAAGCGGGTGGCGTAACCGGCCCTTAACGTTGCCTTACCGCAAGGGACACCGCCGACCTCACCAGGACGGGCAGAGACCCTGCCCGCGGCCGCATGCTCCCTGCCGGGACCCGCTGGTCGTATCCGAGCCCCTAGCGAGCCCGGGAATCCCGTCCGCAATCCCGCTTCGACCCTCGCCGTCCTCCTCAGACGTTGCATCGCATGCGGCGATGCATACGGCGCGGCGAGCGAAGACCATCCGACAAAGGAGATGGACCGTGCACTTCTTCGATGACTCCCTGTACCCGGAGAACCAGGAGAAGCTGGTCATCCAGGCCGCGCCCTACGGGCCGGAGTGGCTGCCCGGTGACGCCGATGACCTCCCGCTCACGATGGACGAGCACGTGCAGGCGGCGGTCGACTGCTACAACGCCGGCGCCACCGTGCTGCACATTCACGTGCGCGAGCTGGACGGCCACGGCTCCAAGCGCATGTCCATGTTCAACGAGCTGATGGCCCGGCTGCGCGAGGCCGTGCCGGACATGGTCCTGCAGATCGGCGGGTCGATCTCCTTCGCCCCCGAGGACGAGGGCTCCGGCGCGAAGTGGCTCAGCTACGACACCCGCCACATGCTGGCCGACATCACCCCCCATCCGGACCAGGTCACGATCGCGATCAACACCAACCAGATGAACATCGTCGAGCTCTTCGACGACGAGGACATCGAGGGCACCTCGATCTCCAAGCCGGCGTACTACCAGGCCTACCGGGACATGGTGGTCGAGGCCGGACCGGAGTTCTACCTCGAGCACCTCGAGCGGCTCCGCGCCAACGGCATCCAGCCGCACTTCCAGCTCGCCAACCTGTCACAGCTGGAGACCGTGGAGCGGCTGATCCGCAAGGGCAGCTATCACGGCCCGCTGGTGCTCAACTACGTCGCGATCGGCGGCGGGTTCGCCGGCCGGCACCCGGCCGACCTGGTCGAGTTCATCCGCCGCGTCCCGGACGGGGCGGTGCTCACGATCGAAGCCTCCATGCGCGCGGTGGCGCCGATGAACGCGATCGGCATCGCCCTGGGCACCCATGTGCGGGTGGGCAACGAGGACAACCTGTGGCGGCACAAGGGCGAGCGGATCTCGTCCGTGGCGCAGGTCGAGCAGATGGTCCAGATCGCGAACGTGCTCGGCCGGGAGATCGCCACCGGACAGGAGGCGAAGAAGATCTACAAGATCGGCGAGTGGTACTCGGACACCGACGAGACCCTGGCCCAGCTCGGCATGGTGCCCAACCGCCGTCCCGGCCGGCGCGGCTCCATGCTGCGCGACATCAAGAACTGACCCAACCCGTTAGCGGCGGTCGCGGAACCAGCACGGCATCCGCCCCGGCCGATTCCGCCCTCGGCCCGTGACCGCCACCCCGCACATGAGTAAACGGAGCAACTTGTGGCACATGCCATTCGCTTCCACGAGACCGGTGGCCCGGACGTCCTGAAGTGGGAAGAGGTCGCCGTCGGTGACCCGGGCCCGGACGAGGTACGGATCCGGCACATCGCCGTCGGACTCAACTTCGCCGACACCTACTTCCGTACCGGCCTGTACCCGGCTCCGCTGCCCGCGGGGCTCGGCGTGGAGGCTTCCGGTGTGATCGAGGCAGTGGGCCAGGACGTCACGCATGTCGCCGTAGGCGATCGCGTGACCTACACCGGCAGCCCGCTGGGCGCGTACAGCACGGAGCGGGTCATGCCCGCGGACTCGCTGATCAAGCTGCCGGAGGAGATCAGCTGCGAGACCGCCGCGGCGATGACCATGCGCGGCCTCACCTCGTCCTACCTGCTGCGCCGTATCCATCCCTTGAAGTCCGGCGACACCGTACTGCTCCACGCGGCGGCCGGCGGCGTCGGCCTGATCTTCTCCCAGTGGGCCAAGCTGCTCGGCATCACCGTGATCGGCACGGTCTCCAGCGGGGAGAAGGCCGAGATCGCCCGCGCCCACGGCTGCGATCACATCATCTACTACCGTCGCGAGAACGTGGCCGAGCGGGTGCGCGAGCTGACCGGTGGCAAGGGTGTCCCGGTCGTCTTCGACAGCGTCGGCAAGGACACCGTCGCCGGATCCATGGCCTCGCTGCAGCGCCGCGGCCTGCTGGTGTGCTTCGGTACGGCCTCCGGTGTCCCGCCGCTCGACGCCATGCAACTGGCCATCCACGGCTCGCTGTTCGTGACCCGGCCGGCGCTGGCCGACTACATAGCCGAACCGGCCGAACGGGCCGCGCTGGCGGGCGAGCTGTTCGGACATGTCGCGGCCGGCCGCATCAAGATCGAGATCAATCAGCGTTACGCCCTCCAGGACGCGGTGCAGGCACATCGCGAAATGGAGGCGGGACGAACTACGGGATCTTCAGTCTTCGTCCTCTGAGCACACCGTGTCCCCCTCAGCCATCCCAGGAGTGAGCACCATGCCCCAGACCATCCCCATGGCGAAAGACGACGCGCCGGCCCTGGTGCGCCCGAGCGTCCTCCGCACCTCCCTCACCGTTGAGCCGCTTACCTGCACCATCGGCGCCGAACTCTTCGGCGTGAACCTCGGCGACGCCGCACGCGACGACGATCTGTTCGCCGAGATCAAGAATCTGCTGCTGCAGCACAAGGTCCTGTTCGTGCGCAACCAGGACATCACCCGTGCCGAGCACGTCGCCTTCGCCTCGCGCTTCGGCCCGCTGGAGGACCACCCGGTGCTCGGCAGCGACCCGGACAACCCTGGGCTGGTCCGCATATACAAGGACCTGGACAGCAAGCCCGAGCACTACGAGAACGCGCTCCACTGCGACGCGACCTGGCGGGAGTGCCCGCCCATGGGAGCCGTGCTGCGCTGCGTCGAGGGGCCCGAGGTGGGCGGCGACACGATCTGGGTCAACATGGCCGAGGCATATCGCAGGCTGCCCGAGCAGATCAAGACGCAGATCGCCGACCTGCGCGCACGACACAGCATCGAAGCGACCTTCGGTGCCCGCATGCCGATGGAGCGGCGCCACCAGCTGAAGGCCCAGTACCCGGACCCGGAGCACCCGGTGGTGCGTACCCACCCCGAGACCGGCGAGAAGATCCTCTTCGTCAACGCCTACACCACTCACCTCGTGAACTACCACACGCCCGAGAACGTGCGCTTCGGCCAGGACTACGCGCCCGGGGCGAGCAACCTCCTGAACTACCTGATCAGCCAGGCGGCCGTCCCCGAGTACCAGGTGCGCTGGCGCTGGCAGAACAACAGCTTCGCCATCTGGGACAACCGCTCCACACAGCACTACGCCGTTCAGGACTACTGGCCCGCCGTCCGCAAGATGGAGCGCGCCGGAATCGTTGGTGACCGGACCTTCTGAGCCCTGGCCGACGACCGAAAGGTGACGCCCATGGGACTGCACACGACCGCCATGAAGGCGCCGGAGACGTCTCCCGTCACACCGGCCGTATCCCGCGGCTATGCCTGGCTGGTGTTCGCCCTGAGTTTCGGGCTTCTGCTGTCCGACTACATGTCGCGACAGGTCCTCAACGCCGTCTTTCCTCAGCTGAAGGCCGAATGGCTGGTCTCCGACTCCCAGTTGGGGTCGCTCAGCGGCATCGTGGCCCTGATGGT
Source organism: Streptomyces hygroscopicus (assembly GCA_002021875.1). Classification (NCBI taxonomy): domain Bacteria; kingdom Bacillati; phylum Actinomycetota; class Actinomycetes; order Kitasatosporales; family Streptomycetaceae; genus Streptomyces; species Streptomyces hygroscopicus. Next base: position 11,405,108 of record CP018627.1, read on the forward strand.
CGGTGTGCTCACCTTCCCCCTGTCGCTCCTCGCGGACCGGTGGGGCAGGGTCAAGATGCTGGTGATCGCCGCAGTGGTGTGGAGTCTGGCGACTTTGGGCTGTGCCGTTTCCGCCAGCTACGGCCAGATGTTCGTGGGCCGGTTCATGGTGGGCGTCGGAGAGGCGGCCTACGGGAGTGTCGGTATCGCGGTGGTCCTCAGCGTCTTCCCCGTCCGTCTGCGGGCCACGCTCTCCGGCGCGTTCATGGCGGGAGGGTCGTTCGGATCCGTGCTGGGCGTGTCGGTCGGCGGCGTCATAGGCGAGGCGTACGGCTGGCGCTGGGCGTTCGGTGTCATGGGGGCCTTCGGACTGGTGCTGGCCGCGGTCTACGGTCTCGTGGTCACCGAGAAGAGGCTCGGGTCGGCCGCGAGCAAGAACAGCGGCCGGCCCGGTGAACGTGCTCCCCTCGGGCCCCAGCTGCGGCGGCTGTTCTCCTCGGTCTCCGTCGTCTGTGCCTACATCGGCAGCGGGGCCCAGATGTTCCTCACGATGGCCTTGCTGGCCTGGATGCCCAGCTTCCTCAACCGCTACTACGACATGGCCACCGCGAAGGCCGGGTTGGCTGCCGGGGGCTTTGCGCTGCTCAGCGGCACGGGAATGATCCTCTGGGGGGTCGTCGCGGACCGCCTCAGCAAGGGGGCCGGGATCCGGAAGTGGACCGTTGCGACCGCCTGCAGCCTCGGGTCGCTCGTTCTGCTGATGACCGCATTCCAGCTGCCCACCGGGCCGCCGCAGCTCATACTGATCGCTGCCGGGACCCTGGTGGTCGGCGGCACCGCCGGCCCGGCGGCTGCCATGGTGGCGAGGCTGACCCCGGCCGCCATCGCGGCGACGGCCATGGCCACACTCACCCTGGCCAACAGTCTGCTCGGGCTCGCCCCGGGGCCCGCGGTGACCGGCATGCTCGCGGACCGCTGGGGTCTGCTCGGCGCGCTGAAGGTGGTTCCGCTGGTCGCGCTCGCAGGCAGCATGGCCTTCGCCATCGGCAGGTCCTCCTACGAAAAAGATCTGCGCCGCCTGGGGCTACTCCCCGACCCGGCGGTCACGACCCCGGAGTATTCGTCATGAGCCTCACCCCATCGCCGACGATCGTGATAGTCCCCGGACTGCGTGATCACGTGTCGGACCACTGGCAGACCATCCTCGCCAACAAGATCGAAAACTGCCGTTCGGTGCCGCCGCTGGAGAAGGACAGGCTGGCCTGCGACGCCCAGGTCGCCGCTTTGGACGGGGTGCTGTCGGACATCTCCGGCGCGGTAGTGCTGGTCGCCCACAGCGCCGGGGTGATGACCACCGTGCACTGGGCGCAACGGCACCAGCGTCCGGTCAAGGGGGCGCTGCTGGCCGCGCCGCCGGACTTCGAAAACCCGTTGCCGGAGGGCTACCCCACTCCGGAGACCTTGGGCGAAAACGGCTGGACGCCAACTCCGCGGATACCGCTGCCCTTCCCCAGCATCGTCGCAGCGAGCACCAACGATCCACTGGCCGATGCCGATCGCGTCGCCGACCTCGCGCGGACGTGGGGGAGCCGCCTCGCGGTCCTCGGCCCCGTCGGACACCTCAACCCCGCCTCCGGCTATGGCGAATGGCCTCAGGCGCAAGAATTCATCCGCGAGCTCAGCTGAGCCTCGTCCGAAGTGCCCAACTGACCTGACGTGGCGGTCTCCTCGCACTCCCTCCTACTCATCCCGGGCAGGAGGGAGTCGTTGGCCGGTTCACGTGGGCATCGTCAGACACGTGTGAGCGGGCCATCCGGAGCTCTGAAGGTTCCGGAGGCTCCAAAGGCACTTCCACCCCATCGGCTCCGCACTGGTCCCACCCGCACGACCCGTCCCTGGAGACTCCCATGAGCACCGACTCCGAACTGCTGTGGTCCCCAAGCCGCTCGACGGCCGAAAGCTCCAATATCGCCAGCTTCATGCGCTGGCTGAGCGAGGCCCGGGGACTGTCCTTCTCCACCTACCCGGAACTGTGGCGCTGGAGCACCACCGGCCTCACCGCATTCTGGTCGGCGGTATGGGAGTTCTACGGCCTCGACACCGTCAGCGGCTACGACGCCGTGCTGCCCGACCCGTCGATGCCCCAAGCCACCTGGTTCCCCGGAGCCCGGCTGAACTTCGCCCAGCAGTGCTTCGCACGCGCCACGGACGCGCGCCCGGCCTTGATCTCGGTAGCCGAGGACGGCGTTCCTGTCGAGACCTCGTGGGAGCAGCTCGAGCGAGAGGTCGCGGCTGTCGCCGCGTCCCTTCGAGGTATGGGCGTCGGACCTGGCGACCGCGTCGCCGGCTACCTGCCGAATACGTCACATGCCGTGGTCGCGTTGCTGGCGACCGCCGCTGTCGGCGCGGTGTGGACGGTGTGCTCGCCGGACTTCGGCACGCCCAGCGTTCTCGCGCGCATGCGGCAGGCACAGCCGACGGTTCTGGTGGCCGCCGATGGCTACTTCTACGGGGGCAAGGAGTTCGACCGGCGTCCGCAGATCGCTGAGCTCGCGGACGGACTGCCCACGGTGCGGCACCTGATCGCGGTCGACTACCTCCACACGTCCTCCAGCACATCGTCGTGGTCCCAGCGCCCTGAGGTGGTACAGCACTCCTGGTCCGCCCTGCTGGCGAACGAAGCGCACCTCACCTTTGTCGACGTCCCCTTCGACCATCCCCTGTGGATCTTGTGGTCCTCGGGCACCACGGGCGTGCCGAAGGGCATCGTGCAGGGCCACGGCGGCATCTAGAGGTGCCGGTCAAGCGCATCATCCAAGGCGCTCCCATCGCCGAGGCGAGCGCTGAGGGTGCCATCACCCACCCCGAGATGCTGGCCTGGTTCGCGGACTTCACGACCAGGCTCCCCGCGGGACGCTGACGTCGCGGCCGAGACCAGTTGTTACTGGTCTTCGACCACACGTTGCCGGCGCGAGGACCCCGCATCCCCGGAGAACCGCAAGCTTCCGGAGCAATCAACCTGGCCTCGGTCGCCACGGCACAGATGAACTCTCCCAGGGCTCCCGCTCACAAGGAACTGGTCAGGAATTGGAGAACGAGGCTGGTGACTGAGACCACCACCCACAGGCAGGCACCGAGGATGAGCGGTCGGGGACCGGTGCGGCGCAGTGCGGCGAGGTCGGTGGACAGGCCCGTTGCGCAGAGCGCGACGGTGATGAGAAAGACCGAGAGCTCGCTGAGTCCGTGGTGGGCGGCGGCCGGGATGAAACCCAGGCTGTTCGCTGTGGTCATCAGCAGGAAGCCGATCAGGAACACGGGTACCAGCTTGACCACCTGGAGCCGGGGGCGGGCCGTAGCTTCCGATGCGGCACGGTTGCGGCGTCTCACCAGCCAGGCCAGCCCTAGGCAGATGGGGATGATCATGAGGCTACGGGTGAGTTTGACGGTGACCGCGTAGTTCGCTGCGGTCTGACCATAGACGGTGGCAGCGGCGACCACTGAGGACGTGTCGTTGACCGCCGTCCCCGCGAAGAGGCCGAAGCTGTGCTGGCTCATCCCCAACAGGTGGCCGAGCAGTGGGAAGGCGAGCACGGCGGCGACATTGAACAAGAAGATGGTGGAGACCGCGTAGGCCACCTCAACCCCGGCTGCGCCGATGACCGGGGCAGTCGCTGCGATCGCCGACGCGCCGCAGATGCCTGTGCCCACGCCGATCAGCGTACGCAGGTCCCCAACGATGCCGAGCCACCGGCCGATGCCGTATGCGGCGGTCAGACAGACCACCAACGAACCGATCATCACCGGAAATGAGCCGACGCCCACCTGGACGATCTGGGCCAGCGACAATTGAGAGCCCAGGACGACGACCGAAACCTGCAGTACCTGCTTGCTTGCGAAACCGATGCCGGGGCGCAGCCGAGCTCCTGGCCTCGCCAGAGCGGCCAGCAGCACGCCGAGGACGATCCCGGCCACTGGGCCGCCGACGAGCGGAAACATTTTCCCCACCGCCGTGCCCGCCACCGCGAGAGCCAGGACGAGGGCCAGACCAGGTATGACAGAGGCTGCGGCCGCTGTTCCTCGGCTCATGGGTGAGCGGCGGGGTTGCTTGCCGCGCTGCACGGCGGGCCGGGATGCCTGCCCCGGTTCAGCCTCCGGCCGTGTAGGGCCCTGACGGTACAGATCTTGGCTCATGGCCTCGACTCTGATGCGCTCTGGACCGCGGTTGTAGCCCCTAGATCGTGAGGAGGTCATAGCCAAGAGGTATGACTGCCGACCGGGTCCGGCACATACCCTGGAGCTATGAGCCAGTTGCCGGATTTGGAATCACTGCGGCTGCTCGTCCTTGTCGGAGACGTGGGGAGCTTGAGCGGTGCGGCGGCGCAGCTCGGTCTGGCGCAGCCGTCGGCGAGCAAGCGGCTGTCCACGCTGGAGCGCAGGCTGGGCCTGGTGCTGGTGGACCGAACGCGACGGGGATCGCAGCTCACCGACGCGGGCCGGGCTGTGGCGGGCTGGGCTCAGCGGGTCCTGCAGGAGCTGGAGGGGCTGCTGACCGGCGCGGAGGCGCTGCGTACGAAGCGGGACGCTGAGCTGAGGGTGGCGGCCAGCATGACCGTGGCCGAGTACCTGGTACCGGGCTGGATCGGCGAGCTACGCCGCACTCGGCCGGAGTTGTACGTCGGTCTCCAG